>QFQQ01000021.1 GCA_003243445.1 Citrobacter freundii
AGAATTGAAAGAATAAGGCCTTCCTGCAGGAGGGCCTTTTTATATGGACCTCCTGCATTCAAACACACTTCTTTCAATAATGTATCGAGCGCGGATGGCGGACCGCAGAGGACAGACCGCGGACGACAGACCGCAGACCGCGGTACCAGTTTGATCATTGAAGTTGTTTTATAGAATTGAAAGAATAAGGCCTTCCTGCAGGAGGGCCTTATTCTTTATAACTATGCGATCACTTAAACGCAGTTCTTTCACAACGCAACGTCTGCGGTCGGCGGTCCGTGGTCTGCGGTCGTTTCCCTAAAACAGGCATGAAAACTGTTATACCTTTCCCATGCCCATTCCACTCATACAATTCTCCGACCGCGGTCTTTTCTGTCCACAGGGAAAGTTCTATATCGATCCCTGGAAACCGGTGGAGAAAGCGATCATTACGCATGCACATAGCGATCATGCGAGGCCGGGCAGTTCGGCGTATTTGTGCCATACCCATACAAAACCATTGCTGGAATTGCGGCTGGGCCCCGGTTCTTATCAGAGCGTGGAATGGAATGAACCGGTCTTTATCAACGGGGTAAAAATCTCCCTGCATCCGGCAGGGCATATCATTGGCTCATCGCAGATCAGACTGGAATATGATGGTGAAGTGTGGGTAGTGAGCGGTGACTATAAAACGGAAGATGATGGATTAAGCGGAGCTTTCGAACCGGTAAAATGCGATGTGTTCATCACCGAGTCGACATTTGGACTGCCTATTTACAACTGGAAACCACAGGAAGAAATTTTCAGGAACATTCAGGATTGGATCCTCAGCAATCATAGTGCGGGAAAAACATCCGTGCTGATGGCATACAGTCTTGGCAAAGCGCAACGGCTATTACCCTGCATTGAAGCAACTGGTCTGCCGGTCTTTTTGCATGGCGCGGTATACAACGTTCATCAGACGCTTGTACAGGCAGGTCATAAGCTTCCGTCGGCCCAACGTGTACAACCAGATGCACCAAAAGAGCTGTTCAAAGGAAATGTAGTGATCGCTCCCGGCAGTGCCGATGGCACACCCTGGATGAAGCGCTTCAGCCCTTACAGCGTTGGAGTCTGCAGTGGCTGGATGCAGGTCCGCGGTAATGTGCGCAGAAGAAATGCCGATGCCGGCTTCGCACTAAGTGATCACGCAGACTGGCATGGCCTGCTGCAAACAATAAAAGCAACAGAAGCAAAAAAAGTATTTGTCACACACGGATTTCAGGCAGCCTTCAGCCGTTACCTGAATGAAATCGGGATTGAAGCAGCGGAAGTGAAAACGGAGTACGGACAGGAAGATGAAGCAGAAGCGACGGCGGTCGGGGAGGTTAGGGAGGTTTAAGAAGTTGAGGAAGTTCCAGAGGTTCTATAAGTTCCAGAGGTTCCATAGGTTTCATAGGTTGCTGCCGCGATTCGAAACATCGTATAATTCAGAAAAGTTATTGTATATGCATCTGGCAGAGATCGAGACTGTGTTGCAAGGTTATTTTCAAAGCGCGGCAGCAACCTATGAAACCTATGGAACCTATGAAACCTCTGAAACCTTTCAAATCTCGCCAACCCACATATTATGAAACAATTCGCAGAACTCGTCAACATACTCGGCACCTCCACAAAGACCAACGATAAGCTTAACGCTTTGTCCGATTACTTTGCTTCAGCAAATGATAAGGATAAAGTGTGGGTGATCGCTTTGTTCAGTGGACGGAGACCCCGGAGAACCATCAACTCGGCATTGATACAGCAATGGTGTTCGGAGCTGATCGGCTTGCCGTTGTGGTTGTTCGCAGAGTCCTATCATACGGTTGGCGATCTTTCTGAAACGATCGCCTTGCTGATCCCGGATTCACTGACGGATGCAAATGCAACTCCTCACCCGCTTCATTACTACGTGGAAAAATTCCAGGAAATGACTACTGCGGATGAAGAAGGAAAGAAACAATTCATGATACAATCATGGCGTGAACTTGCTTCCCCTGCCGAACGGTTTGTGTTCAATAAATTATTATCCGGCGCATTCCGCATTGGTGTATCACAGAAATTAATGGTGAATGCACTGGCAAAAACGGTGAAGCTCGATCCCAGCGTGATCGCACACCGGATCAGCGGCAATTGGGATCCGGCTGAAATTTCTTTTGAAGAATTACTGAGCGAAACAAATGTAAAAGCAGATTTTTCCAAACCCTATCCTTTCTATCTTGCTTATGCGTTGGAGAGTAGTCCTGAAGAGCTGGGCGAACCATCAGAATGGCAGGCCGAATGGAAATGGGATGGCATACGCGGGCAGCTTATCAAAAGAAACAATGAACTCTTTGTATGGAGCCGCGGTGAAGAATTGCTCACAGATAAGTTTCCTGAATACACCGTCTTCAAAGATGCATTACCTGACGGGATTGTGCTGGATGGCGAGATCATTCCTGCGATCGATGGAAAACCTTTACCGTTCGCAGTATTGCAGACAAGGATCGGCAGAAAGAACATCACTAAAAAACAATTGCAGGAAGCGCCGATGAGTTTCTTTTCATACGATCTGCTGGAGTATGAGTACGAAGACTGGCGCGAAGTGCCGCTTCTGCAAAGAAGAGAGAAACTGGAAGAAGTGGTGAGACAGATCAATCTGCCTGAATTGATCTTATCTCCTGTGATCAACTTCAGCAGCTGGCAGGAATTAACAACATTACGTGAAAGTTCCCGCGATCAGGGCTCGGAAGGATTGATGCTGAAAAGAAAAGCATCCGTTTACCAGGTTGGCCGCAAGCGTGGCGACTGGTGGAAATGGAAGATCGATCCGCTGACCATTGACGCCGTTATGATCTATGCGCAAAAAGGCAGCGGGCGAAGAAGCAACCTTTATACGGATTACACTTTCGCGGTTAAAGACGGTGACAAACTGGTATCGTTCACCAAAGCATATTCAGGGTTAACAGATAAAGAATTTAACGAAGTTGATTCTTTTGTAAAACGTAACTCACTGGAAAAATTCGGCCCGGTCAGAACTGTCAAGCCCGAACTTGTTTTCGAGATCGCATTTGAAGGGATTGCCGCCAGCAATCGTCACAAATCCGGCGTGGCGCTAAGATTTCCACGCATCAGCCGCTGGAGAAAAGATAAGAAACCGGAAGAGATTAATACCTTAGCGGATCTTAAGAAAATGCTGGAGGTTTATGGGAAATGAGAGAAAGGTTCCAGAAGTTCCATAGGTTTCAGAGGTTTTTCCAGTAGAAGTTTTTTCCGGAACAACGCACACCACAATCTGCGGCAGGAACCTCTGAAACTTCTGGAACCTCTGGAACTTCTGGAACCCCTGGAACCTTAGCAACCTAAGTTATTTCACAATTATTTGAGACTCAGAACAGCGCAGCCGATGCACACAAAAGGACACGACGTGATCATGGAATGGCTGAAAAGCCGGGGGATGCATCCATTCAGTTTTCAGCAGGAAGCCTGGGACCATATTGTCCGGGGCGATAGCGGACTGGTCAACGCACCGACCGGTTGCGGAAAAACATTCTCAGTTTTTCTTGGATCACTGATCGATTTTATCAACAGACATCCGGATAACTATCACACAAAATCAAAGAACGGTTTACAACTTCTCTGGATCACGCCATTGCGCGCACTTGCAAAAGATATTGGCCGCGCCATGGAAGAAGTGATACATGAACTTGGCATGAGCTGGAAGATCGGTATCCGGAATGGAGATACCGATCTGAATGAACGGGCAAGACAGAAAAGACAAATGCCCGAAGTGCTGATCATTACTCCTGAAAGCCTTCATTTATTGCTTGCGCAAAAAGGGTATGCAGAAACCTTTGAAACTTTACGGATTCTGGCAGTAGATGAATGGCATGAACTACTCGGAAGCAAAAGAGGTGTGCAGGTGGAACTTGCCATCAGCAGGATCGTTGGAGTAAGAAGATTTTCTGAAAAGAAAGTTCCGCTCAGCCTCTGGGGTATCTCCGCAACCATCGGCAATCTTGAGCAGGCAAAAGAAGTTTTATTATCTAACATAAGACAGGAAGGCGTGATCGTTCGCGCGAACATGCGCAAAGAAATTGAAGTTGAATCTGTCATTCCAGACGAGATTGAAAAATATCCCTGGGCCGGGCACCTGGGAATAAAACTCGTGGATAAAGTTGTGCCGATCATCCTGGAGAACCGCACCACTCTCATCTTTATCAACACGAGGGGCATGAGTGAAATGTGGTATCAGGCATTACTCAATGCTGCGCCTGAACTGGCAGGAGCGATCGCACTTCATCATGGCAGCATCGATCAGGAACTGCGGCAATGGGTGGAAGAGAATTTACATACAGGAAGACTGAAAGCCGTGGTTTGCACTGCTTCTCTTGATCTTGGCGTCGATTTCCGGCCTGTTGATACCGTGATACAGGTCGGTTCACCCAAAGGTGTTGCCCGGTTCCTTCAGCGCGCCGGAAGAAGCGGTCACCAGCCTGATGCAGTCAGCAAGATCTATTTTCTTCCGACACACTCCCTTGAACTGGTGGAAGCCGCCGCATTAAAACAAGCGATCAGCGAACAACTGATCGAAAGCCGCGAACCGATGCTGCTATGTTTTGATGTGCTGGTGCAATACCTCTGCACCCTCGCCATCTCTGATGGATTCAGACCTGAAGAGATCTGGGAAGAGATCAAAAGCACGTATTGCTTTCGTGAGATCAATAAAGATGAATGGTATCAATTGCTCCATTATATCACCGAAGGCGGAACGGCCCTGCAGCAATATGATGAGTATAAAAAAGTGGAGATCATCGATGATTTATACCGCATAACGGGCAGAAGAATGGCAATGCGTCATCGCCTGCATATTGGTACGATCGTGAGCGATTCCATGCTGAAAGTAAAATTCTTCAGCGGAGGCTTTATCGGCGTAATAGAAGAATACTTTATATCGAGGCTTGAACCCGGCGATACGTTCACACTTGCCGGACGAAACCTTGAGCTTGTCATGATCAAGGACATGACGGTGCTGGTAAGAAAATCAAACGCAAAAAAATCGATTGTGCCCAGCTGGAACGGAGGCCGCATGCCGCTTTCCGCCAATCTTGGAAAGAAACTGCGGGAAACATTCAATCTCGCATTTGAAAAGAAAAAACTGAAAGCCGTTGAGCTGAACGCATTGAAACCGCTGTTCGACCGCCAGGAAAAACATTCGCATGTTCCAAAAGCCAATGAATTGCTGATCGAACAGATCGAGACCAGGGATGGCTATCATCTTTTTGTGTATCCGTTTGAAGGACGCCTGGTACATGAAGCAATGGCAGCGATCCTTTCCTATCGCATCAGCCGTATCAGACCGATCACGTTTTCGTTTGCTATGAATGATTATGGCTTTGAATTGTTAAGTGATCAGCCTATCCCGGTTGATGATACAAATGTGTACGATCTGTTTTCACCCGACAATTTATTTGAAGACATTCAGCGAAGCGTGAACTCCACTGAAATGGCCAAACGGAAGTTCAGGGATATCGCAGTGATCGGAGGATTGATCTTTCAGGGTTATCCGGGTGAATATAAAAAAGCGAGGCACCTGCAATCATCCGCGTCGCTTTTGTTTAAAGTATTTGCAGAATATGAACCCAACAATCTCCTGCTGAGACAATCTTACCAGGAAGTATTTGCACAGCAAATGGAGGAAGCGAGATTGAGGGATATGCTTCAGCGGATCCAATCATCTGAAATTGTGATCACCTGGCCTCAGCAATTGACACCATTCTGCTTTCCGATCAAAGTGGATAGTATGCGGGAAGATCTTTCTTCAGAAAAACTGGAAGACAGGGTGAAGAGAATGCAGTTGCAGCTGGAGGATTGAGGGGAAGACCGCGGACGATGGACGACGGACCGCAGACGAGGTTTAGCATTGGATATTTTTATGTTATCCCGTAAGAAATAATTAATAGGATCTCTATAACTATTTGAAACATTTTCCCTTGAGAAGTGATCGTCTTTTAAGAGATGCAGATAATGCAACACTTGAGAAAGCTGCGGCAGAAAATCACCGGCAGTTGTTTTCAGTAAATTCTGTGTGCCTCGGCGGAAAAGTGTGTAAGGAAGAAAATATTGAATGGACTTATATTGACGGTAACCAGGCCAGTGCTGTGCTGTTTCCTTCTCTTACAAAAGAAAATGCGTCAGAACAATTGGATCTGCTGATGGCGGGTTACAGGGCTCAGCCACCAGAAAGCGCTGGTTACTGGTCGCTGCTGCCGGCAAGTCCGGATAATACAGGGTTGCTTTTATTGGCCCGTGGATGGCAGCCCGGCTGGCAACCATGCTGGATGGCTATAGACACCCTGAGCAAACCGCTGGAATATTCACTGACCCGGGAGATCCGCATCATTGCAGATAACGGGATTGATATTACGGGGATCAGGGACATGCCCTATGCGGCGAATGGTTTGTATATGTCTTCCACCTTGCTGCATCAGCATCCTGAACGGGCGCAACGTTTTGTAGCGCTGATGAATAATGAAGTGATCGGTCATTGTGTGTTATTCTTTTCTGATGGCGAGTTGGGTGTTGCAGGAATGTATTGTGTCAGTGTATTACCATCCCAACGGCGCAGGGGCCTGGGAAAAGCGCTTGTACTTGCCGCGTGAGCCTTCGCCAGAGAAAAGGGACACCGGTATGTTATTTTGAATGCAAATCACCTGGGAAGACCGGTATATGAAAAAGCCGGATTTGAACTGATCAGTCATGGTATCACATGGTGGCTGATGGGTAAACGTTATATCACACATGCACCAACTGATACACAGATCCGGCTTGCTGAAGCGATCGGTTCCGGAGATATCGAAGCATTGAATGACCTGTCCGATTCTTTTGATAAGGCTTCACTGAATACACCGATGAGCAACGGCATGCGCTGGATGGAATTAGCCGTTTTATACAAACAGCATCAATCCGCGGAATGGCTGATCCGGCAGGGAGCGGTTTGCACGGCTCTTGATGCCTGGGAACTCGGATGGAAGCAGCAGGTGATCGATCTGCTTAAAAACGATCCCACCGAAGTGAACCGCCGCTATTTTGAATGGGGCGCCACATTGCCGCATATTGCCGCGGAGAAAAATGATATTGACTTGCTGAAAACCGCCCTCGCAGCCAATCCTGATCTCTCGATCCAGGATCTTCATCATCAGGCGACGGCGTTGGACTGGGCTCATTTCTTCCGGCGCCCGGACCAGATAGCCCTGCTGACGGCATTCAGATCAGGAAAGGATTAATAAGATTTTCTACGTGAATAAAAACATTATGGGTACCCGGGCCTGCGACCATATAAATACCTAAATTCCGCCCAGATTCACTGACGATGACACGCTACCTATCTCATATTCTCTCCGGCCAGCATTTGATAATGAGCGGCGACAGGGCGCTGTTCTGGGAAAATGAAAACACCCTGATCATTGCTGATCTCCATATCGGCAAGACCGGTCATTTCCGCAAAGAAGGCATTGGTATACCCGCAGCCGTTTACAAGGACGATCTGCACCGCTTGCTTTCCCAGATCTTATTTTTTAAGGCAGAACGACTCATCATTGTCGGAGATCTCAGCCATAGTGCCGCCAATCGCGAACTTGATCTGTTCCGCAAATGGCGTAAAGATTTTTCATCGCTGGAAGTCCATCTGACCAAAGGCAATCATGATATCCTGGATAATAAATGGTATGAAGAGGCTGACATCATGGTGCATAACAAGCCCCTGCCGCTGTATCCCTTTATATTTGCGCATGATATTGAAGAAGTAGGCGATCAGCAGCCGGCTGATCACTACCTGTTCGCCGGTCATATTCATCCGGGTATAACGATCAGGGGTAAAGGAAAACAATCTCTTCGCATGCCCTGTTTTTATTTTTCCAAAACCTATTGTCTTCTCCCGGCCTTCAGTCATTTTACAGGCTCCTATTCCATAAGACCTGCTGCCGGTGAAAATGTCTTCGGGATCGTTGAAAAAGAAGTGTTCCCACTGCAGCCCAAACTGATGATTTAACCACCCGGGTGCAAGAAAATAAGGAGGACGCGCTGAAGAAAACGAACGGGAATTATTCAGCTGTGATCGCGCTATAATGAATTCCTGTGAATGATAATGTTGTTACCACTAATATGGTCAGCGGCGAAGTTTGTTGTAATCAAGAAAGTAAATAAAGCGCACGGTCAGTTCATTGCCATGTCTTTCATTCAGTGCCTGGCCAAGGTTGGGGAAATATCGTCTATACTGGTTGCCATCGATGGTATAATTATCTCCAAGCCAGTTTTTATAGGCCAGAATAAAACGGCTTCCGTAACGGAAATCCCAGGTAAAAAATGCGTCGGCATTAAAGTAATTTACATTTTGCGTAACGCCTCCTGAATAAGGCGTACTTGAGATCGCATTTCCTTGTTCGTCAAGATAAGCGATCCTGTTGACCGGAACCGGGCTCCAGTAATGTCTGACGCGGAATGTAAGATTAATGCGTGGAGTAAAACTATAGATCCCGGAAAACAAGGAGGTCACTTCCTTGAAATCTATAAACGCGATGCGTGATCTTCCAAGTCCATCTTTACCGGCAGAAATGATATAATCCGTTTCGGTTTCGTACTCATGCGAGATCTCCAGAGACAGCTTATTATTTACGCGGTAGCGCAACCCGCCTACGATCTGGTAATATTTCTTTTCAGGATTCTTAAAAAATTTACCAACCAGCAATTCGTAGTTAAAGAAAAGCCGCTTACGGCTGTCGGAGCTTCCTGATAGACTCAGGTATCCGTATTGCGGTCTTCTCGCGTATTGATCAAAGCCGGAGTTGAGTACAAAATAATCATGCTGATCAGGCAGATACGAAGCCATCAAGGTTACATCCCAGAAATTTTTAAATATCCATGAACCAGTGGCCTGGAAAGTAAGATCGTTGAATTTACCCGGTTTATATAACTGGCGGTGAATAACCGAAAGGCCATACTTGTAGTTCACAAAATGCTTCGAAGGCTCAAACTCGCTGTAAGAAATATCCATTGCACTGGTAACCTGGTTTGCGTTGGACAGATAGCCCAGGTCCGTCGGGTCATAGTTCAGCGAGCGGATATTGCTCTGCAAACCATACTGCCATTTGCCACTGACTTTTGCAGCCCTGAGCGAAGCATTGTATCCATCATACGAATCACCGTCAAACACTTTGCTGTAATCCACCACACCGCGCAGGTTGTAGGTATTGTTTTTATCGTAAAGGCTGAAGTTCAGCCCTGAGACGTTTGCGTCCCGGTTATGACCATTGCGCAGAACATTTGTATTGGTGAAAGTAACATATGATCTTCCTTTCAATGCCTGATCCAGCACAAGGATATTGTAGTTCGTAAGTGATTCCGTCTGGATCCGCGTTTTCTCACCGGTCGCCTTGTTGCGGATGGTAGAATACATGGGTCCACTGATCGCATTAAAAAAACCTATTCCTAATTTTTCCTGTGTACGGCCCGAAAATTTGATGGCATTATAAAGTTTGGTGCGGCCGGGGTTATCAATGATCTCAATATTGGGATCATTTTCGGCCATTTCCTGCACCGCATAAAACCCGGCCGGTGCTGCACCGATCCTGCGTGAATAAAACAATCCCGATTTGTTGAAGATCTCTGTTCCTTCCGTAAAAAAAGGACGATACTCATCAAATCTCACTTCGTATGGAGTAAGGTTATTGACGACGTTGTCGGAGATCACCTGGCCAAAGTCCGGGATCAGCGTTGCATCAAGGGTAAAGCTTTCATTCACGCCATATTTCACATCCATTCCTCCGCTCTTGAGCCATTCATCCCGGTAGCCGTCACGATCAGGGGTCTGGCGAAATCCCGTTGAGAGATAAGGTGAAAAACTAAGGCGCAGTGGCGGTTTGATATTTTGCAATCCCTGCAGGGTGCCGAACTGGTTGACAAAACCATTTACCTGTGGATTTACAAAATTCCAGAAGGTTGTTTCATTATTGCGTCTTACGGAACGGAGAAATTGAAGTCCCCAGTTCTGCATCTCATCTTTGCTAAAGCGAAGCGAGAGATAAGGGATTTTCATTTCTACGATCCAGCCATCATTGCGGATGGAGACTTTACTCTCCCAAACGGCATCCCAGGTTTTATCACCGTACTCGCCATAGCTCAGGGTAAGGTTGGGCGCAAGCCTGGCATCTGTCTGCACATTTGAGGAGGTCACCAAAAACTGGAAACCGTTCTGGTGATCATTGTAGGTGTCAAAAAAAACGGAAAAAAAATCGAGATCTTTCATCTGTTCCTCGTCGCGGGCGGTGATCTGGCGGCGGATCAGCGCGGGATCGTCATAGAGATAGGCGCCAATATAGATCGCATTATTGTCATAGATCACTTTTACCTCGGTACGCTGATTGGCGGGGGCGCCAACATTAGGAAAGTTCTGGATAAAACTGGTCGCAGGCATAACTCCCTGCCAGGCAATATCATCCAACAGTCCATCGATGACAGGTCCATGGTCGGTTTTGGTTGCTTGCAATGTTTTTCCCTGGGAGAAGATTGTCACATGGCCCAACAGCAGCAGACTCAACAAAAGAATTCTACTTCTACGCATACAGTTAGTTCCCCGACAAATATAAAAGTCTGTACTGAAGGGAAAAAACCCGCCCGCGAAAAATTACAATATGATCGGAGTTTTTTTTCCGGGCGATGCTTAATTCATCTTTTTCTTGAGGGAAACTACTTGTTCCTGGAGGTCGCTTACGATGTTTGCCAGTTGCCCCATATCCCAGCGGTGCTGATTGGTGGCTTTTGAGATGATCATTTGGGCCTGCCACATTTCCAGCACATCGTCTGTATTAACTGTATAAGGCTGATAGACGGGGTTATCGCTCACGAGTGTCAGCTTATTTTTTGCACGAGGCATCCGCTGAACGCGTTTGTAAACGATGCCTTCGTTGCGGGAAACAACGATACAGGCCATATCATTTTTAAGGTCTTCGAAATTGTCAACCTTCTCTCCCACGATCACCGATCCACTTGGTGTTGGCAGCATTGAATCTCCGATGATCTCAAAAGCCCGGTAGTTACCACCGGCAAGCATCGGAAGGGTGAAAGTGTTCAGCTCATCCACGAACTCAGGATCAGCGTATCCTGCCAGGTAACCCGCCGCTGCCTTGACCGGCACAAACGGAATATCTGAGCGGCCGGAAGCCAGCTTCATCGCGCGGCGCTTCGCCAGGTAATTCGTTTTATTTTCACTGAGATCTTTCCTGAGAATATCATCCAGTGTAAGCTTAAAAATATCGCACACCACTTCCAGCACATCTATACGGGGCTCCGCCCTCTCCTCCTCATACGCACCCAGCAATGAGCGTTTGATACGAAGCTTATTTGCAAACTCTTCCTGTGTCCATCCACGAAGTTTGCGCAGGTATTTCAGATTCTGGTTAGATATTGCCATGATAAACTAACTTATTTAGCGCAAAATACTAATTTATTTAACACGGCCAAAAAAAAGCGGGGCAGACCACGGACCGCCGACCGCGGACCGCAGACGGTCGTGCAAAAATGAACGGTCTGAGACAGATTGAAGTTTCATAACCGCATTAAAGTGGTTCTCTCGTTGCCATTCGATGATTAAAACCTGATCATTCCGAAACGACCGTCTGCCGTCCGCGGTCGGCGGTCTGCGGTCCTCTCTTCTTTTTTCCCTAATCCCTTGACACCTCGGAAAATATTATCAACTTTGTCCCTTCTATGCCAACAAAGAAAAAAACCACATCCGCGAAAAAAGTCAAAGCTGCAAAAGTGACCGGGAAAGATATACCGGTTATTCTCATCACAAATGACGATGGCGTTACTGCTCCCGGGATCATGAACCTGGTAGATGCTGTAAAAGACATGGGAAAGATCGTTGTCGTCGCCCCGGATAAACCACAGTCGGGCATGGGTCATGCCATTACGATCGGTCATCCGCTTCGTTTGCAGAAAGTAAATATGTTCGGCGATATTGAAGCGTATTCCTGCACCGGCACCCCGGTGGATTGCGTAAAACTTGCCGTTGACAAAGTATTGCACCGCAAACCGGATCTTTGCCTCAGCGGGATCAACCACGGCGCCAACCATAGCATCAACGTGATCTACTCAGGCACCATGTCCGCTGCCGTTGAAGCCGCGATCGAAAGCATTCCTTCAGCTGGTTTTTCCCTCCTCGATTACAGCATCGATGCTGATTTTTCAGGAGCAAAAAAATACGCGAGAATGGTTGTTGAGAAAATGCTCACGACAAAGTTGGATAAACACACCGTGTTTAATGTAAATATCCCTGCGCTTCCTGCAGAGCATCTCAAAGGCTTAAAGGTCTGTAAACAGGCGTATGCGAAGTATGAAGAAGACTTTATCGAACGGCAGGATCCGCATGGCCGCGTTTATTACTGGCTGACAGGCGAATTTGTAAACTTTGATAAAGCAAAGGATACAGATGTGTGGGCGCTCTCAAACGGATACGTAAGTTTGGTTCCTGTGCAATTTGATCTGACAAACTACGTTCTTAAGTCCAAACTTGAAAAACTTTGGAAATAATGATATTCAAACGGGATAACCTTCAACTCGGATTGATCCTTGGGCTTATCGGCCCGGTCATTGGCCTGCTCGTCATTTATATGGCCAAGTATTCATCAGTATCGCTGGGCGTTTTCCTGGAAGACCTTTTTTCCAACAAAAGATTGCTCACCCCTACCGCATCGCTTTCATTGTTGGCAAATGTGGCTTTATTCACCATTTTTGTGAATACCCGCCGCGACCGGACCGCAAGAGGCATTTTTCTCGTCACAGTTGTCTTCGGTATCGCGATATTGATCCTGAAGATCCTGAATTGACGCCTCATCCGGCAGCAATTCAAAAGTCAAAAGTAAAAATTAAAAAAATGCTCCGTCGGGGAGTTTTTTTAATTTTTACTTTTGAATTTTGAATTTACCATGAAATATTACATCATAGCCGGCGAAGCATCAGGCGATCTGCATGGCAGCAATCTTATCCGCGAGATCAGAAAGCTTGATACAACTGCGAACATCCGTTGCTGGGGCGGTGATAAAATGCAGGCTGCCGGCGGCGAACTTGTCAAACACTATCGCGATCTCGCCTTCATGGGTTTCACTGAAGTGCTGATGAACCTCCGCACTATTTTCCGCAATCTCAAATTCTGCAAAGAAGATATACTGGCTTACAAACCGGATACGCTGATCCTGATCGACTATCCCGGGTTCAATCTCCGCATTGCCAAATGGGCGCGCGAACAGGGATTGAAGGTGATCTTCTATATCAGCCCGCAGGTATGGGCCTGGAAAGAAGGACGGGTAAAAATGATGAAGGAATGTATTGATAAAATGCTGGTGATACTTCCTTTTGAAAAGGACTACTTCAAAAACAAATGGAACTGGGATGTTGAATATGTAGGGCACCCGCTGGTGGAAGTGGTGGAAGCCAAACAAGCCGAACCAGCGCCGCCTTCGTTTGCTGACAAACCGATCATTGCCTTATTGCCCGGCAGCCGCAAACAGGAAATCCTGAAAAAGCTGCCCGTCATGCTGGAACTGAGCCCGCGCTTTCCCGATCACCAGTTCGTAGTGGCCAAAGCTCCCGGCCTGGAGGAGAGTTTCTATGATGAACTGATGAAGGATTACAACAACGTTTCTTACGTTTCCAATAAAACTTACGACCTCCTGCGTCAATCCAAAGCCGCATTGGTAACTTCCGGTACTGCCACACTGGAAACGGCCTTGTTTGCCGTACCGGAAGTGGTTTGCTACAAAGGCTCTCCCATCTCTTACGAGATCGCCAAACGCGTGATCAAAGTGAAATACATTTCACTGGTCAACCTGATCATGGATAAACTGGTGGTAAAGGAATTGATCCAACACGAACTCACGGTCGAAAACCTGCACAGAGAATTAAATGAGCTGCTGAACAATCCGGAAAGACAGGCACAACTGAAAAAAGATTACAGCGATCTGCGCCAACTGCTCAGCGAAGGCGGCCATGCTTCACAGAAGGCGGCGGTGTCTATTGTGAGCTGGTTGAGAGAAGGTAGTAAAGATCAGGTTCCAGAGGTTCCAGAGGTTTCATAGGTTTGACAGGTTAGCGCAGCCTGTTCAAATAATAAGACCTACCTATTTGCGCAGCAATTTGATAGCGAGCAGGATGAGACATAAAAGAAAAACCGCGATGCTGATCCGGTTACTCCAGTGCATCGCTTTGATCTCCCGGTTTGTCGGCTGGTTGGGATCTTTCTTCTTAATAAAAAAATATTCCCCTAATTGTCTGAATACGCCCATGAGGCAAAGGTAGGATTTTGAGAGGTTCCAGGATTTCCAGAAGTTTCAGAGGTTCCAGGGGTTGCTGCCGCGATTTGAACATTTCATCTCCAGAGCTTTCTGCGATGTGTAAGAACCTCTGGAACTTCTGGAACCTTTGGAACTCCTGGAACCTCCCAAACCTTCCCTTCACAAACAGAGCACCCTCCTCTTCTCCATCAACTTCTCCAGCAACACCCCCTGATTCCCCGCACGCACCAGATTATGCCCCGGATAAGAGGGATGATAGTATGGATCGCCTCTCAAATAATCAGTCAGAAAACGGAGTGCCTGCATGTAGGTCATGAAAAGCGCTGAGTAAAAAAAATGATCTTTTTCCTGGTCCGTGAGTTCATCTTCCATTTCTTCCATGTATCCTTCCAGGATCGCCTCGTAGAAATCTTCACGTATATAGATCTGGTCAGTATCTTTTTCTTCCTCGCTTACGGGCGACAGATACGTCCGCATCATATCACCCAGATCACTGATGAAATAACCCGGCATCAGCGTGTCAAGATCGATTACACAAATGCCTTTCCCGGCCGCGTCAAAGAGTACATTGCTGATCTTTGTATCATGATGAGTAACACGTATGCGGAAGGATGGATCAGCTTTGATCTTCCTGAACGTTTCAACGATCTCGCTTTTACCGAGTAACAGGTGCGTGATCTCGCGTGACTCTTTTATCCTTGACGCATTGCCCGCATTCAACGCTGCAACAAACTCATTATACCTGTATTCCAGGTCATGAAAAAAAGGAATGGTGATGCGAAGTTGCCGGGCATCAAAACCGGAGAGCAGACGGGTGAATTTCCCGAACTGCTTTGCAGCTTCATAAGCCTGCGTTGTTGTTTCAACCGTATCCTTTGAATGTGAACCATACACAAAAGGAAACAAGCGATAATAACCTTCTCCTTCGCGATAGATCAGCGAACCTTCCTGTCCCGACTGAATGGGTGCAATAAATGTATAATCCGGGTGATGCTCCTTCAGGTATGCAGATACCATATCCAGGTTGCTTGCGATATCATCCGGGGAAGCAAAGACCTCTTCATTGATCTTTTGCAAAACAAATGCCTGGTCTTCCATAAAGACCTTCCAGGTATGATTGATCAGGCCGGAGCCGATCCTTTCAAGATTCACCTGCCTGGGTTGAAAGCCAAAAGCAGCCAGCACAGATTCATTCATCACATTTAATTTTTAGGTATGTTCATTAGTCGGAAGATCGATGTTGGATGTTCGATGGTCGATGATCGGTGATCGGTGATCAGGGAGTGATAAGTGTCGATTTATTCAAATCGTTTATCCCCCATCGAACATCCAACATAGAACATCCTTTCTCTAAAACTCATCATTCAATGCAAACACAGGTTTGCGGTACATCCATTGCCCTCCGGTGAAATCAGGAAATTCAACAGTCTGATTGCCGAGAGAAATTGATTGTTCGCTCAATGGCGTGATCGCACTCCAGGCTGCCGCATCATATACATCCATTGGTGTTGGCACATTGCGTTTGACCGATTCGATCAGCGAATGCACAACGAAGAAATCCATCCCGCCATGCGCGGCGCCGGCTGTCTCTTTGCTCCAGCGCAGCCATAACGGGTGATCATATTTTGTCAGCCAGTCGGCTGCTGCATCCCACTGGTGCGCTTTTGCGGCTTTCTCCTGTATATAGACGCTTTTGTTCACATCCATCCATAATCCCTCTGTTCCCTGTACCCGGAAGCCGAGTGAATAAGGCCTTGGAAGATTTGTATCATGCTGCAACAATATCGTTTCACCATTTGCGCAAAGCAGTTGTGTTGTAACGATATCTCCGAGCTTGAATTCCACTTTTGCATTCGGATGATCGGCGCCGCCTTTCTTTACGATATAATTATGCAATCCCCGGCTCTTTGTAGCAAATGAATTAAGACTCACAAAACGATTGCCCCTGTTGATATTTACATAATGCGCGATCGGGCCGATACCATGTGTCGGATACAGGTCGCCATTACGGTGAACAGAATGCTCTGTTCTCCAATGCGCTTCAGAAAATCCTTTCTCTCCAAACTCTACACCATATCCATAAGCATGAACTCCATCATTGAATTTCACCTCGCGCAGATCATGTTGATAGCCTCCCTGCAAATGCATGATCTCTCCGAATAGACCCTGGCGCACCATATTCAGTACGGCCATTACATCCCGGCGATAGCAAACATTTTCCATCATCATCACATTTGCCTGGTAGCGTTCTGCCGTTTTCACTACATCCCAGTGATCCTGCAGGGTGATACCGAGTATCACTTCCGTTCCAACATAGCGGATCCCCGATTCGATCGCACCGATGATCATTGGTTTATGCCATTCCCATGGTGTGGCAATGATCACCGCATCAAGACCTTTTGCAGAGAGCATTTTCTTCCAGGCGTCCGTGCTGCCGGTATAAACCTGCGGCATTTTCTTTCCGCTTTTGGTGATCATTTCTTTTGCGGTCTTCAGCATTCTGTCATCCACATCACAGATCGCCACAAGTTCCGTGTCGGCTCTTCTCAATACAAGATCCAGGTGATTCTGTCCGCGCAGGCCAACTCCGATGATCCCTATCTTCACTTTAGTATCCACGCGATCCGCACCCCAGATCTCAGATGGCAGCAGGGCCAGCGATGCAGCGGCAACAGTTCCGTTTCTGACAAATTCCTTACGATTCATTCAGTATTTTTTAATGCTTTCCGGTGAAAATAGAAGATAAATGAATTGAAAAAACGCGCAATCGTTTGAGCGAAGAAGGAAAAAATGAAAACAGAAACAAGCCGGTCCGATGCAAACGATTGAGTCGTCTCAGGCTTAAATGCCTGGCGTAAGGTTTCCTCCTCCGCTTCGCTACGGCGGACACAGCCCGCGGATTTCGCAGATTTATTCACTATTAATGAAAAATATTTAATGCGGGTTCAGATCTCTATTAGATACGCAGATTTCGCAGATTAATTTCTGATAACAGACTGTCATCTGCGTAATCCGCGCTTGCTGACACGGAAATTTTCCCTTTATAAAATGATATTCCGATAGCAGGAATGATAAATCTGCGAAATCCGCGGGCTGTGTCCGCCGTAGCGAAGCGGAGGAGGAAACCTTAAGCCATTCGAATTGCTGAAAAGATGTGGTACATAGCAGTCCGCCGCGGCGGAGAGATTCAGAGGGGCTTTAATAGTCCACTAAATTTGTGTAATTCGCGCAATTCCCTCCCCGCATTCATATTTCCCACAATTCCCCCAATTCGTGTTACTTTTAGCCTCAAACAACAATCACGCGTGAAATACAAGGCTTTCCTCTTTGACATGAATGGCACAATGATCGACGATATGCAGTATCACATCAAAGCATGGCACCAGATACTGAACGGCCTCGGGGCTGGCATCTCGATGGAAAGAATGAAAGAAGAATGTTATGGTAAAAATGATGAACTGCTCGAGCGTATTTTTCCCGGAAGATTTTCCGCCGAAGAAAAATTGCGGATGAGCATGGATAAGGAAAGAGCCTATCAGCAGGCTTTCCGGCCTTATTTGAAATTGCTGGATGGACTACCGGAATTGCTGGAAAAAGCAAAACAACATGGTATCAAAATGGCCATCGGTTCTGCGGCGATCATGTTCAATATTGATTTTGTATTGGATGAATTGAATATCCGTTCTTATTTTGACGCATTGATCAGCGCGGATGAAGTGAAAGTAAGTAAGCCTCATCCTGAAACTTTCCTGGTATGTGCTGAAAAATTAGGCGTGGATCCTGTAGATTGTCTCGTATTTGAAGATGCACCCAAAGGCGTGGAAGCCGCAGCCAGAGGGGGTATGGACTGTGCCGTGATCACCAGCCTTCACGAGAAAGAAGACTTTGCAGGAATGAAAAATGTGGTGCGGTTCATGAAAGATTTCCGGGATTTTCCATGGTAAACAATTTTTCAAAAAATACAGGTTTTAAACCCTGATCTCTACTGCGGGTTTCGTTCCTTTGCCCGCAGCTTGTTATATGACAAAATACCAACACCAGACACGATTACTAGCGGCCGTCGATTGTATCATCTTCGGCTTCGATGGCAATACACTGAAATTGCTGCTAGTCCAACGGGCTATTCATCCGGAGAAAGGGCGCTGGAGCCTGATGGGAGGATTTATTCCACCGAATGAAAGCGCAGACGTTGCGGCCGTCCGCATTCTCAAAAAACTCACCGGACTGGAAGGCGTTTATCTTGAACAGTTACATACATTTTCGGATCCTGCCCGTGATCCTATCGAAAGGACCCTTTCCGTTACATACTTTGCGCTGATCGATATTCATCGCTATGAACAGCAATTGAGTGACGAATATCATGCGGAATGGTTCCCGCTGACGGAGATCCCCAAACTGATCTTTGATCATCCGGAAATGGTACATATGGCACAGGAAAAACTGCGTTATAAAGCCGCACTGCACCCGCTGTTGTTTGAATTATTACCCAAAAAATTCACACTGCCGCAATTGCAGAACCTGTATGAATGCGTATACGACGTGCCGTTTGATAAAAGGAACTTCACCAGGAAAGTGCTATCCACCAAATTACTCGTAAAACAAAAAGACAAAGACAAAGGAAGTTCTAAAAAAGGCGCGTTCTTTTATAAGCTGGATACAAGGCATTATAAAGCTAATTTCCATGCATTCCTGAACATTATCCCGAACCCGCCGATCAGGTAGCAATAATTTTTTTATCCCGATTATAAGTGTTACTTTGACACGAATTGTCGCTGTATGAAATGCCCGCATTTGACACCGGCTTCCAAATCATCTCCGCCGGTCATATATTTGTACGCAATAGGCATGGTTGATTTTATATAGCGGCTTATTATTTATTGCAAACATTGCAAAACAGTTATATGAAAAAACAACTAAGCCTTTTTCTGGCAGCCGCAGCCATCGCCCTGGCAGCCTGCAACAATGAACCTAAAACTGACAATAGCGCAAGCTCAGCCCCCAAAACCGATACCATGCATTTTTCCATCAGTGAGAAGCCTTATGGCAATTTCAATAATGAAGCAGTGACCCAGTATACGCTTACCAATCCGTCCGGTATGCAGGTAAGTGTGATCAACTACGGCGGAACCGTTACAGATATCATCACACCGGACAAAGATGGCAATAAAGCAAACGTAGTGCTCAGCTACAATTCACTCGATGGATTTCTGCAAAAAGCCAATCCCTACTTCAATGCACTGATCGGCAGATACGGTAACCGTATCGCAAAAGGAAAATTCAAACTTGATGGAAAGGAATACACACTTGCCGGCAATGATCATGGCAACAGCCTTCATGGAGGTAATAAAGGGTTTGACAAAGTATTGTGGAAAGCAAACAAACTGGCCGGCGACAGCAGTCTTGAACTGACTTACGTAAGCAAAGACGGCGAAGAAGGTTATCCGGGTAACTTAACCGTAAAAGTGATCTATACGCTTACTGCAGCCAATGAACTGAAGATCGAATATGCTGCAACAACAGATAAAGCAACGCCGCTGAATCTCACCAACCATTGTTATTTCAATCTCTCTGGGGGAAAAGATTCAACCGTGCTTGGTCATGAACTGCAGATCTTCGCTGACCGCTTTACTGAAGTGAACGACAATCTGATCCCAACAGGCAAACTGCCTGACGTAAAAGGCGGACCAATGGATTTCACTACTTCAAAAGCGATCGGTAAAGATATTCAGCAGGTAAAAGGTGGTTATGATCACAACTGGGTGCTCAATAAAAAAGAAGGCAGCTTTGAAAAGATCGTAGTGTTAAAAGACAACACCAGCGGACGCCAGATGGAAGTATGGACCACTGAACCAGGCGTACAATTCTACTCCGGCAATTTCCTTGACGGCACACTCACCGATACAAGAAATGGTCAGAAATATGTGAAGCACGCCGGGCTCTGCCTGGAAACACAACATTTCCCGGATTCACCCAATCAACCATCTTTCCCCAACACGATCCTGAAGCCAGGAGAAACGTATAAGCAAACGACCGTGTACGCGTTCAGCCTGATCAAATAAACCTGCAACAGATCATTGATCCCGCTATATTCCGCAACGGAGATAGCGGGATTTTACTTTTCATGCCTGTCATATAACCGCACTTCACCGGAAAGCATAATCGTTCGTCATGTTGCTGGCCTTCATGGGAAAGCTTCAAAAAAAGATCTTATCGGTTAGGTTAGCTTCTGAGAATTGAAGACCAGGAAATTTACAGGACTCTATTGATCAGATCAGCTTGGGGGCGTAATACATCAGTTCGATGATATTACCCGGTATCTGCTTTTTATTCCAGGCCGGATGGATAGCCAATGCCGCACCCAGCGAAGTCGCCTGCGCAATAGCAGCTGCGTAGACCTCTATCCCAGTAAATGCCGCCGCCAGCAGGTTCATATAAATATCGTTTTTACCGAAACCGCCGTCAACAAAGATCCGCTTCACCGGTGCGCCACGCAGAACAAGCTGTGTGGAATGATATTGCTGATTGACAAGATCCATGATCAACTGATGATACGCTTCGCTTGCAGCAGAGAATGCTGACAGCTCCCTTGTTTCGAAAGAAATATTCTGCGGATGCGTTGTATGCAGATGCTCGATCAGTTCCGCTTCAAAAGGAAGACTGCGGTAACGCACGGGATCCTGTTGAAAATGATTCGCGATCCGTTTCACCTGTTCATCATGAATATGACCGGCAAACAAGCGCGACGCTTTTACCGGGTTTCCTTTGAAATCATTATAACAAAGACAATCCTGCTTTAACTCATCCACCGTAACCGGTGTATGATTAAAAGGATTCAGACTTATACACCAGGTGCCGCTGGAGATCAATGCAAACGGCTCCGTGAAATTGAGCAAATAAGGGATAAGCGCAGCTGAACTATCATGCAACCCTATGCCCACCTTGCTGGCATCAGAGGGAAATACGGAAGGAGCCGTTTCGTTATATGCTGCAATTGGAGCCAGCACTCTTTCGATTCCTTCCAGCTTTACCCAATCATGATAAGCGGCTCTTTTAAAATCCCAGAGATTGGTATGACAACCGATGCTCGTAATATCCGAACATGGCCGTCCCGAAACAAGATAGCTAAGATATTGTGGCAAATGGAGCGCATGCTTTACACGCTTGAATACGCCGGGCTGCTCATGCTTCAGGCGATAGACCTGCATACCAGCATTCAAACTGCCGAGTACCGGTGAAGCTGTTTCCACTGAAAAATGTTCTTCGCCACCATAGCGGCTATAGAACGAATCCTTCAGCTTTGGAGGATATGGTTTCAGGTAATTATACAAAGGCGTAAGCGGCGATCCGTCTTTATCTATATATACAAAGCTGGCACCATACGCGGAGAAATTGATCGCTTTTACATCAAATCTATTCTGCAACGAAACAAACCGGAGAGAATCAACTACAAACAAACGAAGGCTCTCCAGGTCCTCACACGGATCACCATCTTCATCTACTGTTTCAGTGAAGCATGCAGAACTTTCATGAACGATGTTGTAATCTTCATCAAACAGGAATAACTTCTTGTTGGTTTTTCCAGCATCTATGATCGCTATGACGGGAACGGAATTCATTATAAACCGGTCGCTACAGTTTGCAATCCTCTTTCTCTGATCAGATACTCACGCACCCTGAGTGAACGGTATATACCGAGCGTATCCAACGCGCCACCGGTTCTCAGCCTTGCTTCGGCTACCAGCGGACGCAGATCTGTGCGATAAGCATCCTGCAATAGTTCCTGCGCTTTTACCGTATCATTTTCCTGGCGCGCCTGCTCCAATCCTTTTGCATCTACCAGCAATGCCTGGGCATATGCCAGCTGGATCGCCTCTACAGATTGCAACAGATCTTCCAGCGGATCTTTTACGTTATGTGAAGCATCGATCATCCAGCCAAGATCAGTTGCATGATTCATTCCTTTTGCATCCATGCCTTCCACCAGCTCCTGGAAAATGAGGAATAACTGATAAGGATTGATACTGCCTACCGTAAGATCATCATCTCCATATTTGGAATCATTGAAGTGAAATCCACCAAGCTTTCCTTCCATCAGTAATAATGAAACGATCTGCTCTATGTTTGCATTGGGTAAATGGTGACCGAGATCAACCAGTGTATATGCTTTTGGGCCAAGCTTGCTGGCGTAGAGATAAGACTGTCCCCAATCACCAACCGTGGTTGAATAAAAGTTCGGTTCAAATGCTTTGTATTCAATGAAGATCTTCCAGTTATCTGGCAATGCTGCATAAATCTCATTCAGACTCGCCAGCGTGTGTTGAAAAGCTTTTCTGAAATTCAACTGACCGGGAAAACATGAGCCATCCGCAAGCCATACAGTTAAAGATTCAGAACCGAGTGCTGCGCCCTGCCTGATCACTTCAATATTATGTTCGATGGCCTGTTTACGAACGGCTTTGTCAACATGCTGTAAGGAACCAAACTTGTAGCTATGCGGCTGACCTTTCTGGTCCTGGAATGTATTGGAATTTACCGCATCAAAGCGAAGACCATGCTGTGCAGCAAGTGCTTTTACAGTTGTGGCGTTCCCAGTAATATCCCAGGGGATGTGTAGGGAGATCGCACCGCTTGACCGATTAAGTGCATGAAGCAGCCCGATATCTTCAATCTTTTCTTCCAGGTTACGGGGTTCGCCACCAATAGAAAAACGGCCAAATCTCGTTCCGCCTGCTCCCAATGCCCAGCTGGGAATAGCGACCTGGAAATCGATCAGTTTCTGAATGATGAGATCTGCATTTTCTATAGAACCGGTCAGCGCACTTAGCTTCGCATTGTGCCTGATCAATTGCTCCTGGTTCAGTTCCTGTATTTTATATTTTTCAATTAGCATAGCAATAACAGTTGACCTGTGTAAGAAAGATTTAATAGCTTGAAGTAAAAAGTGAAAAAAACGAATCCGGAATGCTCAGCGGTATAAAGAAAGATATTTTTAATTTCATCGCACGAATGCAGTGGCTACACCGCCATCTATATTAAGTACGTTACCTGTTGATTTGCTCAATAATCCTCCGACAAACGCAAAGCATCCGTTTGCGATATCTTCCGGAAGAATGATCTCATTCAGCAATGTTCTTTTCGCATAAAATGCTGGCAGCTCTTCCACTTTTACGCCATAGGCTTTTGCACGGCCTTCAGCCCAGGCGCCTTCCCAGATCTTGCTGTCGCTGATCACAGCATCCGGATTAACGGTATTCACACGGATCCGGTCTTTGCCAAGCTCAGCTGCATTCAAACGGCTAAGATGTAACTGAGCCGCTTTTGCTGAGCCGTAACCGGCATTGTTCGGACCAGACATCAGCGCATTCTTGCTCACAATATTCAATATATCCCCACCAAGATCCTGTTTACGCATGACTTTAACGCCGGATTGTGTAACAAGGAACTGACCTTTCACCAATACATCATATAACAGATCCCAATCCTCTTCTGTATGTTCTTCAATTGGCTTGGAAATAGAAAGACCAGCACAGTTAACCACAATATCAATACCGCCGAACTGCAATGCTGTTTTATCGAATGCCGCTTCGATCGCTTTCCTGCTTGTTACATCGAGTAGTACAGATCCAAAACTATCCCTGTTGTATTTCTTCGAAAAATCTTCCAGCGAAGCCTTCAAACGATTTTCATCGTTATCATTGATCATAACGCATGCTCCTTCATCAATAAACTTTTTTGCGATAGCCTTTCCGATACCGCCAGCGCTCCCTGTTACCAATGCGATACGTCCGGAAAGCGCTTTTGGCTTTGGAAGACGTTGGAGCTTTGCTTCTTCCAGCAACCAGTATTCAATGTCAAACGCTTCCTGGCGGGGCAGAGAAGTGTATTCAGAGATCGCTTCAGCACCACGCATTACGTTGATCGCATTTACGTAGAACTCACCAGCGATACGCGCTGTAGCTTTATCTTTTGCAAATGTGAACATACCAACTCCCGGATACAGGATCACCACCGGGTTTGCATCCCGGATGGCCGGGCTGTTTGCATGTTTACAGCTCTCATAATATCCGGTGTACATCTGCCTGTATGCTTCAAACTGCGGCGCAAGTTTTGCTTTCAACGCAGCAACGTCTGAAAGATCTGCATCGGGTGTCAGATCCAGCACGAGCGGGCTGATCTTTGTACGCAGGAAATGGTCAGGACAGCTTGTACCCATCGGCGCAAGTTTTGCCAGGTCATTTGAGTTGATGAATTCCATCACGCGATCCGTATGAACGAAGTTGCCGATCATATTCACCGCGGAAGAACAGAAACCTCTCAATACAGGAGCAAGCGCCGCTGCCTGTGAAATACGTTGCGCTTCCGGTAATGATTCAACTTTCACACCGCCAAACACCTTGCCCTTTTTTACGATCGCTGCTTCAATATACATCGCGCAGGTATCGATCACTTCAAGCGAGTTAAGATAACAAT
Organism: Citrobacter freundii; assembly: GCA_003243445.1. GTDB lineage: Bacteria > Bacteroidota > Bacteroidia > Chitinophagales > Chitinophagaceae > Terrimonas_A. Next base: position 24,795 of record QFQQ01000021.1, read on the forward strand.
CATACGCTGTATCGCCCCAGGTAAATAATCCATGTGAACCAAGCATGATACCGCGGATCCCTGGGTTTTCATCAAGGCATTCCTTCAGTTTCAATCCAAGATCAAAACCAGGGCGTTGCCATTCAACCCAACCGATCGTACCACCGAATAACTCTTTTGTGATCATCTTACCATCTTTTGCAGCCGCAATAGCGATCGCCGCATCGGGATGCAGGTGATCAATATGTTTGAACGGCAGGAACCCATGCAACGGCGTGTCGATAGAAGGAGCTTTTGATGCAAGATCATAAATGCAATGGTTGAATAATTCCACCATTTCATCTTCATGAGAAAGACCGCGGTACACTTTCTTCAGATTTCTCAAACGGTCTGCATAAAGACCGGCGAGACCACTGCGCGTTAATGTGCCGATATCTCCACCTGAACCTTTGATCCACATTACTTCTGTTTCTTCACCCGTTAACGGATCTTTCTCCACTGTTTTGCAGGAAGTATTTCCTCCACCATAATTCGTCAGGCGAAGATCTGCTCCCAGAAGATTTGACCGGTAAATAAGCAGGGCCACTTCATCTCCTGCTAAGGAAGCCGCTTTTGCTTCATCCCATAAATAACTCACGTGTTTGAACTGCTTGATGTCTGCGGTAGGCATGATTGTATTTTTTTGAATAGTCTTTATACGATGAAGTAAAAAGTCAAAATTAAAAAGTAAAAAACCGGTCGTTTATAACATCAAAACAAAAACATTCTACATCTGGTTGCTTTTGGATTCTCTATCCCGAGCGGAGTATTTTTTACTTTTTAATTTTTACTTTTTATTTTATAACGATTTTACTTTTTTAGGGAATTTCCATACCCAACGATCAGTACTGACAGAATGATCGTAATGATCCCTGCCACGATCGTCTGTCTTGTTTTTTTTGAAACGCCTTTCCATTCTTTTAAAACAAGTCCCCACATATTTGCGACCAATATAATAAAGGCCATGTGAAGGATCCATGAGCTTGGGCCATTGCCCATTTTGCTTTCTCCCATTCCGTAGAAGAAGAACTGGAGGAACCATGTGACGCCGGCGAGCGCAGCAAAAAGATAGTTAGCCAGCAATGGCCTGCGTTTATCGGTATAGTCACCAAAGCTTTTATTACGTGCATTCAGGACCATGCACCAGATAAAATTGGTAGCAAGGCCGCCCCAGAGGATCACGATATAGGTAACATTGTTCTGGTAAAGGAATTCTCCCTGGCCGGGATGTGCCGCTTTCCATGCCTCATTCGCAATATCAGCCATTGGCTTTCCTGCTTCAAGGCCAAAGTTGAAACAGGCACTGAGTATACCGGATATGACCGACACCAGCATCCCGAGGCCAAATTTATATTCCGTCTTCACCACTGCGCCATGCGGATCATTAATATCAGCAGCCAGTTCTTTTTCCTTCATCATTCCTGCACGCCCGCAGATGATGATACCGAGCACGCAAATCGCCAGCCCTGCCAGCACTGTCAGCCCCCAACCCGAGCCGATCATCATGCTGAACGTATCTTTTCCCTCTTTTGGAAACACATCATAATAAACAGATGGTATCAGCGCACCGAATACCATACAAAGCCCAAGGATTATACTGCTACCCAGCGACACCCCCAGATAGCGGACTCCTAATCCATAGGTCAATCCGCCGATCCCCCACAGCACGCCAAACAGTAATGTGTACCATAATATCCCCGACGATGCATGACCGATGATCTCCGCAAAACCGGGGATCGTCAGCCATGCAGCCAGTGGCGGAACGATCAACCACGAAAAAAGACCTCCCACGATCCAATAACTTTCCCATTGCCAACCCTTTACCTTTTTATAAGGCATGTAAAAACTACCAGATGCGAATCCACCGATAAAGTGGAAGATTACTCCAAGGATAACTTGCATAATTTTCTATATAGCAAACAATATGGCAATAAAAATAAAGGAAGGGTGTTTGGGATCCGTCATGGACTATCATGTAAATTTGGCCAGTTTCGATGTTCGAGGCCTGATGCCCGATGATCGAAACCCGGAAATTCAAGCATCGATCATCGGGCATCCACCATCGAACAAATTAAGTACACTATCTAATTAAGGACAATGAAGTCTTCTCCCGTATTCAAACTCATCTATTTCGATGACTTTTCTGCAACGCCCAAATATCAGCAACTGGCAAACTCGATTGTGAAGGCAATTGAAGAGGGAAAGCTGCAGGTAGACGATGTGCTGCCTTCGATCAATGAGCTGAGCTTTCAGTTTGAGATTTGCAGGGATACCGCGGAGAAAGGATATAAGTTTTTGAAGAACCAGGGAATTATCGGATCTGTACCGGGAAAAGGATATTTTATCAGGAGCGTGGATGTGAACCGGACGACGAAGATCTTCCTCATGTTTAACAAGCTCAGCCCGCATAAAAAGATCATCTATGATTCACTCGTGGCAACACTGGGTGAAACGGCCGCGGTTGATTTTTATATTTATAATAATGATCTTGCACTATTCAAAAAACTGTTGCAGAACAGCGCGAATGATTATAACTATTATGTGATCCTTCCCCACTTTATTGAAGGCGAGGAGACGGCACATAAAATCCTAAACACGATCCCCAAGGAAAAACTGATCCTGCTGGACAAGATCATTCCCGGCGTAACAGGTCAGTTCAGTGCGGTGTATGAAAATTTTGAAAAAGATATTTACAGTTCGCTTGAGCAGGCGCTGTCTTTATTGGAGAAATATCACACGATCAAGATCATTTTCCCGGAGAACAGTTATTACCCGGAAGAGATCATCAAAGGTTTTACCTCCTTTTGCCAGGAATATACATTCACCTTTAAAGTGGTGCATGATATACAAAATGAAGCCATCAATAAAGGTGAAGTCTTTATCAACCTGATGGACAATGACCTCGTGGTGCTGATCGAACGTATCATCGAATCCAAATTAAAAGTCGGGAAAGATGTAGGCGTGATATCCTATAATGAAACACCATTGAAGAAGATCATCCTCGATGGCATCACAACCATTTCCACCGACTTCGAAGCAATGGGTATTGAGACGGCAAAGATCATACAGGAAAATAAACTGAGGCATGTGCAGATACCGTTTTCCCTGAATGTGAGAGCTTCATTATAAGAATTGACGACCGACGGCTTACCAACGCCGTCGTTTGGTATAGCAACGTCACTACCAGTAGAACAAATGCTGTCAATATTCTTCGATTTTAACTATTCCACGAAGATCCTGAACTTCGGCGGTCGGTCGTCAGCGGTCGTTTAACTCAGAACTGATACCCCACATAAAGCTGCACCAACCCATTCTTCAACTTCTTCCCATCGGTCGGGATAAATGAAGGCATTCCTGTTCCGGAAGAAGAAAATTGCTCATTCAATCCGCCGAAGAACATATTATAGCGCCCGCCAAAGATCACCCCTGCAATGGGGCGTATTTCCAGTCCCGCCGCTGCGCCATAATTGATCTTATTAAAATAGTCCATGGCCTCCTTTGCATTGGCCGGTCTGGAACTGCTGCTTACGCTATCAGCTTTGGCATTAACAAGAAAAGAGATCTGTCCGCCGGCCTGCAACTGAAATTGTTTGGAGATCTTGAACACCATTAGCTGAGGAAGCATTATATAATCCATCATCACATCACCGGTAGCCGTAGTCGTTTTGAAATCATAACCCTGCCTGGAGAAGATCACTTCAGAGCGATAACCCAGCAGACCCTGTGTTTTTGGCGCAAAATAGACACCAGCCATGAACCCGGTCTTGCTGGATGAATTTGCATCACTGATCGATTGAAGATTTTTTACGTTGACAAAGTTCAATCCTGCTTTTACACCAATACTTCTCTGGGCAAATGAGGACACTGAACACAAACAGGCAATAATAAAAAGATAAGGTTTCATGGCTTTAATTTTCGCGCAAACTACACCAGGCTTCCGCGGAATTAAACCATTTATGTATTGAACTGCCTTAAACAGCTACTTAACTGTTTAAAACATTTTCAGAGATGATCAAGGCCTGCAGTATGTACAAAAAAACAAGGAGGAAGTAAAAACTCCCTCCTTTCACCAAAACTAATCGCTTATGATAGGTAGAGATCCCCTTACAATTAACTCTACCCGGTGCAATATTAGGATGGATGTGGATGAGAGAGTATGGAGGAGTGAGTGAACTGTGGAATTGAGTTAGTCAGTTGAGGGAATGGACCGCCGACGGCCGACCGCCGACCGCCGTATGATCATTATTTATCGAACAACCCACATTGGTTGCACAACGAAAAAAACCTTCCAGACAGGAAGGCTTTTTATTTATTTTCTGAATACATAAAGAAATCTTCTATACATAATGGTACTGCGGTCGGCGGTCGGCGGTCGGCCGTCGGCCGTCGGTGGTCACTCCCTCAGCTTTGCAATCCCAACCGTCTTCCTATATCCGAACTGAACACATTCGTCGGATCATACTTCCGTTTGATAGCGATCCACTGATTATGCTGAGGATACATTTCCTGGAACATTTCTTTATCAAGCATGGAGTCCTTGCCGAGGTAAATACGTCCGCCCGCTTTTAATACCTCTGCGTCCATTTTTTTCGTAAATGCGCGAAGGTTTTTTGTAACGGGAAAATCGATCGCGAGTGTGTATCCTTCAAATGGAAATGAAAGAATACCCTGGCCATGTCCCATCTTTTTGAATACGTTCAGGAATGGTGTACATCCGCTGTTGGCGATCATCTCCATGATCCTTCTTACATTTTCCGCGCCTTCTTTGCCGGGAGGGATCACAAACTGGTATTGAATAAACCCGCGCTTGCCATAACCCCTGTTCCAGTTATTGATCATGTCAAGCGGGAAAAAGAATTTTTCATAATGAATAAATTCCTTGGGTGAATTCTGCACGAACGCGATCACGCGGTTGAGCATTCTTACCGTCAATCCGTTCAGCAAAAATCCAGGAAGGAAAAAGGGGACGGTCAATTTTGATTTTTTATGAAGCTTGAGCGGTTCTTTTTTTAATGAAGCCGGAAGATCATTCACGCCTGCCGCTTCTCCAACGGTGAGAACACCGCTACCGAGCTTATTGCCTTTTGCAAGAGGATCAACCCAGGCAACAGAATAATTGAAGTGACTGTATTCTTCCAGCGCTTTCAGCATTTCATCAAGATTTTTCACCTTGATGGATTTTTGACGGAAATAAGTTGTTTCAACTTTCCGCAGTTTGATCTTCGCACTGATGATCACGCCAAGAAGACCGAGGCCGCCAAAACTTGCTTCAAACAGGTCTGCATTTTCCTCACGTGATGCTGTTACGACGGATCCGTCTGCCAGCATGATCCGGAAAGAAAGTACGCAATTGAAAAAAGAGCCGTCTACGTGGTGCGCCTTACCGTGAATATCGTTGGCAATAGCGCCGCCGATCGTAACGAATTTTGTTCCGGGGCAGATCATCGGCAACCAGCCTTTTGGCCCGAAAACATTGATGATCTCCTCCAGGCTTACGCCGGCTTCACATTCAAGAACGCCGTTTTGCTCGTCCCAGTCCAGGAAATGATTGAGATGCGTGCAGATCGTCACGGTTCCACCCTTGTTGATCGCCTGATCACCATAGCTGCGACCCAGCCCACGCGGGGTCAGGTTACCCTGTTTTACGGTTTTAAGAACATCTTTTTCTGTGGAAGGATACGAATTGTAAGAGGCTGAAACCGGGAAATTACCCCAGCCAGCAAGATTCTCCTGTTGTTTAGCTGCCATAACGGCTGTAAACTTATTGAAGAGAACGCGATAATCATAGTTTTTACAGTAAAATCACTGATAAGTTCTGCCAACGGCTCCCTGGAATGAGTGAATAACGGAGATGGATGTCCGGGGATCGGTGGCCAATGTTCGATGGTTGACAACTCTTTATATACGACTTCAGTTCAAAGGTCTGTACCTGTGGTTTACAGTTAATGGTTTGCCGTCCTTTGTATGCGGTTTTCTAAAACGAATGTAAATTTCCCTGAATATGGAAAGTCCCAATCGTGTCAGCCGAAGACGGTCATATTTCTGTACCAGCCGGCCTCGCCAGACCGGCACGCTAAACAATAAAAAAACCCTCCGTCAAGGGAGGGTCTCTTTATTAGTTGTCAAAAATCGATCCGGGCAACGGACTACGGTCAACCGGCAACTTTTTTACTCGCTTCGCAATGACTTCACCGGATTGGCCACAGCAGCTTTCACCGCATGAAATCCAACCGTCAGCAAGGCGATAATAATAGCGGCAAAGCCGGCCAGCGCAAACATCCACCATTCGATAGTGATGCGGTATGCAAAATCGCTGAGCCATTCAGTCATTGCCCACCAGGAAATTGGAGTGGCAATAACCAGTGCGATCAATACAAGTTTTACAAAATCGGAAGACAGGATCCTGACGATGCCGGAGACAGATGCGCCCAGCACTTTGCGGATACCGATTTCTTTCGTGCGTTGGAAAGCAGTGATGATCGCAAGGCCAAACAAACCGAGGCAACTGATCACAACCGCAATAACAGTGGAAATATTGATCAGCCGCGAAACCTTCCGCTCTTCCTTGTACATTGCTTCCAATTGCTGATCATAAAATTTATAGGAGAATGTTCCCGCAGGGTAAAAGCTATACCATTTTTTCTCAATCGCCTTGATCGTCTGCTGCCATTTGGAAGGATCGGCTGTATTGAGCTTGATATTGAATTCATGCTCATTGTCCTTATCAGACATCAATGCCAGTGGATCGATCGTAGAATGAAAATCCTGCTGATGAAAATCCTTTACGACACCAACAATGGGATATTTCTGATTCTCCTGACCGATGATCTTGCCAAGGGCATCCTGTGGAGATTTGAAACCGAACGCTTTTACCGCTGTCTCATTGATGATAAATTCATTGATCGTATCAGATGCATGCAGATTACGTCCTGCAAGCAACTTCATTTCATATAAATGGACATAATTGGTGTCCACCGTCTTCCTGAATACCTGGCGCTTTACGGGCTCCACGGATGCATCAGGGCCGGCATACTCATACTGGCTCGAATTGTAATTGTTCGTCATTGGTTTTTGCCCTAACGAAACTGCAGTTATGCCCGCTTCTTTTCTTAATTCATCCGCAAGAGCAAATTGTTTGGATTCATATTCCTTCTTCCGTAATATTTTCCACGGAACATCCACCAGTACGATCGCTTCTTTATTAAAACCCATATCCTTTTTCAACGTATAACGCAATTGCGCGCCCATGATCAATGCACCAACGATAAAGACCTGCGCGATCACAAATTGGAAAACGATCAGCACTTTTCTCAGCACGAGCCTGTTGTTGCTTGTCTTGAACAAACCCTGCCCGCGCATGATACTCACCGGCTGCACCTTCGCGATCAGCCAGGCAGGATACCAACCGGCCAGCAATGTCACGATCAGCAGCAATGGCAACAGGAATAAGACCAGCCCCCATGGATTGGAATAGTCCATTGTTCCGTCCGGGATCACATCTTTCAGTAATGCGAACCCGATCTTTGTCAGGCCGAATGCAAGTATGATCGCCAGCAACACTGTAACAAGTGTTTCAGAAAAAACCTGCTGCATTAATGCGCGTCGTCCGCTTCCCAATACTTTGCGGACACCGATTTCTTTACTGCGTTGAGGGACCAGTGCAGTGCTGAGATTAATATAATTGATACAGGCCAGTATCAGCAGAAAACCGCCAAGACCGATCAATCCATATAATACAGTCTTGCTTGCCTTCCGGATGTCGTATTCTTTTATATAGGTGGAAAAATGCGATTTCTCCAAAGGAAGCAGTTCGAGCCAGCGCTCCATCTTCCAGCTTGGCTTTTTCTCCGCCATGAACTGATCAACTTTTGATTTTACCAGCGCAGAGATCTGCGACATCACTTTCGCTGTATCTGTGCCTGCGGGAAGCTGGAGATATACTTTGTCGCTGCCGTTGGTGTTTGTCCATTGATTCAGATCATACACCTTCGGCTTCATCACAAAGAATTCCTGTGTCAGAAACTCGGACGGATAAGAAAGATCTTTAACGATACCCGCCACTCTTTTTGGAATGGTATCGTTATAAGTGATCGTACGCCCGAGCAATTCGCTGACGGGTGTACTTCCAAAATACTTTTTTGCGCGGCTCTCAGTCAGCACAACGTTATCGGGCGTTCTTACAAAAGACTGTGCATTGCCAACCAGCCATTGATAATGGACCAGTTCAAAATATGAACTGTCGACATCCGCCACATTTTCCGGATCTTCCACGATCAAGGGATCCTGTCCTGCCCTTTCCACTTTAACAGTTGAGAGCCATTTACCAAAAACAGGTACAACTTTATCGACGCCTCTTACCTGCTCGCGGATTCCCTGGTAAATAGGCGCGGACACGCCGCCATTATAGGATTCTTTTTCATCGAAAATAAATCCGCTGACAAGCCTGTAAGTGTTTTCGTGTTTCTCGAACCCACTCTCGAAACTGAACTCATAACTAACAATGGTATAGATGATCCAGCATGCGCTGATACCAATAGCAAGACCCAATACATTTAATGCAGTAAAAAGACGATAACGGGCTAAACGACGCAGCAGCGTTTTGAACGAGGTGGACATTGTACAATAGTTTTTGGTGATGTATTTGACCTGAAGCCATTAACCGCACAAACTGAAATAAATTCCGTTCCATTTTTTCAACAATCTGATAGACAATCAATAACAAAAAATCTATTTAACGAAACTGTTCGTATCCGGACAGTTGTTGTGCGTTGCCGGACGGGACAGGGAGGTTTGGGAGGTTTCAGGGGTTCCAGGGGCTCCAGAGGTTCCAGAGGTTCCAGAGAGGTTTCAGGAGTTCAAGAGGTTGCTACAGCAGTTGAACTTGAACACGGCATCGATATGACAATTTCCGGCACTATGCAGGAGTAAAACAGCAATTCCGTTTATACGTGTTTTCAAACCGCGGTAGCAACCTCTGGAACCCCTGAAACCTATGAAACCTCTGGAACCTATAAAACCTCTCCTATTCTTTATCTTTACCTCTTGCGTAATAGCTTTTTATGAAATTGAAAATAGCCGACCCCAAAACCGGGGGCGATCTTTTGCTGATCCGGGATGAAGATTCGTTTGATCATGCCGCCCTCACCCGGGATCGTGATAAGAAATATTTTACCATCGCCTGGAATGCGTCGGGTGATCAGACGGTCACTATCGATGGCACAAGCTATCCATTCCGCCGGCATACGATCCTGCCATTGATGTTCAACCAGACCTTCAATTTTGAAAAGCCCGACGGGATCATTGCCTGGCAGTTCAACCGCGAATTTTATTGCATCATTGATAATGATGCCGAAGTAAGCTGCGCCGGTTTCCTTTTCGGCCTCGGCGATATTCTTTTTCTGAGCATCGATGATTCATTACAGCAAAAATTAAAACTGCTTCTGGATATTTTCACAGAAGAACTAAATACGAAAGATCATATCCAGCAGGATATGCTGGTCATGTTGCTGAAGCGTTTGATCATCACCATCACCACGCTCGCACGTTCACATTTTTCTCCGGATGAAAAGAATCATGAACAGCGTTTGGACATCTTCAGAAAATTCAACCTGCTTGTCGAAAATCATTTCCGTGAAGAACATGCGTTGGACTTTTATGCAAAGAAATTAAGTAAGTCGCCCAAAACACTATCCAATACATTTTCTTTATACAGCGATAGGTCTCCCTTACAACTCATACAGGAAAGGATCGTGCTTGAAGCAAGACGTTTACTTTCTTACACCAACAAATCTGTAAAGCAGGTGACTTATGAATTGGGATTTGAAGATCCGGCATACTTCAGTAACTTTTTCAAGAAGCATGTCGGGAAGTCACCGGTGGATTTCAGGAATGAACTGGAAGGGATCAGGGATTAAAATGCAATCTCGTTCATTTAAGGCGTGAAGAGCAATCACCCCGGCCGGGTAATGTCATTAAGTTAAGAAGTGTCATCTTTCATACTGGCTTAAGGCTCCTCCTCCGGCGGACACGTCCCGCAGATTTCGCAGATTTACCCATCTGATTGTTGCCCCTTTATTCCATAATAAAACTGGCTTCAGCCTGTATCCGCAGATTACGCAGATATCTTCAAGTTATCAGAAAATTATCTGCGAGATCTGCGGACGCTGATAAAACATAGTCGTTTATAGGTGATCATTTCATTGTCGGACTGATAAATCTGCGAAATCTGCGGGACGTGTCCGCCGGAGGAGGAGCCTTACGCCAGTACTGGAAGAACAAGCTTCTCAACTTACTATATACATACGGGGCAGGTTGATCTGCTACCGTCAAATTAAGGTTCACTTGGCTGAATCCGTTAATAATACCTGGAGCTTGATCACAACATTTTACAGACTCCAAATTTTCGCTTAACAACTCAAGTCTCCAAATTGTTTCGTCCATATAATATCATTAACAAGGTATTCACCAAACAACTTCTCCGGTTTTACCGTTGTTCCGAAATAGACATAAAAAAGCTCCAAATGAACATTTTCTGGAGTGTAGTTAGTTCCCAATTTTGCTGTTGAATAGCGCTATTGAAGATTTTAGTTATTAAGACGATTAATGTTAAAGAAATATTTTTACTATGAAGAAAAGAATAATGAGTGTTATCGCTATTGCTTTACTGGCATCCGTTAATACGATCAAAGCACAAAGTAAATGGGCTGTAAGTGTGAAAGGTTCTCCTGCGCTGAGCTGGATGCATAACTCAGACGATAAAGACCTGACTGGTTTCGACAGCAAAACAAAATTCACCGGAAATTTCGGACTTGGCGTTGAATATGCATTGTCTCAGCATTGGGGACTCGGTCTCGATGCATTGTATTCATTGCAGGGAAGAAAATTTGATTTCACCAACACTGAATACAATCAGAAGAACGATTATATCAAGATCCCATTGTATGCAAGCTATCGCGCACCATTGAGCAGTTCAGTTGCATTTGTTGGTAAACTCGGACCACAACTCAGCATCCTTACCAATTCAGAACTGAAAGGTGGCAGTCAGAAAATTGATACCAAAGATCAATACAAAGACATCACATTCGGTGGTATGGCAAATGCCGGTGTTGAGTTCAATCTCACAAAAACCCTTGCGCTGGCAACAGGTGTACGATTTGATTATGACTTCACGAATGCAGAAGATAAGAATTATGCAAACTATCCTGCAAACCGTGCGAAGACATACAACTCTACACTGGGACTGGAGATCGGCTTGAAATATAAATTATAAGAACAGGTGTTTTTTCGCAGGTGGTAGGTTTAAGGTAAGTTCATACAGTTCCTCCGACGATTGAACTTGCCCGGCGTAGTCATGTACTACGCGGAAGCGGGGCTTGATTTATCAGGTCCCGTTTCTTATTTTAGACAACTGAACATTGCGCTATCCTATACCACTTAACTGATAATATGGTCCGGCCGCATTTGCAATCAATGATGGATTCACTCCCGAGAATTCTTTGAAATCCCTGATCATATGCGATTGATCAGCAAAACCATAATCAAAGGAAAGCGATGCCCAGGAGATATCCTGCATTCCCGTTTGCTTTAAATGCTGGTATGCACTGCGAAAACGGATGATGCGTGTGTATGTTTTTGGAGTTGTTCCTAACTCATCTTTAAAATTCCGCTGAAGCTGCCGTTCTGTAACATACAATATTTTACAAAGCTCTTCAACAGTGATATTCCCTTTTGTTTCCCGGATAAGCCGTGTGGCATGATGCAAACGATTCTCTTCAAACCTTAATTGCCTTACACGGCCTTCCAGGTATTGCGCTGCAATCTGCATTAATTGAACCGGATCTTCAATCCCCATCAGCTGATCTGCAAACGAACGGATCCTGGCATTCATGAAATTGGCGACATCGGTATAATCATTGAACAAAGCAGAAGCTGGCACCTTAAACAACTGCACCAGATTCTCCGGCTTCAGGTTGATCCCGAAACAAACCGATCTTCCTCTCGTTCTCCACGTAACCGTTTCCTTATAGATCCCTACAAAAAAAGCATCCGGCAACCGCTGCCACCCACCATTCATAAACACATCACACTGCTGACCATTTATATGAAAAATGATCTGCGTCATCCCCAAAGGAAGACAAACCTGCAACGGAGAGAATTCATCCGTTTCCCCATCAAATAACTGATACCAGTAATTCTCAACATAGGGTTGAAGAAGAAACGTGGGCCGGTATTCTTTGTAGGTGATATGCATGGTGGTGAGTTTGGGGGTTGAGGGGTTTCATAGGTTCCAGGGGTTTCAGAAGTTCCAGGGGTTCCATAAGTTCCAGAGGTTCCATAGGTTTCATAGGTTGCTGCCGCGCTTTGAAATAACCTTATAACGGACTGCCGATCTTTACAAGCTACATATATCCTGAGTTATTTGATTCAATAATTTATGGGAGGTCTCCAACCGCGGCAGCAACCTATGAAACCTATGAAACCTCTGGAACTTCTGGAACCCCTGGAACCTATGAAACCTCTGGAACCTTTAAACCTTACCCGGCCAGCGCCTTCTCAATCTCCACAAACCTCTCCGCCGGTACTTCCTGCTTCGCCAGTGAAAAATAAATATCGAACACCGGTGGTGGTGCGCCGTGGCGGATACCGGTAAGCCAGCCGATGATCTCAGGGTTGCTGATACTGCGCATCATCCATTTGCTTTCTTCCATTAGTGTTGCGGGATCTATACTTTGCACGATCGCGTTTTCAGCAGCCAGCAGATCCTGGTCAGTATAATGATTCCACAAGTTCAGCAGCAGTACATTCTCTTCTTTATTCATATGATAAAGATTGAATGCAATGAATTCATTGAACGCGTAAAAGATCGCCTGACCTGTTGCAGCACGCTCTCCGTCGTTATCGGCCTGCAACCACGCTTTCAGCGCGCCGCGCAGATCATCGGAAAGACGATGATCTACTTCATGTTCCTGTTCAAATTCCTTTGCCAGCGCTTCATTATTTTTAAACGCCAGCGGCAGCAGGTGAAGATCTTCGTGATGCGCATGCTCATCAAAGATGTCCATCACCCAGCTCACGCGGTTAACAGTTACGGCTGCGGTCTGCTGACTGAAATCCGTACGCTGGATCATAGCAGCAGTGTCATACAACATGGCACGAAGGCCTTTGTGAATGTTATTAAAAACATTGTAACGATTAGGAGTCATATTATTTTTTTTATGACAAAACTATCATCGCCGCACCCCTCAGTATAGAAGAAAACCGACATTTTTAAGCGGTTGGCCACGATGAACATGTGAAGATGCAGCTGTTGGACGTGAATGCCTTGGGGATCCGGGTGAGTTGAGGGAAATGGTGTGTGAGATGGGGGGGAGGCCGCTGCGCGGCCTGACCACCGACGGCCGACCGCCGACCGCCGTACCGATCCTTAAATTAGAAAGCCCGCTTTATAATCTGATAATAGAGAACATTTCAATTTAAAAGATTGATACTACCACTGGCCGACCGCCGACCACGGTCCCAATCCTTAAAGTAAATAGTCTGCTTGATTATCTGACAATAGGGAACATTTCAATTTAAAAGATCGATATTACCACCGGCCGACCATCGACCGCGGTACCGGTCCTTAAATTAGACAGCCCGCTTTATAATCTGATAATAGAGAACATTTCAATTTAAAAAGATTGATATTACCGACGGCCTACCGCTGACCGCCGTACCGATCCTTAAATTAGATAGTCCGCTTAATAATCTGATAAAAGAGAACATTTCAATTAAAAGATCGATACTACCACCGCCGACCGTCGACCACGGTGCCAATCCTTAAAGTAGATAGTCTGCTTGATTATCTGACAATAGAGAACATTTCAATTTAAAAGATTGGTACCGCGGTCGGCGGTCGGCCGTCTGCGGTCAGGCCGCACAGCGGCCTTTGTCACCCCCCTGTCAATTCCTCCCCCGTTTCCCTATCTCGTAAACGCATTTCCCTTCTTAGCAAGTCCCTGCATTCCCGCAGGTTTACTTTCGCGAAATTTTTGTCCGGAGATCGTATCCGGATAATAACTGCTTACATCTTCTTATTAAAAAAAACAGACAATGATCGGAGCAATTTCCAATCGGTTAAGACAAATCATCCTGCTGCCTTTATGCATGCTGTTGTTTACAGTTTATGCTGTAGCAGGAGAAGCAAATGGACGAATTCGCGGAAAAGTAACTACGTCTGAAGGACAACCCGCAGAGGGCGTTAGTGTCAAGATCAAAAAAAGCGCACGCGGTGCCGTTACGGATGATAACGGAGTATTCGAGATAAGAAACCTGCACCCCGGCACGTACGAACTGGAAGTATCGCTTGTGGGATACGAAACCGCCAATGAAACAGTTACCGTTGGTGACAACGAACAAAAAGAAGTGAATATTCAATTGAAGCTCACTAAAACAGAACTGGAAGAAGTGATCGTACAAAGCCAGCGGAACAGTTACAAAACAAATAAACTCTCCTCTTCATTACGTTTGAGAACTCCGGTATTGGAAACTCCGCAGAATATCCAGATCGTAACCGGCAAAGCACTCTCTGATCAGCAGATCATCAGCATGAGTGATGGATTGATCCGCAATGTGAGCGGTGCGATCCGCCTGGAGCATTGGGGAGATATGTATACGAATATCAATTCCCGCGGTTCACAGGTGCAGGCTTTCCGTAATGGATTCAATGTGGTGAACTCTTATTGGGGTCCTCTGACGGAAGACATGAGCTTTGTAGACCATGTTGAATTTGTAAAAGGTCCTGCGGGATTTATGCTTTCAAGCGGAGATCCAAGCGGTCTTTATAATGTTGTGACCAAACGTCCGACCGGTCAGACAAAAGGTGAAGTGGCCTTCACGGTTGGAAGTTTTGATCTTTATCGTACATCGCTTGATCTGGATGGAAAACTGAGTAAAGACGGAAAACTGCTTTATCGTTTGAATATGGCAGCACAGAATAAAAAATCGCATCGTCCGAATGAATATAATGATCGCTATACCATTGCTCCCGTGCTCTCCTATCAGTTGGATGACCAGACAAAGCTGACAGCTGAATACATTTATCAGCGTGCAAACATGAGCAACGTGGGTTCATTCTATGTATTCGCTCCTGATGGTTATGCGAAAGCACCAAAAGAAGCAACCATGCTGCCAGCAGGTGTTCCGGGTACAACGATCAATGATCATAACCTGTTCCTGCAACTGGATCATAAATTCAACAGCGACTGGAGCTTTACCACCCAGCTGGCTTATTTTGGCTACACACAGGAAGGTTCGTCTGCATGGCCTTCTGTGGTGAATGCCAATGGAAC
This sequence comes from Citrobacter freundii, assembly GCA_003243445.1. Taxonomy (GTDB): domain Bacteria; phylum Bacteroidota; class Bacteroidia; order Chitinophagales; family Chitinophagaceae; genus Terrimonas_A. The sequence continues at coordinate 40,142 of QFQQ01000021.1, forward strand.
AATGATCCGCAATATCAGTCTCTGGGATGCCAAAAGTAAGATGACGATGGGTCAGGCCTTTGTAAATGGTCAGGTACAAACAGGAAGCGTACAACATAAGATCCTTGCCGGTCTTGATGTAAGCAACAAAGAATATTATGCTGACTGGTCTCAGTCACACAACCTGGATACAGTTGGTGGTGAGTTCGATCTGCAGCATCCATATCTCGGCCCTCCGAATAATGGCTATCCTCAGTTTGATCGCAGCTTGCCAATCGAGCAGCGTGCTACTGCAGCCGGCGGCCTGATCGATTCCCGTTATACAAGCGTTTATTTACAGGATGAACTCAGTTTCTTCAGCAACCGTCTTCGCCTGACACTTGCCGGACGTTACTCCAATGTAAAACAATCTTCCTATGCCTCCGGAGGTGCTTTGCAGGAAGCAAAACGTTTTACACCACGTATCGGCTTAAGTGCGTCGATCGATCATGAGACAGCTGTTTATGCATTATTCGATCAGGCATTCACACCACAAAACGGACGCCTGAGCAACGGTAAGGATGTAAAACCATTAACGGGAAACAACCTGGAATTGGGGATCAAACGCGACTGGGCAAATGGCCGCTGGAATACAACGCTCGCTGTTTACCGTATTCTTAAAGAACACGAACTCGTTGCTGATCCAAACAGTCCGCCCACAGCCGGCTTGAGCATTGAACTGGGACAAAAAAGATCTCAGGGTATTGAGTTTGATCTCAGAGGTACGATCACCCGCGGTCTTTCCCTTGTTGCAAACTACGCATTGACCAATTCAAAGATCACTAAACTTGCGGATGGCATCACCGGTCAGAAAGTTGGTGATCTCATTCCAAGCTATGCAAAACATACTGCCAATGCATGGCTGAACTACAAGATCCAGGACGGCGCATTGAAAGGTACCGGGATCTCCGCAGGCTTCACTTACCTGGTTGACCGTATCACTTACTGGGAATTGCCTGCCGCCAATGCAGCACCATTGCCGGACTATTTCAAACTGGATGCCGGCCTGTTCTGGGAAAAGGACAATGTCCGCATTACCGGAAATGTATTTAATGTGCTGAACAAATACCTGTACTCCGGTTCATGGTACTCATGGCTGAACGCATATTACTGGCAGAGTGAAGCGCCAAGGAGTTTGAGGTTGAGTGTGGCGTATAAGTTTTAACCTAAAAAAGGTTCCAGGGGGTTCAAAGGTTCCAGGGGTTCCAGAAGTTCCAGAGGTTCCAAAGGTTGCTACCGCAGATTGGAGATTTTAACAGCTTACGAAAAATCTTCCATTAGAGGAACATATAAAACTACCAACATCCTTCTATATCTGCAGACTATTCAATTCGCGGCAGCAACCTCTGGAACCTCTGGAACTTCTGGAACCCCTGGAACCTTTGCCCCCTAGAACCTCTCAAACCTCAGAAACCTTTCCTCCCCATAACAAGAAAGCTCCCGTAGACACAGGAGCTTTTCTCTTTTCAAAAAATAACTGCAAAAAATGGGTAAGTACTAAAACAGCTTATTTGATCAGTTCTTTTAACGTTGTTTCCAGTTCTTCTCCGCGCACATTCTTGGCTACGATCTTGCCGTCTTTATCGAGTAGGAAATTTTGCGGAATAGCTTTTACATCATATAATTTCGCTACTTCATTATCCCAGTAATTAAGATCTGATACATGTGTCCACTGTAATTGATCGTCGTGAATAGCTTTCAGCCATTTGTCTTTTGCACCCGGGCGATCCAGTGATACACCAAGTACCGTAAAATCTTTGTCCTTGTATTTATTGAAAGCCGCTACCACATTTGGATTTTCCGCACGGCAGGGGCCACACCAGCTTGCCCAGAAATCAACAAGCACATATTTTCCCTTGAATGAGGCAAGTGTAACCGGATTATCCAGCGTGTCGTTTTGCGTGAAAGGAATAGCCTGTTTGCCGATCTCCAGTTGTTTGGCAATTTCAATGCGGTTGCGGAAAGCAATGCCGGCTGGAAGACTTTTTACTGCCGGACCAAGCAGGTCATACACAGGTTGCGCTTTTGCCGGATCGATAGAATAACCGGTATACTGGGACAATGCATAGATGGCAACGGCCGATCTCTTACCATTTGTCTTTACAAAATCCCTGTACACCTTATCATTCACCACATCCTGAAGGGAATCGATGCTTTTACGGATCGCTACTGTTCCCAGCGAATCCTTCCCCTTTCTTGCTGCACTGTACGCTTCATATAATTTTTTGAACTGATCATCATACGAAGCAGCCTTGTTTTTTAAAGCGAGGTAATCTTTATGAGAAACAGAGCCTGTAACCTCCGTGCTGCCAAGTGAATCACCAGCCACGGCTTTTAATTTCCCGGGTTCAATGAATAAACTATAGTTATCACGATTGAAAGAAGGTCTTGCTTTTGATGCCGGATCAGTTACCGCAGCCACACGGATCTGCGCAAGGATCGGCTCCTCCAGTGAGGTATTGAAGCTGATCACTTTTTTATCACCAACCTGGACACTATCCGTGTAGCGGAACTTTGTAGTGGTATTATAGTAAGTGAAAAACAGTTTCTCAACCGGGTATTTGAGATTGGTCAGGTCAACAGTTAATTCGAGCGGTTTGCCTTTGGGTTTTGCCGGCACCTGTTGTGCGGAAGCGGGTAAAAGAACAGCGGTAGCTGCAACAGCAGCCAGGGTCTTCAGGTTAATTGTGCGCATTCTTGCCATATTTTATTTCTGATATTTGTTTGCTGACACAGGCATAAACCAACCAGGAATCGGGTAGCGGGCGCTAACGGCAAAATGAAGCAATCTCATCTTCCTCCCGTTGAGCGGGAGTAGGATTTGGCACCTTTTATCCTGCGATATAGGTTGCCAAGACATCATCGGGCCTATCCCTCCGTCTTTCTTGATAAGTTTATTTGAACCTGTCAGGCACGAAAATAAAGAAAATTATTAGTCTACAAAATTTATCGACTTTAATTTTTATTAATAATATGCCGATGATCGACAATCGGATCCTCAGTCATAAATACCTCCGCGAGTGCCGACCCGGCAGTCGGTCCGTATCGATCCTGCTACTCTTCGCGAGATCCCACATCGATCATGGAAGATCTGATATCCTCCAGAGGTGTTTTGCCAGCCGTTTTGTACTTTTACCTGTACCGAACCAATGTCAGACCTTCTATTCGATCATATCAATCAACACATTTCCCTTGACCGAAAGGATTTCCCTTCCATTCTTTCTTTTTTTTGCGTGCAGCAGGTAAAAAAGAAAGAAAACCTGCTGGCGGAAGGACAATATTGTAAGGCCAACTATTTTGTGACGAAAGGATGTTTGCGGATGTTTTTTACGGATGATAATGGCACGGAACATACGATACAATTTGCGCTCGAACACTGGTGGATGACGGATATTGAGGCATTCAACAAAGGAAAAAAAGCTTCATTTGCCATACAGGCGATCGAGAGCGGCGAGGTGCTGGCCATCGACAAACAATCGCAGGAAAAATTGCTGGCCCTGCATCCGGAAATGGAGCGGTATTTCAGAATGGTATATGAACGCGCGTACGCAGCTTCGCTGTTCAGGGTAAAATATATCTTTCATTTATCGAAGGATAAGTTTTACGCATTGTTCAACCAGCGTTATCCCGAATTTGTACAACGTGTCCCACAGAAAATCCTGGCGTCTTTCCTCGGTTTTACACCCGAATATCTTAGTGAACTGAGAAAAAAACTGGCTTCAAAAAAGAAATAAAACAGATAGCGCCAGAAAATCCCTTCAAAGAATGAACTGCCGGAAAAGCAGGATCATACCTCGCATGATAATATTGAACGGACCCTTCTTTCTTAAACCAGCTTAAGTTTTTTCAGCAGATCTGTTTCGATGTTTGTGTTGTCAATCATTCATCACAACACAAACACTAATATGGAAAACAGACTCAAGATCCAGGACGTTCAACCGAACGGCTGGAAAGCAATGTTCGGATTGGAAACTTACCTCGCCGGCAGTGACCTGACAAAAACACAAAAAGAGCTCATCAAACTCAGGGCTTCGCAGATCAATGGTTGTGCATTCTGCATTGACATGCACTCCAAAGATGCACTAAAGAATGGCGAAACACCACAACGCCTGCTCCTGCTGAACGCCTGGAAAGAAACAGACATGTTTACGGATGAAGAAAAAGCGCTGCTGGCGGTCACGGAAGAAGTGACACTGATCCATCAGCACGGGCTGAGCGCAGAAACCTATCAGACTGCAAAAAAATATTACAGCGATGAAGTGATCGCGCAGATCATCATGGCGGTTGTAACCATTAATGCATGGAACAGGATCGCGATCAGCACACAGATCCCTGTGGCCAGATAAGCGACTGGTAAGAGCAGCGAGAGATTGTTGATGCATTTGTTTGAGGCACTGCAGACAGGTACATGTTCAGGTGTGACAGGTTCAGACTTTTTGCGGGTCTGAACTTTTAGTAAATAGCAATACCAGGAATTACGAAACGATCCAAAAGAAATGCAGACCTCCCTGCAGGCATTTTACCGGTCAGGATATTTACTTAATGTTACGCTTATATTGTTTTTGTATTAACCGGACAGATTTAACAGCCTGGCGTTTGCTCTCATTTCTATTTGAAGTTATCTTTATAAAACTTTACCAGGAAGATCCGGTCATTATACAACTGCATTGCTGATGAAAAAACAATTCAAACTAAAACCTGAGGATATCAGGCAACTGATCGAACCCATGGGTGGTTGTGTTGCCACTGATAAGATAACCGTCTACGGAGAGCCTGTCGATTATATGGTGCGGGAAGAACCGCTGAATGATGTTGACAGTGGCTGGCAGTTTTTCTCTGGTACGGAAACGCAGGAATATATCGATGATCCTGCCAATAGCATGGTATACGACGTGAATACGATCGCGAATTATGATCCGGCAATCATCCCCTACCTGGACCTGCCCTTTGGCACGCAACTGGAACGGGTGCGGGGAACAACTCACTTTAATATCGTCCCGGGTTGAGACAGCTTTTACTTTATATCTACCAATCGTCATAATATAAAAGGATGTACGCGCGAGCTGTACATTCTTTTATATTATTGGTAATTCCTTATTCAGGTATATTATATTTTGCACAAAGCTCGCTGTAGGTGAGCAGCGCTGATCTTCCTGTTGCACGGCCACCGGGAACAATGATGTACCTGAACTGATGTTGGGTGGCAATGGATGTCCAGTAATTTTTGTCATTTACAAACCTGATCTTCAGATTTCCCGGAGAAGCAAGCGCAGACCAGGTATCCGTCATGGTTTGCCCGGATACATAGGTTAAGCTAACCGGCATCTGAGCAACCTGATTGGTGGGCCAGATTGCCACATTGTATCCAGTCAGTTTCGCGAAAGTGAATACCGCACCGCTGTCGATCAGTTGCTGCGTGATCTCAGGGGCCGCTTTTATATAACTAAAACCCCAGATACCAAAGACGGTATCTTTTTTATAGGCGTTGGGGGTAAACCACGGCGAGTAGCTCACATTGGCGGTACCGGGCGCGCCTTGCGGCCCTACATCTCCTTTTTTGCAGGAAGCAAGCAAACCAGTTGCTATTGCAACACTGACGATCAGATAAGCATACAGTTTCATAAAATTTAGTTTAGCTTTTAATCAAACGAAAATAAACCTGAATACTGTTGCTAAAAATCCCGCATATGGATGAACTTCACCTTGTCAAGACGAAGTATTCGCTAATAAAATACCACGTACCGGTAATTGCTACACTACACTTTTGAGTGATCCGGTCATTTTGAAAAAGCGATCACTTCGCGGGATTCTTAAACCTTCCCTTCATGTGCTTTAATCCCCATGCTGCCATTGCATCGATCATTGGTAACATGCCACGACCGGCCGGACTTAATTTATATGTAACAAAAGGTGGCACGACGGGTTTGGACTCGCGGATCACCAGGCCATCGCTTTCCAGTTGTTTCAAATGCTGAATAAGCATTTTCTCCGTGATGGCCGGTATGGCTTTCTTTAATTCGTTATAACGTTTATCAGCATCTATAAGATGATAAATAATGATCGGTTTCCAGTAGCCGCCGATACGCTCCATCACATACGTAACAGGGCAGTTCTGCATAGCATACTGTTTGTTTGCCTGTATAGTCGAACTTTCTTTGATCTTTGCCATAATGCTTACTTTAGGGTAAGTACTTGTCTAAAAGTAAGTACAAAGATAACTTTGTTCCTGTAAAACAAAAAAATCTCAAATATGAATATTACAATTTCCGGATCTCTTGGTAATACAGGAAAGCCGTTGACACAAAGACTTGTACAGGCAGGACAACAGGTAACAGTTATTTCAAGTGACGCATCAAAGAAAGCGGCAATCGAAGCACTTGGGGCGAAAGCAGCGATTGGATCAATAAGTGACACTGATTTTTTAAAGACGGCGCTGGACGGAGCCGACGCGTTATTTGCAATGACTCCACCAAATATAGGTGGCAGCAATGTAATAGCGAATACGACTGCCGCCGGAAAAGCTTATGCGAAAGCGATTGCGGCAACAGGCGTAGCCAAAGTGGTCATGCTTAGCAGCGTAGGTGCTGAATATTCCACGGGCAATGGTCCGATCGCAGCTATTCACAACATCGAGCAGCTGTATCATGAGTTGCCTGATACAACTGTTACCTTTCTTCGTGCAGGTTACTTTTATCTGAATTTTTACAATGATATACCGGTGATCAAAGCAGCAGGAACAATGCTGGGAAATTTTCCCGGATCAACCATTATACCAATGGTGCATCCCGAAGACATCGCGCTGATCGCTGCGGAAGAATTGCAATTACCATCAAAGGGAAAAAAAGTCCGGCATGCGGTGAGTGACGTAAAGACTGCCACAGAGGTGGCGCGTATACTTGGCAGCGCTATTGGCAAAGCAGATCTTCCCTGGACGGAGATCACGGACGAACAATATCTGCATGGACTGGAACAGGCCGGACTTCCAAAGGAAATTGCGGCATTATATACAGAAATGGGTGGCGGCTTACGTGAAGGAAAGCTTTCAGGTGATTTTATCAAAAGCGGTTCGCCGGTAGACGGGAAAATAAAGCTTACAGATTTCGCGAAAGACTTTGCGCAAAAATATCAGTAATGGTATATACTATATAAGCATGTATATTAAAGACCCGCCTTCAGCGGGTTTTTATTTTTTGGATAAATGGCGGGGGATAAACTGATTTTTAAAATATATTTATTGCAAAATAGCCTGCTGTTATTGATGAATATAGGTCAGCAAATACTTTTTCTGATAAGCACATTGGGTGCACTGAACGGCATCTTGCTGAGTGCGTATATTTTTCTGCGAAGAAAAAAGCGAACGCTGCCGGCTGTTTTTTTGTCCATCATGCTGATGGCGATCAGCTTGCGTGTTGGCAATTCGGTATTTCTTTATTTTAATACCGATCTTCCAAAGATCGCTATGCAGATCGGATGGTCAGCCTGTTTTCTGATCGGACCATCGATCTATTTCTTCTTTAGAACGGCATTGGGTAAACCAAAATCCACTTTATCAAAAAAAGAAAAGATCGTTTGGGGAGTGATCGTTGGCATTATTGTGATCGGCGGGATCCTGAAACCTTATTCTGCAAATCCGGACCTTTGGTGCAACGCAATCTCTTATTTTATTTATCTGCAATGGGCGTCATTCCTGATCGCGACGGGTTTCCTGTTAAGCCCGGTTTTGCAACACCTGTTCTTCCGGAAAACATCCTTGAACACCACGGAAAAATTCTGGCTGATCGTGTTTGGAGGCAATGCTACTATATTCCTGGCATATCAGACATCAATGACAGGAATATTCAAAGGGCTTTGTCTTGCCGGCGCATTTGCATTTTCCGTCATCCTTTGCCTGACTGTATTTTATTATTTATATGGTGTGGAAATGGATGATATCCTGCAGATGGAAGAGGTTCCGCCGCCTGTGAAAACGGGTAAAAGGCGGATTCCGGAGCCGGATGCGATCGCGTGGATTGAAAAACTCCAGAAAGTTATTGCTGAAAAAGACCTGTACAAAGATCCCAACCTGAAATTGAGCGACCTGGCTCAAAAGATCAATATTTCGGGGCATCAGTTATCACAATTGCTGAATGATCATCTGGGCAAGAATTTTTCAACTTATATAAATGAATACCGGATCAATGAGGCCTGCAAGCTGATACTGGAGGACGGCAGGCTGAGTTTTGAAGCGATCGGGTATGAAGTAGGTTATAATTCCAAGTCGACTTTCTATTCGGCCTTTAAGAAGATAAAAGATATGACGCCGGCATTATTTAAAGAAAGCATGGCAAAAGCTGGCGCCAGCTGAAGAACATGTGCATGCGTTCAACTCCTTTCATAATTCATCCGTTTTTTCCTCTCTTTTTTACCGTTATTTTCCATTGAGATTTTGTGTTTTTCCATTGCTTTCAGCCCGTGGATATATGACCTTTATTCCAGGAAAAAGCTTTTTATTAGTCACCGCTCTTTTGGAGGGCCGGGGCGTCGGGCAGGTCCTTTGAAAGGGCGGTGCTTTTTATTTATTGGCCGAAAGGCCAAAAACCCCAAAAAAGAAGAATATGGAAACAAGAAATAAGCAAAAACGATATAAAGAAGATAAGAAACGGGAAAATTGGTTGAGCATGAAGTTGGATGAACAACTTTGTGCGGTAACTGAGTTGACTTCCTTTAGCAATGTGAAGCTGAAGAAATGCAGAGACTTCACACACTTTGAAGTTCTAAAATCCTGAAACTTCAAAGCGATTCACTTCAATTTTTGAATCGACAAAGACAAAAATACAAATATCACGTCTCTCATAACAGAGCAAGAAGTCTCCTTCCCCCAGGCCCGGGGCCCGGGCTCGGGAGCTATGTTTATTTAACCCATAGCGCAGTATACCTGCGACCGGCAGCAGTGACCGGCCAGCGGCGTTTGCACTGGATCCTCTGATCACCCCGTTATCCGCGACGACAAAAGCCAATGACCTTCAAACGATTCAGTACAGTTTTATAAATCCGTACTCCTGATTTCCAACAATCAAACTCCCCCAGACCCAACGGGCAATACGTTTGCAAAAACAAAACCGTGACTTTCCGCAAACCCGCACTCCTTATCGTCCCATTTCTTCTTTTACAATTATTATCCGCCGCGCAAACCAGGATCACAATAAAAACCCTGGATAGCCGATCGCTTCAGCCCGTCCCTTCGGCCACTATCGGCGTCTATCCGGAGAATAATGATACGAATCCCTACAACCAGTTATCGGACAGCGCCGGTTCACTGAGCCTGAACAATGTCCCCACCGGGAAATACAAACTGGAAATATCCGCGATCGGATACAGCAGTTTCTCAAAACCCATCATTCTCACCAATCAACCATTTCTTGATACGATCTTCCTTGATCCCGAAGCAAAATTATTAGGTGAAGTATCCGTCAGCAGCGCAAGACCTGCATTCCAGCGAAAAGGCGATCGCCTTATATTACCAGTCTCCGGCAACCAGTTCTTCAAGACAGCAGCCAACGGCTACGACATATTAAAAAAAATCCCCGGCCTTTCCGTAGCCGGCGATGGAAGCCTGCTCATGGATGGCCGCGTGGCACCCGGCATCTTTGTTGACGGAAAGCCTATGCCTATAAGTCCTGAAGAACTTCAAAATTACCTGGGCAGCCTGAATCCTGAAATGATCGCCTCGATCGAATTGATCAGCAATCCCTCCTCCCGCTATGATGGCGAATACAAAGCCATTATCGACATAAAATTGAAGCGGGATATGGATCTTGGCTGGAAGGGAAATATCAGCAGCACCATTACCCGGAATGATTTCACGCTCGCAGAGCAGAATCTTCTCCTCACATACAAGACCAAAAAGATCGCATATACACTTCGCGGCGGTTACACCAACGGCACAAGAAATTACCGTTACCGCGCACGTCAGATCCTGTCCGACAATAATATTCTTTCTACCAGAACGAAAACTCCAACATACAATAACAATATCAATTATCAACTCGGTGCCGATTATAGCATCACCAAACAACACAGACTGGAGATCGTCCTGCGTCATTACATAACTGACAGAGATGTCAATTCACTTAACAGGCTTTTTGCAACTGATCCCTCCGGCAGCGGAACAACACTAAATACCCACACATATAATAATTCCTCACCCAAACAAAACAACTATGGTGCAAACCTGAACTACTCGGGATCGCTTAAAAAAACAGACATACAACTACTCGGAACCTATCTGAATATTTCAAACCGGCAGAACGAAGACATCCAAAACCGCAATACCGTGAACAACGATCTTCTCAGTCACTGGAAGACTACGTTAAAAAACGATATCACCATCCGCACAGCACAACTCGATCTTTCCCGGGAAACGCTGGCCGGCAGATTTTCGCTCGGGGGAAAATTTGCATTCACTACCACAAGAAACGATCTCAGATATGATACATTAAATAACTCTCAGACTTTCATTTTAGATAGTGGGCGAACCAACAACTTTGCATACGACGAATACATCAGCGCAGGATATGCTTCTTACGAACGCACTAAAAGCAAGCTGAGCTATGCACTCAGCATTCGTGCCGAACACACACATAGTGTTGCCAACTCCGTTACCACCGAAAATATCACTACACGCAATTACCTCAACTGGTTGCCATCAGCAAGCCTGACCTATACTCATAACCGCCATCAATATCATCTTTCCTACTCGAGACGCATCACACGCCCAACGTTCACCCAGTTAAACCCCTTCCGGTTTTACCTAAGCCCATTAAACTACCACGTTGGCAATCCATTATTGCTACCCTCCAAAACCAGTTCCATTAATCTTGCATATAGCTTTAAAACATTATCCCTGCGCATCTCAGGAGGAAAAGAAACAGATCCATTGAGCAGATACCCGGAATACAATGACACGACACATATCCTGGAGTATCTTGGAAGAAACCTTCCTTACAATCATTTTCTCACCATCGAAGGCAGTTATGCCCTTTCAATAACCAAATGGTGGAAAACAAATAATACGTTGAATATTCTTTATAAAAAAGAATTAACGCCTTACCATGACAAAACCTATTCATTGGGTATATGGGAATATATGATCACCGGCAGCCAGGTTTTCACCCTGCCAAAAGGAATCAATGCAGACATTTCTTATAAATATCAATCGCCCGGAGGAAATGGATTGTACAAGACAAAATCTTACTTGTATATTGATCTTGGACTACAGAAGACCTGGTTAAATGGACGGCTGAATACGCGGTTGAACTACTACGATATATTCGATCAGTTTGAGGTGCAGTATATTTTCAGAGAGAAACAGCTTATCAATAATCAGCTTGCGCACTGGTTTGGAACAAGCCGCGTAACCGCAACTATCATATTCTCCTTTGGAAAATCAACTTATAAAACAAAACAAGGTAACCGGGTGGAAGAAGAAGGTCGGACAGGATTGCAACAATAACACTACTCAAAAAGTTATTATCAAATGATATCTCTTAACCAATGGACAGTTTCTATTCACCACTTTCAAATCGTCTCCTTCTCTGCGCCGCCAGCGCAGCGCAGCCACTTGGTGCAGCTCAGCGTCGCACTTTTATACGGCGGGCATTCGCAACAAGCTTGGTCAGCTTTGACCGCTCTTTTAAAAAAGTCTCACCGTGTCCATGCCATTTCAATATCATTGGTTAATGGCTCTTGCCAGCGGGTATAAATAACGCAATGAAAGCTCTTTTCATGCCTGGGCAGGTCATCACCTGTAAAGAACAACTGTCCCGGTGATCAAACTCTGTCTCGTAATGTTTATTAAGGTGTTTTTTGGTAATCAAGAGCTGGTCCCACTTTTTCAAATCCATGTTGCTTTCTGAATTCATCCTGTTCCTGTGGTGTCATCTTTCCAAGCTTTCCTTCACTTGTAGCTATAAAGAATTCCTCCATTTTTCCGGCTGGCTGAAAGGTCATAAGAAGCCTGGCGTTCCCCTCGTTGGTTTTAGCAAAAGCATGTGGAATACCTCTTGGCCCAAACACGGTGTCACCTGCTTTTACTTTATAAAGCTGATCGCCTACTTTTATCAGGAATTCCCCTTCAAGTACATACCAAATTTCATCCTGGTCATAATGCAAATGCAAAGCCGGTCCACCTTTTTTTATGCGGGTAGACTCATAGACATACAAGTCGCCGTCGGTGTCTTTTGTTGACACCTTCGTATAGAATGTGTCGCCTTCAAATAAAGTGATAGCTTTATCAAACCTGTCATTGCCAGCATCAACTTTAAAGGGTTTGGTATTACGATTGTTATTTTTTCGATTTGCCAAACCAGCAAAGGGCATTGTTAAAACTGAACCTGCAGCGATGCACATTTTCATGAAGGATCCACGTTTCATTGTTTACGTTTTAGTTAAAATATTAATGATGAAATTAAGCTTTATTGGTTTGGTGGGTATGACGTACAACCGTAGTACTGAGAAGTAATATATGAAAACTTCTGCAAAGCCACTTAATTCAGATGCTTTCGCTCTCTCAATTCGCGTTCTTCTTCAACCACTCCAGCCTCCGCTGATCAGGTAAATGTTTTACGGAGAAATGTTCAAATGTTGCATTGAATCCATTTCCATCAGGGCAAGCAGCCATCAGTCCAACCATCGCAGGCGTGTTGTCCTGGAGCTGCGCATTGCGCATCATCGTGTATTCTTTATCGTCAAAGGAATAAAAGATCTCTACAGCGTCTAATCTGCGTACGGCTTTGATCCAGACGAAAGGCGGTGCCTTATCCAGTTTCACAACGCTCCAGTCGCTTGTTCTATGTGTCACAACCGCACTGAGATTGTATTTTCCATCTACAAATTCGATCCCCGCTTTGATATAATTTTCTTTATCCAGGCGGATCATCAAACCCATCTGATCAAAACGTGCTTTGTATTGCCCGGTGATCTTCACTTTCGCCTCAAACTCGCCGCCGTAGGTTGTATAATAAAAAGGGGCATCGTCAACCGTAAAGCCATAATGTGAGATCCGCCAGTAATCACTTTGCGGTGTTACAAACATCTGTAGTGCATTATTTTTGATCTCCCATTTTTCCGGTTCATTGAACCATTGCATTTTTTCCAGGGTTTGGGCAGATAGCTGCTGAACAAGCAAAGGGCACAGAATAGCGAATACGATCTTTTTCATTTATATTATTTGTTTATTTCTTTAATAACCTTGCATGGATTGCCAAAGGCCACCACATTCGCAGGTATGTTTTTTGTCACCACACTTCCTGCTCCTATAACTGCATTATCGCCGATCTTAACACCAGGAAGTATCGCCACATGACCTCCTATCCAAACATTGTCACCGATCGTAACGGGATACGCAAACTCCAGGCCCGCCACACGCTGTTCTGTATCCAGGGGGTGACCTGCCGTGTAAATGCCAACGTTCGGACCTATCAACACATTATTCCCGATCCTCACCGCTGCACAATCAAGAACTGTGAAGTTAACATTGGCAAAGAAATTCTCCCCGATATGAATATTGTAACCGTAATCACAATGAAACCCCTTTTCAATAGTAAACGCATTTCCAACCGTCCCCAATAACCGGCGGAACTTTTTCTGCCGCTCCTCCTTCCGCGAAGGATGAATGCTGAAGATCTCAAACAGTTGTCCGCTCGCCTGTTCACGATCGCTCAGCAAATCCGGTTCGCCTGCATTGTAGAGTTGCCCCGTCAGCATCTTTTGTTTCTCTGTCATAAGTTCAGGTATTTTGAAAAACTTAAAGACTGTAATTTAAAAAAAACCGGGAGACCCGCTCTCACGAATCTCCCGGCTCCCCAAAAACATACCTGGCTTATTTCATTCCGATCAATGCCTTTGCAGCAGGATCCGTTGAGAACGAGTAAGGATAATTAGCAGGTAAAACACCACGTTGCTTGTTCGGTGTTGCACTCATACTAAAATTAAGCGTACCACCTTTGCGGAGTTCAAAATGATTCAACCAGTTATTATCCCATTTCTTCCCGTTTATAGAAACTGCCTGTACATAACGCGCGGTAGCACTGTTTGCCGGCGCATTCACTACCAATTGTTTCCCATCTTCCAGGGAAAGCGTCACCTTCCTGAACAGTGGAGCACCCAGCACATATTGATCGGTGCCGGGGCAAACAGGATAAAAGCCAAGTGCAGAAAACACATACCATGCAGATGTCTGCCCATTATCTTCATCACCGCAATAACCATCCGGTGTTGGCTTATACAAACGGTCCATTGCTTCACGCGCCCAGTACTGTGTCTTCCATGGTTCACCTGAATAATTATACAGGTAGATCATATGCTGGATCGGCTGATTACCGTGTGCATACTGACCCATGTTCATGATCTGCATTTCGCGGATCTCATGGATCACACCACCATAATAACTATCGTCAAATACAGGAGGCATATTGAAAACGGAATCCAGCATACCGGAGAATGCTTTATTGCCACCCATTAATTGCTTCAGACTTTCGATATCCTGGAACACGCTCCAGCTGTAATGCCAGCTGTTTCCTTCCGTAAATGCATCGCCCCATTTGGTTGGGTTGAATGGTGCCTGGAACGAACCATCCTGGTTCTTGCCACGCATCAGTTTTGTTTCCGGATCAAACAGGTTACGGAAATTCTGTGAGCGCTTTGCATAAAGCGCCAGCTCTTCTTTTGGTTTCCCTAACGCCTTTCCCAACTGGTAGATTGTAAAATCATCATACGCATATTCCAGTGTACGCGCTGCATTTTCATTGATCTTTACATCATAGGGAACATAACCAAGACGATTGTAATATTCCACTCCTTTACGGCCAACTGCGGTCATCGGGCCTTCATTATTCGCACCATGCTTCAATGCTTCATACAATGTGTTGATGTCATATCCTCGGAGACCTTTAATATAAGCATCTGCTACTACTGAAGCAGAATTATTACCCACCATGATATCCGCAAACCCAGGACTTGACCATTCAGGAAGAAAGCCTCCTTCTTTATAATCATTGATCAAACCTTCCTGCATTTCTTTATTGATCGATGGATAAAGGAAATTCAGCAAGGGATACAATGCACGAAAAGTATCCCAGAATCCCGTACCGGCAAACATATAACCCGGCAATACCTGCCCGTTATATGGACTCCAGTGAACGATCTTTCCCGCAGCATCGATCTCATACAAACGTTGCGGAAATTGCACGGCACGGAACAGGCATGAATAGAAAGTACGGATCTGCTCAGGCGATCCACCTTCCACCAATGCTTTTCCCAATTGTTTATTCCAGCTGTCTTTTGCTTTCTTTTTTGTTGTCTCGAAATTATCAGCACCGATCTCACGTTTCAGGTTTGTTTCCGCCTGTTCAAAACTGATAAAGGAAGAAGCGATCTTGAAATTTACCTTCTCTCCTTTTTTCGTTACAAACCCGATCACCGCACCACTGTGATCGGCGGTCATTTCCAGACTGTCTTTTACCAGCGTGCTGTCCCGCCAGGTATAAGAAAGTGAAAATGCTTTATCACTATAGATCACAAAATAGTTCTTGAAGTTGGTGAGTTTGCCACGACTGTAACGCGTCGTATAACCAATGATCTTCTTTTCTGAAGGGATCACTTTGATATAAGAACCGCGGTTAAAACCATCGATCACCAGGAATGAACTGTCTGAGGCAGGGTACGTCACCTGGACCTGCGCAGCTCTTTCTGTTGTAGTGATCTCAGTTGTCACATCATGATCTGCGAGATACACGCTGTAATAATAAGGCTTCGACACTTCTGCTTTATGAGAGAACCAGCTGGCGCGATCATCCTGGCGGAAGCTGAGATGGCGGGTGACCGGCATGATCGAAAACTGGCCATAGTCATTCATCCATGGTGAAGGCTGATGGGTTTGCTTAAACCCGCGGATCTTGTCCGACGCATACTGGTAAGCCCAGCCGTTGCCCATCTGACCGGTCTGCGGGATCCAGTAGTTCATGCCCCAGGGCACACCGATAGTGGGATATGTATTACCATTGGAAAGACTGGGTTTTGAATCGGTGCCCATCAGCGGATTCACAAACTCCACCGGGTCTATCTTGCCGGAAAGCTGTGCTGAAGCGGCAAGAAAAGACAGGGTTGTTGATAGAAGAATAAAGATTTTTTTCATTGAACGGTCGTCTTGTTTTTTGTCAGAGTAAATGCTTTCATACAGCAGGCAGAGTCGGCAGTCCGCGAAATTCGTTAATTATCTGAAAACAGCGCACATTTGATGATCATTCTTTCGCTCTGTCAGGCTCATCATTCCACTTATTATTGCCAGAAGCGGCTTGCAATATCTTTTTGCAGCGTAATGCATACCTGCGAAGAAAGGACGAATATTCAAAAGACGTAAACTCTTCAATTAAGCCCGGAATTGCCGTTCATCCTATTTTAAGATTTTGGATCACGTCAAAGTACGAAAACATTAGTACTTTTTCACTCTTACCCGAATACTTAAATAAACCTCCATGAAATATAAACACCTGCTGATAAATATATGTGTCTGCGCAACCGCAGCCATTATCAGTCTTTGGGCGTATGATAAATTGAGCGGAAGGAATAAGCAGGCTTTTGTTTATGTAAAAGACAGACATACTGATCTTGCGTACGCTGGCTTTATTAAAAATGATCACTCCCCAAATCAGGAAACACCTGTTGATTTTTCTGAAGCAGCCGAAGCTGTATTCCCTTCTGTCGTTCGCATTACAACAAAGATCAATGCACAAAAAACGCAGCAACCAGCAAATAAGGATCAGGCCGATAATATTCTCGAAAATATCTTCGGGATCGATCCGCGTATTGCGCCGGAACAACGCGCAACAGGTAGCGGGGTGATCATCTCCGCTAATGGTTATATCGTTACCAATGATCATGTTATCAGCGGAACCAATGGTCAGCCTGCGGCTGAGATCACCGTAACACTAAATGACAACACGAAGTTATCTGCAACACTTATCGGCAAAGACCCTGCAACCGATCTTGCTGTGCTGAAAATAAAAGCAGACGATCTCACGCCCGTATCAACCGGAAACTCCGACGAACTGAAGCCGGGCCAATGGGTGCTTGCGGTTGGATATCCACTAGGGTTGGATGTAACAGTTACCGCAGGTATTGTTAGTGGGAAGAACCGCAACATCGGCATCAATCGCCGCCAAAGCCAGGAACCAGTGGAGGCATTTATTCAGACCGATGCAACCATCAACATGGGCAATAGCGGCGGGGCATTGATAACCGCCAACGGCGAACTTGTCGGGATCAATGCCGTAATGCTCGCGTCAAATGGGAATTACAACGGATATGGATTTGCGATACCGGTAAACATGGTTAAAAAAATCGCGGCAGACCTGATACGCTTCGGTTCAGTACAAAAGCCCTGGATCGGAGTCACTCCATCTGCGCAGACCAAACCCGGTATCAAAGGTGTGGCACTCGAAACAATCGATCAGAATGGTCCCGCCTATAAAGCAGGTCTGAAAGAAAGCGATATCATTACTTCCGTGAATGAAGTACCCGTCCAATCATGGAACGCGTTACAATCTCAATTACTTTCTCTAAATCCAGGTAATAAAATCAAACTTGGATTTATAAGGGAGAAAAAAGAACAGGTGATAACAGTTGAATTGCTGCGCAATCCTTCGCAAGGATCGCCGGAATAAATCTACTTATCATTCAATGATCCCGGGTTCATCAATTTCAATGGCTCCGCCTGTTTATCTAACCCAACTTGCCAGTTATAGCGTCAAAGCAAGTTGGGTTAGTAAGCTACTCCTTTGTTCGTTCTTACCGTCTTCCCGCCTTACCGGTAAACATTAAACCGGCAAGGAGGGAAGACGGTGAGGAAGTCTGAAGAAAGCAATCTTGTCTTCAGTTAATGTGTAAAAATGTCAATACTTGACGGAGGTTAACCAAACGGAAATAAAGCGATGAAATGGTCGACAAAATGAAGGACCTTCAGCCAAGGGGAGGAAACCGGCCATCTGTCATCGGTCATCGAACTGCCTGGGGTTATAACTAGCAAGTTGGGTTATCTAAACTTCATCTCCACCCACTCTACAAAATCAAAATACTTGATCAACTGATCTGCATATTTATCATTCCTGATCGAATCAATAGCTCCCGTTAGTTTTTCAAACAACATTCTATTCTTTGGCGAACTGTTATTATACGGTTTCAACTGGAACGTCTTCAGCACCAACTTCTCCGTTTTAGTAAGTCCGCCCTGCTGCTTCGAGAAACGCATATAAGATCTGATCTGATACTGCAAATAATCAAAATCCTTTATCTCATAATAGATAATGATATTCAGCAACCGAACGGCTTTACTGATCGCCTCCTGCGCATGTTGCCGGTTGTCCGTCATCGCCGCCTCAATATACTTATGCGCTTTCTTATACTGCTTCTTTCCAAAATAAGCAAGACCGCAATAGAAGTACAACTCCGTCTGCTTTTCAATATTCACGAGGTGATAAGCTTTCAACACCTGCGGATCTATTTTATCTATATAATCAATGGCCGCAGCATATTCACCACTTCCCACCAATACAGCCAGTTCATAAATAGCCACCGTCTTCTGCAGCAAATAGCGGAAATACTCCGGCGATGAACTTGTATTGATGTTTTGAAGTTTATCAATATAGAACGGGACCTGGTCAAACTTCTTTACCATTCGTAACACATCAAGAATTCCATCCAGTGCGGAAAAGTAATCCGTCGGCGGATGATCATGCAGGTCAGGATATTTTTCAAACAAACGATTCAGCTCGTTAAAACTTTGCAGGGCCGATCGGTGGTCTGCGATATCTGTAAAATAAAATGATTGAAATAAGAGATGAAGTTTTCTTGATTCAAATGTATTCTTCACTTTTCCTGTAACAAGACTGATCTCGCTCAGCAAAAGATCATTCAGCTTTCTCTTCTCTGTATCCGAAACAATTTTTCCCAGGTGGATCAGGCGATACTTCAATAATTCATAAAGTGAATAATGCCCTTCGATATTATGCACCATCCGCAGGATCTCCTTTGCCTTCATCTGCGTTTCCACTAAATAATCATCCGTAATACCGGGAAAACGCTGATCAGACAATTGATTTAATTCAAGCCTGAATGTCAGGTATTGCATCAGGTGATGCTGCAACGCGGTAGAGCGATCACGCAGCTTCTTCAATTCTTTATTTGCGGCGGCAGGTAACGAACGTTCCTGCAAGATCTTCACGCGAAGCAATCGCCTGTATAAATTGAACTCATTATCCTTCTCCGTTTTCAATTCGATCAGGCAATCCGTCACCAATTTGATCAGGTATTTTGATGTCGCTTCTATCGAAGCGCCGGGTTGTTTTTTGCTGAACGCTTCGCCTACTTTTTTAACATCCGTTTCTCCGGGATGGCTTTTCTCAATGATGTCATACAGGGTAAGATAGTCTTTTGCGCCAGCTTGTTTTTGCGTGGTCAATCTGAAATGACGCTTCTCTGAAGCAGACAGTGAATTGATCAGGCGGATGATTGTTGCACTGTTCGTCATGCTGGTGGGAATTGGCTGATTTCGCAATCTGGTTAAGTACAAAATCCTTTATTTCAATTGATTAATGAGATCATTTTTTAAAAATCAATCTTCCAGGATTCTATCTTTTTCTAAAAATAGGCTCTTTTCCGGTCACCCGTCCATTTATTTTTGGTTCATCGGCATAACGAGCCAAAACACTTGCATATGAAATCAAAGAAGATTATTGTCGTTGGCAGTACCAACATGGACATGGTCGTAAAGACCAGTCATATCCCCGCTCACGGAGAGACCGTACTTGGCGGGTCGTTTTTTATGAACCCTGGCGGTAAAGGCGCGAACCAGGCCGTTGCCGTGGCAAGGCTTGGAGGCGAAGTGATCTTTATATCCAAAATGGGGAATGATGTTTTTGGTAAACAATCTTTCCAGCTATTTGATGAAGAAGGGATCGACACACGCTACATTCTTTCCGATGATGAACTGCCATCCGGTGTAGCACTCATCACCGTTGACCAGGAAGGTGAGAACAGCATCGTTGTAGCACCCGGTGCCAACGCATCATTGCTTCCTCCTGATATGGAAGCCGCGCTTGCCGATATCAACGCATCCAGCATCATCCTGATGCAACTGGAGATCCCACTGGAAACCGTACTCTTCCTCGTGCGTTATGCCAGTGAAAAGGACATCAAAGTCATTCTCAATCCGGCACCCGCCACTGCACTTCCCAAAGAATTACTCGAACACGTGGACATCATCACGCCAAACCGTACAGAAGCATCCATGCTTTCCGGCATTGAAGTGACCGATCTTGACACAGCAAAAGAAGCAGCCAGGCAGATCCATCAGATGGGTGTAAAAAATGTGGTGATTACCATGGGTTCGCTTGGTGCAGTAGTGTACACCGGTAAAGATCATCATCTTATTCCCGCACATGCTGTTCAAACAGTTGACTCCACTGCCGCCGGTGATGTATTCAATGGCGCATTGGCAGTGTCTTTATCGGAAGGAAAAGAACTGCTCGCTGCCGTGAAGTTTGCCTGCGAAGCCGCCGCCATTTCTGTTACACGTCTCGGTGCGCAATCATCCATCCCCTACCGGAACGAACTGATCACCGGAAAGCTGATCATCGATTAAGCCATTATCCCAATCAACTCCAAAACCGCTTGCCATGTTTATTGTTCAGAATTATTCATTAGCGATCGTATGCTGCTTCATCACCATGCTTTGCTGGGGCAGCTGGGCCAACACCCAGAAACTCGTCACGGGTAAATGGCGTTTCGAATTATTTTACTGGGATTATGTGATCGGCATTTTATTATTCTCTCTCGTTGCTGCATTCACACTAGGCAGCTTTGGAAGTTCAGGCCGCAGCTTTCTTGCCGACCTGCAACAAGCCAGCACATCCAATATCGGCAGTGCATTGATCGGTGGAATTGTTTTCAACCTTGCAAACATCCTGCTCACTGCTGCCATTGCCATCGCCGGTATGTCCGTAGCCTTCCCTATTGGTATTGGTATCGCACTGGTGCTCGGTGTGATCATTAATTATATGGGCGTACAAAAAGGCACACCCACTTTATTATTCGGCGGTGTTGCACTGGTCATGACGGCCATCATATTGAATGCCGTCGCCTATAAAAAAGCATCAGCCAGTGTATCCAAAGCAAGCGCGAAAGGAATTTTTCTTTCCATCGGCGCCGGCATACTCATGTCATTCTTCTATCGCTTTATTGCCGTAGCGATGGATCTCAACAACTTCACCGAACCCGAGCCGTTGAAAATGACGCCCTACACAGCGTCTGTTGTATTTGCCGTCGGCATTCTCATCAGTAACCTCTTATTCAATACGATCATGATGAGAAGGCCATTTGAAGGTGCACCTGTTTCCTATAAAGATTATTTCTCCGGCAAATTTTCCCTCCATCTCGTTGGCGTGCTCGGTGGTGCAATCTGGGGCACCGGTAACCTGCTCAATTTACTGGCCGCAGGAAAAGCAGGCCCCGCAGTTTCCTACGGACTGGGCCAGGGCGCAACGCTGGTTGCCGCTATCTGGGGAGTATTGGTATGGAAAGAATTCCGCCACGCTAAAGGGAAAGTAAGTGGATTGCTTGCCGGAATGTTTGCCTGTTTTATCATCGGACTGATCCTGATCATCGCATCAGGCGCATAGCGCGTTAAAAGTTTAAAAGTTCAAAGGTTTAAACGTTACCATCGTCCAGACGCTTCCACCAACATTAAACATTTAAACCTTAAAACTTTAAAACCAACAAACAAAAATCACAAACTCTTCATCTTCTAAAAAACGATTGCTTATGAACCTTCCATTGTCAAGACTGACATCCACAATGAGGATGGTCATTCTTTCGGTCTGCATGGCATTGCTGCTGCCATTGTTCAGCAATGCACAGAACACTACCAACGCATCCGGCGTGATCACCAATGAAAAAGGTGAGCCCATCGCCGACGTGACCGTAAAAAACAAAACGACTTCCTTTTCCACCAGCACAGATGCAAAAGGACATTACTCCATACCTGCCAAAAGCGGCGAAGTGATCGTATTCACCGCCGTTGGCTTTGAATCAAAAGAAGCCACATTCACCGGCCAGCCGCTTGATCAGCAAATGGTCATCTCTTTCAACAAACTGGAAGAGGTGGTAGTAGTGGGTTATGGTACCACCACCAAAAAAGAAGTGACAAGCGCCATCACGACATTGAAACCTGCAGATTTCAACAAGGGAAATATCGGCAGCCCTGTTGGTTTATTGCAGGGACGCGTTGCGGGTCTGAACATTGCAAGACCTGCAGGCGGTGACGTGAATGGCGGGTTTGATATCCAGCTCCGTGGTCTGACAACGCTTTCCGGTGGTCAGGGCCCGCTCTTTGTGATCGATGGAATTTTGGGCGGCGATCTCAACAGCGTGAACGTGGATGAGATCGAATCCATTGACGTATTAAAGGACGGATCAGCTGCCGCGATCTATGGTACGCGCGGTACCAATGGCGTGATTATCATCACCACCAAAAAAGGTAAAGCCGGCCAGCATGGCATTGAATTTTCCTCGTATGTTTCGTTCCAGACCGTTGCCAAAAAACTGCGCAACCTGAACGCGGACGAATTCCGCTCCGCTATCCACCAGGTTTATCCCGGTCGCGAAGCAGAATTTGATTTCAAATCAAATACCGATTGGTTTAAAGAGATCACTCAAACACCGATCGATCATTACTATGATCTTGCGATCACCGGCGGTACTGAACATTTCAATTATCGCGCAGCCGTTAACTACCGCGGTTCACAGGGCATCATAAAAGATAACACGAATAACCGCCTGCAGGGAAAGGTCTCCATGACGCAAAAGGAATTCGACAACAAACTAACCATCAACTATAATCTTTTGTACGCGGAAACAAGCCGTGATTTCACCGACCAGGAAGTGATGCAGCAGGCATTCCGCCGCAATCCGACTGAACCAGTCTATGATCCGAATAACGCGCTGGCAGGTGGATATTACCGTAACACAGGCCCCTTCCAGTACTACAACCCGGTTGCCATGCTGAATGAAGAAGTGAACCAGGGTAAACAGAAAACATTTACCGGAAGCGCCAAACTTACCTATGCATTACTGAAAGGCTGGAATGTTTCGGCATTCGGATCAATGGTGCGGGATCAGTTTAAAAACACCAGGTATCAGTCAAGATATTACCCGATCGGTATCGGGAATAACGGTACTGCAACCATCGCTACAGGCGCAACAAATAACAACCTGCTTGAATTGAGTACCGATTATCGCAAACGGTTTAACAAACATGATATCCAGGCGATCGTTGGTTATTCCTACCAGCATGGCACGAACGAAACATTTGGTGCGACCAATGCCAACTTTGACGTAGATCTTTATCAATACAACAACATAGGTGCAGGCAGTGCTTTGTCACTCGGCCAGGCCACCATGTCCAGCTTCAAAGAATCCAACACACTGATCGCTTTCTTTGGCCGCGTGATCTACAACTTTGATGAAAAGTACATGGCGCAGGTATCCCTCCGTCATGAAGGTTCTTCAAGATTTGGTGCGAACCACAAATGGGGTGATTTCCCTGCGGTGAGCCTCGGCTGGAGATTGAACAACGAACCTTTCCTGGAAAATGTTTCCTGGCTTTCAGACCTGAAACTGCGTGCAGGTTTCGGTATCACAGGTAACCAGGATATCGGCAACTATCGTTCATTGCAGCTGCTTGCGGTCGGTGGCCGGTTCCTCTACAATGGCAACTGGATAAACACCTATCCTCCTGCCAGCAATCCAAACCCGGATCTGCGCTGGGAGAAAAAAGAGGAGTTGAATATTGGTACTGATTTCGGTTTCTATCGTGGAAGATTGTCAGGTAGTATCGATTACTATATCCGCAATACAAAAGATCTGTTGTGGACATATTCAGTTCCTGTTCCTCCAAACCTGTATAATTCTCTATATACAAACGTGGGCACGATCCGTAACAGTGGTATCGAAGTAACGCTGAACGCCATCCCCGTTAAGACATCCAATCTTACCTGGAATACCACCTTGCTCTTCAGCCGCAACCGCAACAAGCTCGTATCATTCTCCAATAATGATGCAGGTTTCAAACTCACCGATCTGAAACAAGGTTATATCGGCGCAGATGTACAGACATGGACACACCAGGTGCTGGAAGGTCAGCCAGTAGGCAACTTCACCACATTGATCTTTGAAGGTATTGATGCCAACGGTTTTCCCAAATACACCGATACCAATAAAGACGGCGTGATCACTGAAGCGGACCGTCAGGTGGCCGGTAACGCTTATCCAAAATTCCAGTTATCATTTGCCAATTCTGTTTTTTACAAGAAGTTTGATCTATCTTTCAACCTCCGCGGTTCATTCGGCAATGATGTGCTGAACATTCACCGTCTTTATTATGAAAACTTCGGTTATCTCGGCGGCAAGAACATTCTCCTGAGTGCGCTCGACTATCCGGGTTATAAAGGAAAAGCAGAGTATTCATCCCGGTTTATAGAAGATGCTTCTTATGTAAAACTGGATAATATCTCGATTGGTTATACGACCAGCTTCAGCAGTTCCGTGATCAAAAAATTAAGAGTGTATGCAACAGGGCAGCAATTACTGACCATCACAAAATACAAAGGGGTTGATCCCGAGATGAGCCTCGCGGGTCTTTCTCCCGGTATTGATGCATACAATTATTATCCGCGCACACGCACCTTCACTGTTGGTGTGAACGTATCATTCTGATTTATTAAAACGAAAAAAGCTTCTATATGAAAAATATTCTTGTAAGATTCAGTCTCCTGCTTGCCTTTGCAGCCGGCGCCGTTTCCTGCACAAAGCTGGATGAGGAAGTGTATTCTTCCATTCCGGCAGACGGCTTCTTCCGCAATGAAGCCGAAGTGATGACCAATGTAGGACGGATCTATGCCCAACTCAGGAAGATCACCGATCGCTTTGGCGCAGGCAGTCTTGACCTGGTTGGAACGGATGAATGTATCATTCCATTCCGGGAAACCAATCTTTGGTATGATAACGGTCTCTGGATCGCTTTACACCGTCACCAGTTCAACCCGAATCTTTCGGTGATGAATGGCGGTTATAGTTTCTGTTTCGATGGTATATCCATGTGCAACCAGATCCTGTATCAGCTGGAGCAATCTTCCGTTGACTTCCCCAGCAAACCAAAGATCTTTGCTGAAGTGAAGATGGCGCGTGCGTTCTTTTATTATCGCGCGATGGATTGGTTCGGTAATGTGCCGATCTCCACAGACTTTAAAGATGTGACCTTACCATCACAAAGCACAAGAGCGCAGGTTTGGGATTTTGTGGTAAAAGAGATCACGGATAACATCAGTCAATTGGATGATGCGCCAACAACCGCCAACTATGGCCGTACCTGCACAAAGGCCATGGCCAATATGATGCTTTCCAAATTGTATCTCAATGCAGAAAAATGGAAAGGCACTCCTAAATGGGACGAAGCGATCGCGGCTGCGGATGCTGTGATCAATACACCCGGCTATTCCTTATCGGGTGACTACTTTACCAATTTCGCTTCCAACAATACGGGGTCGAAAGAAAACATCTTCGTCGTACCCTATGATAAAACAAGAACACCTGGCAATATCCTCCAGATCCATTGCTGGACCTTACACACGCTCAGCCAGCAAACATTCGGGTTGATCGCTTTCACCTGGGATGGCTATGCCACACTGGAAAGTTTTTACAATTCTTATGACGCAGCTGACAAACGTATCAAGAGCTGGCTGGTGGGACCACAATACAGCGCATCCGGCGCACCGTTGATGTTATCCGCTTCAAGACAGTTGAATTACCGCCCGCAGATCAAAGCACTGTATAACACCAGTGATCCGGCGTTACTGGATGATGGTGTACGTTTCAGAAAATACGAATACGAAGCCGGTTTAAAGGATAACGAAAGCATGAGCAATGACTGGGTGGTATTCCGCTATGCAGACGCCCTGACTACAAAAGCAGAAGCCATCATGCGTAAGAACGGCGGCGTTGCCAATCAAACCGCAGTTGACCTGGTAAACCAGGTGAGAGCGCGCGCGTTTGGTGATAACACACACAACTTTACTACAGCCACGTTAACAATGGATGCCTTGCTCGCTGAGCTCGGCCGTGAATTTGCCTGGGAATATCACCGTCGCCAGGACCTGATCCGTTTCAATAAATGGAATGAACCATGGTTTGAAAAAACGGCGGGCACGGCAAAAGATGAATTGTATCCGCTGCCAACACAGGCGCTCAATGTAAATCCAAATCTCAAACAGAATCCAGGTTACTAATCCATAAATCTATTCAATGATCAGGCAAATTCTTACAACAGCATGTATCTGCGGAGCATTGCTGGGACAGGCACAAAACAAACCCGCGGGCGGCACCATCCGCATGAGCAAAGAAACACTGCAGGATAAGATCCGCGGCGGCTGGGCCGGGCAAACGATCGGCGTAACATTCGGTGGACCGTATGAGTTCCGGTACAACGGCACATTCATACAAGCGAATCAGCCACTCACCTGGTATGATGGTTATCTGAAAAAGACAATGACGGAAACTCCGGGTTTGTATGATGACATCTACATGGATCTGACATTCGTTGACATACTGGAGCGCGTCGGTTTTGACGCGCCGGTTGATTCATTCGCCAACTCCTTTGCCCGCGCAGGTTATGATCTGTGGTTTGCCAACCAGGCAGCACGCTATAACATTCTCCAGGGAATCAAAGCACCTGCTTCCGGTGAACCAAAGCACAACCTGCAGGCCGATGCGATCGATTACCAGATCGAAGCGGACTACTCCGGGCTGATGCATCCCGGTATGCCCAATGCAGCGTCTGAGCTGAATGACAAGATCGGTCATATCATGAACTATGGCGATGGCTGGTATGGTGGTGTATTTGTTGGTGCGATGTACAGTATTGCGTTCACCTCATCCGATGTTTCTTATGTGGTGAAAGAAGCATTGAAAACGATCCCGCCAAAAAGCGAGTTCTATCAATGCATCGCTGATGTGATCAAATGGCATAAGCAATATCCCGACTGGCATTCCACCTGGTTTGAATTGCAAAAGAAATGGGCAAATGATATGGTTTGTCCACAGGGCGTATTCGTCCCCTTCAATATCGACGCAAAGATCAATGCCGCTTATGTTGTGCTGGGATTATTGTATGGCAATGGCGATTATACCACTACGTTGGACATTTCAACCCGTGCGGGCCAGGATGCGGATTGCAATCCATCCACCGCAGGCGGAGTGCTGGGAACCATTCTTGGCTACAATAAAATTCCTGCTAAATGGAAACTTGGTTTGAAAGAGATCGAGGATATGAACTTCAGCTATACCACTATTTCTTTAAATAAAGTGTATGAACTGAGTTATAAACATGCACTTGAAATGATCAAACGCAATGGAGGTAATGTAGAGGGCAATGATGTCGTGATCAAAACACAGTCGCCAAAGACAGTCCGCTTTGAAGAAAGCTTTCCCGGTGTGTATCCACTGGCAAAAGTTTCTGCAAGAAATAAAGAGCTGAACGGTTTTACGTTTGAATTTGAAGGAACGGGTTTTGCATTGCTCGGACGTGTTGCAAAGAAACAACGTGAAGGCGGCCAGGATACAGCATTCGAAGGTGAGTTATATATCGATGGACAAAAAGTGGAGACAGCAAAATTGCCAACCGCTTTCCGTTCGAGAAGACATGAGCTGTTCTGGAAATTGGGATTACCTGCCGGAAAACATAGTGTGAAAGTAATAATCACCAATCCTGATGCGAATTATGATCTGAAAGCGGATGAGTATGTGGTGTATGGAGATAAGCCGGCTTCGGTGTCGTTGAAATAAACCTGCGTAAGTTCCCGCAGACTCGTCCGCCGTAGCGAGGCGAAGGAGGATTACGCAGATCTGACATTCTTTTCGGGGGTAGTGACTTCATTCTTCTGTACCTCATAAATTCGATAGCGCAGATTACGCAGAATAGTTTCTGACGGCAGGAAATGATCTGCGTAATCTGCGCTATCGAATTTATAAACAGACATACACAAAGACATCGTCTTATTTGTAAAAATAGATCTGCGAAATCTGCGGGAAACTACGCCTGTCAGACAAAATTTTGCAACTACTAAATTAAGCAGTATGAAAAAGCATCATTTAACATTGCTTGCCCTCATATTAAGCATTGGATTGTCCGCTCAAATGGGTCCACGCAAACCCAATCCTCAACTCGCCTCCCAACCGACGCAAGGACAACTCCGCGAACTGTTCGCCGGCCCCACCACCAATCATCAAACCTGGCTGGACAGCATGAACAACTGGCGGACTAAACTCCGCGATACACTCTCATTCTCCACAAGACTGTATGATCTGAAAGAACTGGCATGGACCAGAAATGTATACACGTATGCACAGGTCATGTCCCACGACAGATATCTGTTCGACCCGCAAAAAAATCAATATACCGTTGATCGTTTTCTGAACGACGTAAGTAAACGTTATGGCGGACTCGACGCTGTACTGATCTGGCCAACCTATCCCAATATCGGGATCGACGATCGCAACCAACTGGATTATCTCGCCGGTATGCCGGGTGGCTATAAGGGTGTGAAAGAAATGATCGCGCAGTTCCATAAAAGAAATGTACGCGTGTTCTTCCCTATCATGATCTGGGATTACGGCACACATCCGCTCGACGCATCAATGGCGGCAGCACTGGTGAAAGCGATGAAAGACATTGGCGCCGATGGGTTAAACGGCGATACAATGTTCGGCGTAACGGAAGAATACAAGAACGCATTCGATAGTCTTGGTCATGTGTTGGCATTACAACCCGAACTCAGCCTGCAGACGTTGAAGATGGCCGAATGGAACACCATGAGCTGGGGCTATTTCTGGAACTACGAACACAAACCCGGTGTGAGTATTTACAAATGGCTGGAGCCACGTCACCAGGTGCATATCACCAATCGTTGGGCAACAGATAAAACAGATGATCTGCAATATGCATTCTTTAACGGCATTGGCTATAACACCTGGGAAAATATCTGGGGAATCTGGAACCAGATTCCCGATAGACATGCAGAAGCCATCCGCCGGATCACAACCATCTATCAGCAATTCCCGGATGTATGGTCGTCGGCCGGCTGGATACCGCATGTGCCATTGCTGCAATCAAATGTATATGCATCGGTGTTCCCGGGGAGATCTGCCACTGTCTATACTTTTGTAAACAGGGATAGTCTGCATGATGTAAAGGGCGAAATGATCAGCCTTCCGTTCAATGATCAGAAAGTGTATTATGATCTGTGGAATGGAAAAACGATCAATCCAAAAAGAAGCGGAAATAACGTGGTGATTGAGCTTTCCATTGAAGCCAGGGGTTATGGTGCAGTCGTCATCATGCAAAAAGGCAGCGAACCAACAACCTTTAACGCATTCTTGTCTGCCATGGCGGCTTCATCAGCAAAACCATTGAATAGCTACAATGCAACATGGAAAGAAATTCCGCAGCAGCAATTTCCGCTGTCAAAAACAAAAACGGTCTCCAAAGCACCCGAAGGAATGATTAAGATACCCGCAGCAAAAGATTATTCATTTGAATCCATTGGTGTAATGATCGAAGGAAAAGAATTGCCAACGGCCCTAGGCATTCAGCATCCCTGGGAGCAACATGCCTCGCGGTCACAAACGCATGTAATGGACATTCCTTCTTTTTATATCGATCGCTTTCCGGTAACAAATGAACAGTTCAAAAAATTCATCGATGCCACCAGGTATCATCCGAAGGATGATCACAATTTCCTCAAGACATGGAGCAACGGCACTTACCCTGAAGGCACGGCTAACTTGCCTGTCACCTGGGTGTCCATTGAAGATGCAAGGGCTTATGCTGCCTGGGCCGGCAAACGGTTGCCACACGAATGGGAATGGCAATATGCGGCACAGGGCAAGGATGGCCGCCTTTATCCATGGGGCGCAGCGGATAGCACGCGCCGTCCTCCTGTAGACAGCAACCGCACCATGCGTATGCCAACCGCGGTAGATGCATTCCCGCAGGGCGCAAGCGCCTTTGGCGTGATGGACCTGACAGGTAATATCTGGCAATGGACGGATGAATACCAGGATGAACATACCCGCGCGGCAGTGATCAAAGGCGGAAGTTATTACCAGGCAAAAACATCAAGATGGTATTTTCCGCAGGCGTATGAGTTGAATAAATATGGAAAATATTTACTGATGTCGCCGGGGTTGGATAGAGCGGGGACGATTGGGTTCAGGTGTGTGGTGGATGGGGAATGACCGCGGACCGCTGACCGCCGACCGCCGACGGTCGTTGATTAAACGTTGCTCAAACAAATAATGTCACTACAAATCATAAAAATGAGGACACCTTCCCTTTCAGTTAGGTGTTCTTCATTTATGCAAATTGTTGTTACGTTACTCTTTGAATGATCTTCAATCAACGACCGTCGGCGGTCAGCGGTCGGCGGTCTGTAGTCCGTGGTCTCTTCCTATCTTTACCACTCAAAACACCCGCCATGTACACAGGAAAACTACTCCGCAGCCTGGACGACGACGACGATTCAATTTTCAGAAATGCCGTTATCCTTGTTGTCGAATCCAACGAAAAAGGCGAAACCGGTTTCATCCTGAACAAGCGGTTTGAAAGAAACCTGAATGAGCTGGAAGAGTTCAGACACAGCAAACCCTTCCCTTTATTTACAGGTGGCCCCATTGACCAGGAACATCTTTATTTTATCCACCACCAGCCCGATCTTATCAAAGAAAGCAAACACATCGATGGCGAAGTTTACCTCGGCGGGAATTTTAACGAAGCAATTAAACATATCAATAACGGCACACTGAACACGCAGGACCTCAGGCTCTTCCTCGGCTATTGCGGCTGGGACAAAGGCGATCTTGAAGCCGAAATAAATGCCGGCGGCTGGTCGATCTCAACAGAAAATGTAATATTTTGAGGTCCGTATCGTTCTTTTTACCTGAATTATTTTTGAAAATCAACAAAAACGGATCCCGATATAGTGCTATAAAACACCCATCGGCCGTGCCCGCCGTAGCGAAGCGAAGGAGGGACATTTGATAACTAACATTGCCTCTCCGAGTGATGCCCAGATATCTCATCTTACTGATCTGCACATATTGCCTCACCCAACAAATAGTCGCGCAGTCGCCCCCTGCAGATACCACCTATATCAAGCCTTTTGCAAAGACCAATTACGTAGAAGCATATACCGGTTTATATAGCTCCCATTATAAGTTCCGCGACAATAATACAAGAGAAAGCAATTATCAGCTAAGACTGAACAGCAGCGCCTACCTGGGCGGGGATGTAAGCTATAAATGGTTTTATATTGAGTACAGCTTTAACATACCCGGTACAAAGCTGGACAATCAAGCCAGCTTTAAATACCGGGCGGTCAAACTCAGGTTGGGAAATCGCAAGTTCATCTATCAGCCATTTTTTGGTTATTACAACGGATTGCTGGTACCGAAGCAGGGCCGGGATTCTTATGACCAGTTCCGGGGGATAAAATTTCTGACCGCAGGAATGGAGGTCCAGTATTATTTCAATCCTACACGGTATTCACCCAAAGCAGCCAATGCATTCTCAGAGATCCAGCGGCGCTCGGTCGGCTCACCGATCATTACCGCAACGGCGATGTGGGATAAAGTAAAATGGCCTAATCCTTCGCGCGGGCTCATCCGCGACCCACAGACCTATGATCTGCTTGCGAGCAACCCCGAATGGCTTTCCTTTATCGTCAAAGGCGGGTATGCGTACAATTTCGTTAAGAAAAAATGGCTGATCGCTCCCGTGGGTTATCTTGGCGCAGGCATGCTCAGAGAGAACACACTTGGCTCTCCATCTTATCGCGCCGTCACACAGGTAAAAGGTGTGCTCAACGCCGGCTATAATGGCGACAACTATTACATGTATGTTTGCGGCGTTGCAGATAACCTGAGCAGCCGGTTGCTGGTAAAAAACGTGCAACACTTCAGCTGGAACATGTTCTTCACAGTAGGTTATCGCTTTAAATCCCCTGATAAAAAACGCGGCAAAACGGTCTGATCAAAACTATTCAACTCACTACAATGTCATCGGCGGACCCAATAATTTCATTCCATGCTTTGCATGAATTTCCTTTGCCTGTTCTGCCGTTGGCGCCGATCTCATCTTACTCATTTCAATAAAAAATTCCTCCATGGTTCCCGCAGGATGAACAGCATACAGCATAGAACCTTTATCCGTAAGCTGTATCCATGAATGCTGTACGTTTCTGGGTAAAAAAATCGTGTCCCCCACTTCGGCTTCCATCATTTCCTCTCCTACCCTGAACCTGTATTTTCCTTCTGTTACAAAGAACATCTCATCCTGGTCCGTATGCAGATGCAGTGATGGCCCGGTCTTATCATAACCCGTATAAGAAAAAACGCTGAAGGCGTTATTGGTATCCTTTTTTGCGATCACGATGTTGTTGGGATGTTTGCCCTTATAGAACATCGGTTCACCATAACGGGCTTTCCCCGCGCGGACAATAAATGGTTTTGAAGGATCAATTGCCTGCGCGAACGAATACAAGGGAAGAGCTGCAAGCCCCATTGCAAGAAACTGTTTGCGTTCCATATAGATTATTTGCAAACAAACTTCGCATGAACCGGTGGAGCATAAGTGGTAAAAACAAGACATTCTTATCAGATCTCTGCGTCACCAAAAGAGCGTTCAGGCGCATTATTGTCCAGCACAAAGAACTGCTTTGGTGTATAACCAGTGAACGCTTTGTAATCCTTTACGAGATGCTGGTAATCGTGATATCCGCAATGAAGTGCAATGGTCAGCCAGTCCCTATCAGGAAAACGATTCTTCATACGGAAGGCTTTATCAAACCGGATGATCTGAAGAAAAAGCTTTGGTGAAACACCCACGCGTTCTTTGAATAGGCGGTCAAATTGCCTGTGGGAAAGATAACTGTGCTGAAGAAAAGTATCTACATTGAAACGTTCCTCTTCATACAACATGAAATTGGTAGCAAGATCGATGGGCATCTTATGCTTCCCGCTTTGCTTCACAAGCGTTTTTAAAAACTGTTCAACCACACTTATCATTCCGGCATAGGACTTCGCTTCAAAGAGTTGTTCATTCACTATATCTGTCTGCGTACCAAAAATATCTTTCGCATCTGCATATGTATTCTCTAATTCGCAAAGATCCATACCTGTAAGACGGAATAATGCCGTGGGCTGAAAAACGACCTGTATACTTAGAAACCTCTTCCCAACCTGCCTGTGTTGCAAAACCGTATGTTGCCCAACCAATGTTGAGCGTATATTCGAGATCGATTTTTGTTGTGTAGGATAATTTACTGTTTCTGTATCCAGCGGGTAGAACTGAAGACAATGCTCCGGTCTTGGCGTATATAGTTTTGGAGGTATCACGATATCATCACCAAAATGAAAATCAATGATCCGGTACAGGCGGACGTATTCTGCAAGAAAAGCACCGGGTTTGATTTCATTCAAAAGCACTGGAACTCTGTATTTAAATTGAAAAACTTTCCCAATGGCCGATGTTCGATGGTCGATGGTCGAATATCAGTTTTGGGAATGGAGAATACTTAACGTAACTTACAGTCTCCCAAAACTACATCGACCATCGACCATCGACCATCGACCATCGACCATCGACCATCGACCATCGACCATCGACCATCGACCATCCACCATCGACCATCGACCATCCACCATCGAACATCGACCATCCACCATCGAACATCGACCATCATCAAAGCTTACTTATCTTCTTCGATTCATCCACCACATCCGACTTCACTTCATCCAGCACAAACTTCAAAAATCCCCCTCCCGCAGCCACGCTTGCAAACAATGCTACAATTGCACCGGCGACCCATAAGAACAAATGCACCAAAAAATAAAACAGTAAACTCAAAAAACTGATCGTCAGCAATGCGGAAAATATATTGACAAGATAAAGATCGCTGATGTAACTACCGGTGATCCGCTTACCCAATGGCGTGTCCCAGGTGAATTGCACCGCCAGTAGTAATGCCAATGCGAGGGTCACACGGCCAAACCAGTTTGCTGATCCGTCTTGGTTAAACCAGAAACTTCCCGCCCAGATCTTGATCTTTTCCCAGAATGACAATTCGCGGTATTTGGTAGGTGTATTGAATAATTGCAAACGCGAGAACCAGTTGTCTGCCGAGCCGGACGGGGGCGC
Source organism: Citrobacter freundii (assembly GCA_003243445.1). Lineage (GTDB taxonomy): Bacteria > Bacteroidota > Bacteroidia > Chitinophagales > Chitinophagaceae > Terrimonas_A. The sequence goes on from QFQQ01000021.1 coordinate 74,496, forward strand.
CTGGTACGAATCGTCCTTTACCGCCACCATCTGTTTTGACTGCAGGTTTTTTACCAGCACCATTGGCGAGATGGCAACTGATTTATCCAGCATCACATCAGTTATTTTCCGGGCAGACTGATCAAAATCCTCCCATTTCTCCCAACCCAGTTTCTTTGCTGACCAGTTCAATGCATATAAGATCAATGACCAGATCAGGATTTTTTTCAGCCATTTGAGTAACCGCTGGAAGGGCGTTTTGGGATCGGGTGAAGAGGATACTGTTGTCGGTGGTGGAGACGATGTTTGCGTAGCGGTGGCCATGGTGCAGTGTTAAATGGTCACCTAATATAACAAAAGTTCGGGTTCGTTCTTAGCCGGTGTTAGTAAGTTGACAGGTATCTGAGATAATAAATTGAGTACTAATAAGAGAATCTTTGGGATTGCCAATTTCCGTTACTTTGCTGCGGCGTATGATTCCCGCAGATTTTGCTTTACAATTATTAAATATTGCCTGGGATAAGGCAATAGTACTTTATTTGAATGCGCAGATCATGCGGATCAACTCCGTACCGCTGGGATCATCTGCGTGATCTGCGCATCCACTCATAAGCGAACAACTAATCACCAAAAGATTTTTTAACAATAGTAATGATAAATCTGCGCAATCTGCGGGAACCATACGCCAGACATACAACCAAAACAGCCCGATCTAATATTCAGTCAACTTCTCCGCCATCTTCTTCGCCACACCCACCGGCCACGATTCTCCATGCACCTTACTGCTGATAAGCACCGCTTCAAAAAGCAGATATAATTCATCACCCAACGACTCGTTCCGCAGAGGTTTCACCACTTCTTTAAATAATTCCCTGACACCTTCTTTCTGTTCTTTCACCTGCTCTTTTACGCGCTCGTTACCAGAAGGGATCTCCGAAATGATATTCAGAAAACGGCAACCATTATATCCTTTACGCTGCGTCATCAATTCCAGTTCATCAAATATGGCGGCTATTTTATCTTTGGGTTCAATCTGTTTTTCACTGGCCACCAGCAGCCGGTCATACATCCGGATGCCCGCTCTTTCCAGGTATTCCATCAGCAGATCTTCTTTTGATCTGAAATGCTGATACAGCGATGCCTTTGCAATACCCGCTTCTTCAATGATCTGGTTGATGCCGGTATTATTATAGCCCTGGTCATAAAACAACCTGGAGGCTGTATCCATGATCTGATCTCTTACTGCGCTGTTTTTCATTTTACATTGTTATTAACGGTTCAGCAAACACTCATTTATGCTGTTAATCCATCGCAGGCTGCGCAACTTTCACATTTTCTTCCTTGTATTGTTTACTCTTACTTTTTGCCGCCACCCATTTAGTAGAAATAAAGATCACAAAAAACAACATGATCAGCACAAGATAAGAAACACCAAGCCCAACCTGCGTTTTGATATTGAACATACTCACCACAGTCTGACTGATGGTGGAAGTAATAATGATATAGCTGCCACCGGCAAGACCGCCCGCCTTTCCTCCCATATCGGTAAATCTTGTCAATACGTAGGAGAACATCGAATTGAATACAAAACCGCCACCCAGATGTATCGTTACCACGTAAGCGAGCAATGTATATAAACTGGCATTACTGGCAGCAATACTCATAATGATCAGTCCGGACAAAGACATCAACACCGCCGCAGCCAGTACTTTTTTAAAGAACGGCTTCCCGATCATCTTTCTTGAGATCAGTCCGCCAGCCATCACCGCCAGCCCGGATACAAGCGCAGCATTACCCGTAACAGAAGGCGAGTAACCCATTACTTTCTCGATCAGGAACGGACTGGTCATTGCATATACCATGATCATCGTGTAACAAGCACCAAGAATGATGATACCCATAGAAAAATCCTTCGCGCTGATCATTGTTTTATATGCACCGGCGATGGCCTTTAAATTGAACGGATGTTTCTTTTGTAAAGTCTCACCATCAAACAATAATTCCAGCACAAGGAACATCAAGCCAAACGCACCCAGAAAATAGAAATTGGAACGCCATCCAAAATGCACCTGCAGAAAACCACCAACAAACGGAGCAATGATCGGAGCCGCAGCCCAGATAACGGAGAACATACTCGTGTACCGTTTTAATTCCTCTCCATGATAAAGATCTACAAACACGGCCCGCTTACTCACAATGGTCGTTGCAACGGCTATACCTTGTATCGCCCGCATAATATAGATCAGCGTGAGGTTATCTGCCATCGCGATCACAAAACTCGCCGCACTGAACAACGCAAGTCCGGCAATTGTCGGAACATATCTTCCAAAACTGTCCAGTATACTTCCAATAAAAAGCTGCCAGACCCCAAGGCTGATCAGGAAGACCGACAGGGTCAGTTGAATAGCGGCCGGCGTAGAATGAAGCTTTTCCGCAATATCCGGAAGTGACGGTATATAAACGTCCAGCGCAAAACCCGATAAAGGAATAAGGCCGAAGGCGAGAAGTTTTGCTGAATTTTTATTGAGTGCTGAATCTTTCTTCATGTTGATTGATTGAATGGGACCGGATTGGGGTCACAAGGTAAAACAAATAAACAGACAAGTCTGTCTATTTGTTTAGATTTGAAGAAAAAATTAGTGCAGAACCGTAAAACGAAATCCTAATACGCAATAATTCAGCTGGTTATAACTTGGCTTGTATTTGTGGGATTGCGTAGGCGCTCGCTATTTAGACTATATTAGATTGAAATATTAAAAACTATGCGACCGAATTTCCTTAAGTCTATTATAAGATTGATATTCTGCTCTATGAAAGAGTTTTTGTATTGCCTTTCCGCAGATCGATCAGCTTTTCCCTATCCTTACTTTTCAAATACTGCATTGCAATCCTGTTCTCAGGCTTTCTGTCGAACATGTACAGCGTTATTATGAATATCAATTCCAGCGGCTTCATCAATATATACACAAGATCGGATACAAATTTATTGCTGAAGATGTGGTAATGCCGGTGGATCATATCGCCGACCTTGTTATAATTTCGTCTGACGATTTTGTGTATGCGTGGAAATCTCTCCTGCATCAACTCCTCAAACGCATTTGAAACCAGCAATTGACGGGTACAAACGATCTTACCACCATCCCTCTCCCCGAAGCGGACCGGATGTACGATCTTTTTATGCCCGTTTGCACCAACGGAACATAAAAAATGTCCGCCACATTCCACATTATCACACATATAGTCAAGCTGCGAAAGTCCGTGTTTGTACGTATCCGTAAACGCCCGTATCAGACTGTCAGGCTTCTGCCCGAAAATCAACAGGAATAAAGAAAGGAAGATCAACACTGGCACCAGCAACACCACTAGTACCGGGTATTTCAGCATGCCTTTCTGCTTCAGTATTAAAGCACAAATCCTACCGGTCCGGCTATCGCTGGAGTATTCGTTCTCTTCGATATGAGTTTTGAGTAATTGTTGATTCTCGGATAGCATGATCAGCAATAACATAACAATCGGCACATTCCCGAACAGTACCCAGGCAAGATCTTCCTGAGCAGTAACGAAATGCCCGCAAAAAAGTATATTCAGTATCAGCGCCAGTACCAAAAAAAGGTTAAGAAGAAATTCTTTGCCCGGCGTTAATATATTTTTCCGGAGTACGCCAATGATGAATGCGATCATACACACAAAGATCAGGATATAAATTCCGGCAGAATGACCCGGCGCAAACACAGCACTACTGCCACAACAATCATTTACCTCAAACATATCCATATCATATAGAAAGCTAACCGGCAGGAAGGCAACAGTCCATAACTGAATAATGCGCCAAAACCGGGGTCCGGTCACGAGACTGCCCGAGAATATATAGGATATAAAATTGATCGACACCAGTATCGATGAAACGATGGCGAACATTGCTAATACAAACATAGGACGACTAAAATGGCAGGGTAATATATGAAAACAGAATTGCCGCAGCAACGAATTCAATGACTTACATGAACACTGTGAATAAACTCACAGAAAAATAAAGGAATAAATGCAATCACTCGCCACCGCATAAAATAGCACCAGATTGAGATCAGTATCAGGAGCCAGTTTGTATCCGGGTAATGCTCGCCGGGCATAACAACGCCGGTATGGATGAAGGACCATGTAAAAAACAAACGGAATACCCATTCCGTCCAGGTACTCGAATTGAGCTGCCGGTAAGTTTGTACGATTGATGTTATTATTTGGCTCATCTTTTCCTAGAGTATTGCGTAAGCTTATGTCTCTCTTTTTTACTCAAGCTGTCCATCCCTTTCCTGCTTATCTTATGCAGTATCTCATCAATTTGATCAATTCTTGATCTTAGCATTGCTGCTTAACAGAATGCCATTCATGTTTTATCCTTGTCATTAAAAGTGCGTTATCGAACTTTACGGAATCTCTGGGAAATATATCTTCATTTGCAAAAAAACTGGAATGAACATCCGTCACAGCCAGCGGCTCTACTTTCCAGTTAAAAGTTCTGAGTTCGATTCCATCAAATCTCTCACCGTTAGGAGAGTAGCCTACTGCTCCGCCTTCAAAGAACCTCGATGCTTCTTCCAGGTTTTGAAAAATTGAATCGGGATCGAGTGTTTCAGCCTTAGTTCCGTCAATGGAAATGCTTGTGCCGTCTGAACTTTCAAAAGCGATGTGATAATGGCCGTTTTCTTCTTTTACATCAAACTTTGCACGGAAATGCTTTCCCGGGAAAAACCGGCCACCAGCCAGTTGATTCAACCACGAAGAGGAATCACGCCGCGGGATAAAAACGCCTTCTTTTATTTCACCGTTTTCAGTCCATTCAACAGCAATCCGATGGGCACCATTTTCAGATGAAATACCGATCATGGCAGGAAGTCCTTTTGGCCGGATCTGTTTCAACCTGATCAGGCAGATCCCAACGATCGCCTTGCCTTTATAGACTTTCGGTTTGAAGGGATGCGGAACGATCTTTTCAATTATTTCAGGATCGACGGTAAAGTTGATCAGTACACGTCGGTCGATGATCCCTTTTATGGCGGGGATTTTCATGGTGGTGGGTTTGGTGGTTCAGAGGGTGAATTTAATAGATTAAACCGTGAATGTTGATATAGTGGATAAATAGTAAGAATGGGATATTTCTCTATGTTGGTGGAACAAACGGTTACACTCGTTTGTCAAGTCCAGCATAGCCCATGGTGCTTTTTTATACATTCATTTTTTGCCTGCCCAATTCAGATGATTTTGCGTTCCGCGAGAGATTGACGACAGCAAGCGGACGGCTTCTGCGAAACCGGTGCGTAGTCCGAGACATACGCACAACGCTTGAGAGTAGTTGGATTCTTTATAGATTAGAAAGACGATGGTTACTATGAACACCTTCAAAACAAGCGACGCAGATTGATTACCATTAGAGACATTACCGCTTACTTTTGCTTCTTATTAGATCTTTTACTGCATTTCAGCTGTAAGAGTCATTTTTCCATTTACATGTTGTCCCTTTCCTTCTTCGGGATCTTTTGCATCCAATCCGCCACTAAATTTTCCCACTCCTCCAACCCATCCTCCGCCGTTGCTCCAACCGCAATCGCGCATTCCTCCCCCACAATTAAAATTGTGGGCTAAACGAACATTCTGAATTCGGAAAATTATCCAAAGCGTGTCGCGATGAAAATAATGATCTGTTATTTTGAGGCTCGGCTAGCCCACAATTTTAATTGTGGGGAAGGAATGCGCGATCTATAAGCAGTTGATGGCATCTTCCCAATAGGCCGCTGTCATGAATTCACCGGATATAATACGCACTATCAGCAGTACATTGCTTTTTACAGGGGCCCGCCTTACAAAAGAGTTCAACTGAACAGCTTTTCCCCAGCCCCTATTGTTTCTTTTTATTTTCGGTTTTACAATTATCATCTCTTCTTCTGCTGCTGCTGCTTTTACAGCGGCTAGTCTCTTCGCTTGTGCCCTTTCCCGCTTTGCCTTATCCAGCAATTCAATCTCCTTTACAACTGCAAGCAGATTGCATACCATGCATCCCCGCAAAAGAAAAAAGCCAACAGCAAAAACCCTTTTTGAATTTTTACTTTTGACTTTTTACTTCTTTCCCCTTCGCTAACGCTCAGCGGACACTTCGTGGAGAATACCGGAGTCGAACCGGTGACCTCTTGCATGCCATGCAAGCGCTCTAGCCAACTGAGCTAATTCCCCGAGGGGACGCAAAAATAGGGATTTTAAACACTTTACGCCCAGCAAAACCCAACTCAGATCGCTTTTTCTTCAACCGGCTCTTCCGGCTCGAATTGGCCGTTCTGGCGCGCACGGGAAGGTTCAACGGGAACGTCATCGTACTCTTCTTCGTCTTCGTCGATGTCGGGTTCACCGTGCTTTTTCTTTTTGGAGAAAAGGGAAAACAGTTTGGAGAATATCGCTCCCTGGTTTTCGTTGACCAGGTGGGAGGAAACATTTTTCATCAGGAAGGGCACCACCATCTTGGTCAGCCAGCCCGAACGGGACAGGATCAGTTTTCTGACAACAAGATCAATGACCGTTTCCGTGGCAGTGGTGAGCAATGGATTGCTCTTATCACGTGTGGTGAATTTGCCGATCACACCGATCGCATTCTTCACGGGTTGAAACTCGAGCTTGATCTCTTCAACATCGGCTCTGATCAGCTGTTTTTGTGCCTGCAGCAATTCTTTAAGACGTGCTTTTTCATTGAGCAGGTCATCATACGTGCGGATGATAGGCTTATTAGTCATATACTTTGCTGAGGATAAGATTACGGATAATAGGAAAAACGATCTTCTTACGCAGTGCAAGCAATACCAGCAACAATAAAAGGAAAGATGCACTGCCCAACAAGAAACCACCGGAGCGGCTTCCGATCAGATCACCAAGCCAGAATGATAATGATACACCCAGGAATAATAAAATGAATAATCCTATCACGGAGATCACGATCATAGTGATGGCACCTGATGCAACATTGGTAGCCTTTTGCGTAACATTGATTATAGTAAGCCTGTAAAAGGTGTCGGCAATATCTTCTACGTGGTCAACGAGGTCTGCTGTCTTTTCCTTAAGATCTTCCATCGGTTATAGCGTTTGGGTTCGAAATGCAAAAAAGCGGACAGGCGAAAAAGCTCGTACGGGAACTCCTTCGCCTGCCTGCTTGATGTTAGCTGAAATTTTCTTTCAGATTGCTTACTTTTTCTTCAGCAGCATTTTTAGCCTGACGGCCTTTGTGACGAGCTTCTTCAATTCCATCTTCCGCCATTCTTTTGCCTTTATTCCAAAGGCCACTGATGTTATCTGCCCAATCACCTGCTGTATTTTTGATCTTCTTACGTGTATCGCTTCCTTTCTCAGGAGCAATCAGCAAACCAATAACTACACCGGCAGCCGCAGCTCCCAGGATACCTAACAGAACTTTGCTTTTGGTATTCATAATACTTTTTTTAAGAGTTAAGGAATGAATGTCATTCGCAGTTAACTTATAAAAAACCATACCAGAACCGATGGCCGATGACCGATGGTCGATGGCCGGTGGCGTGCTATGACATACCACTAAACTTTCAAAAATATTCCATTGAGAGGGAGTGACTGGTTTTAAGAGCATTACGAACAGCACGCCTTCGGCCATCGACCATCGGTCATCGGCCATCGATCGAATAAAAGAAAAACCCCGGCTCGCTGCACGGCCAGGGTTCCAATATCATCTCAACTGGGGCTTATTCTCCCCAAATCTGTTCTTCGCCTTTGAGCCATTTTTTGACCAGGTCTGTGGTAACAGATTTTGGTCTTTCGATGGCGAAACCGAGGGCACGATCCCAGCAGAGGCTGGCGAGAACGCCCAGGGCGCGGCTTACACCGAATAACACCGTGTAGTATTCATATTCTTTCATGCCGAAATGCACCAGCAGTGATCCACTGTGCGCATCAACATTCGGCCATGGATTCTTGATCTTGCCGAGCGATTGAAGGATCGGTGGAACCGCTTCATAAATATTCCAAACGGTATTCACCAGTTTGTCATCCGGCATATGCTTTTTACCAAATTCCATCTGTGCAGTAAAGCGCGGGTCCGTTTTACGCAACACAGCGTGACCATAACCCGGAACAACTTTACCCGCACTTAATGTTTTCTTCACGTATTCTTCGATCTGCTCTTTTGTTGGAGAATCTGTTTTCAGCTCTTCCTGCATTTCAAAGATCCATTTCACCACTTCCTGGTTTGCGAGACCATGCAACGGACCAGCGAGACCATTCATACCGGCTGCAAAGCTGAGATAAGGATCGCTGAGCGCAGAACCAACAAGGTGTGTGGCATGTGCGGAAACATTACCACCTTCATGATCCGCATGGATGGTCATGTATAAGCGCATCAGCTCTTTGAATTTTTCATCTTCAAAACCGAGCATGTGTGCAAAGTTGCCTGACCAGTCGAGCAAGCCATTTGGCTGGATATGATCTCCGAATTTATATTTTCGGCGATAGATATATGCAGCAACGCGTGGAAGCCTTGCGATCAGGTCCATTGAATCATCAAACACCGCTTCCCAGTAATCTTTTTTGCTTAAGCCCTGTGCATATTTTTTGGCGAACTGGCTTTCCGTCTGCAGCGCCATTACACCCACAACAAACTGCGTCATCGGGTGTGTATTCAATGGCAATGCTTCGATGGTATGAAATACGTGATTGGGAACATGACTGCGGCGCTGAAGAACAGCGGTTACATGATGAACATCTTCTTCCGTCGGCAGTTCACCGATCAACATCAGGTAAAATAATCCCTCAGGCAATGGCTCTGAGCCGCCTGGTGCTTTAGGCAGTTTTTCTCTCAATTCAGGAATCGAATAACCTCTGAAGCGAATTCCTTCCTGTGCATCCAGCAAAGACGTTTCCGACACCAATCCCGTCATCCCGCGCATACCCTGGTATATCTGCGATAACTGCACTTCCCCGATCACTTTATTGCCGTGTTCTTTGAGCAAATCTTTGATTTCTGTACCCAGCTGATCAGCTTTTGCTTTGAACCTATCTTTAATTACTCCCATGACAGATCGTTTAAAAATCAGTAAATTATTAAGTGCTAAAGGTACTCAATGACCGTTGCCAGAACAAACATTTTGGGGAATAATGTTGGGCATTTAACATAAAGGGCATCATCTCGCTAATGCCGTTCTAATATCGATGTTCGACGTTGGATGGTCGATGGTCCGGCTTCGCAGCTGGGAAAGAATACCGACAAATAAGCCTTCTAAAAACCAGAGGGCTTATTTGTCAAAAAACTATGTCTGGCCGCGGAGCCCGACCATCGACCATCCAGCATCGAACATCGCCTCTACTTCGGTGCCCTCCTATACATAAAATACGCCACCACCGAAAACGCAATATTCGGGATCCACGCGGCCAGCAATGGGTGCAGATCGCTCTTGGTGGCGAATACGGTGGAGAAACGATCGGAGAGAATGAAAAGAGCGCCGGTAACGATGCCGATGGCAAGGTGCATACCGCTGCCGCCACGGGTCTTGCGGCTGGCAATGACTACGCCGATGATGGTTAACAGTAACACGGCTGCCGGGGTCGCCGTTCGCCGGTATCGCTCCACCTCAAGCGCACTGAGTCCTTCGGTACCGCGCAGTTTTTCCTGTTGGATAAAGCTGATCAGTTCAGGCGTCGGCAGTTTATCTTTCAGGTAATCATCCTTTCGGAGTTCGTGTGGTTTCAGGCTGATATTAAGCGTCAATGAAGCATGCTGTGTCGTGCGTTCACCCAGGCTGTCCACCGTGCGTTCCACCGCATTCTGCAGCTTCCACTTTTTATCCTTTACATCCCATTGAAGAAAATTGGAACGGATATTATAAATGACTTTGTTATCCTTCACCCGCTCAAGAAAAAAGCCCTGTGCAGATTTACTGGCCGTATCATAATTCTTGATACCAACATAAGTATTCTGGTCGATCCGGCGATAATAGCAATTGTAGCAACTGCTGTTCTGTTGATTCTTTGTCGGATCGCCGCGATCGATATACGTGGTCTTGAATTCGCTCATGATCGCATTGGCACGCGGGATCAGGTAACGATTGCCAAACCATAAGATGGTAGCCAGGAAAAGCCCGCCGACCAGGTAAGGCCTCAGCATGCGGTTATAACTGGTACCGCTTGCCAGGATCGCAATGATCTCCGAACGGGTCGCCATTTTGCTGGTAAAAAAGATCACGGCAATGAATACGAACAACGGGAACAGCAGCCCCCATATATGCGGAACGAATCCAAAATAATACTGCGTAATGATCTGCGAGCTGGTCAGTCCGCTTTTCACGAAATCATCCGTCTTCTCGCTGGTATCTACCGCAACTGCCACCACAAGGAACAACATCATGCAGAAGAAAAAAGTAACCAGGAATTTTTTCAGTATGTACCAGTCGAGCTTGCCCAAGCAAAGGGTTTAAAAGGGTGAAAAGGGTAAAAGGGTTTAGATTTAATGAGTTAAATCAGGCTGCGAAGTAAGTGAATTTCGGAGTAAATAATGAGTTGCAAGAGTTAAAAGACTACAAAGAGCCTGCACAAGACAGCCTAAAAAGGGAACACATAAACCAGAATATCCCTTTTCCCCTTTTCCCTTTCCCTCCTTCTCCTCTTAGCCCCAAAAAAAACCTGTCGCTTGTTCATGCAACAAACGACAGGTCAGGTTGTCCGGAATTAGTCCTCAAAAAAAAGCGAAAAATAGAATAAGGTCTGATGGTTAATGGAACTACTGGGACTGATCACAAAGTTTCAATATGCGGAGTTGATAGTCAAGAGCGCTTACACCCTTTTTTGTACCCGTGTTTTCACGGTATACGGCCCCGTTTATTCACCCTCCTCATAATCAATTCATTGCAATTCAATATTCATGTTATATCTTGGCTGAACAAATCACTAAATTCTTCTACTTATGCCTAACCAACCAATTCCCGTATCGCAGGCCAGCCTAATGGTCAGAACCTACAGTAGTTACATGCAAAACCTGGGGGTGGACATGAAAACCCAAACTCAATCTGTCTGTTTCAGCCTTACTGAGCTGATGGAATGGCTCAACAAAATGACCCCAATCGCTGATGAGATCAGGATTTTTATGGGTGATTATCCTTCCGCAGATGTAAAAGCCGGTCGCACCACTGTTATATTGTGGCCCTACAAAGACGGCGAACCAGCAAGAAGTACCGACGCCACCCTGGCACCAGAGTCTGTGGAACCTGATTTTGGTAATGAAGACGAGGGAACAACATCTCCCGCGCCAGGCGGAGGCAACCCGGTGAATCCTTACAATGATGGCAAACTAATGCCTTAATCGCCTGTGATCCTCGAACTGCTTTACTACAGCTGCCTGCTCATCAGCACCATTACTGCAACAGCTTTATGGCGTAGCCTTAAAAGCAGGCAGCTGTTTTTATTTGTACCATACCTGTGGTGGGTTACCATACAGGAGTATGGCCTGCTGATCCTTACAGAAATGAATGTGCTGACCTCAACGGGCATCTACTATAATATTTACCGCCCGGTTTGCACTACGGCATTTGCAGCCACCTTTTATCATCTCAGCATTAATGCACCTGTCAAAAAGCTTATCGGTTGGATATTCGCAGTCTATCTTCTTGTAACGTTCACCACCTTTATCTTTATTAATCCAATTACCGTTTATAATAGCTATCTGTCACTCGCCAGCGGATTTACTATTACCTGTTGCGCCATTTTCTTCCTGTTCAACTACTTCAATCTTGATAACAGCGAAGAAGAAAAAAAATGGCTTCCAGTAGTTGTGATCAGCATGGGAATGATCGCATTTTATCCCGTAGTGAACATCTCATTTGCGTTTTACAAACACCTGCTTAAAAACTCAGCCTTTGTTTTCGGCACCAAGCTATACCAATCCATTCCACAATTAATGAGCGTTTTTATGTATAGTTGTTTCACCTACGCCTTTTATCTATGCAAAAAGAAAAATTAGACCTTATCTTATCCATCATTTCAGCGAGTGTATTTGTGCTATTGCTGATCATTGCTGTGTTTTTTCTTTTCCGGATCTATCTGAAAAGAAAAAACAATCTTATTCTCGAAAAACAACACATGGCTGTTCAGTTTGAACAAACATTACTGCAATCAAAACTTGAAATACAGGAACAGACCTTTGCCGACATCAGCCGGGAGATTCATGATAATATTGGACAGGTATTGAGCCTTGCCAGGATCAACCTGAACACAATGGCCGAGCCGGCAGAAAATCCCAAGATCAACCTGGTGGATGAACTGATGGAAAAAGCGATCACCGACCTGCGTAACCTCAGCCATTCGCTCGATGCAGACCTGATGCGCAAAAAGGGTTGGCTTGAGCCAACACAAAAGTTATTGCGGGACCTGGAGAAAAGCGGTAAATACAATACCCGTCTTTTTATTTCAGAAAACCCACCGACACTTGGCAATGACAAACCGATCATCCTTTTCCGGATGATCCAGGAGATCGTCAACAATATCATCAAACATGCCGGTGCAAACCGGATCGAACTGAGTGTATCAAAAGATAAAGAACGCCTGCAGATCTCATTAAAAGACAATGGCAAAGGATTCAGCAAAGAAAAAATTTCCGCTGGTGCCGGATTGCGTAATTTAGAGAACCGGGCCAGGATGATCGCTGCTGACCTTGCGATTGATAGCGAACCTGGAAAAGGTACCACCATTACAATTTCCGTTAAGCTAGATCCAAATGAATAAAAACAATGTCCAGATCGCATTGGTAGACGATCACACCCTGCTGAGAAACGGCCTCGCTTCACTCGTCCGCTCATTCGATGGCTATGATGTGTTATTCGAAGCCGACAATGGAAAAGAATTCATCGCACAGCTACAGCATTACCCCCCGCCGGACCTCGTGTTGCTTGATATCACCATGCCCGAAATGAATGGATTTGAAACGGCAGACTGGATCAAACAACATCTTCCGTCTGTAAAAGTGCTGGTGCTAAGCGTAATGGATAATGATTCCATTATCATCAGCATGCTGAAAAAGGGTGCAAGAGGTTATATTTTAAAAGACAGCAAACCCGCCGTATTCAAACAAGCCCTTGACAATATCCGCGACACAGGTTTTTATATCAACGAACTGATCAGCAACAAAATGCTGAACTATGTGACGCAGGAAGGAAGCCAGTCAGTAAAAGAAACATCCATCATTTCTCAATTGTCCGAAAAAGAGATCGCATTTCTCCAAATGGCCTGCACCGAAATGACGTATAAGGAAATTGCAGAGAGCATGAATCTCAGTCCAAGAACAATCGATGGATACAGAGATGAACTACTGAAAAAATTGAATGTGCAATCGCGGATCGGATTGGTGACGTTTGCTATCAAAAATGGATTGTACAAACTTTGAGAAGTAAAAAGTCAAAAGTAAAAAGTAAAAAAGCCCCCGCGACAGCTACCGTGTACCCAAATTGTTAAGCAATTGAAATGCGTAAGGCTCCCGCTGATCTCGCAGATTTTATCACGCCTGCTATTGAGATAACGACTGAGAAAGCGAAATCGCCATATTAGCATGCGCAGATCACGCAGATAACAGTCTGCTATCCAAGAGCGATCTGCGAAATTTGCGTATCCAATAGAAATCTGAACTGACGATAGAGTATTTGTTCATTAATAGTAATGATAAAATCTGCGAGATCAGCGGGAATCTATGCCAACCAGGCATCAGGAAAAGATCTGGGCACACAATAGCCACCACAGGAACACTTCTATTAGCGGGGATTTTTTACTTTTTACTTTTGACTTTTGACTTTTTACAACCTCGTCTTAAACACCTCCACCTTCTCCCTCTTCCACGAAGCAAAATCTCCCGCAATGATATGTTTTCTTGCTTCACCAACCAGCCAAAGGTAAAATGCAAGATTATGAATACTGGCTATCGTTAATCCGAGGATCTCTTTTGATTTCATCAGGTGACGCAAATAGGCCTTGCTGTAATAGTTGCTGGTATGACAATCCAGGCCGTCATCGATCGGAGAAAAATCCTGCTCCCATTTCTTATTGTCAATGTTGATCACACCCTTTGTGGTGAACAACATGGCATTTCTTCCATTTCTTGTCGGCATTACACAATCAAACATATCCACGCCCATGCTGATACACTCCAGGATATTCCATGGTGTACCAACGCCCATCAGGTATCGCGGTTTGTTCTGCGGCAGGTGATCGCAACACCAATCGCAGATCTCATACATCACCGGCTCGGGTTCGCCCACGCTTAATCCGCCGATGGCATTTCCTGTTGCTTCTTTTGAACTGATATATTCACAGGATTGCCGGCGCAGATCTTTGAAGGTTCCGCCCTGTACGATCGGGAACAGGTTCTGGGTGTAACCATATTTATCCTCTGTGGAAGTGAACCGTGTAAAACAACGGTCGAGCCAGCGGTGTGTCAGTTCCATTGAATTACGTGCGTAGGCGTATTCACTGCCACCCGGCGGGCACTCGTCAAACGCCATGATGATATCACCACCGATCACGCGCTGAATATCCATGACGTACTCCGGGCTGAAAAGGTGCTTGGATCCGTCTATATGCGATTGGAAGGTTACGCCTTCTTCCCTGATCTTTCTGGTACCTGCGAGCGAAAACACCTGGTAGCCACCGCTGTCCGTCAGGATCGGCCGGTTCCAGCCGTTAAAGCGGTGCAGGCCGCCTGCGGCTTCCAGTACTTCCAGTCCGGGTCTGAGGTATAAATGGTAGGTATTCCCCAGGATGATGCGGGCTTTCACTTCCTGCTCCAGTTGCAGCTGCGAAACCGCTTTCACGCTTCCCACGGTTCCGACCGGCATAAAGATCGGTGTCTCAATTTCTCCGTGATCCGTAAGAATCTTTCCCGCCCTTGCTTTTGAACCCGCGTCGGTGTGTTGAAGGGTGAATTGTAGTGCAGCCATAGGGGCGCAAAAATAACGGGGATTTATTGGATTTTTGGGATTAGGAGGATTGGGGTGTTGGGGAAGGAGGATTTTTTTGCGAGATGGGTTGAAATTTACTTTGTATTCAATTGTCTTAGAAATGAAAAGGGGATTATTGGATTATTACGGGGATTTCTTGGATTCTTGGGATTAGGAGGACTGGGGCGTTGGGGAAGGAGGATTTTTTTGCGTGATGGGTTGAAAGTTGCTTTGTATTCAATTGTCTTAGAAATGAAAAAGGGATTATTAGATTATATGGGATCTGATCCATCCCAATAGCGCAACTCCCAATAAATCCCTTAATCCACACTCCAAACCAACGCATATATCCCCCCAAAAAGACCTTCACGAACAAAGAAAAATCCCTCTTCCAATAACAAACCGTTTATCCCCCTGATCCAAAAAATCCAATAAATCCCCGTTATCTTCGCACCCATGCCACTAATTAACTGGGGAGAGACGATTTTCTTCTTTTTCGTCGCCGTCACGACCGTTCAACTATTCTACTATTGCTGGTTTTTCAGCAGAATTGCGTTTTATAAACCAAAAGACCGGACCCACTTTCAGCAACACCCGGTTTCAGTTATTATTTGTGCGAGGGATGAGGATGAGAACCTGGCCAGGAACCTGCCGGGTGTACTGGTGCAGGCCTACCGCAGTACATATGAAGTAGTGGCTGTGAATGATAATTCGTTGGATGATTCCAAATACATCCTTGAAGAACTGAAAAAGACATTCAAGTCCCTGAACATTGTTGAACTGACCCAGGAAGCTAAACTTATCTCCGGGAAAAAGTATCCTTTGTCTATCGGGATCCGCGAAGCAAAACATGAGATCCTCTTGCTGACCGATGCCGACTGCGTTCCGGCAAGCGAGAACTGGATCGAAAAGATGCAGGGAGCCTATGACGAGAACACGGAGATCGTGCTCGGTTATGGCGCTTACCATAAAAAACCGGGTTTCCTGAATAAACTCATCCGTTTCGAAACTTTTCATACAGCCTTGCAATATCTTTCCTATGCGTTGGCCGGCGTTCCTTATATGGGTGTGGGCCGGAATCTGTCTTATAAGAAAGGATTGTTCCTGCGCAACAAAGGTTTCGCATCGATCAATCATATCCCAAGCGGAGATGATGATCTGTTCATCAACAAGGTGGCAACAAAGCATAATACGGCCGTGATCATCGATCCGGAATCTGTTACACGTTCAATACCTAAAACAACCTGGTCGGGTTGGGTCAGGCAAAAAGCAAGGCATTATACAACCGCTAAGTTCTATAAGCCACAACATAAGTTCCTGTTGGGTCTTTATTTCTTTACCCAGTTCATTTTCTATCCTGCCTTCGTGGTGTCACTTTTCTTCTTTGACTGGCGTTTTGTACTCGGCGTGTTTGGTATCCGCTTCTTGCTACAGGGCTGGTTCCTGTATAAAGCCATGGAGAAGATGGATGAAAAAGATCTGTGGCCCTGGTACCTGGTGATGGATATCTGGATGTTCTTTTATTACCTGATCTTTGCACCGGCGTTGTGGAGGAAGCCGTCTAAGAAGTGGAACTGATCACAAGGTTCCAGAGGTTTCATAGGTTTCAGAAGTTCCGGAGGTTGCTGCCGCGGATTGCAATCCCTGACACCTGAAATAAGATCGTCTATTGAAGAAACCTCTGAAACCTATGGAACCCCTGGAACTTCTGGAACCAATGGCCCTCGTGAACCATCTCAAACTTTTAAAACTCCCCCGTGGAAATCATCCTGAAATACTTCTCCGACTTTACTCCTTCCCAGCTTGAGCAATTCTCGCGCTTGAAGGATCTCTACCAGGAATGGAATGAGAAGATCAATGTGATATCAAGAAAAGATATTGAGAGTCTTTATGAGCGGCATATACTGCATTCGCTGGCGATAGCGGCGAGTTTTGAATTTCAGCCCGGCATGGAGATCGTCGACCTCGGAACGGGTGGCGGTTTTCCGGGAGTGCCGCTGGCCATCTTTTTTCCGGAAGTGAAATTCCACCTGGTTGACAGCATCAATAAAAAGCTGAAGGTGGTGGAAGCAGTTGCCGAAGGTGCGGGCATCAGGAATATAACTACAGAGCATAGCCGTATTGAGGATGTGAAGAACAGGAAGTTTGATTATGTTGTATCACGTGCGGTAGCGCCATTGAAAGATCTGTGGAGATGGAGCAAACCTTTGCTGCGGACACAATCACAGAATCCTGCAGGCATGGCCGGCCCGGGCCTGATCTGTTTAAAGGGCGGCGATCTGCATAAAGAGATCCAGGAAAGTCTCACCCGGCCACGCATGATGCCGGTAAGTGATCTGTTTGAAGAGGAATTCTTCAACGATAAATTCATTATCTACGTTCCGCGCTGATGGCGCGGCGTAGTGGTCTCCTGCAGCTTACACAGGCATCTTCAGGTATCAGAAAATTATCTGCGGGATCTGCGGGCTCCCTGCAACTAAGTGTTTTCAATTACGCACGTTAGACCAAGCCCCGTTTTCAATAAAATTCTTACCTCTAAGTGGTATTGTACACCTCAATATTTACCCGCAATTTTGTCTCATGAAGGAAATATCCGTTTGTATAGTTGACGATAACCGGGATCTGAGAAATGCACTGGAGGAGATCATCAGCATGTCAGAGGGTTATGAGTGTATTGGAACATTGGGGACCGCTGAGGAGGCCATCACGGAGATTCCTCTGATGGAGCCGGATGTAGTGCTGATGGACATCAACCTGGGTGGCACGGAAAGCGGGATCGATTGTGTGAAAATACTGAAGCAACAAGTGCCTGCTACCAATTTCATGATGTGTACGGTTTATGAAGAAGATGAAAAGATATTTGAGGCTTTAAGTGCAGGAGCAAGTGGTTATATTCTTAAGAAAACTGCTCCAGCGCGCCTCCTGGAAGCCATCCGCGAATTATACCAGGGCGGAGCTCCCATGAGCAGCCAGATCGCCAGAAAAGTAGTTGCCGCTTTCCAGAATAAAAGCAGCGCAACGCAATACAGTGACCTTGACGAGCTGTCAACCCGTGAAAGAGAAATTCTTGAGCAACTATCCAAGGGACTGATGTATAAAGAAATCGCGGCAGAACTGTTCATCAGCCCCGAAACCGTGAGGAAACATGTGTATCATATCTATGAGAAGCTTCACGTAACCAACAGGATAGAAGCAGTAAATAAATACTTTGGACGATAAATTACCCCTGAAATACCACGAATGTGGTATTTCTTTTGCATTAGTTCGAGCGTAGATTTGTTATAGTAGTATTATAAGAAGTTTACAGAATTCTACCATTAACCGAAAACCTATCTTTTAGAAACTTGCGGGCAAGACGCTGAGGGCACCTAATCTAAGTAAAAAGCCATTTCCTCCGGGGGGAAATGGCTTTTGCTTTTTGTGCGAATTTTGCGAATTTGAAAATTCAAAAAGGGCAGGGTTCTATAGGTTCCAGAGGTTCCAGAGGTTCCAGAGGTTGCTGCCGCAGATTGCAGCGTTTAACGGTCTAAGAAGAATCTCCTATCAGAAGAACTCATAAACACTACTCAATTCGCGGCAGCAACCTCTGGAACCTCTGAAACCTCTGGAACTCGGAACCTTTCTCTCTCCCTCTTATTGCAACTTGATCTTATTATTCTGCCTCTCTACATCCGCCATCCTCATCGACGGATCAATCTCCGCCTGCGTAATATCCGCCAACCGGTGATTGCTTTCAACTACATAGGTTTCGCTTGTCCAATGCCATGCAGGATATACAGTGCGCGGGATAGAATCCTCGGCAGCTTTTGCCCCATACATGAGATCAAGGGGAATATAATGCACTTCTGAGGAACCATCTTTAAACGTTAACTGCAGATCGATCGGCATCGGCATCATGCCCACACGCTTGATGCGGATTTTTGTTTTACCATGGTCTTCCCACAAACTGTCAAATGCATAGTCGATCGTCTTGATAGAATTCACCCAGTATTCTTTATACCAGTCGAGCTTCATATCGCTTACTTTTTCTGAAAGACGGATAAAGTCAGCCGCGTTCGGATGTTTGAATCTCCATTGACGATAATATTCCAGCAGGATCTTATCACGTGTCTCCCCTCCTACGATGTAACCAAGCTGTTCCAGGAATACCGCACCTTTAGAATAAGCTGCAGCTGAGTATGCACTGTTTGTATTAAAATGATCCGCGTGTGTCGTCAACGGCTCTTCTTTACCGCTTTTTACAAGCGAGAAATAGCCGCGGTAGTTACCTTCCTGCGCAAAACCAGGTTTTGGAGCAAGAAAGGCTTGCACCCTGCTTGAAGCATAACTGGTAAATCCTTCATCCATCCATGCATACAGGGATTCGTTGGTTCCCATGATACCCTGGTACCAGTTGTGCATCCATTCATGGAGCCATGCACCGGCACTTGCAAGCAGGGTTGCCATTGGATATTCCATACCGCCGTCACCTCCCTCGATGAAGGAGTATTGTTTGTAAGTGTAAGGGCCGAATGTTTTCTCGATGTAAGGCAAGGCCCGGGCTGCATCGGTCAGGATGTTTTCCCAGGTTGCTGCCTTGGGATCGTTTTGTTTATACAGCAAATGAAGCGTAAGATCATTTCTGATCTTCTTTGTCATGTGCTTGAATTCAGGATCTGCGGCCCACATAAAATCATGCACATTGGGAGCGAGGAATTTCCAGGTCAGTTTATCACCCGCAGGTTTCATGATCTTCGCACCTTCTGCTTCATAGCCAAACCCTACCTGGTTCCCATTCTGAACATAGCCCGTTCCACCCAGTACATAGTTTTTATCGATCGTAATGTTCACCTCATAATCCCCCCATACACCATAGAACTCACGCGCGATATATGGCGTAGGATGCCATCCTTCATAATCATACTCGCACATCTTCGGGTACCATTGGCTCATCGAGTAACGCACTTTGGTGGTTGGATTATCACGGCCACTGCGGCGGATCTGGAGCGGAACCTGTCCTTCAAACTCCATATCGAACACCACTTTTGTTTTCGGCAGGATCGGCTTATCCAGTTTTACCTCAAGGATCGTTTCCAGCACTTCATATTTCTGGGGGCGGCCATTCATTTTCAATGAAAGGATCTTCTGATAACCGATCTCTTCCGGTTTCAGGTTATAGATGCGGTCTTTCACGCGATCATCCCAATCCGCGCCTCTTCCGGTGGGAATGGTTCCCTGCCTGCGGCTGCGGGTATCCATCATGCTGCCGGGCTGAAATGCGTTGAAGTAAAGATGATAGAACACTTTGGTGAGTGTATCTGGGGAGTTATTGATGTATTCCAGTTTTTGTTTACCTGTGAATTGATTGGTCTGAACGTTCATATCCACATCCATCAGGTATTTTACGCGTTGCTGCCAGCGGTCTGGCTGTGCGAACGCGATCGCAACAATCGAAATGTAAAGAAAGGTGAGCGTGATTTTTTTCATTTACTAATCAGTTTATGAGATGACCTAAAGTGATAAAATTCGTGATTTGCGGCCTACTATAAAAAAGAAATTCATAAAAGCCATCGCGGCCTCCGGAGCCTTGTGTTAAGTTCCGGAAGCCGCGATGGGCTGTGTTTGGTGAAGGACGATCATTGTCCGCATGCCGGACACAGGATCATTCCATGGTCCGTCGTCTTACAATGTGATCGATTCACGCAACAGGCGGCCCTTGGTATTGAAATAGAGATATTTTTTTTCTACCCCATTCTTTTTTGCTTTGATCCTGTACTGGGTGACGTCGCCGGGCAGAAAGATCGTGGTCGCTTCATCAATTTCGCGGTCAGCATAACGGCTTTTTTTGAAACCGTCCTGTACTTCCTGCGGAAACTCTTCGAAAGTTGATCTTTTCTGGGTTTCTTTCCAGATACCTTTATTTGAATAGGACGCTGTCATGGTATCACCCTCCAGCTTGAAGTGTACATCTACACTTACCAGCTGATCTTTGAATTCAATATCTGAAGCTCCCTTATATTGATTGGAAAAATTTTCTTCTACAATTTTAGGGATCTTGCGTATCTGGGAAAATGCCGGAATGGCTGCTGCGCATAAAAGGATAACAACTCCTGTCAATAAGATCTTTTTCATGATGTAATGATTAATAAGTAAATACTCTCTTCCTTCGGAAAAATAAAAACTGTACCAGATATCTCAGGCAGGGTCAAATTTCGGTACAAAATCGTGGAATGGGCACGAAGGCAAATACTTTTAACGATACAAAAACTTAAAACGGCTATTTCTGAAGCTGCTTATTCTTTCCCCGCAAGTACTATTACAATCTCACCCTTTACTGTCTTCTCCCTGAAATATGCAGCCAGTTCTGTAAGTGTTCCGCGCTTGTTTTCTTCAAACATCTTGGTGAGTTCGCGGCTCACGCTGCACAGCCTTTCGGCTCCAAACCAGGTGATAAACTCTTCCAGGGTTTTTACCAGGCGCATGGGAGATTCATAGAAGATCATCGTCCGTTCTTCTTCCGCCAGTTGTTTTAATAAAGTCTGACGGCCCTTTTTGAGAGGAAGAAATCCTTCGAATACGAAACGGTTTGTAGGTATACCACTATTTACCAGTGCAGGCACAAATGCGGTTGCACCGGGAAGACATTCCACTTTTACACCGGTCTTAACGCATTCTCTTACCAGCAAAAATGCAGGGTCGGAAATACCGGGCGTTCCGGCGTCTGTCACAACAGCCATCTTTTTTCCTTCCAGCAACTGGCTTACGAGATGATGCAATACCTTATGTTCATTATGCTGGTGATACGGAGAAAGCGGTTTGGTGATCTGGTAGTGATTGAGGAGGTGCGATGTATTACGCGTGTCTTCAGCAAGTATCAGGTCCACTTCCTTTAATACCTCGAGCGCGCGGAGCGTGATGTCCTTCAGATTACCGATTGGAGTGGGGACCAGGTAGAGCATTAAAGCTGATTGGCGTAATAAAGTAAAAAGTAAAAATTAAAAAATACCATTAAGTTGATCTCTCTACAATACTAGGAGACTCGTTTTTTTACTTTTGACTTTTTAATTTTGACTTTTTAATTGACGGTGATCTCGAAATATTCCATCACTTGGTTGGACAGCAGTTTTTTGCTGGCTTCTTCTGCAACAGCTTTTGCTTTCTCAGGAGAATCAGCATTTACACGCAGGGTTATGTTCTTTCCAACGCGTACATCTTCAACGCCGCTCAGGCCGAGATTCTGCAAGCCGCCCATTACGGCCTTGCCTTGAGGATCCAACAATTCTTTCAGGGGCATTACTTTGATCTGCACCGTATATGTCATGATAATTTTTTTATGAACAGCAAAGATACAAGAACGTAGGCGATGAAAGTGATTGGAGCAGCCAACCAGCCCAAAAAAATGGTGCTGAGAATAGCGATCGCCAGTACAAGGTACCGGTGAATATTGTGCTGAATGCTAAAATCCTTGAATTTGAAGCTCATAATCGGGATATTGGACACCATAAGGGCGCTCAATCCGATAATATGGGTAATGATAAAAACTTTGCTCAGCAGCATCGTGCGAACCCATTCCATGTCCGTGGTCCAGTACAACACCGGCAATGAAGCGATCACCAGGCCAACCGCGGGGGTCGGTACCCCTCTGAAATTTTCTGTCTGTTTGGTATCCAGGTTGAATTTTGCCAGGCGGTAAGCAGCGGCGGCTGGCAAGATGAATGCGATGGCAGGCCACATCATCGGCGTATCGACGCCGTCAGGCCCCTGCGCAAAGCTCAACCGCAGCATCTGGTAAAGGATCATGCCCGGAGCCACACCAAAGCTCACCACATCCGCAAGTGAATCCAGCTGCTTGCCCATTGGCGAAGCCACTTTGAAGATCCTGGCCATAAAGCCATCAAGGAAATCTACCACACCTGCGAGGGCGATGAACAGGGTGGCATACCAGATCTTCTCGGGAATATCCAGCAATTGGGTACCATTCGGGCCATCAATGGCGATCAATCCGTTCTGAAGGATAAATACGATTGCGACACAGCCAAAGACAAGGTTTAAAAGGGTAAACAGGTTGGGAACTTGCTTCATGTTCAAAAGATATTAAGAGATCCGGTCAGCCGCAACGGTTTAGTGCTATAAAACGGCCTTATGTTCAAAAGATATTGTTTTGAATCGTAAAGATATAAATGGATTTGAAACAATCTCGTGTGATTTGGTGTTCGATGGTGGATGGTCGATGTCCGATGGTCGATGACCGATGGTCGATGTCCGATGGTCGATGTTCGATATCGGCGATTGCTCTTATCTAAAAGCAGTAGATTGCGAGGCTGGTCACCGGTCATCGACCATCGAACATCCACCATCGGACATCGACCATCGATCACCGCCCATTCTTCATCGCCGCCTCAATCTCCTCCACTGTGATCGGAATATTTTTCATCAGGTCCTGATTACCGTTTGGTGTGATCCATACGTTGTTTTCGATGCGGATACCCATTTGTTCTTCTTCGATATAAATACCAGGCTCAACGGTCAGTACCATTCCTGCCTTCAGCGGCTCGGCACGAGGCCCCAGGTCATGCACGTCTATACCAAGATGGTGTGAAATGCCGTGATAAAGATATTTCCGGAAGGCTTTGTTGTCCGCATCATCATTCTTTACATCGGCTTCTGAGAGCAAGCCTATTTTTATAAACTGTTTTGTCGCTTCCTCCCCTACCTGTTCGGTGTAATTGATCAGCGAAACGCCGGGTTTTAACAGGCTTTTCGCGTAGTTGTGCAGGTGCAGGCAGGCATTATACACTTCTTTTTGCCGTTTGCTGAACTTGCCATTTACAGGAATAGTGCGTGTAAGGTCCGCATTGTAACCACCATATTCGGCTCCAAAATCCATCAGGATCAATTCTCCGTCTTTACATTCCTGGTCATTGGAAATATAGTGCAGCGTGCGGGCACGATCGCCGCTTGCAATGATCGAACTATAAGCTTCGCCGGTTGCGCGCTGGCTAAGAAAGGAATGCATGATCTCTGCCTCGATCTCATATTCCATCACGCCCGGTTTTATAAATTGCATGACCCTTCTGAACGTCCGGTCAGTGATATCGATCGCTTGCTGGATCACCCCCACTTCTTCGGCAGTCTTCACCGCCCGCAATTCGCGCATGATCTTCGCTGCTCGGTCAAACTGGTGAAGCGGGAAACGGCTCCGCATCTCATCCACAAACCGGTAGTCCCTCGTGCGAAGCAGTACCGATTTCCGGTCGTTCTCATTCGTATCAAGATAGATCGTATCCGCCTGGTGCACCCAGGTCTGAAGGACTGATTCAAGCGTATCCAGCCAGATCACCGCCGGCATGCCGCTGATGGATTTTCCTTCCGCTGCGCGCAATCTTTTACCATCCCATTTTTCCTTCAGTTCGTTGGGTCTCGTAAGCACCAGCACTTCCCGGTATTTCTGATCAGGATTGTCCGGATAAAGAATGACCATGGTGTCTTCCTGGGTAATGCCGCAAAGCCAGTACAGATCGCTGTTCTGCCTGAACCGGTAAGTTGCGTCCCCGTTCGTAGGTGTTTCATCATTGCTCACAAAAATGGCAATAGAATTAGGCACCATACGGTCCGCGAAACGCTTGCGGTTCTGAACGAATATATCGGGATTGAGCGGGAGATGTTTCATATGTGTTTCAAAGATAAGAGAAGACGGTGGACCGCGGAGGGCAGAGGGCGGACCGCAGACCGCGATGAATCGGAGAGAGACCACGGACCACAGACCGCCGACCGCGATGAATCGGAGAGAGACCACGGACCACGGACCGCCGACCGCGGACGGTCGTTTCTTGCTGAACAAGCCACACAGGGATCAACAGTTCTATCCCGTTCCGCATTTCCGATCACAACGAATCGTCTGCGGTCCGCGGTCTGCCGTCCGTCGTCCGCTGCTAGTCAATTCCCAACGGAATCAACAGTTCTATCCCGTTCCGCATGTCCGATCACAACGAAACGTCTGCGGTCCGCGGTCGGCGGTCCGTCGTCCCTCTTCTTTCCCCTTACCCAAAAATGATCACAATCCAATCTCAACCAGTTTATTTTAAATTCCCTTTAAAGAAAACGTTTTCCATTAAAAAAAATCAATTATATGCCGCCTTTTCTAAAAATAATCCATCGTGTACTACTAACACCTGTTTGTATTTACTGGTTTTTTGAGTGTATTTTTGCTGCCTAACTAAATTCGATTGCCTATATGTCTATTTCTGTAACGACTGCTTTGCCAAAAGACCTTTTCAAAATGGGTCTCAAGAACACAGACCGTATCCACTACCAATCCACCCCGGAAGAATTAGTGCAGGACACTTTGCGCATCGGCGAGGGTGTGCTGAATGATACCGGCGCACTGGTGATCAGGACCGGTGAATTTACCGGCCGCTCTCCAAAAGACAAATTCACTGTCAAAGATTCGATCACTGCTGACACTGTACACTGGAACGAATTCAACCAACCGATCGAGACACGCTATTTCGATATCATACATAAAAAGATCCTTGACTACTTAAGCCAGCGGGACGAACTGTGGGTCCGTGACTGCCATGCATGCGCAGACCCGCGCTATCGCATCAACGTAAGAGTGGTGAATGAAAAACCATGGAACAATCTTTTTTCATTCAACATGTTCATCCGCCCAACGGAAGAGGAACTGGAAGATTTCACGGCTGACTGGACGGTGCTCTCTGCACCCGGATTAAAACTTGATCCGCAAGAATGCGGCGTTCGACAGCATAATGCTTCGATCGTTTCATTTGCACACAAAATGATCCTGATCGCCGGTTCGGGTTATACCGGTGAAACGAAAAAAGGCATTTTTACCATTCTGAATTATATACTTCCGCAGGAACAGAATGTGCTGAGCATGCACTGCTCCGCCAACGTCGGCGAGAAAGGTGATACCGCCGTATTTTTTGGCCTGAGCGGAACTGGCAAGACAACCCTGAGTGCAGATCCCGCCCGCAAACTGATCGGTGATGATGAACATGGGTGGACAAATGACGGCGTGTTCAATTTCGAAGGCGGTTGTTATGCAAAAACGATCAATCTTACTGAAGAAAAAGAACCTGAGATCTTCCGCGCCATTCGCCCCGGAGCGCTTGTGGAGAATGTTCGTTTCTTTCCAGGTACGAACCGGATCAATTTTGATGATGGCAGTATCACGGAAAATACACGCGTTTCTTACCCGCTTGATTTTATCAGCAACTCCCTTGAGCCTGCGGTCGGCGGTTTACCCAAAAACATATTTTTCCTGACCTGTGATGCGTTCGGTGTATTGCCTCCGGTTTCCAGACTTACACCGGGCCAGGCGATGTACCAGTTCATCTCCGGCTATACCGCAAAAGTTGCGGGGACAGAAGCCGGTGTTACAGAACCCAAGCCGACATTCAGCGCGTGCTTTGGAGCGCCATTCCTGCCACTGCATCCCGGTAAATATGCAGCAATGCTGGGTCAGAAAATGCAGGAACACAAAGTGAATGTCTGGATGATCAATACCGGCTGGACAGGCGGCGCTTATGGTGTTGGGCAGCGGATGAAGCTTTCTTATACCCGGGCAATGATCACTGCGGCGCTGGAAGGAAAGCTGAATAATGTGGAGTTCAGGGAACATCCTGTGTTTGGCATGGCCATCCCAACCGAATGTCCGGGTGTACCATCAGCCGTGCTCGATCCGCGCAGCACATGGGAGGATAAAACTGCCTATGATCAGAAGGCGCAGTTCCTCGCTAACCTCTTCACAAAAAACTTTGAAAAATATAAGGGCGGTGTGTCAGCAGAAGTACTGGCGGCAGCGCCTAAACTTTAGAACTCTGCGATTGCTTGCTGTAGATCCCCTGCTCGTTTCGTTCGGGCGGGGGATGTTGTTTGTGGGAGGAAGGTTTTAAAAATGCCGGAGGTTCCAAGGGTTCCAAAGGTTCCAGAGGTTGCTACCGCGGGACGAAGCGAATAATATTTTTGAAATGAATAAACCTAAGCATCCTCCTGATAGCAGCCTATTCATAAGTATTGATCATTGCCTCCTGCGGTAGCAACCTCTGGAACCCCTGGAACCTCTTGAACTTCTGGAACCTCTTGAACTTCTGGAACCTTTGGAGCCCCTGGAACCTTTAAAACTTCTGAAACGGAACCTCAAAACTGTTAAGTAAACTTTGGCTATCCCCCCAAACCAAAACCCCTGTTCTGCCGTTTATGTTGCATGAAGAAAATGCTGATCGCGGTAATGTTTTTTATGCCGGTGTGGCTGATGGCGCAGGCGAATGCGGATCATATCAGGTGGCAGGACAGGCGGACATTGACCTGGGCGGATTATCAGGGAAAAGCAGACCCCGATGCGGGAGCGGCAGCTTCTACGGCGACTTATCTTAGTGTGGAATATAATTTTAAAGATGGCAAGCTTGGATATGTGATCACCTGTAGTTTTTCCCGTTCTAAATCCTGGGGATTGACAAAGAACGATTATATCCTTTCGCATGAGCAGGGACATTTTGATATCGCGGAGATCTTTGCCCGCAGGTTATACAAAAAGCTCAAAGCGTACGAGTTTGACAAAAAAAATTATCAAACTGACCTGCGCAGGATTTATGAGGATATCACGGCTGAAAAGGAGGAAATGCAGAACAGGTATGACCGCGAAACGAATCATTCGATCAATAAAGAGAAGCAGGCCGGGTGGCTGGAAAAAATAAAGATCGAACTGAAAGAACTGGAAGCTTTTGCGGGTTATTAGGCTGGTGTTTGCCAGGATCAGGCAACGTTTTGTTCCGGTGGATTGTCAAACCCTTTAATTAATCAACTCGAACATGAAAGCCTTGATCCTTTTTGTAAATCTTGCCCTTGCGGGTCTTATTTTTTCCGGTTGCTCCAAACGAACAGATTGCGGATGTGTACCGCCGCCAACAAGCGAAGCCAACTGGAAAATTGTAAGCCGCAACGGCGGTACCGGTGGCGGATCGATACCACTGACCACTATTCAACAGAACTCAGTGCTTACGCTAAAGAATGATGGCAAATATGCGTGCACGAACAAGCAGACCGGTGAAGCCGTAGGCGGAACGTATACGATCATTTCAAATTTCGCTTCCATTTACGGTGAAAAGGTCAGATTTGTTTTCACACCAAAACTGCCGATCCTGGAAACAGATATGTATGTTTTGCTGGAAAACCCCAATGGAAAACTCGTGTTCGGAGACAATGCTGCAGATGGTTATTCTACAACATTCTCCGCCACTCAACCTTGATTATAATAAACGGAGAATCCCTGATGATAGCTGCAGCAATGCGGCTATCGTCTTTTTTTGGATGATCGATGGTAGATGATCGATGACCAGTAACCGGAATACGCAAGCTGCTAGTTTTATTTTAGATAAAAGCGATCGCCGATATCGAACATCGACCATCGAACATCCAACATCGACCACCTCAAAACAGTCCATACAACTGTCCATCCACTTTACTGATGATCTCGCCGAAGTCCTCTTCCTTTTCAGCAAACTTGTTCTTATCAACATCGACAACGAGCAAGGGGCCTTCGGTATAGCTGCCGATCCATTTGTTGTAGTATTCGTTCAGGCGTTTGAGATAATCGAGACGGATGTTTTCTTCGTACTCGCGTCCTCTTTTCTGGATCTGTCCGACAAGCGTGGGTACAGAAGCATTAAGATAGATCAGCAGATCGGGAGGCTGCACGAGAGCTTTCAATGTCTGGAAGAAATTAAAGTAGTTATCAAAATCCCGTTTGCTCATCAATCCCATTTCATGGAGGTTGGGGGCAAAGATGTTGGCATCTTCGTAAATGGTCCTGTCCTGGATCACGGTCTCGGTTCCTTTCTGGATATCCACGAGCTGTTGAAGGCGGCTGTTCAGGAAGTAGATCTGGAGGTTGAAGCTCCAGCGGGGCATATCCTCATAAAAATCCATGAGGTATGGATTGTGGTCCACGTCTTCAAAGTTGGGGATCCATTTGTAGTGCTTGCTCAGCATTTCCGTAAGAGTCGTCTTTCCTGCACCGATATTTCCTGCTACTGCTATATGCTTTGGTTTCTTTGTCTTAGCCATAAACGCGAATGTTGACGCGAATTATCGCGAATGTTCGCGAATCCGTCGTTACTAAAAGTATTGATTTATCTGATGTTTTTGCAATGAACAGGGAAATATTAGTAATAATTGAGCCCCATTGCTTCACGTACCAGTGTCATGGTTGCCTGCGCGCTGGCACGGGCCTTCGCGGCACCTTTTTCCATCACCTCTTTCAGGTATTTTTTGTCTTCACGGATGGCTTCCGCTTTTTCGCGGATGGGGGAGATGAATTTCACCATATCTTCCGCCAGTTGCTTTTTCATATCGCCATAGCGGATAGTGCATTCATTATATGCCTTTTCAAATGAAGCGATCACATCGGCTTCGCTCGCGAGCTTCATCAGCAGAAACATGTTCTCTATATAATCCGGCTTGGGAGTATTGGGCTCAGTCGGCCCGCCATCCGTCTTCGCCTTCATGATCTTTTTCCGGATCAACTCATCGCTGTCGGAAAGGTATAAGGTCGCGTTCTGGTTTTCGCTTTTGCTCATTTTGCCGCCACCGTCAAGGCCTGGAACTTTGATCAGCTCAAGGCCATAATTAAATGCATGCGGTTCCGGGAAAATATCTCCATAGCGGTGATTAAAGCGATTGGCAAAATTTCTCGCCATTTCCAGGTGTTGCTCCTGGTCTTTCCCAACGGGTACCAGGGATGCACGATGCAGGATAATATCCGCAGCCTGCAAGACCGGGTAGGTTAGCAAGCCCGCATTTACATTATCAGGATGCTGACGTACTTTGTCTTTGAATGTAACTGTCTTTTCCAGTTCGCCTTTATAAGCCAGCATATTCAGGTACAGATACAATTCAGAGGTCTCATACACATGGCTCTGGCAGAACAAAGCCGCTTTATCCGGATCCAGTCCGCAGGCGATATTTTCCGATAATACACGGTGCACATTCTCTTTCAGTTCTTTCGTATCGGGGTGTGTGGTCAGCGAGTGCAGATCCGCCACCATAAAATAGCATTCGAATTCATCCTGCATACGCACATAATTCCGGAGCGCTCCAAAATAATTGCCCAGGTGCAGGAAGCCCGTGGGCCTGATCCCGCTCATTACTATTTGTTTCTTCTTTTCCATGGTCTCGGGTGATGAGGTTTGGGGCGGCGAAGATAGCAAGAATAGATGAAGGTCGGTGGCTGAAGAGAGGCGATGATCGATGTCCGATGCCCGATGGCCGACCTCAGAACCGAGGAGCCTGGTCATCAGGGAAATGACTTCTGCCCTGGATATATCTTACGTAATCCCCCTGGCCACAAAGAATTCCTGATCCCGGACTAACTTCGATCATCGAACATCGGCCATCGATCATCCCATCTCTCCCAGAGATCGAAACTATCCGCTATATTTGTCCGATGGAAATCAACGACTCCACAGTAGAAAAACTGGCGAGCCTGGCTAAACTCAATTTCAATGAGGCAGAGAAGCAGGAGATCAAAGGCGATCTGCAGAGAATGATCAGTTTTGTGGAAAAGCTGAATGAACTGGACCTCGACGGAGTGGAGCCATTGCTGCATATGAGCGACGAGGTGAACGTACTCCGGGAAGACGAGGTAAAAGGTTCAGTGAGCAGGGAACTGGCACTGAAAAATGCTCCCCTGCATGACGAACAGTTTTTCAAGGTTCCCAAAGTGATCAGGAAATAAGATCAATACAGCCCGGCATAAAGACTCAATATGAATGCATCTATCATACACCTCGAAGACATCCGCAAATCCTATTTTATGGGCAAGAATGCCCTGCAGGTGCTTAAAGGTGTATCGCTGGACATTCACAAGAACGAATACGTTGCGCTTATGGGACCTTCAGGTTCCGGTAAGAGCACACTGATGAATATCCTCGGCTGTCTTGATACACCGTCCGGCGGCAAATATGTACTGAACGGACAGGATGTAAGCAAGATGGATGATAATTCACTGGCCGAGGTCCGCAATAAGGAGATCGGTTTTGTATTCCAGCAATTCAACCTTCTTCCCCGTCTTACCGCGCTGGAAAACGTGGCACTTCCGCTTGTATACGCCGGCGTAGGCAAGAAGCTGCGGCTTGAAAAAGCAATGCACGTGCTGGACATGGTAAATCTTACCCAACGCAGTCATCACAAACCAAATGAGCTCAGCGGTGGTCAGTCCCAACGTGTAGCCATTGCCCGCGCACTCGTAAACGACCCTGCGATTATCCTGGCAGACGAACCTACCGGCAACCTCGATACAAAAACTTCCTACGAGATCATGTCTATCTTCGGCGATATCCATAGCCGCGGCAACACAGTCGTACTGGTTACGCACGAAGAGGATATCGCAAACCACGCAAAGCGCATCGTGCGGTTGCGGGATGGAGTGATAGAGAGTGACAGGGCGACGGAGGGAGCTATGAGTAAGGAGACGAGGTGAGGGAAGGACCGCGGACCACAGACCGCGGACCGCAGACGCTCGCGATTGATTGGATAGTCTTTTGAACTTTGTAATATCATTCTTCGTATTGCCACAACTGATGTTCTAGTGACCACAGACCGCAGACCGCGGACCGCAGACGCTCGCAATTGATTGGATAGTCTTTTGAACTTTGTAATATCATTCTTCGTATTGCCACAACTGATGTTCTAGTGACAACGGACCACAGACCACAGACCACAGACCGCGGACCGCAGACCGCAGACGCTCGCGATTGATTGGATAGTCTTTTGAACTTTGTAATATTTATTCTTACGTACTGAAGCTTTCCATTCCGGGAAGCTTTTGTTGCACAGTACAACAAACGATCCGCAAATTATGACGCAACGTCGGCGGTCGGCGGTCGGTCGTCCGCGGTCCTTCCTCTGTGGTCCGCGATCTATGCTCCTTCTTCCGTCCATCATCATTGCTTACTTTTGTTTACCTGAAAACACTTACTGTTTCATCATAGAACACGTCTGCGGTCTGTCGTCCGCGGTCCGTCGTCCAAAACACACCCAATGGCAGGAAAAATATACACGAAAACAGGAGACAAGGGAACGACCTCATTGATTGGAGGAACCAAAGTTTCCAAAAGTCATTTAAGGATCGAAGCGTATGGAACGGTTGACGAGTTGAATTCATACATTGGTCTTTGCAAGGATCTGCTGGAAGGCGTTATGCCGATCATCATGCTGCAGGAAATACAGGACCGGTTGTTTACTGTCGGATCATCGCTGGCATGTGATCCGGAGAAAGAACCAAAGATGAAGATCCCGGACCTGAAGGAAGAAGATATCAGTTTGCTGGAAAAGGAAATGGATAAGATGAATGAAGTGCTGCCCGAAATGAAGTTCTTTATTTTGCCGGGAGGTCATCCAACAGTTTCGCATCTGCATGTGGCAAGATGTATTTGCAGAAGAGCGGAAAGGGCTTGTGTGCGGCTGCAGACTGAAGGCGCGGAAGTGGAACAGATAGTGGTGAAATACCTGAATCGCCTGAGCGATTATTTATTTGTGGTCGCGCGATTTGCAGCGCAGGAGTTGAAGGTGGAGGAGATTGCGTGGAGACCGAGGGTGTGATGAGAGAGACCGCCGACCGCTGACCGCCGACCGCCGACATGAACCAGGAATGTAAGTTCATCAAAGCCATTGAATATAAAAATGGAGAGCCTTCTGATGATAGCAGGCTCTCCGTTTTTTATATTCAACCTCCAAAGTAAACCCCGTTTTACAGTTCATGTCGGCGGTCGGCGGTCAGCGGTCGGCGGTCTCTCTCACACTATCTTCCCATCCCTCATATGCAACACCCGGTCACTCAACTGCGCCAGCTCTTCATTATGCGTCACGATCAGGAATGTCTGATTGAATTCTTTCCGCAGGTCAAAAAAGAGTTGATGCAGTTCGCGGGCATTGGCGGAATCAAGATTGCCGGTGGGCTCATCGGCAAATACAATGACAGGCTTGTTGATGAGTGCGCGGGCAACAGCAACACGTTGTTGTTCGCCACCACTAAGCTCGTTGGGCTTATTTTCCATTCGATGGGAAAGGCCGAGCATCTTCAGTAATTTCTCTGCCTCTGCTTTGACCTCGGCTTTTTTGCGGCCGGCGAGCCAGCCGGGAATGCACACATTTTCGATGGCGGTGAACTCGGGCAGGAGATGATGGAACTGGAACACGAATCCGATATGTTTATTCCTGAAAAGGGACAGTTGTTTTTGCGTCAGGCCATGGCTGACCTTTTTCTGGTAGGGAAGTTTACTGTCCGTCACCGCGGAAGAAGCCAGGCTATCATGCCAGGTTATAGGGCGGCGGGAGAAAGCACTCACAAATTCAAGCGGCAAAAAACGGCAGATCGAGCGGATAAAACAGGGTAGCAGGCCGGGTTTTGTACCCTCCGACTCCACGATCACCTTTGTCTGAGTAATAAATTTCGCAATCGTGCGGCCTGTTCCCCATTCCATCAGGGTGTAATACACAATTAATACCGTGGCGATGAACGCATAACTCTGCCAGCTGAAACCCGCAACAGTGTCCATAAGCGAAGGATCCGTAACCGGATCCGCTTCCGATAGCGGAAAACCGGTGATCCTGGCGAGGAGAAAGGATAAAGTACCGGCAAAAAGAACGTCCAGGACAAGGTTGACAGCCCGCTTCCACCAGGGCGCGGGCTTCATATCTGATTGAGACTGATATTCGATCAGTTGTCCGCTCACTTCAATATGACCCGTATCCGGCTGATCCAGGGTGCTCAATATGTGAAGCAGGGTGCTTTTTCCCGAGCCGGATGGTCCCACGATCGCCACAACTTCCCCTTTCTGCACTTCCATGTCCACTCCCTTCAGCACTTCCACGGTCCCGTATTTCTTATGAATATTCGTTCCTTTGATCATCTTGGAAAGGGTTTTGAATCTCAAATATCTATAAAAGCAGCCCTCCGGCAAAAACTGGGAATTGGCATAAAATTTCTTTTTATGAAAACCTTGAAATGTGGACGCAACTATTGATTTGGAAAATTCGTTAATAAAACTACTTTTGCGGGAAATTTGGGGGTTTATAGTTCCCCGGATGATCCCTGAATTCCTAAAATTTAAAAACCTTTCGAAAGATGTTTTGGACATTAGAGCTTGCTTCGTACCTGGAAGATGCGCCCTGGCCGGCGACAAAAGACGAGCTGATCGATTATTCTATCCGCAGCGGTGCCCCTATCGAAGTGGTGGAAAATCTTCAGGAACTCGAAGATGAGGGTGACGTGTATGAAACGATTGAAGACATCTGGCCGGATTATCCGACGCAGGATGATTTTCTGTTTAACGAAGATGAGTATTGAGATGGAGATGACCACCGACGGCCGACCGCCGACCGCGGTACACTAATAAATTTTTGAATAGATTTTGCTTAAGGCAGATAAGAAAAGCTTTCCGTTTAGGAAGGCTTTTTTGTTTTGAGAAAGGCCGTTTGGGAAAAGGACCACGGACGACGGACCGCAGACCGCTAATAAATTTTTGCATAGACTTTGTTTAAGCAGATAAGAAAAGCTTTCCATTTAGGAAGGTTTTTTTGCTTTGAGAAAGGCCGTTCGGGAAAGGGACCGCGGAACGTTACGATGTTTCGAAAGCCAGTTTATTCAGGCGCATAAGCAAAAGACCTTCCGTCATTGGAAGGTCTCTTACGCTGATTGAAAGTCTATTCAGTATTTACTAGCGTACCGCGGTCGGCGGTCGGCCGTCGGTGGTCATCTCTCTCATTCCACCCCCAACTTCCGCATCACCTCGTTACTCACACCCGTTGTAGAATAACCTCCATCATGGAAAAGATTCTGCATGGTAACCATCCTGGTCAGATCAGAGAAAAGCGTGATACAATAGTTTGCACAATCTTCCGCACTGGCATTGCCCAGAGGAGCGATCGCATTGGCATAGTCATAAAAATCGCCAACCCCTTTAATACCGGTACCGGCAGTTGTTTTGGTCGGTGACTGTGAAACAGTATTGATACGTACTTTTTTATCAAGACCATAGTGGTAACCGAAACTACGCGCGATCGATTCGAGCATAGCTTTGATATCAGCCATGTCTGTATAGAACGGATAAGTTCGTTGCGCGGCCATATATGTAAGCGCTACCACACTCCCCCATTCATTGATCGCGTCAAGTTTCTTTGCCACGGCCAGCATTTTATGAAAGGACATCGCAGATACATCGATCCCCTTCATAAAATATTCGTAATTGGATTCTGTATAAGGAATGTTCTTACGGATATTCACGCTCATACCGATAGAATGCAGTACAAAGTCGATCTTACCCCCCAATACTTCCTGTGAGCGGGTAAATAAGGTGGTGAGCTCGTCCACATTAGTTGCGTCCGCAGGTATGATCTCAGAACCGGTCTGCTCAGCCAGTTTCTTGATCTCCCCCATCCGCATGGCGATCGGTGCGTTGGTCAACACAAATGTTGCTCCCTCTTCATGCGCTTTCTCCGCTACCTTCCAGGCGATAGAATTGGCGTCGAGCGCGCCCGTAATGATACCCCGTTTACCTTTCAAAAGATTATAAGCCATAATTGTATTTTTAAAAATGCGGGTAAAGATAAAAAGTCAAAATTCAAAAGTAAAAATTAAAAAAATGCCGTTTCAATATGCGGTTTCCTTCTCCTCTCATTACCGTCATATAGGTCATTCCCGAAGAAACTGGTAAACCATTGCGATGGCTGCAAAAGTCCCGAAAAAAAGCGCGGCACAAACCAAAAAGAACAACACAGCATACAGCAGTATATCCCTTCCCCTTGCGCTATCCCGGATCTTTTCATTGAAGAATCTGAATAACCTGTATCCACCAAACAATGCAATTCCGGCTACGAGAACAGTAAGTACAATTTTATAAATGGCCGACATTGCGCTTATTTACTTATTTTGATGTCCGGGCTAAAAAGATATTCTCACCCATCGGTCATCTGGTTTTTACTTTTGACTTTTTACTTTTTAATTTTAATTTGAAATCATTTCACGCGCATTCTCCAACGCCGCAGCCGTCGGCTTCTCCCCGCTCAGCATTTGTGCAATGGCGGTAACACGCTCTTCTGTTTTTAACTGACGGATATTTGTCTTGATGGTATCTTTTGCTTTTTCCTTGTACACAAAATAATGGGCATCCGCTTTACCTGCAATTTGCGGCTGGTGTGTTATACAGATCACCTGGCGTTTTAAAGCAAGACCCTTCATGATAATACCGACCTGTTTGGCAGCTTCACCGGAAATACCCGTATCGATCTCATCAAAGATCATTGTTGGCAGATCAATGCTCTGCGCCACAAGCGATTTAATACACAACATCAAACGGCTTAATTCACCACCACTCGCCACTTTGCGGAGCGGATGGAACTGGCCACTTTTATTCGCATCAAAAAGAAATTCCACCGTATCCGCGCCAAACTCATTTAGCGCACCAGGCTTCACTTCCACTTTGATCCGTGCATTGGGCATACCCACCTGCACCAGCAATTTGTTTACTTTATCTTCCAACGGTTTGATCTCTTTCGTACGTGCAGCAGATATTTTTTTCGCCAGCTTCCCGGCTTCTTCAAACAGGCGGGTCGTTTCCTTTTCTTTCTGCGCGATCTCTTCATCGATATGCAAGACTGCCTGCAATTTTTCTCCAAGCGTCTTCATGATCGCAATCAGGCCGTTCGTATCTCCCACACCATGTTTCTTCTGCAAACGGTAACCAAGAGAAAGACGGTCGTTCAATTGTTCGATCTTCACCGGGTCATAATTCACCTGGCCGCTTACCTGATCAAGTTCATCGGCGATATCCTGCAATTCGATCTGTACTGATTGCAAACGCTGCGCAAGCGGCGGCAAAGAAGGATGAAATGCTTCAAAAGAATGCAACTGATGAAGCAGGCTTTTTAATTGCGGCACCACCGGCGACTCACTCTCCTGCAATTCAAAATTCACTTTATCAAGCATCGTTTTGATCCCTTCTGCATTGCTCAGCATTTTCAATTCCGCATCAATGTCTTCCAGCTCATTTTCTTTGAAAGCAGCTTCTTCCAGCTCGTTATATTGAAATTGCTGATAGTCGGCCTCTTTATTGAACTGCAGTTGCTGTTCCTTCAGCGCATCCCATTGCTTTTTTGTCTCCTGCCATTGATAGTAGAGATGCTGGTACGATTGCAACACTTCCTGGTTACCCGCGAGTGCGTCCAGTACTTCACGCTGAAAATCGGATTCTCCGATCTCAAGTGTATCAAACTGCTGATGAAGGTCCACCAGCAGGGAACTGAGTTCATTTAATTGAGAGAGCGTAACAGGCGTGTCATTGATAAAGGCACGGCTTTTACCATTCGCGGCGATCTCTCGTCTCACTACCACTTCCTCCTGCAGATCAAATTCATTCTCTTCAAGATATTGTCTGATCGCTTTTTTGCTGCCGGCAACAAACACACCTTCAACGATACACTTCCTGTCTTTGCTCACCAGTACGCCCGAATCGGCGCGCTGTCCCAATATCAATCCAAGCGCCCCAAGTATAATGGATTTACCGGCACCTGTTTCACCGGTGATAATATTCAGCCTGGATGAAAAGTCTATTTCAAGTTCATCGATGATGGCGTAATTCTGTATGGAAAGCGTCCTGAGCATGACGCAAATTAAGCTAAGAGGATGAAAGAGGAGAAGAGAAAAAAGAGATTGTTGGAAAGAGTTTTTAAGAATAAGCCTGACTTTAACAATGATAGAGCTTATACTCTATTATCCCATAGTATTTCGACTAAAAGTAATTTCATTAAGATATGGCCCCTTCTCCTCCATCCCTCTTTCATCTCTTAGCCAAAAAAACCCGCTTCTTTTGAGGGAAGCGGGTAAAAAATAAAAAAAAGAAAAAAGTATGTTATGCCGGACCTGCTGTGTTACTGCTCTAAACGCTATTTCAGCCTTCTGTGCGCGCAGCCCGGGTCTTTTTGCTAGATCTCTACGTTATTGTGCAGTTCTTCATCAACCAGGATACGTCCGCAGTTTTCGCAGATCATCACTTTTTTGTGTTGTTTGATCTCGCTTTGCTTTTGTGGCGGGATGTAATAGAAGCAACCTCCGCAGGCGTCTCTTTCTACAGGAACTACTGCAAGACCGTTGCGATAGCTTTTGCGGATCTTTTCGTAGCTCACGAGCAGGCGTGGGTCAACGTGCTGCTTTGCTTCTTCTGCAAGTTTTGCGAAATGTGATTCTTCTTTTTCGTTGGCCGCGATGATCTTTTCCAGCTCACCTTTCTTGGTTGACAATACGCCTTCCTTAACAGCGATATTCTTTTTCGCTTTTTCGAGCATTACTGCTTTTTCAGAAATCTCTTCGGTCGCGTCTTTGATATGTTTTTCAGCGAGCTTTACTTCCAGCTGCTGCATTTCAATCTCTTTGTTGATCGCTTCAAACTCACGGTTATTCTTTACGTTCGTGCTTTGCTTTTCGTATTTTTTGATCAGTGCTTCTGATTCCTTGATCGCCTCTTTTCTTTGATTGATAAAATCAGTTACACCATTGATCTCCTCTTCGATACGCATCTGGCGGGAGTTCAGTCCCTGGATCTCATCCTCGAGGTCCGCTACTTCCATCGGAAGTTCTCCTTTGAGGATACGGATCTCATCCATTTTGCTTTCGATCTTTTGCAGGGTTACTAAAGAAGTAAGTTTTTCCTCTACAGAAAATTCTTTAATGTTTGCCATGTATTGATTATAATTTGAAGTTTGTTCAAGGCGGCTAAACCCAGCCGCGGCTTAAAAATACTGTACAGGATTGGTATTGACAGTAGTTTTAAGGACGGCAAAGGTAAGGAATTTTTCCTCCAAAACCTCTTGCAGCAAGGCTGTCGTGAATTGCTCGCTTTCATAATGGCCTATATCCGCGATCACCATCCGGCCGTCGGCATCAAAAAATTCATGATATTTCATGTCCGCCGTTATGTAAATATCGGCCTTCGCTCTTAATGCATTGGAAATCAAAAAACTACCTGCTCCGCCACAAAGAGCTACGCGTTGAATGCTTCGGCCGGTCAGCGGGGTGTGCCGGACCAGGGCCAGTCCAAAACGGCTTTTGAGCATTTCCAGGAACGCTTTTTCCTGCACCGGCTCCGGTAATTCGCCCGTCAGACCAGCGCCTGTGGCCGGGTGCCGGTTGCTCAGCGCCACCACATCATAGGCCACTTCTTCGTAAGGATGATTCTTTACCAGCGCATCCAGGATCGCTGATTCCAGGTATGACGGAAAGATCACTTCGATCTTTGTTTCCGGTTCCCGGTGCTGGCTGCCCTGCTGACCAACATAAGGGTCCGTGCCTTTGCCTGCTTTGAAAGTCCCTGTACCGTCAGCATTAAAACTGCATTCGCTATAGTTGCCGATATGCCCGGCACCTGCGGCAAATAAAGCATTGCGGACCTGGTCAGCTTTGTCCTTCGCGGCGAAAGTATAGAGCTTGCGCAGCGTATTCTCCTTTGGCGCCAGCACGCGGGTATTTTGCAGACCAAGTATCGACGCCATTTTTCCGCTTACGCCATGCAGTACATTATCCAGGTTGGTGTGTATGGCATAAATGGCGATATCGTTTTTAATGGCCATGATCACAGTTCTTTCCACGTAATTATGACCATTGATCCTTTTGAGGCCGCGGAAAATGATCGGGTGATGCGCTACGATCAGGTTGCATTTTTTAGCCATTGCCTCTTTGACCACTTCTTCGGTCACATCCAGCGTACACAGGACACCTTTGCACTCCCATGACGGGTGACCCGTGATCAGGCCGGCGTTATCATACGATTCCTGAAGTGAAGAATGCGCGAGCGTTTCGAGAAATGATACAACATCAGCTATAATCATGAAAGGGGGATTTATTGGATTACCGATCAATAAAACGTTGACTGCGCCAAATTAAGGCATTTGATTTTTCCAATAAGCACTGTTACATGATTCTATTCTTTTTACAAAAGGATTCCACAATTATCTATCAATAGAGATCAGGAGTTCTTATTTTTAGACGGAGCTGGAGAGATCGATGGTCGATGTTAGATGGTCGATTACTTACCCTGAATTGGTCGACCATCGACCATCGGACATCACTCCTCCTCAATGACTTTACCACAAAAATCCCCGTCTATGGCAATACGGTTCATCCGCAACCTGCGGGACAAAATGATCAGCACTTTGGGAAAGAAAGAGCAGGAGTCTGCAAGCAGGTACAGGCAGGCTAAGTTATCATGGCAAAAACAGAAGGCAATAAAAGGGAGCATCCGCAGTGCGTTGCTGGTGGGACTTGGGGTATTATCGGCCGGTTTCGGATTGAGGGGTTTCCTGATGCCTAATAATTTTATTGATGGTGGAGTGACCGGTATTTCACTGCTGATCAATGCGAAAACAGATTTATCGCTTTCAGCAATGATCATCCTGATCAATATTCCCTTTCTTTTACTCGGCTGGCAACAGATCAGCAAAGGGTTCAGTATACGAAGTATCGTCGCTATTTCATTGCTGGCGCTGGCGATCGCTGTGATCCCATATCCCGCAGTTACCAATGACAAGTTACTGGTGGCCGTGTTTGGCGGATTTTTTCTTGGTGCAGGCATTGGTCTTACTATCCGTGGCGGTGCGGTTATCGATGGTACAGAGATCCTTGCGATTTTCCTGAGCCGACGAAGAAGTTTGAGCGTGGGTGATTTTATACTCGTCTTTAATATTGCGATCTTCTCCGTTGCGGCCTATCTTCTTTCACCTGAAACCGCGCTTTATGCAATCCTCACCTATCTCGCCGCATCCAAAACGGTCGACTTTATTTTGGAAGGGGTCGAGGAATTCACCGGGGTAACGATCATTTCTCCCCGGAGTGAGGAGATTGCGACGTTTATCAAGCAGCAAATGGGCCGGGGTCTGACGGTGTATTCAGGCCGCCGCGGTTTTGGCAAACGCGGCGAGAGCGATATTGCCACGGACATTCTTTTCACGGTTGTAACCCGCCTCGAGATCGCGCGTCTCACCAATGAGATAGAAAAGATCGATCCCAATGCATTTATTGTAATGCAGAGTATAAAGGATACGAGAGGGGGGATGGTGAAGAAGAGGCCGTTGAAGGAATGAGGAGGACGACGGACCACAGACCGCAGACCGCAGACGGCCGTTTACGTTGGATGACTCCTATTGACTGGAAAATCCATAGAAACAAATTGAACTGGTCGGAGTACTAATGAATGACCTAACGGAAACGACTGTCCGCGGTCCGTCGTCCGTGGTCGGCGGTCCATAGTCATATTTTCCTTATATTGTACTTACGATTGTAAACCCATCTGATCATGCTTCAAAGAACCAAAGGGCGTCTGCTGCTTGCTGCGCTGGTGATAACCGGAATGGCAGGCACACCCAAAAACACGACATTGTCGCAGGAAGAGCGGAAGTTTTGCGTAACAAACCTTAGGAAATCGAAGAATGAATTTGTTCATACACTGAAAAAGCTCAGTCCCGCACAATTGGCCTACAGGCCCGCCAGGAAGAAAGCGAGCATACAGGATCATATCCTGCATATCGCTTCAGTGGAAAAAGTGCTTGAGCAGCAATTGCAGCAGGCGATGAACCAGCCCTCCCGCCCCGCTGAACGGACAGCAATCAAATTTTCTGACGAAGAACTGATCCGGATGGCATCTGATCCCGGGTATCCCTTACTGGCCGGACTGACAAAAAATATGAATAGCTGGTCATCACCACAGGAAGCGATCGGATCATTTCTTTCCACCCGCTCAGACCAGGTAAAATATGTACGAAATACCACGGAAGATCTTCGCAATCATGTAGTTCAGCTTGAATTCGGATATATCGACTGCTATCAGCTATTGCTGGTCATCACTCATTATTCCAACAGGTATCTTGATCAGATCCGGGAGATCATGGGCGACGAACACTTCCCTGCATCATAGACCACCAGCAAGCCAGCCCATCGAACTTTCCATCATAAATCAGCGCAATTATACGATTGCGCTGGTGAGGGCATATTTTTAACTTGTAACAAAATTGGTCGCTATGAAAAACGCCGTTCTTGCCTTGATGATGATGTGTATATTAACCGGCTGCAAGAAGTTTATCGAACAGCAGAAAGAAAACCTTGTCTGGGCTGTAATGACCCAGGGACAATGGTCGATCACCAGGTTTGTCGAAGCCGGCGATACGATCACTACACAATTCTCTCCTTATTCATTTCAATTCAACCGCGATTATACCGTAGATGCGATCAGGGGTGGTGCTGTAGAAAGCAAAGGCACCTGGGAAGCCGACCCCGAAACAATGAATATCACTGCAAGTTTTTCCAGTGCAAATGAAACGATCACCCGCATCAATGGCACCTGGCATATTTACCAGAAAAGTACTTCTTATGTAATGGCGGATCAATCGGGCGCTATAGAAAAGTCTTTGCGGCTGGATAAACTTCCGTAAGATAGTTTGTCCGTTATTCGTTGCCCGTTGTCCGAAATGAAGTCAGACAGACAAATATCCTTTTCATAAACACCGGCAAAGACTACCCGGAAAGATTCATTGCAAAAAGCCTTCCCGACTAAAAAAACAACCATCACCGGAAGAAGCTCCCATGAAAATACTTCTGTGAACAACGGGCAATTAACCACTAATCCAATTCCCCGGAATAGTTTTTGCTGTTAAAATCTTGCAGCCTAAACTTTTTCTCTGAACTACCTAACCACCGTTGCTTTTACAAGGGCCCTATGTGTTCTTGCGCTTGCTTTAATGGCAACAGCTACTTTATTTGCGCAAACACCTTCCGCAAATTTTACGGCCTCTCCTATCAGCGGATGTTCACCATTAATCGTGCAGTTCCAGGATCAATCCACCGGCAATCCAACCAGCTGGTCATGGGATCTTGGTAATGGGAACACTTCAACGCTACGCAATCCACAGGCAACTTATTTTACTCCCGGCAATTATACTGTCCGGCTTACGGTGACCAATGCTTCCGGAACAAACACGCTTACGCGGACGCAGTACATCACCGTATATCAGCCGCCAACGGTCAATTTCTCCGGCAGTCCGCAAACCGGTTGTTTTCCTGAACATACACAGTTCACCGATCTGTCTTCAGCAGCACCGGGGAGT
The DNA here is from genome assembly GCA_003243445.1 of Citrobacter freundii. Lineage (GTDB taxonomy): Bacteria > Bacteroidota > Bacteroidia > Chitinophagales > Chitinophagaceae > Terrimonas_A. The sequence goes on from QFQQ01000021.1 coordinate 117,593, forward strand.
TCAATCATCAGCTGGCAGTGGGATTTCGGAAATGGTGTAACCTCTACCCTGCAGAATCCACTGGCAACCTACAGTGCTTCTGGTGCATTTGCCGTTACACTGAAAGTGACGGATGACAGAGGCTGCAGCCGCATCCTGGGAAGAAGCAGCTATATAAATGTGACTCCGGGAGTAACAGCTTCGTTTGCACCCAATCCGGCGATCGCCTGTACTGCACCAGCGATCATCCGGTTCAATAACACATCAACGGGACCGGGTACAATGTCCTATCAATGGAATTTCGGCGACGGTGGCATTTCTTCGGGTGCTTCCCCAACACATACCTTTACCAACGAAGGCGTCTATAATGTACGGTTGACAGCAACGAGCAGCAGCGGATGCGAAGACACGATCGAAACAACTGTTTCTGTTGGCGGGTTTCTAAGCTCTTTCAAGGTAAGCGATACTACCTGTCCGGGATCGGCGATCAGCTTCACCAATACATCATCACCCCGGCCGGATAGCGTTCGCTGGACTTTCGGCGATGGTGGCGTCTCATTTGATACACTGCCGGTGCACGTCTACGCCAACCCGGGAACGTATACAGTCCGGTTATATAATTATTTCGGCGGCTGTATTGATTCTGCCATACAGCAGGTAACAGTCAATGTACCGCCTGTAGCAAATTTCAGTGCCGCTAATACGAATACATGCCAGCAATCACTGACAGTGAATTTCCAGGATGGATCAACCGGGGCTTCCGGATGGTTATGGGATTTCGGCGATAATACTACATCTACGCTGCAAAATCCGTCGCACATTTATAACGACTATGGAACTTATACAGTTACGCTGATCGTAACAAACACCAGCGGATGCCGGGACACGCTTAGCAAACCTGCTTATATCAGGTTGCAACGCCCACAGGTCACGTTACCTCAATTGCCATTGAACGGATGTATTCCCTTTACTTTTTCACCTGTTCCTGTGATCAATTCAACAGATGCAATCGTTTCATTCAACTGGGACTTTGGCGATGGAGGAACTTCCACCCAGCAAACACCGACGCATATTTATATTACACAGGGTATCTATACAGTAAAACTTGTCTATACCAGTTCAACCGGCTGCACCGACAGCGTGATCGTAGCTTCAGGGATCACAGTGGGATCAAAACCGGTAGCCGGTTTTTCAGCTACGCCGACAGAGGCATGCGCAGCCAGTCCGATCTTCTTTACAAATCTTTCGGTAAACTACACACAATTGCTTTGGGATTTTGGAGACAACAGTGGCTCTTTCGATATCAATCCCTCACATACATACAACGATACAGGTTACTTTAACGTACAACTGATCGCAACAAACTTTGGGTGTACTGACACTGCAGTCCAGGCCGGCTATATTCATATCATTCCACCTATCTCAAGATTCACAGCTGACTTTAATTGCAGCAACCGGTTTCAGTTCTCTTTTACTGACGAATCTATTCTGCCGCAGTCCTGGCTTTGGGATTTTGGCGACGGCACTACTTCCACTGTACAAAACCCAACACATATTTATGCCGCATTGGGAACATATACAGTGTTTCTAACCGTTACGAACGGGAATTGCTCCCATACATCCCAGCGCACCATCACAATGTCCAGGCAATCACCTGACTTTACCGTCAGCTCCAATACTGTTTGTAAAGGCACACAGGTTTCATTTACTCCGATCAATTTCAACCCGAACATTACAACAGCCGTTTACTGGAATTTTGGCGATGGTGTAGAGGAAAGCAGTTTTGGACAGCAGGTTGCCACACATACCTACAGTGCATCCGGGAATTATACTATCATGCTGATCACCGGAGATCTGAATGGTTGCCGCGATACAACGATCAAAGCAGCCTATATCCGAGTGAACGGACCGGTCGCAAATTTTGCCGCCCGGACAAATGGAGGCTGTGCAGGAAATACATTCTATTTTGATGATCAGTCAGCAACAGATGGCACCAATGCGATCACAAACTGGCAATGGGATTTTGGCGATGGCACCATCCGGAATTTCACTGCGCCACCGTTCACCCATAGTTACTCAGCTGCCGGCACTTTCACGGTTAAACTCGTGGTAACCGATGCATCCGGCTGCCGTGACAGCCTCATCCGGTTAACCTACATCACCGTCACCGATCCGCTGCTCGGTTTTGATGCAAACGCATTAACAACATGTCCGGGTGCCAGCATTACCTTCAACAATACCACCACACCCGCACCGGTTACAAGCATCTGGGACTTTGGAGACGGCAGCACTTCAGCACAGCAATCAACTTCCCATATTTATACCGATACCGGCTATTATGATATTAAACTGGTGATCACAGATCAGGCTGGTTGCATTGATTCGTTAATAAAGACAGATTACCTGCACGTTGTATTACCGGTCGCAGGGTTTACCGTCAATGATTCGTTCAGCGCCTGTACGCCGCTGGAAGTGCAGTTCACCAGTACTTCCCAAAACGCTGCTTCTTATTTATGGGACTTTGGTCCCGGAGAAGGCAATTCATCCCTGCCAGATCCTGTGCACTATTATTCGACCCCGGGGATATACAGGGTTAAAATGCTTATCACCAGCCCTGGTGGTTGCCAGGATTCTGCATTCATGAATATTACTGTGCTTGATACAGCAGGCATCAGGTTCCGCTATACACCGATCAACGGGTGCAATCCGCTGCAGGTAAGTTTTAATGCTATAGGGCCGTTATCCACTCAATCTTACTTTTGGGATTTTGGGGATGGCACAGAGATAACGAATACCCCTGACGTCAATCACATTTATTCATCCTTTGGCAATTATCTTCCCAAAGCCGTATTGCTTGATCCTCCTGGCTGTGTCATTCCTGTCTCAGGAATTGATACGATACGTGTCCGCGGAGCAAACATCAAATTCGGTATTTCTGATTCTGTTCTTTGTGACGCGGGTTCTGTCAGCTTTACAGATTCAACGACCAGCAGCGACCCGGTCATTTCCTATACCTGGGACTTCGACGATGGCACCACATCTGCACTGCAACATCCGGTGCATTACTATTCATCGCCGGGAAATTATAATGTTGGATTGACGACGGTCACTCAGTCAGGATGTACCAATACTTTTACGAAAACAACGGCGGTAAAAGTTGTGGCCCGGCCTGACATCGCAATCACCGGAGACAGTTCCGTCTGTGTATTTGATTCGCTTTTACTTAGTGGTACATTTTTAAGTCCGGATACTTCCGTGGTGACCTGGCACTGGAATTTCCCCAATGGAAACACCTCCAACGTTCAACTTCCGCCGGCACAGACTTATCCTTCCGGAACGTTTACCGTATATGCTTTTGCAACGAACAGTACAGGTTGTATTGATACAGCCACAAAACAGATCATCATACATCCGCTGCCAACGGTGGATATGCCTGGTCAGATGATCATTGCAGTCGGATTTGCAGATACTATTCCTGCGTCCTACTCTGCAGGGGTCAACCAATGGGCATGGACGCCGCCTTATGCGTTGAGCTGCTCCCAATGTCCTCGCCCCATCGTTAATCCCAAGTCCACCACCACTTATCAGCTTGCTTTTGCTGATGTGAATGGATGCAGGAACAGTGCAAAGATCGAAATAGTGGTGCTGTGCAAGGATGCTAACTTTTATGTGCCGAATACTTTCTCACCCAATGGCGATGGCAGCAACGATCGTTTTTACCCGAGAGGAAAAGGACTCTACCTGATCAGGTCGATGCGCGTGTTCAACCGCTGGGGCGAAGTAGTGTTTGAAAACAGGAATTTCCCGGCCAACGATGCATTGGCTGGTTGGGATGGGAAATATAAAGGCAACAGGGCTCAACCTGATGTATACGTATATCAGATAGAAATCCAATGTGACAACGGTGAATTGATCAAATTAAGCGGCAATATCGCCCTCATCTTATAAACAATGCGTATGAACAGAACGATAAAGATCTGTATGGCATGGCTCAGCCTGTTTGCATACGCAGGAAGCAAGGCCCAGGACATTCATTTCTCCCAATTCTTTGAAGCGCCGCTATTGCGAAATCCGGCACTGGCCGGCATCTTCACCGGCGATATCCGCGCGCAGGCTGTATTCCGCGATCAATGGAACAGTGTGACCAATGCATATAAAACAGCTTCGCTGAATGGCGAATACCGTTTACCAATAGGAAAAGCTGATGACTTTGTGACAACCGGCCTGCAGTTTTTATATGACCGCGCAGGAACGATCGGCTGGACGACGATCCACGTTCTGCCTGCACTTACCTATCATAAATCAATCAGCGCCGACCATAACCGTTATCTCTCGCTGGGTTTCATGGGCGGTTGGGTGCAACGAAGTTTTGACCGTTCGAAGATGACGACCAACAGTCAGTTCGATGGCCTGGGCGACGGAGAGACATTGACCAATACCCGTTTCAATTATCTTGACGGCTCGGTTGGTATAAGTTATAATGCTACGATCCGTGACAATCCGGAAAACAACTTTTACATCGGTGCAGCCTATCATCATTTTACCAGGCCCAATCAGTCTTTTTATCGTGATCCCGCAATAGAGATAAATCCCAAATGGGTTTTCTCCGGGGGAATCAGGTTTGGTGTCGCAGACTACGCCTACCTGACACTGCAGGCCGATCATTCACGGCAGGGCTCTTATGCAGAAACGATCGGCGGGGCCATGTATGGCCTGAAGATCGGCGGAAGCTATGACAACCCTGATTACATATTACATGCCGGCACTTATATCCGGCTGGGCGATGCGCTTATACCTGTTCTCAAACTGGACTATATGCCTTTCTCCTTTGCGTTGAGCTATGACGTGAATATTTCAAAGCTCCGGACCAGCAGTTATGGCCGGGGAGGAATTGAATTATCCGTTTCTTTCATTAAATCACTGGACAGGAATAATCCGGATGTGAATGCAGTGAAGTGTCCAAGATTTTAGATGGATGGTCGATGGTTGATGGTCGATGTTCGATGGTTGATGGTCGATGGTCGGGCTTCGCAGTTTGATAAGGAACATTCAATTTCGGTGCATTCATTTATGAGGATCATATATTGCACTGGAAGCCCGATGTTCGATCATCGATCATCGAACATCGAAGATCGACCATCGACCATCGTTCTTCTGCCAATGGCCGAATGAAAACACATTTGCCCGAACATCCTCCTATCTTTATCAAAAATTTCTATATGAGCATAACGAAAGGCCAGCAGGCGCCGGATTTTACGTTGTATGATGATACAAAGAACAAGGTGACGCTATCGGAATTGAAGGGCAATAATGTATTGCTGCTATTTTTTCCGCAGGCGTTCACCAGTGTTTGCACAAAAGAGTTGTGTGGTGTGAGGGATAATATTGCGATGTACAGTAATGCAAACGCAAAAGTGTTTGGCATTTCTGTGGATTCTGTATTTACTCTTGCGCAGTTCAAAGCTTCGCAGCATTATAATTTTCCGTTGCTGAGCGATTTTAATAAAGAAGTGTCAAGGGCCTATGGAACGATCTATGAGAACTGGATACTGGATATGCACGGCGTTTCAAAAAGGTCGGCGTTCGTGATCGATAAGGAAGGGATCGTGCAGTATGCTGAGGTACTGGAAAATGCCGGAGATGTACCTGATTTTACACGGATTGACCAGACACTGGCCGGTCTGAAATAAAAAGTTTAGTTAAAGTCAATTATTTATAACCTGTAACTAACTATTTTTCAATTAAGTATATTTCCGCGTATAATTACGTTGCAGGAATGCCAAAAACGGTATATTATTGGAAAATAAAAGTAAATTTGTTTCGTTGAAGCGAATTCTACCCATACTAATATTCATACTGTTAGCATCTGTTCAATCCAACGCCCAGGCTAGCCGGGGTCCGATGGCTGAACAGTTGCCGGGTAAACTTGTGAAGTTGTATCCCAACCCTGCGAAGACCTATATCACGTTCGACTTTGATAAGGACCAGCAGAAAGGACGCACCATCACGATCTACAGTTTCCTGGGCAAAAAAATGTATGAGGCACAAAATCTCACAGAAAAAACAACCATCGCCCTGAATGACTTTAACCGTGGAATGTACATCTATCACCTGACAGATGGAAGCGGTAAAGTGGTGGAGTCGGGTAAGTTCCAGGTCACACAATAATGTTTTAAGGTTCCAGAGGTTCCATAAGTTTCAAAGGTTTCACAGGTTAAGCAGTATAACCTGTGAAACCTTTGAAACTTATGGAACCTTTGAAACTACTGGAACCTTCTACAAAACCTGTACGATCAGGAACTTCAGATACTGCGTATTATCCATTCCCCAAATGATCGGGTGATCTGAAGATTGTGCCTGGAAGGTCACCTGGCGGATCTTTCTGCGTGCATCTTTCGCAGCCATATCGATGATCTGAAGAAAAAGCTCTGGATTTACCAGGTTGGTACAGGAAGAGGTGACGAGAAAGCCTCCGGGTCTGACCAGCTTCATTCCACGGAGATTGATCTCTTTATAGCCGGTGATCGCCTTTTGTATCGTTTCGCGGCTTTTTGTAAATGCCGGTGGATCTAACATCACCACATCATACTGGCGGCCATCCTTTCCCCATTGTTTTAATACGTCAAAAGCATTGGCGGTTTCAAACTTCACGATATCCTGCAGACCATTAAGCTCTGCATTGCGATTGGCCTGGTTGACGGCATTTTCCGAAATATCAAGACCAAGTACCGATTTTGCGCCATAAGACGCCGCATGGATCTCGAAAGTGCCGGTATAAGTGAATGCACCCAATACTTCCGCATCCTTTACGATATGACGGGTAGCGCGACGGTTATCCTGCTGATCCAGGAAGTAGCCGGTCTTCTGCCCGTTCTCCAGGTCTACGTGGAACTTCAGGCCATTTTCATTAATGATGATCTTTGTATCGAATGGTGCCGACAGAAATCCTTTTTGTTGCGGCAAACCTTCCAGTTCGCGCACAGGCACATCATTCCTTTCATAGATCCCTTTAGGATTGAAGACAGTGTTCAGGGCTTCAACCAGTGCCGGTTTCCATTTGTCAATGCCGAGCGCCAGGGTTTGGATCACGAAGTAATCATTGAACTTATCGATGATACACTGAGGCAGGCCATCAGCTTCGCCAAAAACAAGCCGGCAGTTTTCTGTATAACCGATCTTCTGCCGGTAATCCCAGCATTCTTTGATTTTCTTCAGAAAAAATCCGTTGTTGATCTCTTCATTTTTCTGGCGGGTAAGCAGCCTGACAAGGATCTGCGATTTGGGATTAATATACCCCTTGCCTACGAATTTTTTATCATGTGTGAACACTTCAACAGTGTCTCCTCCCTCGATCTCTCCTTCAGCCTTCTCCACCTCATTGGCGAAGATCCACGGGTGACCGTTTGCGATACGGGGGGCAATTTTGCGTTTTAGAAAAACTTTGTGCATAAGCGTGCAAAGATAAGAGAGGACTGCGGACTTTGGGAGAGAACACGGAAGACCGCCGACCACGGACCGCCGACCGCAGACGTTTCGTTTGTATCGAAGATTCCTGCATACAGGAAGAGCTTGTTGGAAATCATCAGACCGGCACCATCTTACCGCAACGTCGGCGGTCTGCGGTCGGCCGTCGGCGGTCCTCTCTACAGCCCTTGACAGTCCCCCTCCCTCCAACCAGCCATTTTGTCCCGAACCCACCATTGGCAATATTCTTGACAAGCTTACCTTTGCAAACAATTTGTAAAAAATGGCAGAAAAAGACGTACAAGACCAAGTGAATGAAACCCCGGACATAAACGGTGGGGTAGATATCAATACCGACGAAAACCAGGCATCTGGAGAGTCGGAGCTTGAAAAAATGAAGACTGAGCTGGATTCCAGCAAAGACAAATACCTGCGCCTTATAGCCGAGTTCGATAATTTTCGCCGCAGAAGCGCGAAGGAAAGGATCGAGACCATACAGACCGCCAGCAAGGACGTGGTAAAAGACCTGCTGGACGTACTGGATGATGCCGACCGCGCACAAAAGCAGCTCGACAGCTCAGAAGATAAACAGGTGAAAGAAGGCGTTTCGCTCGTATTCAATAAACTCCGTAATGTATTACAGTCAAAAGGTCTGAAGCCAATGGATTCCATCGGTAAGGATTTTGACACCGACCTGCATGAGGCGATCACGGAAATTCCCGCGCCAACCGAGGAGCTCAAGGGCAAAGTGGTGGACGAAGTGGTGAAAGGGTATTATCTGAATGATAAGATCATCCGTCACGCAAAAGTTGTTGTCGGTAAATAAGAAAGCACCATCATCCTGCGTTTTGCAGATTCCATTTAGTTAGAAGATCATAATGAGTAAAAGAGATTATTACGAAGTATTGGGCGTAGCCAAGTCTGCTTCTGCGGACGAGATCAAGAAGGCCTACCGGAAGGTAGCCATGCAGTTTCACCCTGACCGGAATCCCGGAGATAAGTCCGCGGAAGAAAAATTCAAGGAAGCTGCCGAAGCCTACGAGATATTAAGTGACGCCGATAAAAAAGCACAATACGATCGCTATGGCCATGCGGGCCTTAGCGGTGCGGGGCGTGGTGGCTTCAATGGCGGCAACATGAACATGGATGATATCTTCAGTCAGTTTGGAGATATTTTCGGTGAGGATGTTTTCGGAAGTTTCTTTGGTGGCGGACAACGCCGCGGCGGCGGCCAGCGCCCAAGAGGAGTGAGAGGAAGTAATCTGCGGGTGAAACTGAAGCTTACCTATGAAGAGATCGCCAAAGGGGTTACCAAAAATATCAAGGTAAAGAAATATGTATCCTGCAACGTGTGTAACGGCAGCGGGGCAAAAGATAAAGGCAGCGTTCAAACCTGCCAGACCTGCGGCGGAAGCGGACAGGTGAGAAAAGTACAGAACACTTTCCTTGGACAAATGCAGACCGTAAGCACCTGCCCTACCTGTAATGGTGAAGGCAGTACCATCACTGCAAAATGCGGCAACTGTAAAGGTGAAGGAAGAGTGTTTGCTGAAGAAACAGTAAGCATCGATATTCCGGCAGGTGTTGCAGAAGGCATGCAGCTCAGCGTCAGCGGCAGAGGCAATGCAGGCGAACGCGGCGGTATGAACGGCGACCTGATCGTTGTGATTGAAGAAGAACAACACAAGGAATTGCAACGCCAGGACCTGAACGTTGCATTTGATCTCTATATCTCTTTCACTGATGCAGTGTTCGGCACACAGGTAGAAGTACCAACGATCGACGGAAGGGCAAAGATCAAAATACCCGCGGGCACACAAAGCGGAAAAGTATTCCGTTTGAAAGGCAAAGGTTTCCCGGCGATCAACTCCTATGAAAAAGGAGATCAGCTGATCCACGTGAATGTATGGACACCGCAGCATCTTAATTCAGATGAAAAAACTGCACTGGAGAAATTATCACAATCAGAAAACTTCAAACCTCAGCCCGATAAAAATGAAAAAGGATTTTTTGATAAGGTGAGGGAAATATTTTCATAAGCAACATTGTTTAAAAGCCGCGTTCGAACGCGGCTTTTTTATTTATTTACTCGCAATTGCCGTTTGCTGACCATTCCATTAGTTGCAAAGAGTCAGCGACGCCGTGATCAGCCTGCCGGATAACATTTAAGATTCCCACTCAATTATTGAGCACAACCATTGCGCGACCATTTACATTTTTTCTCCCGGGTATTCTTCCGGACAGACAACCGCTGCATTTACTTGCAATCGCGGAATGACATTTTTACGCGTGAAGGAACCGCAACTTGTAATGCCACGGAAAAGATGGCTGAAAAAGATATGCCTGCATCGTCCGTTGGCTGAATTGATGGCCTGCCGGGTGATGGAATTTGGCAGGTCAACTGCCCGTCTTAGACTATTTTCTGCTATCCTGTCACCCTATCGGGGCTTTTGGCATTTGGACGGATATTTGATGACAGTACGTTATCTTAGCGAGAATTAGCGAATAGGACTCGCGGATTTTACGTAAACTTCGTATTCATAAGCAAACAGACGATTTATGAGTTTTAATTCAGAATTTGAAAAATACGCGGTCAAACACCGCGGTATGTCCAGTAATACCCTCAACAGCTACGCTAACCATCTTGTGACGGCGATGACGCCGAACATCATCGAGGAAAGACCGATGAATGTAGCGGTAATGGACGTGTACAGCCGTCTGATGATGGACAGGATCATCTTCCTCGGGTATCCCGTAAATGACGAGATCGCGAATATCATCACGGCGCAATTGCTTTTCCTCGATTCTACTGACCGCACAAGGGATATCAACATGTACATCAATAGCCCGGGCGGCAGCGTTTACTCCGGCCTTGGCGTTTATGATACCATGCAGTTCGTTGCACCTGACGTTTCCACTATCTGTATCGGCATGGCTGCTTCAATGGCCTGCGTACTGCTGGGTGCGGGAACAAAAGGAAAAAGAGCCGCACTGAAACATTCACGCATCATGATGCACCAGCCAAGCGGCGCGATCGGCGGCCAGGCAAGCGATATCGAGATCACCGTGAACGAGATCAGAAAACTGAAAAAAGAACTGTACGATGTGGTGAACATCCATACCGGCAAACCAGTTGAGCAGATCGAAAAAGATTTTGACCGCGATAAATGGATGACAGCTTCAGAGGCAAAAGAATATGGATTGGTGGATGAAGTGCTGGTGACAAATCCACGCAAACAGAAAAATGATTAATACAAGTTATCCGCGCCAGATAATTAATTGACTTTTTAAAACGAAAAATACTTAACGATGAATCGGAACAATTTTTTTTATAGTGATTGGAGAGCCGATGATGAGGAAGAAGAGGAAAAAGAAGAGACCCCGAAATCCGACCTGATGATGTTCAGTAAAAGATTGGAAAAACACTTCTTTGACACACGCAGTATCTATCTGTGGGGTGTGGTGGATGATAAAAGTGCAAAAGATGTGGTGGCAAAACTCTTGTTGCTTGACGCAGACAAACCAGGCGAAGAGATCAAATTCTATATCAACAGCCCGGGTGGTGTTGTAACCAGCGGTATGGTGATGTATGACACTATGCAAATGATCAAAAGCCCGGTAAGCACGATCTGTATGGGTCTGGCGGCTTCTATGGGAAGCATTCTGCTCAGCGGTGGTAAAAAAGGCAAACGTTTTATCTACCCAAGCGGCGAAGTGATGATCCACCAGCCTTCACTGGGTGGCTATATCCGTGGAGTGAGTGCTGATCTGGAGATCCAGGCGCGTCAGACAAAACGCGTGAAAGACATGGGTGCGAAGATCCTCGCAGATAATTGCGGTAAGTCAGTAGAGCAGATTCTAAAAGATTTCGACCGTGATTATTGGATGGACGCACAGGAAGCAATTGAATATGGCATTGTTGATAAGATCGTTACTAAACTGTAAGAATCTAACTATCAACAATTTAAATAAGTTACAAGCAAAAACCGTCTTTCTCGGGACGGTTTTTTATTTTTGTACCCGGATTCGTACCGTATTAGACACACAATATCTCAAGGAAAAAACATGGCTAAAAACATTTTGCATTGTTCCTTTTGCGGTCGCAGCCGCGATGAGGTCAAAATCCTGATTGCTGGCCAGGAGGGACATATCTGTGAGAACTGCGTCGAGCACGCACGGGAGATCATCGATCAGGAACTGATGGTAAGAGACGAGAAAGCGCCGAACAGCTCTTTCAAGCTTACGATCAAAAAACCGATCGAGATCAAAAAGTTTCTCGACGAATATGTGATCGGACAGGATGAGGCGAAGAAAGTACTGGCAGTGGCAGTGTATAACCACTACAAGCGCTTACAGCAAAGACCTGCTGTTGATCCCAATGCCGCCGGCAGTGAGATCGAGATCGAAAAAAGCAATATCATCATGGTGGGTGAAACCGGAACCGGTAAAACCCTTCTCGCCAAAAGCATCGCCCGGATGCTGAACGTTCCGTTCGCAATCGTGGACGCAACAGTGTTCACAGAAGCTGGCTATGTGGGTGAGGACGTGGAAAGCATTCTTACCAGGTTGCTGCAGGTTTGTAACTATGATGTAAATGCTGCTGAAAAAGGTATCGTATATATCGATGAGATCGATAAGATCGCACGCAAGGGCGATAACCCTTCCATCACCCGCGATGTAAGCGGTGAAGGTGTGCAACAGGGAATGCTGAAGCTCCTGGAAGGTACTGACGTACTGGTGCCGCCTCAGGGAGGACGTAAGCATCCTGAGCAGAAGCTTATCAAGATCAATACACAGAACATCCTCTTTATCTGCGGTGGTGCATTTGACGGCATCGACAAGATCATCGCCAGAAGAGTGCAGACCAATACGATCGGTTTCAACGTGGATAAAACGCTTCAGGAAAATATGAAGAAAAACCTGCTGCGTTATGTGAATGCAACAGACCTGAAACAGTTCGGATTGATCCCTGAACTACTCGGACGTCTGCCGGTGGTTACACACCTTGATCCGCTGGACGCTGACACACTGAGAGCGATCCTTACACAACCGAAGAATGCCCTCATGAAGCAATACAAGAAGTTATTTGAACTGGAAGGCATTGAGCTGACCATCGAGGATGATGTACTTGACTTCATGGTTGAGCGAGCAGTTGAATACAAGCTCGGTGCGCGCGGTCTCCGAAGCATCTGCGAAGGCATACTGACAGACGCCATGTTTGAACTACCCTCTTCAAAAGACACACAGTTCACACTGGATCTTGATTATGCAAAACGTAAGTTTGATAAGAGCAAGCTCAGTCTGCTGAAAGTTGCGTAGGAAGTCAAAAGTAAAAAGTAAAAAAAGCCTCGCTTTAGGAGAAGTTGTCTCTTTGTAAGCGAGGCCTTTTTCTTTTTTATTTTGACTTTTGTCTTTGAATATCTTTACTCATTAAACCTTCTTTTTTATGCAGGAATTAATCGACAAGTTAAAAGCGGAAGCCGGCCTCACTGATGAGCAGGCAAAAAAAGCAATTGAATCCATTAAAAATTATGTTGTTGAAAAGTTCCCGATGCTTGAGGGCGCGGTGGGCAGCTTGTTTGGTCAGGGATAAGCCGTAAGTAAAAAGTAAAAATTCAAAAGTCAAAAGGCCTTTTACTTTGCAAGCTTTTGACTTTTGAATTTTTACTTTTTATTTATCTGTTATTTAAAACTTTCGATCATCAACGAATCTCCCTGCACTTTCTTCCCCTCGGATTGTTTGCGGCTTCATAAGGAGACATTGCCCTGTTGCAGGCTTGTAATAAGATCATGGAAAATAGAACGGCCCAGATAATGCGTGTTTTCATAGATATGAATTTGTATCGCTAATATAGATCAGGCCGGCCGCATCAGCGGTAAGATAACACGTGTGAAATGTGCTTTTCTTTTAAGGGAGTTTACGATTGAAATGCGTGGGATTAGTACCTATATTGACTTTAAGCGAGCATAAGATCAAGCTGTGATCATCCTTCTGCCCTACAGGTTTATTTTTACCGGTAAGGCAGGAAGAACGGGACGAAAGAACTTTAAAAGATGATCGCGCTTATATAACCAACTTGCTGGTTATAGCCTCAAAGCTGTTCGATGGCTGATGGCCGATTTCCTCTCTTTCGGGCTGAAGATCCTGCATCTTATCGACCATTTCATCGCTATATTACCGGATTATGTCCCTTCTATGGTGTTAAGTCGGTCATCGGCCATCGAACCACTATAATACTTTAACTGACAAGTTGGGTTATACAGATCAGGATCCGAGGATTGTTTCGATCCTTGTCAGCTCTTCATCGCTGAATGATAAATTGTTCAATGTATCAAGGTTATCATCCAGTTGCTTCACAGAACTTGCACCGATCAATACGCTGGTGATCCGTTTATCTTTCAGTACCCAGGCGAGCGCCATCTGTGCAAGTGTTTGACCTCTTTCAACCGCCAGCTGATTTAACCTGGTGATCTGATCCAACTTGTCAGCTGTTATGTCCTCTATTTTTAAAAATCCATGCGGATTAGCGGCTCTTGAATTTTCCGGGATCCCCTTGAGGTATTTATTGGTCAATAATCCCTGTGCCAATGGTGAAAAAGGAATGCAGCCAACACCATACTCTTCCAGTACATCCAGCAAACCATCCTCCACCCAACGGACGAACATCGAATACTTTGGCTGATGGATCACGCAGGGCGTTCCCAATTGTTTCAGTACAGCAAATGCTTTTCTTGATTCTTCCGCTGAATAGTTTGATATACCAACATACAATGCTTTACCGGATCGTACGATCTGATCAAGAGCCTGCATTGTTTCTTCTACCGGAGTATTGGGATCAGGACGATGGGAGTAAAAAATATCTACATAATCTAGGCCCATTCTTTTCAAGCTCTGATCAAGACTTGAGATCAGGTATTTTCGGGAGCCCCAGTCGCCATAAGGCCCGGGCCACATCGTATAACCTGCTTTTGTGGAAATGATCAACTCGTCACGCAGGTTTCCTTCAAAATCTTTCTTTAATATTTTACCAAAGTTCTCTTCTGCAGAACCCGGAGGCGGGCCATAATTATTCGCAAGATCAAAATGTGTTACACCGCGATCGAATGCACGGCGGATAATGTCTTTGCTGTTTTTGAAATCATCAACAAAGCCGAAATTATGCCAGAGGCCAAGTGATACCGCCGGCAACAGCAGGCCACTTTTGCCGGAGCGCTTGTATTGCATCTTGTCATAGCGGGAAGCAGCGGGAGTATAAGACATGAGTTGGTCGTTGGGGTTGTTTTAGAGTTTCAGGAGTTCCAGGGTTCCAAAAGTTCCAGAGGTTCCAGAGGTTATCCTGCGGAACGGAGCAAATTTAAGTTTTAAAAATTGAGAGACATTTCAAAATGTTCAGCACTTACAACCCGGAAAACCTATGAAACCTATGAAACTTCTGGAACCCCTGGAACTCCTGAAATCTTCTCCCTGTTACCTGCCTGCCATGAGTGCCTCGAGCGCGGCAGCAAGATAGACAAGTGGTGCATTCCAGTTGATGGCGATCTCGTTGGAAGCGTAAGAACAGGATTCATCAGTGTACATGGTTTCAGGCTCGGTATAAGAATAAGTGCACTTGTCCTGTTTTATTGCCTGTGCATTCGGTCCACCAGCCAGCAACCCGGGGACAGGTGCAGCAATGCCATCAGCTACTGACAGACGATGATGCGGATGTTGGGTCGACCTGCGTCCGATACCAGTGACAAAAGAATAACCAGTCGCATTTCTGCCCAACAGGTAGTCTATGTTTGAAAGTGCATGATAAAGGTAGCTTGTATCGCCGCTAACGAAGAATGCATTGATCAGCAACCAGCCCTGGTTGGCTGCAAGCGAATTGCTGCCCCAGGTGAAATCTGTTTTGCTGCCGCCGATCACCGTACCAAAGGCATTCTTTGCTGCCAGCTTTACCAGATCGCCCGCGATACGAAGAACGGTGTCCTTCACAGGTTGTGATAACTCATTTGCCAATGGCAGTTTTGCGGCAAACCTGATCAGACTAAAACCGCCAAGCATACCAACATTCGGCCAGGCAGGTAAATTCCTCGCCTGTCCATTGTATTTCCTGATCGCATCTGCATAAACGCCATTACCGGTAGTGATATATAATTCCACGGAAGCCCAGTACCATTCATCTTTAAACGAACGATCGCCATAACCGCCGGTGGTAATAGCAGGTTTGAACTGCTTATTCATTGCATCCTGGTTGTACTCCACCGATGGATTGGCAGTTGACCAGCTCCATGCTCTTACAGCAGCATTAAGACAGCTATCACTAAGCCCTGGCAGCTGCTTTTTATATTTTGTAAACACACGCGAAGCCTGCGCCATTACTGCTGTGAAGTCAAGCGCGGCCGCGGTGCTTTTCTGCACAACGTATCTTGGAACAGTTACTTTATCAGGCATTTCCATTCCACAGAAGCTTGCTTCCGTGCATTTGGTATACACTCCACCGTCTGCAGGATCCTGCATTGAAAGCATCCAGCGAAGATTATAAAGCAGTTCGTCTAGCAGATCAGGAATGCCATTACCAGACTCTGGGATATTGGTGGAAAGCGAATCAAAATAATCAGGGAAATCTTCATACGCTGATAGCAAAGTACCCATCGTGATACCGGAGTTGACAATATATTTATTGTAATCACCGGCATCATACCAGCCCCCCGGTGTGGAGATCACTGTTCCCTCAGGGCGTTCTTTCGTGGCTGCGGATGCATGTACCAATACGGCTGTATCGGGATGCCCTTCCGGCCTTGCCCATTCTCCCGCATATTTTTTTTCCAACGGCATAGATGCCCGTTGATAATAAAACCCTTTCAATGCTGCAATGGCCACTTCACGGTTTACGGCCGGAGATATAGAAAAAAAGGCTACGCTATCAAGTCCCGGAACGACGAGCTTATAATTTCCCGCAGCCGAAAGTGGCGCAACATCTGCCCGCTGACACACCAGCCCGGAATTGGAAGAGGCCATTGGTTCAGTCAGTTTACCTTCGATCACCTGTTTATTATCCGGCACTGACACCACATAAAAACGATCACTCTTCCCTCCTGTTACGATTATTGTTTTAGGAGCATTCGGATAAAATCCCAATTGATTGCATGATACCGATGGTGGTTGAGCAACAGCGCGAAGCGATAACATCATCACAATAAGCAGCGTGCTTCTGAAAGAGATTGTCATATCCAATAACCGTTTAGAAGTAGTATGATTCGGAGTAAAAAGTTAACGGTTATCCGTAAAACTTATTTTATAAAGTTATCCATTCCCGGCTACTTCAGCATTTTTTTAAGAAATCCGGTAAGGTTCGCGTCGAGCTGCTTATGTTCATAAGAAACAGACGCTGACAGCTACCGCTACCGAATTGTTCAAACCATATTACTCAATCTTCCAGCTTATCCCACCAGGTCCGTTTCAGGAGAGTAATGATAACGGCCAGTATCACCACAGTTATAAGCAACGGAAGTTTTAACCAAAGCACAATGAACATAGGAAGAACAGTCAGGCAGCATTGTCCGATGATGCCCAATACAACATTGAACATATCCAATCCAAATCGTTTGTTTGGCCGGAACTGAGGATCATCTTTCATCACCTGTTCATGAACAGGTTTCCAGAAGCCCCATGGCCTTACCGTTTTATAAAAATTTTTGAGCAGCTGTATATCGGTAGCAGGTGCTGCATATGTTCCGGCAAAACAACCGGCGAGCGAGATCACGAATAACAATGGCCAGTAATAAAGCGCCAATGTATCCGGAAATATAACCGGGAATACAACCGCGGCAATAATACCTGATGCCATTCCCCAGAAAAATCCGTTTGCATTGAAACGCCACCAATACCATTTCAACAAATTTGCAGCGATATATCCTCCATACAATCCGCTCACGATCCATTGCAATACACTGTTCACATCCTTTGCATAGAAGCCGAGGATGATCCCCAAAATCACCACTATAATACCCGCGAGATAATTCATCGAGATCACCTTGCGGGTGGAAGCGATCGGGTTGACATACTTCAGGTAAATATCATTCACGATATATGCCTGCGCGGCATTGAGCGTTCCTGAAAAAGTTCCCATAAATGCACCAAGCAGACCTGTCAAAACCAGTCCTAAAATACCGGCCGGCAAAAATCCGTTGATCGTAGCCGGCAATATTCTTTCAAAATCAGTTTGATCACCGGCTTGCAGATTCATCTGATCATAATACAATAATGCAAGTACAGTGAGCCCAATGATGAGCGAATACCGGATCGGCAATAAGATGATCGATACAAAACCGCTCATCCTGGACGCGTCTTTTGGTGAACGTGTGGAGAGGATCTTTTGCATATCATAGTTTGGCGCAGGTCCGGCAAGACTTGCGAACACACCTTTGAACAACATCATCATAAAAAAGAAACCAAATACACCAAAGCCATCCGCTGCTATCTTTTTATTCGCATCGGGTGCGATGCCACTCCAATCCAGATCCAGGTTCCAGCCAAAGAATGGGTTCTCCCAGCCCTTCGGTATATTCAGCGGATGATGTTTCAAATGGATCATGGCGATGACCGCAACAGAGATACAGGCTATTGATATGATGATATACTTGATAAAATCTCCCAGCACAATGCTATGCATACCGCCAAGTATAGAATAGAACATAGCGAACAGCGTGAATACGATACCATAGAAATGCGGAACAAATTCCGGTGAGATGTGGAAAGGTATATAGGGACTAACGACATCCCAGGGAATAAATATTTCAATGAATTTACCAAGGCCAACAAATCCATAGGCCAGAAATCCGAGACAGCTCAGTAAGGCGAATGCAACAACTACTGTATGCGAACCGGTCACACCCCGCCCGTCTCCACCAAACCTGGTCCGCAGCCATTCAGCTCCTGTAGTGGCATTGGAACGGCGCAGCCATTTGGACAGGAACATCATCAGGAATACCTGGTTGAAAACCGGCCAGAGCCAGGGTATCCAGATACTTTTCATCCCGTACACAAAACAAAGTGCCACCATCCACATTGTGCCACTGATATCAAACATATCCGAGGCGTTGCTCATGCCAAGCATATACCAGGGCAGCTTTTTACCTGCCATCAGGTAGCTTTCCTTGTTTTGCCTGGCCTTCTTCCTCAATACCCAACCAATGATGACCATGGTAGCGAGGTAAAGGATAACGATGCCTGCATCAAGGACTGTTAATTTCATTCGAGAATATACAATTTCTTTTGATGCAGTATCATTCCCTGATTTTAAATTTGGCTGCAGGAGAAGGAATCCGCCCCCCGACCTTGCCTGAACGACCGCTGCATGATGTTCTTTACTAATTATTTGTTGACCGGACAATCAAGGGTTATGATTAGTCTCTGACTAATTATCGGCTTCTGCGAAGCCGGCGCATGCAAATTACAGAGGGTAGCGATGCTTTACTCAAATAAGAAAATCCACATCAAGTAACCCGCATTTCTTTCCGTAGTGATAGTCCCGTGCGCTATTATACAGGTATTCCCAAGGCTGGGATACTATTCCAGCCTCCACCGGATTATTATGAATATAATCGATCTTTTGAAATGCAAAAGGGCCGCTGTATAATTCTTCCGGATGATTATCCTGCCGCCAAAACTGATACTCGCAATTTCTAAGATTCACGTTACCGTGTTCAGCAAAAATCTGTAACATCCATTTCCTGCGGCTTTCTTTCTGATTATCTCTTATTGCTTTTAGTAAGCGATTGGCAGTGAACTTTTTGAAATCACGGAGAACATCGCTTAGGTCTTTATTTTTTGCTGCGGCCACGATGTGAAAATGATTACTCATGAGACACCATGCATGAAGCCTTAGTCCTTTGTACTGTTGACAGTGGCGGAGACTATCAAGTAGGATACTCCTGTACAATTCACGAGTGAAGACATCAACCCATTCAACCACGGTCAATGTTAGAAAATGTGGCGCTGCCTGGTTCCGGATTTTGTAACCGCCTATAAGCATATTTTATCTTTATGCTAAGAAACAGTTTGGCCATTGCAGAACAATGGGATTTTGACGACGGAAAAATGTTTTTTCAACGGGCATTTAGCGATGCCACTCTTTTTACTTTGAAACCGGACGGCTTCTGCGAAGCCGATGATTAGTCAGAGACTAATCATAACCCTTAGTTATTTGTTATCCGTGATCCGTAGTCCGCATAAACAACACATCCCGGTCTTTTGACCGGGATGCAATTCCACTACACTATATTTGGTTTT
Source organism: Citrobacter freundii (assembly GCA_003243445.1). Lineage (GTDB taxonomy): Bacteria > Bacteroidota > Bacteroidia > Chitinophagales > Chitinophagaceae > Terrimonas_A. The sequence continues at coordinate 137,313 of QFQQ01000021.1, forward strand.
CCGTCCTTACATCTCAGCTACAGCCTCCCTGGTTGCCGCAATTCAAACACTTGTAACAGGTTCCGCTTCTCATCATAATATGCCCGCATACATTACACGCAGGAGCATCACTCTGCATATTCTTCGCTGCTGCATTGACTGCATCCATCGATGTTTCAGCCTTTACGGACTGCGGGCTGGTGCGATAGGCATTTGAAGGTTGCGGGACTGTTGTGGATGGAGTGATCCGAACGCTGGAGAGCTCTGGATTTTTTACGTATTCAAGACTATTGGAAGGAACCTCATCCCAGTCATCCGCGCCGGTGTTCATTACTTCGGGTTTATCCAGGACATGAACAAGATCGGTGCGGCCGAGATATTCGTAGCCCAGTACACGGAAGATAAAGTCGACAATAGAAGTGGTTGACTTGATATTCGGATGTTCAACAAAACCGGAAGGGTCAAATTTGGTGAAGGCGAATTTATCAACGAACTCCTCCAGCGGTACGCCATATTGGAGACCGATGGAGATCGAGATCGCGAAGCAGTTCATCATACTGCGCATAGTGGCGCCCTCTTTCGCCATATCGATGAAGATCTCGCCGAGGGTACCATCCCCATACTCTCCGGTGCGGAGAAAGATCGCCTGACCGTTGATCTTTGCTTTTTGTGTAAAGCCTCTTCTTTTCGCTGGCAATGCGCGGCGTTCAACGATACTGGCGAGACGGCGTTTGAGCTTTGTATCGGGAGATGACTGAACGCGTTTCTGCACTTCATCCAGCAATTCTTCTATCGTCAGTTTGCCAAGATCGACGATATTGGATACAGGTGCTGCCGCTGCTCTTTCTGCAATGGGTTCTGCAGCAGCTGTTGCTATATCCGGTTTCTTCTTCTTGTCTGATTTGTTGCTGAGCGGCTGGGAAAGTTTAGAGCCATCCCTGTAAAGTGCGCAGGCTTTCAGCCCCAGCTCCCAGCTGAGCATGTAAGCATCCGCGATCTCATCAACGGTTGCTTCATGCGGAAGATTGATGGTTTTGGAAATAGCGCCGCTGATAAATGGTTGCGCGGCTCCCATCATACGGATATGACCATGCGCGTGAATATAGCGCTGTCCTTTTTTTCCGCATTTGTTGGCACAGTCAAAAACGGGCAGGTGTTCAGGCTTCAGCAATGGAGCTCCTTCCAGCATCATCGTGCCGCAGACATAATCGTTGGCGGCTTCGATCTGATCCTCGTTAAAGCCCAATGCTTCAAGCAGGCTCCATTCAAAATCATTGTATTGTTCAGGTGTGAATCCAAGACGTTGCAGGCATTCCTCACCCAATGTATATTTATTGAAAACAAAAGCAATATCAAATGCAGAGATCACTGCTGCGTCCAGTTTCCTGATCTCATCAGCAATAAATCCTTTTTCACTTAATGTCTGATGATTGATGAACGGCGCACCCGAGAAGGTGGCTGCGCCGACTGCATACTTAATGATGTTCTCTGTTTCTCTCGCGGTGTATCCAAGATTACGCAATGCATCGGGCACTGACTGGTTGATGATCTTGAAATAACCGCCACCTGAAAGTTTTTTGAATTTCACCAGTGCAAAATCGGGCTCAACGCCCGTTGTATCGCAATCCATTACCAGACCGATCGTTCCTGTTGGCGCGATCACGGTAGCCTGTGCATTTCTGTAACCATATTTCTCACCAAGCTCTACCGCATCATCCCATGCTTTGCACGCGGACTTCAATAAATAGTCCGGACAATACTGCGCTTTCAGGCCCTGTGGCTTCAGGCTTAATCCTTCATATTCGTCTGCATCATATGCTGCCAGGCGATGATTGCGCATTACACGCATCATGTGTTCTTTGTTGTCATTATAACGTGGGAACGCGCCAAGTACGGCAGCCATTTCAGCTGATGTTTTATAAGCAATACCTGTCATGATCGCGGTGATCGCACCGGCGATAGCGCGTGCTTCTTCGCTGTCGTAAGGAATGCCGCTCACCATCAGCAGGGTACCGAGGTTGGCGTAACCCAACCCAAGGGTGCGGTATTCATAGCTCAGCTGTGCTACCTCTTTGGAAGGGAATTGCGCCATCAGCACGGAGATCTCCAGTACAACGGTCCACAAGCGACAGTTGTACTCGTAGCCTTCCACATCAAAATGATTTGTGTCTTTATTGTAAAACTTCATCAGGTTGGCTGATGCGAGATTACATGCGGTATTATCGAGGAACATGTATTCAGAGCAGGGATTGGAAGCTCTGATCTCACCACCTTCAGGGCATGTATGCCATTCGTTGATGGTTGTATTGTACTGCGTACCGGGATCTGCGCAGCGCCAGGCTGCATAAGCGATCTGATCCCATAATGCTTTGGAAGGAACTTTCTTCATCACGCGTCCATCCATTCTTGCAGTCAGTTCCCAGTCTTCTCCTTTTTTTAGTTTATCGAAGAAAGAATTGGGAATGCGAACAGAGTTATTGGAATTCTGTCCGCTTACTGTTTTATACGCTTCTCCTTCATAATCGGATGCATAACCTGCACTGATCAATGCGCCTACTTTCTTTTCTTCCTCCACTTTCCAGTTGATGAAGTCAACGATCTCCGGATGATCCAGATCGAGACACACCATTTTTGCAGCACGTCTTGTAGTGCCGCCGCTTTTGATGGCGCCGGCAGCTCGGTCACCGATCTTCAGGAAACTCATCAGTCCGCTGGAAGTACCACCACCGCTGAGCTTCTCTCCTTCACCACGCAGAGTTGAATAGTTTGTGCCAACACCTGAGCCATATTTGAAGATCCTTGCTTCGCGGACCCAAAGGTCCATAATACCTCCATCATTCACCAGGTCATCACTCACACTCAGGATAAAGCAAGCGTGTGGCTGAGGGCGTTCATAGGCGTTTGTTGATTTTTTCAGTTCGCCATCAATGGGATCAACGTAGTAATGCCCCTGAGGTTTACCTGCAATGCCATAGCTTTCATACAAACCAGTATTGAACCATTGCGGGCTGTTGGGCACGCACATCTGATCGAGGATCGAATAAACAAGTTCTTCATAAAAAATCCGGGCATCTTCTGAGGAGGCGAAGTAACCATACTTTTCTCCCCAGGCGCGCCAGCAATTGGCCAGCCTGTGTGCCACTTGTTTTGCAGAAGTTTCGCGGCCTGTTGATCCGTCCGGCTGGGGAACGCCGGCTTTACGGAAATACTTCTGAGCCAGTATATCCGTTGCGATCTGGCTCCATTGTTTTGGAACCTCCACGTCTTTCATTTCAAATACGACTTCGCCTGTTGGATTTCTGATCACCGAGGTCCGGTAATCATACTGAAACATATCAAACACATTCACCGAATCTTTCGTAAAACGGCGATGGAACTGTAATCCGCCTTTTGCGGATACCTGTTTTTTACTTGCCATAATTGAAAAGAATTTAATGTTCTGGTTTGTAATCCCATGGGTGGTGCTTACGAAACTATCTTTTTAAAGCGTTTTTTCCAGCGGTCAGATATGCACAGCGTGTGGACATCGGGGAAGGAAAAAAGGTTTCAGAGGTTCCATAGCTTTCAAAGGTTCCAGAGGTTGCTCCGCAGATGGTGGAGTGTGTCGATGCGGGAAGAAATTACTGTTGGAAAACCTGTGGAACTTCTGGAACTTTTGGAACTTCTGGAACCTTTGGAACTTCTGGAACGTATGAAACCTCTGAAACCTTCTCTAAACTTTGAACGCTTCGTCATTTTTTCGTTCTTTTGCGGTTCCGAAGATCAACTCTGAACAATTTCTTTTTTAAAGATTTAAATTAGTCTAACAGAATGAAAAATGTTCTGATCGCTTGTTCATTGGCAGTTGTTTCTTCTTTTGGCGCAGGGTTACATGCGCAATCCACATTTTCGGGTTGGGTTGGGAATTTCAATACAATCAGGCTGGGCAAAAAAACGAGTTTACTGAATGATATTCAATTGCGGAGTACAGATGAGATCCGGCATCTACAAACCCTATTGATCCGTTCCGGGCTTCAGTACAGTATTGCAAAAAAGCTGGGACTGACGTTGGGCATTGCATCGGTAGACAACCGGCGCAGCGCAGGCGGGGTAAATGGTTACCTGGCGGAATACCGCATCTGGCAGCAGTTGATCTATACTCACAAAACCGGACCCGTATTGGTCCAGCATCGTTTGCGGAATGAACAACGTTTTATTCCCAATGCAAAAGTGGAGAATGGTGAGCTGAAACGGGACGGACATGAGAATGCATATCGTTTCCGTTATTTTATCCGTAATATTATTCCGCTGACTGACCGTACCGGGCCATATACAAAGGGCGCGTTTGCCGCGTTGCAGAATGAAGTATTCATCAATACCGGCAATAAATCTGCGGTGAATGGAAAAACATTCGATCAGAACCGTTTATATTTTGCGGGCGGCTACCGGTTGAGTGCAAAATTTGATCTTGAAGCGGGTTATATGTACCAGTATATCGCGGGCCGAGCCGGAGCTTCAACGCATAATCATATTGCGCAGCTCGCAACGTATCTGCGTTTATAAAAAACCCCTCGTCCGCACTGAAATAAAAGATCAACGCCTGATAAGACTGGTTAGCTGTCCGGCAAATCTTGAAATTAATTTTCTTTGATCCGTGATGATCTGAGCATCAGCAGCCAGATCATTACGGAAAAAGACAGACCGTCCGTAATTTGTTTTCAGCCCGTTGATCAATTCGGCTCTTATCAGAAAACTGTCACGCGGGCCGGGCATATTTGATATATAACTGACCCTTGCCGTCAAATAACCAAATTCCTCGCTGGGATAGCCATCCACCCGGAGAACAACCGTTTGACCTTCGTTTACTTTTCCAAGACCTTTTTGTGCCGCCATCATTTCAATATAATAGCTGGATTGTGGTGGTTGTACATACATCAAAGGTTGAGTAGCTGTCACCAACTGGTTCTCGTTCAATGATGAGATATACAAAACCTTTCCAGACTCGGGAGCTTCAAGAACATACTGCCTGCACCATTGTGTGAGCTGACTTTTCAGCTCAAACAGCGCGGACCGCAATTGCTGTAAAATATCCAAACGTTGTTTATCAATGTCCATCATTTCTTTTGTTTTACCCAACCCAGATATTTCCGTGGAAGTTGCAGCGGCATCAAGCTGTTCAAGATTTTGCATCCCTGAAAGTAGCTTTGCTTTGTATTGATTCAATTCGAGAGGTGCAATGACCTTTTCCCTGGCCAATTTTTCATACGCCTCATATTCCTGCTGAAGCATGATACGGTTTTGTTCTTCAATTGCTCTTTGCTGCTGGTTATTCTGTTTTAGTTTGCGGTTGTATTCCATTTCCATAACCAGCACGTTTTTCTTTAGCTGATAATATCCTTTCCCGAATGTTTGCCTGGCAATTTGCATTCTATTCTGCACTTGCTGGTAAGGCAATTGCAATTCCCCCAGATTTGCAAGAGCAGGAAGGGATTGATTTACTATCATGTCCGGGATTGAGCTCTGCGATACAATGATAGTTTCTTCAACCCATTTTTTTAACTTCATCACATCGTCGAACAATGCGGTGCTTTCAAGATAGCCGAGATATTGCCCCTGGACAACGTCCTGCTCGTTTTGAACCAGCAGCCTGATCAGCTTTCCCTCCTGGCGGGCTTTAACAAGCTTTGGAGGATTCAATGCGGTTAGACGCGCTCTTGAAGGGACAATATCCGGGTAACTGATGATAAAAGTCAACGCAAGCATAACAAGAAGAATAAGCAACAGTACCATACTTCCTCTCCTGACCAGCCAATGTGGCTTGTAGTTGACCAGTTCCTGCACCTCAGGGGTGATCAGTTCCTGCTGCCTGCTTTGCTGTGCCGAAACGATTGTGCTCATAACATATTTTTAATCGCCTATCTCTAATTGATTTTTAACCAGATTGAAATACGTTCCCTTCAATGCGGTAAGTTCCTGGTGCGTTCCTGCTTCTATCACTGCTCCCTTATTTAAGACAATGATCTGATCTGCATTTTTAACGGTGCTCAGACGATGCGCCACAACCAGCACGGTTCTTCCCTTAAAAAAATGCTCCAGGTTCCTGACGATCGTACTTTCATTGTTGGCATCAAGGCTATTGGTTGCCTCATCAAAAAAGATGAAATCAGGGTCGCGATAAATAGCTCTCGCGATCAGTATTCGTTGTTTTTGGCCCATGCTTACGCCCATGCCTTCAGCTCCTATCATCGTATTGTAACGAAGTGGAAGCGACTCAATAAAAAAATGAATATTGGCCATTTGTGCGGCTCTGTGCAGCCGTGGCATATCTATTTTATCCTGGCCAACCGCAATATTCCTTGCTATTGTATCCGAAAAAATATAACTCTCCTGCATGACTACACCGCAATGGCTTCTCCAAACGCGATGACTGATAGCCGGAAGCGGCGTGCGCCCAATCTCTATTACGCCCTTTTGCGGTTCATAAAATCTCAGCAATAGTTTAAGTAAAGTAGTTTTCCCGCTACCGCTGGCTCCGACTATTGCCGTGGTTTTACCTTTTGGTATTGCAATACTGATGTTATTAAGTACGGGCTCGTTACCTGCACCGGGATATGTGAAATAAACATTTTTTATATTAAGGGTCGGGGGTTGCTCAAGAAATTCATCATTTTCCTGTTCATGCAAAACGGGCTGAGCGCAACGCTCCCAGCTGGGTAAATGAATTCCGTCATGGAATCGGCCACCAACCAGGTTTCTTGCAAAAGAGGCAGGAAGCTCTTGTTGAAAGTACCTGTCGCAGGGTTCTTCGTCTTCCATCTGATGAACCTCATTCAGCCGGTCCATGCTTATCCGTGCGTTTTGCCAGTTCTGTATAAAGCTGACCATTTGTTCAATCGGGCTGTTCAACTGTCCGATAATATATTGCACGGCGAGCATGGCGCCAAGTGTCATATCTCCGTCGATTACAGCCTTGGCGGATAAAAAAGTGATCAGGATATTTTTACCCTCGTTGATCAGAAATCCTCCTGCTTGTTGCCATTGATTCAGCGAAAGGCTTTTCATGTTGAGGCGGAATAATTTAACCTGCAATCTTTCCCAGCCCCACCGCAGAGGACGTTCGGCTCCATTAAGTTTTATTTCCTGCATTCCCTGAACTAATTGTACAGTGGTGCTTTGCTCTCTAGCCGCAATATCAAATTTTTTGTAATCAAGGATCCGTCGCTTTTTCAGGAAAACAGCGATCCATGCCGAATATAACATTGTCGACAAAAGGAACAACCATAGAATGGATGAACTATAGATGGCGAGCACTATAGAAAAGACAATAATATTCAAAAGAGAGAATAATACACTCAGCGAAGAACCGGTAAGAAATGACTCGATGCGTTGATGATCGTTCATTCTTTGTAGGATATCACCAGTTTGCTTGCTGTCAAAAAAAGAAACCGGCAGTTTCATTAATTTGACAAGAAAGTCTGTCAGAATGGATATATTTATTCGTGAACTTATATGCAGCAGCAACCAGCTTCTCAAAAATTCAACAGCAAGCCGCCCTGCGAAAAGCGCAAGCTGGGCCAATAGAATAACATAAACAAAGTGAATGTTAGCAGTATTGATCCCTGTATCAACAACACTTTGTGTAAGAAACGGCAATAAAAGTTGCAACAGAGAGGCAACAATAAGGCCGATAAAAACCTGAGCGATCAGTTTACGGTATGGATTCAGGTATTTTAAGATACCCCGGCCTTCCTTCTTTTTGGTTTGACTACCGGAGAATTCATCCTTTTCTTCATAAAACTGAGCTGCTGGTTCAAGAAGTAATGCAACGCCTTCATCTTCCGCATCTTCACGATCACTGACCCAGTGCGATCTGAATTCAGACTCATCATAAGTAACCAAACCCTTTGCCGGGTCTGCGATAAAAAATCTATTCCTGCGTATTTTATACAATACCACGAAATGGTTCTTGTTCCAGAATAACAAAGCCGGCAGCACCGCCTCTCCCACAAGAGCAGGAAAATTAAGTTTTAATGGCTGAGCCCTGAATCCCATCGTTTCAGCAGCCTCGCTGATCCCCAGCAAACTGGTTCCTTCCTTACCGATCTGCACATCATTCCGGATCGACTGCAGAGGTATATCGCGGCCGTAATACTTGCTTATCATGCGCAGACAGGTAGGACCGCAGTCCATGTTGTCCTGTTGCTTATAAAAGGGAAATCTCTTCATTGACAATGACCCGGTTTACGAGGAAGGGATAAGTGTTAATGCAATGTTTTAATAAAGGAAAGGAGTTCGTCTTTCCAGAGGTTTGTCGCCAGTGTTTTTCCATTCCGGTCGATAACAATATTGAATGGGATCCGTTCGATTTTCAGCTTCTTTGCAATGGGTGACTCAAAGCCCTTGAGATCGGTAATGTTCAGGTAGGGCAAATTGTCAGCATGAGAAGCACGAAGCCATTGATCACGGTTCGTATCAAGAGAAATGGCAATAAAAGTAACGTCTTTATTGGCAAACAGTCCGCTGCTGTGTTCCGCAATCCAATTATTTTCACGCCGGCAAGGGAAACACCATGCTGCCCAGAAATCAAGTACTATATATTTTGTATTAACGCTTGCAAGCCGTACCTCCTTATTGTCGGTTGTGAAAAATTGCACCTCTTTCAACTGCTCAAATAACCCTGATGTCAGGGAATTAGTCCTTCTTGCTTTGAGGCGTTCACTCATGTTCCTTCCGGCAGCGGAAGTTTGAACGGAGATGGGATAGCTTTGAAAAATGCTGTCGAGCACATGTGCAGAGAAGTGCCAGTCTATGACGAAATATTGCATAGCCAAAAAATTCTGTACATCCTTTTCATGCGTCCGCAGAAAATCCACCATCTTCTCATTCCGCGTTCTAAGGATCTCATTGGAGATAGAATCAAAAAACGCTAATGAATCTGCGAGAGCTGTATCTCCCTTTTGAATCTTCTTTCTGAATCCTGCAGCTTTGCTGTCAGCATTTAAATAAGCGTTTCTAAAATGGTCTGCTATCCCCGCTATGGAGGAAAAGGGTACCGTATCTTCCACAGAGATAGGTTTTACTCTGATCACCGTCTGTGAATCTGACTTTTCCACCTTGCTTTCGCCGGTAGACCTACAAGAGACAGTACATGCGTAAAAGATAAAAAATGTTAGCGACGTTTTTAAAAAGAAAGCTGGCCTTTGTTTCATGAAGCACATATTTATTACGAAAAATAATACTAACGAAAAATGATATGTTATGAAAGCTTACATTGCAACAGGAAACCTTACCAGGTGCAGTATTGAATTTTCCTATTGACTTTTCAAAATCCGCGCCCTAACCATACACCTTTATTTTTTAGACCTGTATCATTCTTTTTGCAAGAAATGATTTAAAGGCCGGATCTTTTCAAACTGTTAAGTTAAAAAAAGCGATAGAACCCATTACTGGATCCTATCGCCCAGGATCTCTTTTCCTGATATCAGCTCATAACACAACCGCCACATTCAGATGGCCCTACGCAGGCAGAAGAGTGGCCATATACACGCCCGCAAAGATCTTCACAGGATGAGTTAGAATACCAGCAACTGGACATCCCTTGCCAGTAGCATGCATAGCACTGACCTTCGCCATCCCTTTTTTCAACACCACCCATGATCTTCTTTTGCTCGCCCTTTGATAACGAGCGCCCCAAAATTTGCATTTTTTTCATGTTAATCTATTTTGTTTTTTAATGATTAGCCAGATACAGACCCTGGCAAGCCCTGAAGAATGCCCGCTTCAGACAGGTTGTTTGCGCAAACAATAATTTATCAGAAATATCAAAAGGCATTATGTAAGTTCAGTTGTCTGTAAGCTGAGTGCTGCACCATACAAACCAGGCTCATCATCAGTATGAACAAGGTGTTCAAGGTCTTCAACCCGGTACTGCCGGGGGAGCTGATATCCATTGACGTAAATAGTCGGCGTAAATTCCACACCTGATTCAGCAACCCAATTTACCCAATCCCATAAAACAGCTTTTGCATCAGTCTGCTTAGCTGAAGGGTAATGCCTTTTGAATTGATCAATATTCATCACTTCATACCAGTCTTTTATGATATGACGCTTTTCAATGGTTGTACACCCTTCCATTAACCCAAGAATATATTCCGCCGCAATAGTTTTAGGGTCCCCGTCATCATCTGGTCTTGTAGAAAAACGTATGGTGAGGCCTATATCAGTCCTTTCGATTATGCGATGCAATGCCTCATGCGCTTTCGCACAAGGCGCGCAATAAGGATTGCATGCGACAAATAACTGTATACGTGCCTGCGGATTACCGATCTGAATGTCGCCGCTTATATACCGGAACGAAACTTTACGCTGACGCACCAGCAATGAGTAAAAAACATCTTTTGTATGTTTGAACCGTTGAAGAGCGAACCGTTTATCTGCAAAATTCTTTTGCTTTTTCAGAAGAGGTTTTAACATCATCCATGCCACAGCAGGAAAAATCATACTGAAGATTATCAGTGCTGATCCGGATGTAGAAAGGTTCAATGAAAAAACCGGAGTGATACCAACCAGCACAACCCCTGCCTGCAACCAAAGTATGCCAACTATGAGCAAACACAGTATACACCATTTCCCGATTACCCGCCATTGATAATATAAAGAAAATATTGTAACAGGAATTGCGGAAAACACCAGCCATGGCAACCAGCTGCTGGCAGCCGGCACCAGATATGTCAACATCACAAATAGTGATAGCCCGGCAAAATAAACAAGAGATGCATCACTTAGCTTAAACCATGTTCCCACTTTACCGGCGTCTGAATTAAGCACTGCGTTACAGTCTACTTGTTTCCCTGTACTGCAAAGCTGTTCCGTAATTTCATTCGTAATACCAAGCTCTTCCTGCACAATAAGCGATGCGACACCAATCCCCAGAAGCGATGACACCAGCAATATTGTCAACGGCCAGGAAAAACCAGTTGACACAATACCGGCGATCGCCAGAGCGGATAAAATAAATGAAGCGATCTTTCTGCGACGAAGTATGTTATCCTTTTTCAACTGCTCATCATTCGAAGAATAACGCCAATTGTCCGGCGCTTCAGCAAAGACAGCAATACCATCCCAGGAAGATAGAAACTCTTTTGATCTTACTGAGCGGTCCCGAAAACTCTTTACCAAAATAAACCCGCCATCATTCTCGGGTTGATGAGCAAGAAAAGGCAATGGTAATTCATGTAGTTTTTCTTTATCCACTACAACAGCTGCGCTGGGTATTCCCCATTCTTCCAGTCGCTCAGTCAATGACGCCAGTGATGGAAAATCCGGATGGCATTGCAATTGTCTCTTCACAAACTCCCTGGAAATATTCACTTTCATTGTGCGCAACCAATCGAATGTCGGCTTACTGATGTTATCTGACATTTGAAAAAATTTAGAGTAGTAAAATGTAAAATGAATTTCAGTTTTTTTTTATTCAGATACATTATCTGGTAGTTGTATTATACAACCACTTTATTACTTTACCGATTTACAATAATTATATTTAAAGGGAAACCCCTAAGATCAAAAACCATACATTGATTTTTAAAAGATCATCACCGGTTTAACATTTGAAAGTTGTTTTAAAATCTCAAACATTTTATATTTGGAATACCCCTACTCTTGAAAACTCTTCAACAAATAACCTATCCAAAAAATTCAGTTCATGTGTACTGGGGAAAAAATCAAAAAACTTCGCCTGATAAAAGGCTTTAGCCAGAAAGGTGTCGCAAATCATCTTGGGGTTACTCAACAAGCTTATTCAAAGATGGAAAAAAGCCATTACCTGAGTGACAAGCGGGTAAAGGATATTCTTATCTTCCTGGCTTGCACTGAATGGGAGTTTGAACTGATCAGCCATGCTACCGGCCGCCGGTGATGGTAGTTTTCCCGCCCGGTTTGCTCCAAAAATGCACTCAAACTCTCCCAAAAATTAACTGCTTGGAAAACAAAAGTTTTTCGCATTTTTGTAGTAATCAACCGGTACCGGATGAATTCAAATGTCTATCAATCATTAGTGAAGAAAAAAGAGCAGGGAAGAAAGTCTTTCGCCGTGTTGGTTGATCCCGATAAGGTAGACGAATCCCGGCTATCTGAATTAGAGGAATTATGCATTTCTGCCAATGTTGACTATCTCCTTGTGGGCGGAAGCCTGGTTATTTCAAATCATCTCGACCAATGCGTACAGCATATCAAACAGCATTGTTCCATCCCGGTCGTCCTGTTCCCCGGCAGTCCTTCACAGATCAGCCGTTATGCAGATGCATTGCTGTACCTGTCACTGATCTCCGGCCGTAATCCGGAATTGCTGATCGGTCAGCATGTGGTATCGGCGCCGGCAGTGCGCCAGAGCGGACTTGAGATCATGTCTACCGGTTATATTGTGATCGATGGTGGTGCTCCCACTACGGTTTCCTATATCAGCAATGCGGCTCCTGTACCTGCTGATAAAAATGAGATCGCTATGTGTACGGCTATGGCCGGCGAAATGCTCGGTATGAAACTGATCTATATGGATGCAGGATCCGGTGCGCGCCGAGCAATCTCCGAAGGCATGATCGAAGCGGTGGCGAAAGTGATCTCAACACCCCTGATCATCGGAGGCGGCATCATTCAACCTGAAAAAGCTTACCTGAATTGTAAGGCTGGTGCTGACGTGATCGTTGTCGGCAATGCAATTGAAAAAGATCCATCACTGATCCGTGAAATGAGTGATGCCATTCATTCCATCGCAGTGAATGCTCAATAAAACTCCGGCCAATTTGGCAAACGAAGTTTCCCCGGCGTGTCTCTCCCACTGATCAAACCTGCGGAGGCGGCAGCAACAGCACGAATGATAAAACAAAGATTGGGTATATCCATTCGCTTGACCTCATCACATGGTCTGTGATAACAGGGCTCGTCATCATCACTTGCCATGATCGTATGCGCAGGAATGCCTGTTTTTGCAAATGGAAAATTGTCGCTTCTTGCAAATAATCTTTTTTCCTCTGATGGCTCGCGTATTAACCTGATGTCTTGCATTCTCAATTCCTTTTTTAAGATAGAAGGAAGCGTTGAATAGTTTTCACCGGTAATAAAGACCCTTTTCCTTCCATACTGAGGATAACCCAGCATTTCCAGGTTAATGCCTGCTTTTATTTTTAAGGACCGGCTCAGCGTGGTGAGATGGCTTGCCATTGCATTGGAGCCCCGCAGACCAATCTCCTCTCCCGCAAACGCACAAAAGATCAGGGTCCTTTCATTGTCATTGCGCATCGAAAAATAACGGGCTAGCATGATCAATGCGGTCGTTCCCGAAGCATTGTCATTTGCGCCGTTCATGATACTGTCTTTTCCCTGTACCACACCATCATGATCATAGTGTGCAGAGAAAAGAATACATTCATCAGGTTTTGTCCTGCCCGGAAGCATTGCTACGATATTGTATTCGATCAGACCATAATATCCGGGATTAGCCACTAACCGTATCGTTACCGGGGGTTCCTTTGCCCGCACCAGTAAACGCGCACCCGCAATTCCGCCCCGCGGAGTGGCAGGCCGTTTCCATTCGATCGGCATGTCAGTCCATATCAACAGATCCGCGGAAGTATCATTATATAACTCAAGTGTGTTCACTGAAAACGAATCAACATGTATAACGGTAAACGAGCTGAGATCTCTTGTTAAAAACGACACCGGTTCGGATCTGAGAAAATCAAAATCATCATGATCGAGCATCTGTCCATTCCACTCCAATACATTAGGAACTCTTTCCACCGCAGGATCGCGGGGATAAAACTCATGCAGAAAATTATCGCTCCCCGGCAATGGTTGTAAACCGGCGTCCCTGAATTCACTTATAATAAATCTTCCTGCTTTCTTCAGCTCTTCGGTCATATTCCCACGCCCGCGCAAGGAATCGCCTGCCAGCACATTCATGATCGCTGCTGCTTTTGACTCCGGAAATGAATCAATAGCCGGTTGCTGCCCCAACAAAAAAGGCCATGCTCCAAAAAGCATGGCCAATAGATTCATTATTCTTTTCAGCATGGAATGACAAAGTTGAGATTATCTGGTGAGTTCATCCACCTTCACCCTGCTCGGTGTGTCCTTTCCCGCCACGATGCTGCGTGCACTCAATGCGATGGATTTAATGATCATCGACATATTATCCATATCCAGCGTTTCCACATGATCACTCACTTTATGATAATTCGGCTCGCTATCCATTTTTGAAGTAGAGATCGTATGCGCAGGCACACCCAATCTTGCCAGCGTGGCGTTATCAGAACGATAGAACAATTGCTGATCAGGATAAGGGTCAGGATAAAAACTAAACCCGGTTCCTTCAAGATTTTTCTGAAGAATGGTGCCCATATCCGTTTTTTCGTACCCTGTGATGTAAGCGGAGTTCTTGCCCCATTTGCTGTCCGTGCCGATCATTTCGATGTTCATCATTGCCACTACTTTTGCCGGATCAAATTGTTTGGAGAAATATTGTGCGCCATAACCGCCAACTTCTTCAGCCGTGAATGCCGCGAATACCAGTGTGCGTTCGTTATTCTTTAACGCCTTGTAGTATTTAGCCAGCAGGATCACGGCAGTTGTTCCCGCCGCATCATCATTCGCACCATTGAAAATTGAATCGCCGTTAACAGGTTTGCCAACACCAATATGATCATAGTGGCCGGAGAAGATCACGTATTCATCTTTCTTGCTTTTTCCAGGAATGATGCCAACTACGTTCTGCAGTTTCTGCTCGGTGATCTCATGTTTTGCTTCAATAGAAAAATCCTTTGCCTCCTGCGTTGCAAGAACAAAAATGATATTGTATTCCCTTTTAAAAGATCCCCTTTTCAAAAAAGTGAGTCTTGGAAAGTTTTTAGTGAAGCTTGTATCCACCCAAACGATCAGGTTCTTTTTTGATTGAGCAAGCGTATTTGCTTCCTGGAAAATGTTTCCACCTGCTTTGATGTGTGCGTTTTCGTAACCGGACGCAGCTGTCACTTTCAATTCCGGCTGTGTTGTTACCACAACAATATTTTTCGGATCAGCTTTTACTCCATCAAGTGTTGCATCAAGGCTGGTTTGTTTGGTTCCATAGATCGCAAACTTCTGTAAAAAGCTTCCGCTGTTTTCCCATGTCTGCAAACCTGCTGCTTTGAATTCTGCCGCAATAAAATCAGCGGCTTTATCGATCTCTGGTGAAAAAGTCTTGCGGCCTTTCATCTCATCGGAAGCCAGCACGCGTTCGATACGCTCCGCCTCTTTTGCATTAATGATCTTATCTACATTCTGGGAAAAAGAAACGGTTGCAACTGTTAATAACAGTGAACCGAAAACGAGTTTCTTCATTTTATCTGTTTAATAAATTATCGAATTAAAAAGTCAAAAGTAAAAAGTAAAAATTCAACACCATTGACTGATATTTTGAATTTTTACTTTTGACTTTTAACTTTTTACAAGCTCATCATTTCTTTGAACTTCACCGTTTGTCTCCGGCTCACTTCAATCTTTTCCCCTCCTTTCAATTCAAGCAAAAGGCCACCATTGAAATAAGGCTCGATCTTTTCGATCAGCCGGAGATTCACGATATGTTTACGGTTGGCACGGAAGAAGAACTTTTCATCCAGTCTTTCTTCCAGTGCATTAAGTGATTTTAAGATCAGTGGCTTATTGGGACCGAAGAAAACTTTAGCGTAGTTGCCCACACTTTCAAACAAACGGATATCGCTGAGTTTTACGAACCAGCAACGTTCGCCGTCTTTTACAAATACCTGGTCGTGTTCTCCAAGTATACTGTTGTTGACAAACTCGCCGGTTGGTTTTCCTTCTTTTGTTTCGCCGGTATGTAATTTATGGATAGCGTCTGCGAGTCTTTTTGGCTCTACAGGTTTCAGCAGGTAATCGAGTGCATTTACTTCAAATGCTTTCAGCGCAAATTCATCATATGCGGTAGTGAAGATAACCTGCGGAGCACGTTCCAGTTGGGAAAGCATATCGAAACCGGTTTTACCGGGCATCTGTATGTCCAGGAAGATCAGGTCGGGCTGAAGACTATCAATTTTCTGAATGCCTTCATCCGCATTGGCTGCTTCATCTATCACTTCTATCTCGGGGAATTCCTGTAATAATTTTTTCAGTTCGGCTCTTGCCAGGCGTTCGTCGTCGATTATAATTGCTCGCATGTAATTGTTTTTAGTGATCGGCAGTAAAAGGGATCAACACCCGGGCTTCCACCAATGTGGGTGTTGCCTGCCGTATTTCAAATTTAGCCTTATTTCCGTATAAAAGATTTAAGCGGTTGGTTGTGCTGGAAAGACCGAAGCCGCTGGCATTCACATGGCCGTTGAGAAACCCGGTATTCTGCACAGACAGTTCGTGAAAATTATTCCTGATCACAGAGATCACCCTTACCACACCGCCTTTTATTTGTTTACTGATGCCGTGCTTGATCGCGTTCTCTACCAGCGTTTGCAGCATCATCGGCGGCACTGGCAGGCTCAACGTATCCTCATCCACATCGTATTCGATCCTGAGACGGTCTTCAAAGCGCATGTTTTCCAGGGCGAGATAATCTTTCACGATATTCAGTTCCTTCTCCATTGGGGCAGACTCTGATTTATCCGACTGCATACTGCTGCGAAGGATATTGCTCAGTTCAGTGATCGCCCTTCTTGCGCGTTGCGGGTTTTCATCCACCAGCGCCCGGATACTATTCAGTGAATTGAATATAAAATGCGGATTGATATGCGCCTTGATCGTTTTAACCTCCAGTTCTTTTACCAGCGCTTCCAGTCTCAGTGTATCCAGTTGCTGACGGCGGCTTTTTGTTACATAGTGGTAAATGAAATAAATCAGGTTCCAAATGATGACATTGATAAAGAAATAGAATGCGCTACTGAGAATATTCAGCAAAGGCCGGTCGATGAATTCCTTTTCCTGGTTATTCAGCAAACCAAGCCGCTCGGAGATCTTCATATACAGAGCGGCCATCACAAAGGAAAAGATCAGGGAGATCACAAAAAAATGAGACACCTGTTTTTCGATGGATTTCTGCAGCGTGTTCAGCGCGATGATGACCGAACGCATGAGATGGGTAAAGATGATACCAAGCAGCACAAAAATGCCCAGCCGGGAAAGCACCATTTCCCTTGACTCAGGCGTGCTCATCTTCTCAAATGAAAAGGCAAAGATCACATTGATCAGGGCGAACGAGCCCCATCCAACGATCTGGAAAAGCCAGTATAACGAATTGCGGATCCTCATTGTGAACAAATCTAAATGATTCCACCAGCGGCGGATATGGTAAATATATACCAGTGGACGAGAAAATCTACAAATGGGGAGGAAAATCGATGGCAGATGGCCGGGCTCGGGATTCGATGGTCGATGGCCGATGGTCGATGTTCGATGGTCGAATCGCAGGATCACTTTGCCGACGATACCGAATAGCTGGATCGTAGAGGGCGTGAACTGTTGTATAGGCAATGCCGAAGCCTGAAGCATCGACCATCGGCCATCGACCATCGAATCCCGAGCCCGGTCATCTGCCATCGTCCTGTGCAATTCCCCGTAAATAGCCTATTTTTGTCGCCAAAACCGCCCTCCATGGAGATTATACCCGGACCGTTGTTAAAAACGATCGACTCACCCGCTGATCTGAAAAAGCTTCCCCGCGAAAAACTGCACCAGGTTTGTGATGAATTAAGACAATACATTATCGATGTGGTGAGTGTGCATGGGGGCCATTTCGGAGCCAGCCTTGGCGTAGTGGAACTGACAACGGCGCTTCATTACGTGTATAATACGCCTTACGATCAGCTTGTATGGGACGTGGGGCACCAGGCGTATGGACATAAGATCCTGACCGGCCGCCGCGATAATTTTGAGACCAACCGCAAATACAACGGCATTTCCGGCTTTCCGAAAAGGACAGAAAGCGAATACGATACATTCGGCGTGGGCCATTCCTCCACCTCCATTTCCGCAGCCCTTGGTATGGCCATGGCCGCGAAATATAAAGGCGAGACTGACCGCAAGACGGTTGCGGTGATCGGCGATGGCTCGATGACTGCCGGTATGGCTTTCGAAGCCATGAACCATGCAGGTGTTGCTAACTCCGACATGCTGATCATCCTGAATGATAACGGCATTGGTATTGATCCGAATACAGGCGCACTAAAAGAATATCTTACTGATATCTCCACTTCTCCTACCTATAATAAAGTGAAGGATGATGTATGGAAACTGATGGGCAAACTACCTGTTGGTAAAAATTTCACCCGTGCAATGGGGCACAAACTCGTTGAAGGATTGAAAGGAATGGTGAATAGCAGCGCTAATTTATTCGAAGCCCTGAAGCTTCGCTATTTTGGTCCGATCGATGGACATAATGTAGCGAAACTGGTAGACACGCTCAAAGACCTCCGCGATATTCCCGGACCAAAGATCCTTCATATCATTACCACTAAAGGTAAAGGATATGCGCTCGCTGAACAGGATCAAACAAAATGGCATGCACCGGGCCTGTTTGATAAAGTAACGGGAGAGATCTTCAAAAAGAAATTTGATACGCCACAGCCACCAAAATACCAGGATGTATTTGGTCATACCATCATCGAACTGGCTGAACAGAATGCAAAGATCTTTGGCATCACGCCTGCTATGCCTTCCGGTTCTTCCCTGAAATTCATGATGGAGAAAATGCCTGACCGCGCATTTGACGTAGGCATTTGCGAGCAACATGCGGTAACACTCAGCGCCGGCATGGCGACACAGGGCATGCGTGTGTTCTGCAATATTTACTCTTCATTCATGCAACGCGCCTATGACCAGGTGGTGCATGATGTGGCTATACAAAAACTGCCGGTCGTTTTCTGTCTTGACCGTGCGGGTTTAGTGGGTGATGACGGACCTACACACCATGGTGCTTATGATATTGCGTACATGCGTTGCATTCCCAATATCGTAGTGAGCGCACCGATGAACGAAAGCGAACTCAGGAACCTGATGTATACATCTCAGCTTGAATCAACAGATGTTCCGTTTGTGATCCGTTATCCGCGAGGTGAAGGAGTGATGCCGGAATGGAAAACAGAAATGAAAGAGATCACGATCGGTAAGGGACGTAAGCTGAAAGATGGTGATGGCATCGCCATCCTATCCTTCGGGCACCCGGGCAATTTTGCGGCCAGTGCCATCCGCGATCTGAAACAGGAAGGCATCAATCCCGGCCATTACGATATGCGTTTCGCGAAACCACTGGATGAAGAACTGCTGCACGAAGCCTGCAACCGCTACGAAAAGATCATCACCGTTGAAGATGGTTGTATCGAAGGCGGATTTGGCAGCGCGGTACTTGAGTTCATGGCTAAACACAATTATCGCAATGAAGTAAGAATACTGGGCATTCCCGACAGGATCGTTGAACACGGAACACCAAAAGAGCTGCAGCATGAATGTAAATATGATGCAGTAGCGATCAAAGAAACAGTACTGGAAATGATGAAAGATAAAGTAAGAGTGACGCAATTGTTAGGATAAAAACTTTGAATAAAGAAAGCCCCCGGTAAATTGCCGGGGGCTTTTTATTTCTATCAGACAGATCTCGATTACTCCTGGCCGTCAAATGCTCTTTTTTCCAGGTGCTCTTCCAAAGCGCTTTTCTCAACACCTGATTTCCACCAATCAGGTGCAGGCTTTCCTTTCAAATGATAATCGAAGAACTCCATCATACGCACTGCATAATCTTTACGGTTCTCCAGTTTTGCGATACCGTGATTCTCTCCTTTATAAGTGATCATCACAACAGGTTTTTTCAAACGGCGAAGTGCGTTATAGAATTCAATACCCTGTGTGAAATCAACCGCTCCGTCCTTATCATTATGTAATAGCAGGATCGGTGTTGTTACATTTTTCACGTAGTAGATCGGCGAGTTGCGGAGATAAGAGTCCCAGTTTTCCCATGGAGCTCCCTTGAAGCGGCCCTGTGATGCTTCAAAGATGGACATATTGCCACCACCGGAATTCCAGTAGATCAGGTCGTACATGCTCACCATATTCGTCAGCGCAGCACCTGGCGCGGCAGCTTTGAACATACTGGTTTGCGTAGCAAGGAACGCTGTTTGATAACCGCCCCAGCTGTGCCCCTGTATACCGATATTCTTTTCATCGATCACGCCGGTTGCTATCGCCGCTTTTACCGCAGGCAATACACACCATACTGCGCTCATACCAGGATCATCCATTTTGTAAACGATATCCGGCATAAATACAGCATAACCGTTGCTTGTATACATCGCCGGTTGCCAGCCACCACCGGGGAAATCAGGATTGCTGTAGCTGTTCAGTGATTGCGACATTTTTTCATAGTAATAAACGACCGTTGGATATTTCTTCCCTTTCTCATATCCTGCAGGAAGGAATAATGCCCCCTGTAAAGAATCGCCTTTATCCGAAACATAATTTACAAGTTGTACTCCGGCGCTCCAGGTATATCTATCGCGGTCAGGTGCATTCTGTGTAACCTGCTTTGCATTTTCCATCATAGCATTTGCGGTATAAAACTCTGTTGGTTGTGTAAATGTTTCTTTGGAGAACATATACACATCCGCGTTCTTCGCTTTTACCATTGTATTGAGGGAAATATCATCCCATACCAGGGTTTTTACTCCGGCTTTCAAACCTTTTGAACCTGGTTCAATGCGGCCGACACCGGCTTTCTTCGTCCATTCACCATACATGCGCACATACATTGGTTTTTTCAGATCAATGCCTTTTTCATCACGATCTAAAATGAAGCGGCCCTGGAAACGCGTCTTATCATTACGGCCGGAAACTGTCAGGTTTGTAGCGGCTTCTTTTCCATTAACAGGGATCTGCCAGATATCCCACAGATCGCGAACCAATACATATTTATTATCGCTGCTCCATCCAACTACGCCCATTAATGGTTTGGTCACATTGTGATCATCTTCTGTATTTATAAAAGACGTTGGCACTTTTTCAGTGATGTTTATATTGGTTTTGGCAAGAATGTCATAGATATAGAAATGACCGTCTTTACCATAAACGAACTTTGTTCCGTCAGGTGAAGCCTGCGGATAAGCAGAGAAGGATGCCTGATAGAATTTTTGTTCAAACAATGTTTTCGCACCGGTTTTCAGATCAACGATGTAGAGATCCGAGTAGCTTTGCCCGTCAAGATTCTGATCCAGTTCGTAGTCGCGGATATCCGTTGCTACAGCATAAAGTTGTTTCGGGAAAACAGACAGCGTGCGGATGCTGCTGTCATTAAGCTGTTTGAAAGATGAGCCGGCTAATGTATAAGAAGCGAGATAGGTGAAGTTCTTATCCTGCATTTCCATCACCTGCTGACGGCTTTGCAGTCTTTTATCCTGCCAGTTCCAGATGATCATATCCGGTTTGGTGATGTCATCAGCCGGAGCAGCGGCTGGTTTTGCATCAGGTTTTGTTTCCAGTTTGGCCAATGCTTTTTTCAGATCTGCGAGAGACTTGATGCTGGTGTCTGTTTTCAGTTTATCGATCTTCTCTGCTTCAGTTTGTGCAGATGCCGTAACCGGAGCTTTCTTCGCGGTATCGGCATTTTCTTTTTTAGCCGGCTGCAATGCGGCTATACCAAAAAACAAACGCCCGAGATCGTCAGACCAGTAAGGGCGGCGGTTGCTGCTGATGGTCATGCCTTTGGGGAAAGCGAGTGAATCTTTTGCGGGATCATAGATCGTTACTGCAGGAACGGCGATAACATTTTTCACACCGATCACCACGCCTTTGTCCGATTTATATTTTTCATCCTTGATCGTTTTCAGCAGTGCAAATGCATCACCGTCTTCATTCCAGGAAAGCGATTTATAAACAGCTTTATCATTATCCAGTACCGCTGTCTGCTTGTTGCCAACATTCAACAGGTACAGACCATTGCCTGTTTTGTTGGTTGCATCGATCGTATAAGCGAGCAGGTTACCGGCTTTATTGAAATCAAATTCACCAACATTACCGATATTCTGCGTTTTACCGGAAGCCAGTTCAACGATCAGCAGGTCAGCCCCTCTTGGATCATCCGGTTTGCCCCCCATCGTTCTTTCTTTTACTATTGCTACAGCGAGGTGTGAAGAAAGCTTTCCGTTGAAGGAATAAACACCCGCGCGTTCAAACTCGGTTTGTTTACCGGTGGCCAGCTCAACAAGAATCAGCTTATCAAAAAGCTGTTTGCCCGGCGTTTTAGCAGCGGCTTTTGCCTCTTTGAATTTTGTTGATTCCTTAAATGCAAGCCATTTTCCATCTTCCGAAAACGAGAAGCCGGCGGAAGTTCCGCCGATCGCGTACTTTTTATAGATGGTATCTGCATTTACTTTGCGAACGATGAGTTCGCCATCACCTTCGCGCGCCATCAATGGATAAGCGACCCAGTTACCATCAGGCGACAGTGAAACGCTGAATGGGCTTACAGAGCGCCAGGATGAAATATCTTTCCATCCCATGGGGCGGGGTTTCTTCGAAGAATCTGCTTTTTCCTGCGCAACGCTCATCAGCGCGGGGACGAGGAAAAAGGAAAGAACGAGTGGTTTGAGCATAACAGTGAGTATAGGTATGAAAAAAGGGAAGATACGGAAAGTGGTTGATCTTGGACCGCCGACAACGGCCCCTGGGCCGCAGTGCGTTTGTTTTTGGATGAACGGTCATTTCAGATCAGGGTTTAAGTCCATCACGGCAAAGTAATTTCTACCTGTTTCACATCCCCCGAATAGTAAAACTTTTTCTGGTCGTTCATCCTCTCCCTGCTCTGTTTCCCCGGGCGGGCTGATTAGTGCGATAAC
>QFQQ01000234.1 GCA_003243445.1 Citrobacter freundii
AGCTATCATCTCACTCCCCCTTCACGCCAATGCCAGCGGCGCGGATTGCTTCGATAACATCATTCGGGCGATAGATTTTCACGCCAGCGTAACTGTTCAATGCTTCTGGCAGCGTTACTTCCCGCGCCTTCAGTTCTGCTATGCGCTGTCGTAATGCTTTGATATCGCGATCAGCATTAGCCAGTAACCGATTTTCAAAGTTATGCTCTGCTATGCGCTTCTCTGCGGATTCCAGTTCATTCAGCAGTAGGTTAGCTTCATCCTCTTTCAGCACAACTGTGTCAAAGCTTTCAGTCTGCTTTTTGATTTTGGCAATCAGCGCCTGTTTGTTGAGTGCTGTCATTGGGCTGCCTCCTGTTGAAGCTCTTTTGCATCGTATTTTCGCCCCTGATACCAACCACGACGAAGCCAGCGGCGAATAGTGCGCATAGAATTTGCATCACAACGAACAGGAGCCGGGAATCCTCCGTATTTCACCGTGAGTGGTCCACGCCTGCGTTCTGACTGCTCCATTCCACACTCAATGATTTCATCACGATAAAAAGCCAGCCATTTTTTACGGTTGCATAATGGGCAAGGTATATCACCACCGTTATCCATACCCATTTCGTCCCCGCTATCCGCATCCCACAAGTGACCATCACAGCAAAGGCTGTCAGGGTAATGCGCTCCAAATTCATAGCCCTGGTATCCGCAACTCATGATTTCTCTCCTTTGCACAGGTCGTGCATTTCCTGAAGCGTCTGCATATCGACAAGGTCACGGTCTGGCATCTGTGTGTCGTTGTACTTGCTGTAAACCAGGCTGGCTTCGCATACCAGTTCCATTGCTTTCGATGACATATCCCTGCACTTGCTCTCGGCGTTAGCGAGCTGTACTGCCATGTCTGTGAGCTTCAGTTCAAGATTGTGAATAGTTGCGTCTGCTGCACGAAACTCGCGCTGGGATTCCGTTAAATTTGAGCATGCGTTCTGAATTGAGTAGGCCAAAATGGCAGTATCACGATCATCTGATTCTTCAGCTTTAACCTGCAACTGAACCGCCAGGCTGAAGAGATCAGCAATTTGTGTTTCTGTCATACGGTTATTGATCATTTGCATTGGTATGTACCTGCTGAAGTTTGTGTTGTTTAACGAAGTGGTCCACTGCTTTTGACTGGCTGGCGATGATTTTTCTGTCACCTAGGTCGAGCGTGACGTTCTTACCGCGGTAAATTATTGCCGAGCCTATTTCCTTACCGTCCAGCTTCACATACAGCACCTTCCCGATAATCTCTGTCGTAGGGATTGGCTGTGAAAGGCGATAGGTTTCGCGAGCTTCAGCAATGGTTTTATGTTCGTCGATTATCGACAGGGCTTCAGCCAGAGCAGTGCCTTGCAAAGTGAACACGCCTTCATCGCTGATCGTCGCCATGGCCATCAGTTCCACGAAACGGCGAGCACTTTTAATGTTGAGTTCTGGAGCGATAGAACTGCGCGTAACCTTTGTTTTCCCCTGGGCAGCGGCTACGGCTTTATCGTGCTGGAGAACTTCACCTGCCTGTTCGCCAAACTCGCGAACTCGGTCAACGGCAACATCAACAGACACAGCCCCTGATTTAACTTCCTGCTGAACGTCATGGTTCGCTGTGCTGAGTAGAAGAAGCTTTTCTACGGTGGCTACAGACTTGTTGACCAGCTTTGCAATCTCGCTGGTGGTCTGGTTGAAAGCGTTATGAAGCTCCTGAATAACAGCGGCCTGTTCAATATCAGAAAGGGGGAGTTGGTTGTTACTGGTCATGATGCGAGCCAGACGCTGCACATCGTTACCGTTAAACGGCATGATATGAATGCGGTCTACTGGCTTAC
>QFQQ01000022.1 GCA_003243445.1 Citrobacter freundii
AATAGAGATCTGAACCCGCAAGAAAATATTTTTCATCAATGGTGAGGATAAATCTGCGAAATCCGCGGGAACCTTACGCCATTCATAGATTTGGGTAACGATTAGCCCTTGGGGGGAGATTTAGAGGGGGCCCTACGCCAGGCAACTCAGATAGGCTTTGCTAAACGACATTAAATTTTAATTGCGGGTGAGGAATGCACGATCGTCTTTTGTCACAGGATTCCCTGCCACAGATCAATCAGCACGCCACAAAACCTCTCAAACTTCCCAAACCTCTGGAAATCCTGAAACCCCTGGAACCTCTATAACCTCCATTGCCTCTCACACCTTAACCGCATCCGCTTCCGGATATACCACTTTTATCTGTTTCCTGATCTCGTCCAGCGTGCTGATCAGATCAAGGCTTGTTTCGTGTGAGTGAAGACTGCTCTCGATCCTGTTGGCTTTAAGACATTCAAGCGCCTCCTTGGTTTCGTATTGCATGCCGTGACCTTTCCAGGAACAGGGATAAACGATTTTCCCTTCGCCTTCTATGTTGATCTCAATGCCTTTTGCTTTTTCAAACCAGGGATGATAGATCTTGATCGTTCCTTTTTCACCGGTGATCTCGGCAGGTGCATCGGATGAAGAGATCAGCGATGATTCAAGCATGGCATATGCACCGCTTCTGTATTGAAAAAGGATCGAGCAGGCTTCATCAACATTTTTATCAGATAGTTTTGCAAATGCTTTTATTGAACGCGGTTTACCCAATAACAATAAGGCAAGATAAACAGGATAGATCCCGAGATCAAGTAATGATCCACCACCTTTCTCCGGATCAAAATAACGGCTGTTATCGTCCGGTTCGGCTTTGAATGTTGTCGCTGCTTTCACCGACAGAACCTTCCCGATCATATCGTTTTCGATCATATCAAGCACCATCTGGATACTTGGCAGAAACCGGATCCACATTGCCTCCATCAGAAAAGTGTTATTGGCAACAGCAAGATCTATCAGTTGCCGGCATTGATCTGCATTCATCGTTATGGGCTTTTCACAAAGCACAGGGATCTTTCGTTCAAGACAAAATAGCGCCTGGTTGAAATGATCAGGATGCGGCGTGGCGATATACACAATGTCCGGTTGTATTTCATCAAGCCAGCGGGAAGCATCCGTATAGAAATGCTTTACGCCGAACTCTTCTGCAAAAGACCGGGTGCTGTCTTCCGAATGACCCAAAACAACTACGATTTCCTGCGGCTGCGCGATCAATGAAAGATCTTTAGCGAAAGTGGCGGCAATACTGCCCGGGCCGATAATACCCCAACGAATAGCTTTCATACACCTGTTTTCATTATCTCCGCGAACTATATGCCACAAAGCAGCGCACCGATCGCTTTTGCCCGTTGGTAATGAGATGCTTAATAAGTGTAAATATTAAACAGCGATCAACCGGGGCTGATCCAGGAAAAACCGGTGTTTACTGTACAAAATCTGAGGGAAAACCCTGAGGGAACATTCCAGATTTATTCCAGGAGCTAATATTAGAAAATGCCAGTTGCGGTATGCATTATGCAAGAGGTGCGGATAAGTTGAAGAGTATTTTCATAATTATGAGCATTTTTATACCCTTACCTGATTGCTATATTCTACAGTTCTCGCCGGCAAATACCGTATAAAGCCAAGGCATACGCACATAATTGGTAGAGTTTCTTGTTTCTATCCGCAGATCCCGTTTAATAAGCGATTGTCTTTCACAGATCAGCCGGGGCGATCAGCCATGGCACAGTTTTTTAGCTTTTTCAGGAAAAATATGGATATGGAGATCAAGAGAAATGAAGCAACATACAATCGGCCTGAAGGAGACAGGGTTATCGACGCCCCCTATGTGTTCGTTGATATTCCTGCCTTCGTAGACCAGATAAAAACAGAAAAAGCCTGGCAGAAAAATGACAGGAACGGAATTACCGTGTTCAAATCATCTGAGCTGACACTCGTGATCACTGCACTGCAGGCATCAGCCGGCATCAGTCATAATAATGTGAATGCGTTTATGACCGTGCAGGTGTTAGAAGGTGAGGTTCGCATATCAACCCAGGATGGCGATGTGGATATGCGCAGCGGTAATGTTATAGCATTTCATCCGGGCATTCAGCATTCCATACAGGCCATCACTGACATAATACTCCTGATATCGATCTATGATAATATCAAATAGTAGTTATGAAAACTTTTGCATGTATTCAGCGATCTCGTTTTTGCTGAAAACATGATCTGCTTTACCATGAAGTAATGCCTGCTGTGGCATGTAACTTACTTCCGCTTCCTGAGGATCATGAACGATGGTGATGCCATGATGTTTCCTTACATGGATCAATCCTTCCGCACCATCAGCATTTGCACCGGATAGCAGTATGCAAACAAGGTTTTGACCATACACATTAGCGCCCGAACGGAATGTGACATCAATACTCGGCCGGCTGAAGTTTATCTTTTCGGAATAATCGAGCGAAAAGCTATGGTCATCTTCTATCAGTGTATGATAGTCTGCCGGGCACACGTAAACGCAACCATTCTCGATCGGTTCTTTATCTTCGATTTCCTTTACGGTGAGCGGCGTTTTATTGGCAAGCAATTCGGCAAGCTTCGAGATCCCCTGCGGATCGCGGTGTAGTACTACCAGTATGGGCGTTCGAAAATCCGGCTTGCATTGCGCCAGCAGATAGAAGACCACTTGCAGACTGCCCGCTGAACCGCCGATGATGATCATTGAAGAGGCGTTGTTTACTTTATCTTTCGCCATATTTTTTCTCTTCCGATAACGGGTTTGTAATCGTTGGCAATACTGGAAAAACGGATATTCTCCTTTGTTCCCAATGCAAGAAATCCATTCAGTTCAAGACTATCGTCAAACAACTTCAACACCCTGTTCTGAAGGTCTTTATTAAAATAGATCAGCACATTCCTGCAAAAGATCAGCTGAAATGAATTAAAAGAAAAATCGGTTACCAGATTATGCTGCGCAAAGATGATCTTTTCGCTTAGTCTTGAATCAAAACTTGCGAAATGGTAATTGGCGGTGTAATAAGAAGAAAAATCATTTACTCCACCGGATAACTGGTAGTTTCTTGAGTACTGCTGCATCTGGCTCAATGGGAAAATTCCTTTTCTTGCTTTTGCCAAAGCTGCCGGGTTCATGTCTGTAGCATACAACAGGGATTTATGCAACAGACCTGCTTCCTTCAAAAGGATTGCCATCGAATACACTTCTTCCCCGGTTGCACAGCCTGCATGCCACACTTTAATAAAGGGGTAGGTGGCAAGAACGGGGATGATGTTGGTGCGGATGACCTTGTAAAAAGCAGGGTCGCGCAGCATTTCAGTAACAGTGACACTGATCTCTTCTATTGCATGGGCGAAATAAGCGGGATCTGTCCGCATGCGATATCGTAATTCGGCAAAGCTTGAAAAGTGATCGATCATGACCAGCCTTTCAATCCGCCGGCGGAAGGAAGCTCTTGAGTATTCGCTGAAATCATATCCATGGGCTAAATGAATATCGTTGATCAGCAGCGAAAGATCTTCGTCTGTGATTTGTATAACAGATGATCTGTCCAATCTGTATCAATTTAAATAATGGTTCAAAGTTGATAATAAATGGTCTACATCAATAGGTTTGGATATATAAGCATCGGCACCGGCTTCCAGGCATTTTTCCTGGTCGCCTTTCATTGCCTGTGCCGTCACCGCCACCAGGGGTAATGACCGGAGATTCTCATGCGCACGGATCACGGAAATGGCCTGATAGCCGTCCATGTCAGGCATCATCATATCAAGCAATACGATCCCGATATCATTATCCTGCAACAATAATGCAATACCTTCTTCCGCGCTGGTCGCCGAAGCGGTTGCAAACCCTTTTGAACGCAATGTTGCGACCAGTGCAAAAATGTTTTTCGGATCATCATCTACTACCAGTACTTTCTTTTGTGGCATGGGGCGTTTGGGTGTTAACGTGTTTAGAGGTTTCGGAAGTTCCATAGGTTTCAGAAGTTCCATGGGTTCCATAAGTTCCAGGGGTTCCAGAGGTTTAGCATTCCGATTGCACGAGTAACCTCTGGAACATCTGGAACCTTTTGAACCTTTTGAACTCCTGGAACCTATTTCTTCGCACTACTATCATACAACCATATCCGCAGCAGCGAGATCAGCTGATCAAGGTCTACGGGTTTGGAGATATAATCAGAAGCGCCGGCTTGTATACATTTTTCGCGATCGCCTGTCATAGCTTTTGCCGTAACAGCAATGATCGGCAGATTTTTATACTTTGGATTTTTCCGGATACGGGTAATGGTTTCGTAGCCATCCATTTCTGGCATCATCATGTCCATTAATATGATATGGATATCAGGATTGCTTTCGAGCGACGACAAGGCTTCCTTTCCATCTATCGCCGCCACTACCTGCATCTTGTGTTGCTCCAGCGCACGCGTGAGGGAGAAGATATTCCGCACGTCATCATCGGCGATCAATACCTTCTTGCCCTGCAATACTTCTGCAAGCGGTTGGGCATTGCCGGATTTAGTCCCGCCTTTTTGTTTGGTCTCTTCCATCAAATGCAGGAACAATGATACTTCATCCAGGATGCGGCGGTATGAATGCGCCGTTTTCACCACAATAGAATCCGCATATTTCTTGATCCGCATTTCTTCATTGCGGGAAAGACTTTTACCGGTGAAAATGATCACAGGAACATTGTCCATCCCCTTGCTGATCTTAAGAGCTTCGAGTGTTTCATAAGCCTTCATATCAGGAATGCCCATGTCAAGGATCACACAATCCACCTCGTTTTTCTGTAATGATTCAAGACCTTTATCTACCTCGTCTGAGATCACGGAACTGATCTGGTGTGTGCTGAGGAAGTAGGACAATGCTTCTGCGTGTTTGCTGTTGTCTTCGATGATCAACACCTTTTTTGAATCTTTTTGCAGATAGAATTCGATCTTCCGGAAGATCGTTTCCATATGCTCAAAAGCCATTGGTTTATTGATAAAGTCGATCGCACCACTCAGCAAACTTTGTTTCTTCACTTCAAATGAAGACATGATATGCACCGGAATATGACGTGTAAGTTTGTCTGACTTCAACTCCGCCATCACTTCCCAGCCGCTTCTGATCGGCAGCTGGATATCCAGCAAAATGCCTATCGGTCTGTATTGTTTTGCCAGTTCAATACCATGGTCACCGCGAACGGCGATCAATCCTTTGTAGCCTTTCTTCCTCGTGAATTCCAGCAGGGCATTGGCGAATGGCGTATCATCTTCAATGATCAGGATCACTTTGTCATTCTCTGTAATCGAATTCCTGTCATCAGGAATTTCCTGCGGGATTTGCAATGCAATGTATTCACTTGAGGATGGAACAGGAGCCGGAGTAGTTTCCTTCACTTCTTCTGCCTGCTCTTCTATAGCCTCCTGTTGTCTTGCAACGGCATCTTCCGCAGCCTGTTTGTTCTTTGGCACTGAAAGAGTAAACACACTTCCTGCACCGGGTTCGCTGTCAAGCCTGATATCACCTTTCAATAATTGCGCAAGCTGACGGCTGATGGAAAGTCCAAGGCCAGTACCACCATATTTTCTTCTTGTAGAACCATCCGCCTGTTGGAACGCTTCAAAGATGAGTTGTTGTTTGTCAGCTGGAATACCAATGCCGGTATCCTTGACTTTTATGTCGAGATAATCATGGCGTCCGGGAGAATTCAGAATGCTGACTTCAACATAACCTTCATTAGTGAATTTGATGGCGTTGGATGCAAGATTCTTAATGATCTGCTCCAGGCGGAGTTTATCTGTTTCGATTGCTACAGGCGCTTCTTTCTCCAGTTGAATAGTGAAGCGGATATTTTTCTCGTCCGCGATCGGTGCAAAGGTCATATTGATATCGCGTGCGATCTCTTCCAGCGCAACGGTTTCATATTCGAGTTCCATCTTGCCTGATTCGATCTTGGAAAGATCAAGAATGTCATCGATCAGGAGCAGGAGACTATTGCCGGAGCTTTGGATCACTTTTGCAAATTCAACCTGCTCAGGTTTCAGGTTGCTGTCGTTGTTCTCGCCAAGCAATCTTGAAAGCAGCAGAATGGAGTTGAGCGGGGTCCGAAGTTCGTGCGACATGTTAGCCAGGAACTCCGACTTATATTTTGCATTCAATGCAAGCTCTTCCGATTTTTTCTGGATCTCAATATTGCGGTTGATCACCATTTCATTTTTCTCTTCCAGCAATTTTGAGCGCTCCTGCAATTCCTGGTTGGCTTCGGTCAGTTCTTCCTGCTGAACTTTCAATTCTTCTTCGGAAGCCTGCAATTTTTCGGCTTGTGCTTCCAATTCTGTATTCAGGCTTTCCAGCTCGCTGTGTTGTGCCTGCAATTCTTCAGCCTGTGCCTGTGTTTCTTCCAGCAATTCCTGCAGTCGTGTACGGTTCAATGATGTATGAACAGAGATGCCAACATTATGTCCGATCGATCTCAGGAAATCAATTGTTTTTGTATCATAATCATGTACAGATCCTAATTCGATCACCGCTTTCACCCTGTTTTCAAAGAACACAGGAATGGCGATGATATTTTTGGGCCTTACATCTCCTGCGCCAAACGAAATAAGATAGTTGTCTGAAGGAATGGATTGAACGAAGATCTCTTTACGGCTCTTTGCACACTGACCAACGATGCCCTCGCCAATTGGAATGCGATCATTCTTCCCATCCAGTTTATAAGCATAACTGCCTTTCAGTACAAGCGAACCATCGCTTTCAGACAGGAAGAATGCGCCGATCTGGCTGTTGGTATATTCCGCAAGATAACTGATGATCGATCCTGAAAGAGTAAAGATCTCTTTTTCGCCAGCCATGTGATCGTTCAATTGGGAGACGCCTGTTTGCAGCCATTGCCGGTCCGCCAGCTCGGTAAATGACTGATCGAGGGAGTTTGCCATTGAATTCAATGAAGAAGAAAGCTCGCCAAGGCTGTCATTCTGCTCTACATTCAACCTGATCTTGTATTCTCCTTTTGAAATATTACCTGCAATACTTTTGATAATATCAATACGACGGGAAATCTCTATGTCTTTTTGCTGTAGTTCGTCCGCCAGCCTGATCCTATCCCTGAAATTTTCACTTACTTTCCTGTAGAAATAGATCGTGATGAATAATGCGATCAGGGCTGCTGCAATGATAATGACCGGTGTAAAATTCGAGAACTGATCCAGGCTTTCAACCCTTTCAGCCAGCAGCGTTTTTTCAACATTCTGCATATCGTTCACGATCATCCTGGCGCTGTCCATGATCGCTTTACCGAGGGTCATGTCGGGCACGCTGACCACTTTCGTTTCGATCGACTTATCGATGATCTCGAAACGGTCGGTCATCGTTTTTTTCAATTTGGAGAGATGTTGCTGCTGGACGGGATTATCACTTGTCAGGTTCGCAACGGTGTCCAGCGCGCGCATGGTTTTTTCTGATGCATCCCAGTAAGGATCCAGGAACGTGGAATCGCCGGATAGCAGGTAACCGCGCTGGCCGGTTTCCGCATCCTTGGCGAAGGAGATGGCATTTTCCAATTGTTTCAAGACCGCGTTGGTATGATTAACCTGTTCTGAGCTGTAAATAAGGTTCCGGATGCTGATGAATGAAGCGGCGGAAGTGGCGATCAATATCAGCAATGATAAACCGAAGCCTGCCTGCAAAGCCTTGATATGGTTGGGTTGCATAGGTGAAAAACAGTATTAAGACGTTTGTTTGTTAAATGGAATGGTGAAATAAAATGTTGATCCTTTATGCGGTTCGCTGTCAACACCAAAACTTCCATGATGCCGCTGAATGATCTCTGAACAGATAAAAAGACCGAGACCCATTCCCTGAAAATGCGGAGCCGCACCACTGGCGCGATAGAATTTACGGAACAGATTTTTATGCTCTTCCTTTGGAATACCGATACCAAAATCTGTTACAGAGAAATGCAGGTTGGCGGAATCAGCCTTTGTTTCAACAATGATCTTTTTTGCCTTCGGCGAATATTTGATCGCATTGGAAATGAAGTTGGTGATCACCTGTTCAAGACGGATCTCATCACCATAGACCTGCAGGCCGGTGCCGCCACGGTATTCAAGACTGTAATCGGGATGATTCTGACGCGTCATTTCAAGCAGGCTGCCGAGCATGGCATCAAAATCAAATTCCTTTTTATTGAATTCAAGTTTACCACTTTGTATCTTGGAGATATCAAGAAGATCGGTGATCAGGCTGTTGAGTTTTGTAACCTGTGAAAGCGTACGCTCTACATAAGGCTTGAACTGGGGGTTGTCTTTTGATTCACGTTCCAGCAATTGCACATACGCTTTGATGCTTGTCAGCGGTGTTTTCAGTTCATGGCTGGCAATGCTGAGGAACTCATCTTTTCTTCTGCTGGCCTGTTTCTGGTCTTCTATATCGGTAAACGTGCCGGCCCATTTTACGGTAGTGTCATTTTCACTTACAGGAATGAGGCGTAAGAGATGATAGCGGTAATCGGTGCTGTTGATCTTTCTTAATCTTACTTCAAGTTCGAGCGGTTTATCTGCAGTGATCGCTTTTCCTATCTCTTTTTGCAGATCCGTATCTTCTTCATGTGTTGGAGGGAACTGAACCGGTGAAGTGGAATATTCCAGCCAGCGGGAATTGGTGAACTCAAGCGAGCCATCATTCCGGATCGTAAAAGCGATCTGCGGAATGGATTCAAGGATCGATCTCAGTTCGGCTGCTTTTTCACTCGTTTCCCGCTCCGCTTTTTTCCTGTATTCAACTTCCACCACAAGGCTGTCATGCATTTCATTCAGCTTGCGGCTTTGTTCATAAAGACGGTAAAGCGTTTTTACTTTGAGCAGCAGGATATCCGGATCGATCGGTTTGGTGATGTAATCCACGCCGCCGGATGAATAGCCTTTCGTAATATATTTTTTATCTGTATTGGCTGCGGTCAGGAAGATGATGGGAATATCTTTCGATTTGCTGTATCCCGAAATGGATTCAGCTACTTCAAAGCCGTCCATGCCGGGCATCTGTACGTCCAGGATTATCAATGCATAGTTGTGCGCCAATATTTTCTTTAACGCGTCTTCGCCACTAAGGGCAGAGTCTACAGGGAAGGAGTGCAGTGTAAGCAAAGCCTTTAATGAGTAGATATTTTCCGGTTTGTCGTCGACGATAAGAATCATAATGATCTCCAGATGATCGGGTCGTTAAAAACGGTTTTTATACTTATGTAAAATCAGTGAAAGTACTAAAAACGATTGATTAGTTCGCTGAAAATGAATTTGATATCGATGAAACATGTCTACATTATGGGGAAAATATTCCCCATTTGCATGGTTGACCCGAAGCAAATACTTATTCGCAAACCAGACTCTACTATCTGCAAATAGAATGCTGATTATTTTCCGGCGGAGGATCTTCTTTCGTTAATGAGGGATGGAAGCATCTGGTTCTTTTCCGAAGGCACCAGTACCTTTTTTTCGATCAGCTTGAAAAGCACTTTGGCGGCTTCTTCCCCGATAAGGTGTGCGGGCTGAACGATGGTGGAAAGCGGCGGATCAAAAAGCGCGGTTGCGGAGGAGTTTGAGAAACTGACCAGTTTTAGTTTGGACGGGACAGGGATCTTCAGTTCATGGCAGACTTCGTAGGCATTCACCGCCAGTTTTTCGACAGCGGCAAAGATGCCATCCGGTTTTTGTTTTTGCTGAAGAAGCTGACGGATCAGTTTCCGGTTCTTTTCGTCGTCATTACTGCATTCGATGGTCGTGCCGGTTGCCTGCTTATTCTTTTTCAGGGCATCCAGGAAGCCCTGTTTCCTCCGGGCACTGATGGAAAGCCCTTCTGCCAGCGAAAGATAGGCAATGCGTTTACAGCCGGCGGAGAGCAGATGTTCGGTCGCCTTCCGTGCCGCATATATATCGTCTGTAGTTACAGATGGAATAGCCGTCGATTCATAAACCCGGTCGAAAGAAACCAGTGGCACGTTGGCGCGTACATATTCTTCTATATGATCAAAGTTCTGTGTGCTGTTGGATACCGAAATGAGCAGGCCGTCAACACGTCCATTGCGCAACAGATGAAGGAT
The DNA here is from genome assembly GCA_003243445.1 of Citrobacter freundii. GTDB lineage: Bacteria > Bacteroidota > Bacteroidia > Chitinophagales > Chitinophagaceae > Terrimonas_A. The sequence continues at coordinate 10,130 of QFQQ01000022.1, forward strand.
GCTTTTTTCCCGTTCAAGATTTTCATGTGTAATGTAGATGAGCACATGGTAGCCCTTGCTCTGCGCGATCTTTTCAATTCCATTCATAGCCTGTGAAAAGAAATTGTTCTCTATTTCAGGTATGATGACAGCGATCGTTTTGCTTTTGCTTTGACGTAAACTGCTGGCGAAAGGGTTTGGCTCGAAACCGAGCTCTGCGGCCAGTTTCTTCACGCGTTCTTTTGTATCCGGACTGATCTCATGACTATCCCGCAATGCGCGCGACACGGTAGACGGAGCAAGATTGAGGGCTTTGGCAAGTTGTTTCAGGTTAACGCTCATGTTTCCGGGATTCGGCGGGAAAGCTACGAAAGAACTGGGATATTGCGGTTTGAGGATAAGGCAGCTCTTTATAATTGTATCAGGTAAAATGTTCAATATGTTCGTTGTTCAGGCTCCGTGTTGTCCTTTTCTGCCGATTTAGATGAGTGGTCCTGAGCTGTGCGATCTTTTAATCGCTCCGTTTCTCTGTAGTATTGAAAGATTATTGCCGCTGAAAGCACAAGTAGTAAATACGCGTTTCGATTTGGAACCTGACACAACCCTGCAAGCAGCAGTAGCAATGCCGCACAGAGATACCATGTTCTCATGTCATATGGTTTTGGCGCAAATGCTTTTTCAATATCTTCCGCGGAGTAACCCTGGCGGATCAGTTCTTCGCGTAGTTCGCCGCTCGGTACACCTTTCATCAACTGTTTGCGGATCTCCTGTATTTTTTCATCGTTGATCATATAACGAAAATAACAGGCGACGGCCGTGATTGCAAGAAAAGTCCGTCAAGGATCTAAGCCAGCTTTCAATAACCAGGCGTTTGCTCTTGATCGCCGAATTGTTTTGAATTACTCCGAAGGGCTTTGCTTGCCCGGCTAAATATTTTTCAGCTATAGCACTTATCTTTAATACAATTAAATCAGTCGTGGCTCCGGAATCCGGAATGCTAGTGTCCGTGCAGCAAACCCTGTCCGTAGGTCGTTAAAACTTTCTGTAACAATGGTGAAACATTTTATTACTTTCTGTTTTGCACTTTTAATTGCCGGATTGGCAAAATCGCAGACCCGGAAAATTGTTGACGTTCACTTTCATATCAGGAGCGCCGGTGATTATGGTCCCGTGCCGCCACCCAACCCCGTTTCCGGTAAACAGCCTCATGCTTCTTCCAATGAAGAAATTTACGAGTCCAACATAAAGTTGCTAAGAAAGTACAACGTTGTTAAAGCCATTAGTTCGGGCACCCTGCTTCGTAGCGCCGATTTTATGGCCAACGATTCCAGTCGGTTTCTACCAGCGCTCGAGTTCCCCGATCACCAGAACAATGCCTTACCTGACACAGCCACTTTCCGGAAATTGGCATTAGCGAAAAAGTTTGTAGCCTTTGGCGAATTGGGCTTGCAATATGAAGGGGAAACGCTGGCCGATCCAAAGTATGCCCCTTACCTGGCTATCTGCGAACAAACCGGTATACCGGTATTGCTTCACACTGGCGAAGCGGCACCCAATACGCCTTACATGCCTTGTTGTCCAAAGTTCACCATCAATTCAGGCAGGCCTTTGCTCATTGAACCGGTACTCATCAAATACCCGAAGCTTAAAGTGATGTTGATGCACATGGGCTTTCCGTTTTTAGAAGAAACGAAAGCCATTTTGAACGTTTATCCGCAAGTATCGGTTGATATATCGGTGATTGACTGGGCCGTTCCAACGGAAGAGTTTTATTCTTACCTCCGGTCACTGCTGATAGCAGGCTTTGGCGACCGTCTTATGTATGGCTCAGACCAAATGATTTGGGAAGACGCCATCGAAATTTCCATCAATAAGATTGAAAAAGCTCCTTTCTTAAGCGCTAAGCAGAAGCAGGCTATTTTTTATGACAACGCTGTCAAATTTTTTGGTCTTAAATGATCTGCCGCTAAGAAAGATTTCATTTCAAATAATGCAGCTTGCCAGTTATTGTAGAATTCAAAAGTAAAAGACGCTGGTCGTCATATTCTTCCCTTATAAATAGCAGGAGCCTGAAGGTTTTTTACTTTTACTTTTGCGATTAGCAATATCAGGTTAATTAATAAAGGATCTGTAAGTGCAAACAGCGGGCTGATTCAGTTTAAAAAAGGATATTTGTGCTGATTAAATAATACGCTTGATTGGCAAAAAGCTCGCAAATCCGTCAACACAGCTTAAGGGAAATTTTCCAACTACTTGGAGAGGAAGTTCAGCGCGGCGCTGAGTTTCACATTCACTATAATGATGAGCCTTTTTTGGAAAACCCGTTTCCTTATCCTTTCCGGTCCAATAACACCGGAGTTATACTTTTACTTGAAGGGCAGCTCAGGATGAAGATCAACCTGGAGTCTTATGTGGCAGAGGCAGGGAGTATTATGATTCTACCCAGCCAGCAGGTATTGGATATTCGTGAAGTGATAAAGCCCGTAAAAACGATTGGCCTTGCATTTACAGATGAGTACGCCAGAAGAAATTCTCTTCACGTGGAGGACATCAATATTCTTCGGTATTTTTCGTTACACGAGATGCCTGTAATCCCGCTCGCGGAACCTAAAAGGAATACGGTTTTCCATTTGCTTGAAACGATGTACAGGCTGAATCAGCCGGAAGGAGAATCCGGCCGTTATAAAGACCAAAAGACTTTTCATTATTTTAATTTACTGGCGCTGGAAGTGATTGAAGCTTATCGGAGCGAAATAGAAAAGATCGATATAAAAACGGCGCGCAGGAAAGAAATCATCCAGTCATTCCTTGACCTCTTATCTGTACATATCAGGGAAGAACGTAGTGTTCAATTTTATGCTGACAAGCTTTTTATCACTCCCGGACACCTGTCCAAACTGCTCAAAGAAGCCTCCGGAAGTACCGCACGGGATGTAATTGAGGATGCAGTTGTTATGGAGGCCCGTAATTTATTAAAAGATCCATCCTTGTCGCTCGCACAGATTGCCGAAGATCTCAATTTCAGTGACCCGTCGTTTTTTGGAAAATTTTTTAAAAAGAAGATGAATATGACTCCTAAAACTTACAGGGACACGTACCGCTAAGGTGAATATTCATCGGAATTGCAAAGACTTTTGTCCTTCACGGAAAATCAGTTACACAATTTCAAACAGTATCGTTCAGTTGACTCAATTTGCTGGTGATCACTCTACAAATCGTTCGATGAGCGATGAGTGACCGCCGATCTACGTCCGTTAATAAAAATCTTTTCATCCTGTCATTTTCTTTGCCTTCATACAGGATTGTTTCGCATTGGGCTTTAAGGTTGGTCATCAGGTCTGATGAATACTTCTTTATTAAGCAACATTGGATGTCAAACCGGGGTTCAACTACACGCACATCGTTTCGCCACCCTGAAAATGCTGGTTTTAGACCAAAGCCAACCCAAAACAGACCTTTCTTCCGCGTTCCCTTCATAGAAATTTGCCGGTCGATAGTTAAGGACAAATAACAGAAACCTTAGCCACTATAATTAAAAGCAAATTTTTATGTCAATGTTCAGGAAAAGCTCCCTGATTGTTCTAAGTGCGCTGCTTTTAACAATCGGATGCCGTCAAAAAAAGAAAACAGACCAAACAGAACCTAACGCTGTAAAAGTAACCGTCGCAGAAATCACCCGGTCATCAGAAGCAGAGAACCTCGTGTACAGCGGCAATATTGAAGCTGACAACACTGTCTCGATAGGCTTCAGCGTTGCAGGGCGGGTAAATGCCGTGTACGTACAGGAAGGTCAGAGAGTTTCTACGGGTCAATTGCTCGCATCCATCGAGCCGAACACCTATCAGAACAACTTTGATGTTGCATCTGCCGGGCTTGAGCAAGTGCAGGATAATTTCGACCGGCTTAACCAGCTTTATTCAAAGGGAAGCTTACCGGAGCGCGACTACATCGCTGCAAAAGTGAGTTTGGTACAGGCAAAGGCTAACAAAGAAACCGCTGCAAAGAATCTTTCCGACACTAAACTCTATGCATCCTTCGCGGGAATAGTCACTAAAAAACTCACAGAAGCGGGCGCTTCAGCTGCTCCGGGTGTTCCCGCTTTTACGGTAGTAAAAACAGATAAGGTGTATGCAGTTGCCTCGATCACCGAAAAAGAAATCAACTCACTCAAAATAGGAGCGGATGCACAGGTGTATGTCGCATCTATCGACAAAAGAATTTCCGGCAAAGTGTCGATCATCAATCCACAAGGTGATAACCTGTCCAAAACGTACACGGTGAAAGTGCGGCTGGATAACCCCGCAGGACAACTCCTGCCCGGCATGATCGCAGACATTCAGATCAATACAGGTAAACAGAACGATGCCATTGTCATTCCTGCACAAGCTGTACTGCGTGATCCGGATAATGTCAACTACGTGTTTGTAGCAAAAGCTGATAGCACGGCTTTTAAAAAGAGAGTGAACATTTCCAGGATGACCGGTACCAGCAATGTAATTGTCAGCGAAGGTTTGCAGGTGGGGGAAAAACTCATTATTGCCGGCCATACGAACCTGGAGGAAGGACAGTCTGTAAAATTCTAAGCACTTAAACTTATTCTGACAAATGACGAAGCGAAAAATACATTTTCTGGAAGCGGCCATGAGGCACAAGCAAGTGATGGTGGTGCTGGTTGTGCTGCTGATGCTGATGGGCCTGAATGCGCTGATGAATATGCCGCGAAGCGAAAACCCGCGTATCGACATGCCCACGGCATTGATCTATGCAATCTATCCCGGCGCTGATGAACATCAGGTGGAAGAGGAAGTGGCCAAAAAGATCGAACAGTACCTTTTTTCATTCGAAGAGGTTAAAAAGAAAAAGATAAAAACGGAGGTTCGGGAAGGACAGGTCTTTATAACGACTGAGATCTACACGACCGTAAAAGATCGCAAAAAATTCTGGCACACCCTGCAACTCGACATGGAATCGAATCTGCGTTCCAAATTGCCTAAAGGCGTTGTTGGGCCATTTGTAAACAGCAACTTTTCCGATGTCACTGCGATGATCATTTCAGTTTCATCCAAAGAGCGTTCTTACGCCGAAATTGAAAAGTACCTGGATAAGCTGGAAGACGGCCTTAAAGTGATCCCAATGGTTTCCAAGATAAACCGGTCCGGGGGCCAGCGCCAGCAGATCTATATAAAGATCGATGATAAAAAGCTGCAGCAATACGGGTTTGATGTCAGCCGGCTGATGGGAGTCTTACAACAGCAAAATGTAACGGGATATACTGGGGAGGTTTCGCTGGGTTCCAACAATATCATCCCCGTGTATACCAACAGCAGATATAAGGATGAGAACGACATCGCGCAGCAGATCGTTTATACCACTCCATCCGGGACCATCGTACGGCTTAAAGATGTGGCCGAACTGGAAAGGAGATTTGAGGAAAGATCTTCCTTCGTCCGTATTGGAGAAGAGAAGGCAATGGTGATGTCCATCGATATGTTACCGGGAAACAATATCGTTGCGTTCGGCAAAGAGGTGGAAGAAAAGATCGCACAGATACAACAAACCTTTCCGCCTGATATCCGGATGAAAACGATTGTTAACCAGCCGGAGACGGTGGCCGAGAGCATCACACACTTCATGAAGGAATTCGGCCTTGCTATCGGTTCGGTGGTGCTGGTGGTTATGTTGTTACTTCCATTCCGCGTTGCGGCAGTAGCCTCGGCGGCAGCACCAATTTCCATTCTTATCACCTTTGCTTTTATGCAGATGCTTGGAGTGGAATTGCACCAGGTAACGTTAGCTGCATTGGTCATTGTGTTAGGTATGGTGGTAGATAATGCCATTGTTGTTGTCGATAACTACATAGAAAAACTGGATGAAAAAGTTGAGCCCTGGACTGCTGCGTGGCAGGCAGCCAAGCAACTAATGATCCCGATCTTCACTGCAACCCTGGCGATCATCTTTGCATTCCTGCCACTTGCCATCTTTATGGATGGCATCGCGAAAGACTTCATGTTCTATCTGCCGGTCACAGTGGCTATAGCACTGATCATGTCAATGCTGATCGCTTTGTTGTTTACTCCCTATACCTGTTATGTCTTCATCAAGAAAGGCCTTAAGCATAAAATAAGCGACCGGCCTGTAAAGAAGAACATCCTGGATCATTTGCAATCGGCTTTTGATAAGGCAGTGGAAATCGCATTCCGGTTCCCGAAAACCACCCTATCTCTCGGCCTGCTGTCTGTGGCAGCTGCATTATTGATCGCAACAAAAGTCGATTCCGAGTTTTTTCCATTGTCTGAACGGAATCAGTTTAACATGGAAGTATGGATGCCCAATGGAACTTCATTAGAGAAAACAGAGGAAAAAGTAAAACAGCTGGAGCAGCTATTGAAGGAAGACAAGCGTGTGCTGGATGTTACAAGTTTTGTCGGCATGAGTTCGCCCCGTTTTCATACGTCCTATGCCCCCGAGTCTCCCAAAAAGCACTTCGCCCAGGTGTTTATTACGACCACAAGCAGTGACGCGTCGAACGAAATGGCACAGGAGTATTTAGAAAAACTTAAAGGGTTTATGACCGATGGAGCGATAAAGATCAAACAGCTAAGTTTCCAGGAAGGAGCCCCCATCGATATCAGAATCATCAGTGACAACGAGGCTGACCAGAAAAAGGTCGCCCTGCAAGTCAGGAAAATTCTTGAAAACGCGGAAGGAGCGAACTACGTGCGTCTCAGTAGCGAATACGACTATATGGGTGTCAGGTTAAACATCGATCATGTTAAAGCGAATCGATTGGGCATCAGTGATCAGGCAATTACCCAAACGCTTGGCGCCGGACTGAAAGGATACGCTGTATCAACATTGTGGGAAGGTGATAAGACGGTAGATATTTTCCTGCGATATGATGAGGAAAGCCGGAAGGACCTGGATGCGCTGCAAAATTTACACATCACCTCCCAATATGGCACAAAGGTACCGCTCAAGGAAGTGGCAACGTTGGACGCGGACTGGCATACAGGTATGTTGCTGAGAAGAAATGGTCTGAGAGTCCTGAGTGTTTATTCCGAAGCCCAACTGGGTAAAAAGCCTTCGCGGATTCTGCAGGCAGTGCAGCCCCAGATCGACGCCATAGCATTGCCAAAAGGAACCACCATACAATATGGCGGAGACGCTGAATCGAGTGCGGAGAACGCGCCAAGCATGGGTGTTTCACTGGGAGTCAGCCTTGTCCTTATTTTCCTTACGCTGTTGTTCCAGTTCAAAAGCCTGGGTAAATCACTCATTGTGCTATGCACATTCCTGCTGAGTTTGTTTGGAGCTTTCCTTGGACTACTGATCACCGGGAATCCGCTTGGTATGACCGGCTTCATGGGAATTATCAGTTTGATCGGTATCGTGGTACGGAACGGGATTATCCTGGTTGACTATGCTGACGAATTGATCAGAGACCATGGATACACGCACAAGGCAGCGGCAATCGCCGCGGCAAAACGCAGGATGAGGCCGATCTTTCTGACATCTGCCGCTGCGGCCGTTGGTGTGATACCAATGATCATGGGGAAATCACCCATGTGGGCACCGCTGGGTAGTGTTTTGGCCTTCGGACTGATCTTCTCCATGATACTTACACTGTTTGTTGTCCCGGTCATGTATTACAAGTTTCTGAAGCAACCTGTTCTTCCGGAGGAAGCGCCATCCATTCAACCTGATGGAACAGATGAGGTTTTGTACAGGCCAAAACACGGATAGTAAGAGATAATTTATTTCTACTGTCCGCCTGTCTCAAACCCAACGGCGTGAACCAGGCGGACAGTTTCCAAAACAATATTAAAACATGAACACAATGCGATATAAGATGATCCTGATCTTCCTGGTGTACAGCTTGATACCGGGGCTGGAAGGGATCACACAAACGAATACATATTCGTTAGAGGATTTAAAGTCGAAGGCTTTGGAGCAAAATAAAAAACTGCAAAAAGCGCAAAAGCAAGTGGAAGCAGCTAAAGCTGCCCTGGCTGCAGCGAAAACCGGCGGAAAACCTTCAATCGATGGTGGCGCCACGGGAATTTATTTATCCGGGCCACTCAACACATTACTACCGGAGTTTCAGGCCAGCGTTAATGCTTCAGCTTCACAGGTAATATACGCAGGAGGCAAGGTGCAGACTGCAAAAAAACTGGCGGCTTCTGCAGTAGACTTACAAGTCGCACAAAAGGCATTGACAGAAGATGAAGTATTGATAAGTGTTGAGTCTGCCTACTGGAACATCATCAATCTGGAGGAGAAGCAAGTGCTTGCAAAAAAATACATGGACCTGCTCAGCGCTTTGCACAAGAACCTCAAGAATTCATTCGATGCGGGCCTGACGTACAAAAATGATCTCTTAAAGGTCGATGTAAAGAGGAATGAAGCTGAACTCAATCTCACCAAAGTGCAGGATGGGTTGCTGATGGCTAAACTCAACCTGGCGCAGCTCACCGGGTTGGAAGAAGGAGCTTTTGTCATTCAGGCCGATACAGTGATGAATTACCTGGTGGTTGCCCAGGCCGATACATCCTTCGTGTTCAGCAGGCCGGAAATTGCGTTGTTAAGCAAATCGGTGGAAATTCAATCCCTTCAAACTAAAATGTTACAAGCGGATCAAAAGCCGACTGTCGCACTAAGCGGATATGGTGTTTCTGTTTTTGGCAAACAGATCAACTTTAAGAACGGCAACAGTACGATGCCCTTTGCAGCAGGCTTGTTGTCTGTTAACGTGCCCATTTTTGATTGGGGAAAAAGAAAGCAGAAAATCAAAGAGCAGCAATTGAATACTGAGGCACAAAAATACGAACTGGAGGAAGCAAAGGAACTGGTGCGGCTTGAAGTAAAAAACGCATGGCTTCAACTGAATCAATCGATAAAAAAAATAGGTCTATCTGAAAGGTCGCTCCAGCAAGCCGAAGAAAATTTGCGCTTGAACCAGGACAGGTTCATTGCCGGTACCGTTTTAGGTGAAGATGTGTTAGAGGCACAGGTATTATGGCAAGAGGCTTATGCTAACCTGATCGACGCAAAGGCGGAATACAAGATTAACGAAGCAAAATACAGAAAAGCGACTGGCAGTTACTAGACGGATTTCCGTCAGCGGTCCTGTCAATTCTTACATCGGGCGCGCCGTTGATGAGTCTATTCATTTTATACTATCGAAATGAAAGCCGATAAAAAAGCACATATTCTCAGCATAGCGAGAAGTTGTTTTTATTGCTGGGGAATTCATAATGTATCTGTAGATGAGATAGCCAGGGAATGTGGCATGTCGAAGAAAACGTTCTATTCATTTTTTAACAGCCGGTCAGCATTAGTAGAGGAGATATTCCTGAAGCAATTGCAACAGTTCGAGCTCACTTTAAACGATCTTACTTCAGTAGCTAAAGATGCACCTGAAGAACTAACGAATTTCTTCCATTTATTCCGAACGATAAAGATCCCGCTGATCGTTATGCATGATTTGCGGAAATATTACCCGGATGTATATGTGCAATTGATTAGTGGTGGTGAACAATTGATCAAGGCATTCATCCGGGCAAATATTCACCGGGGGAGAAAGGAACGACGATACAGGAAGTCTGGTGAAATAGAAACGAATATTGTCTCCCTGGTTAAACTGTTCAAGGCTGCAGTATTGGACGAAGAAGGGAAAATGTTCCAACAGGCGATTCTATCGAATTTGTCGGGAAGTTACTGCTGAGGGATCTGACGCTGAATGACACCGGCAGTGACCCGGCGAATGATCACATTTGATGGATTTGATGACGAAAGAATGATCTGGCTGGCTGAAGCAAAAGCGGGTTTGATTGTCTGCAGGTAATGATCGGATCAGGTTGTAAACACTGATAGGCATTGAACACTGGATGAGCCGCAGGAGAGCCGTTGGATGGTTCTCCTGCTTTTTTCTGCCATTGAGACCAGACGTGCATCCGGCGTAAAACTTATTGAATGCCGGAGGGAAAAGAACGTAAGCTGTGGATTGCGTAAAAAGAAAAGAGGCTTCATTTATGAAACCTCTTTTGTACCGGAGAGCAGACTTGAACTGCCGTCCGCCGCGGCGGATATGAATCCTGCTCAATGAGGTAGGGTCTTGATAAAGTCTCTGCCCGCACCGGACTTAAGCCATTTTTCATGCGCAAGCGCTTGCTTTTTTTCGTCGAATTGTTTTGTATAAATGATGATCCAGGGTCTGTATCTGGCGGTCCAATCTTTTCCGAGCTAATTGTGGGATAACATTCTGCCGTTGAGATCGGATGTGCATCCGGCGTAATGCTTATTAAATGCCGGAGAATAGAGAACGTAAGCTGTGTATTTCATAAAAAGAAAAGAGGCTTCTTTTATGAAACCTCTTTTGTACCGGAGAGCAGACTTGAACTGCCGACCTTCGGGTTATGAATCCGATGCTCTAACCAGCTGAGCTACCCCGGCCAATATTTTTATTACTTTTCTGCCTCAAAGCGAAACCTGGTATCAACCTGAACTGCCGTCCGCCGCGGCGGATATGAATCCGATGCTCTAACCAGCTGAGCTACCCCGGCTAATACCTCATTCAACAATACCTGTCAAACGGGCGGCAAAAATAAAGATTCCGCCTATATCCCCGAAATGAATTTTAAATAAAATTCGATCAATTATTTAGCAAGTGCTTTTTCCGCGGATTTGATGGCCGTTTTGCCCGGATATTCTTCCAATGCCCTCTCCAGGCAATCCATTGCCGCAGCAATAGATTCAAGGTTAAGGACATAAGCCAGCCGTACCTCATTCTTGCCCAGCCCGGGGGTGCCATAGAAGCCGGTCGCAGGCGCTAGCATCACAGTCTGACCATTATAACTGAAGCTTTCCAGCAGCCACTGGCAGAACTTGTCCGCGTCATCGATCGGGAGTCTTGCGATGGCATAGAATGCTCCACCAGGATTTGGACAAAATACGCCAGGCATTGCATTCAGTCTGGAAACAAGCAGGTCGCGACGTGCCTGGTATTCTTTTTTTGGACCATCGAAATAACTATCCGGCAGATCAACCGCCGCTTCACCGAGGATCTGTGCCAACCCGGGAGGGCTAAGGCGAGCTTGGGCGAATTTCATCGCAGCATCATATACCTGTTTATTCTTTGTCACCAGCGCACCGATCCTTGCACCGCAAGCACTGTATCTTTTACTGATCGTATCCATCAGCACAACATTCTGTTCCATCCCTTCCAATTGCATCGCACTCACATATTCACCGTCATAGCAAAACTCGCGGTATGCTTCATCGCTGAACAGGTAAAGATTATGACGGAGACAGATCTCTTTCAATGCCTCCATTTCCTCTCGGCTGTAGAGATAGCCTGTCGGATTATTCGGGCTGCAGATAATGATCGCCTTTGTTTTTGCGGTGATCACTTTTTCGAAATCAGCGATAGGAGGGAGCGCAAACCCGGTTTCAATATGTGAGGTGATCGGCACCACTTCAACACCGGCTGTACAGGCAAAACCATTGTAATTGGCGTAGAATGGTTCCGGGATGATCACTTCATCACCAGGGTTCAGGCAGGTAAAAAACGCAAACAGGATCGCTTCCGAACCACCGGTTGTGATCATGATCTGCTCATGCGTCACGGAAATCCCTACTTTCTTATAATAATCAACCAGCTTCCGGCGATAACTCTCGTTCCCCGCGCTGTGGCTATACTCCAATACCCTCAGATCCGTATGCTTCACCGCATCCATGATCGCCGGGGGCGTTTCAATATCAGGTTGCCCAATATTCAGGTGATACACTTTTGTACCTTTTTTCTTGGCTGCTTCTGCAAACGGAACCAGTTTGCGGATGGGAGAGGGTGGCATTTGCTGGCCACGGGTTGATATCGTTAACATACCGCAAATGTACAGACGCGGATTTAAATTCGCGAATTACACGAATTAGAGATTACCAATTGCCCGGAAGCTTTATGAATTTGATGGGTGTTACTCTGCCGGTTATCCAGGATAAAAAGAAGGCATTCCCTGTGCGCCTTCCTGATGACTCGCCATACACAAGAAAGCAATTCGCGAGATCCGCGCCTAAAATTGGTGAAGAAAGAAAGGGCAGCCTTTTTAAAGACTGCCCCACCACTACTAGGTTTTACATATCTAAATATATTAATAACTAGTAGTTCTCTTCCATAAATCCCTGTTTCATAATCTCGGGATCATGTATATTGATATAACCGTCCTTGTACTCTACCAATTGAACAAACGAACCCGTAAGCCCGGATGTTAACGCCGCCCGCTGGAAGTTGACCTGATACGAAAGCTCTGCTTCGATCTCTTCCGGCGTCTTCAGGTAATTATTGACCGGATTTAATACCCGTTTCTCTACATTTCGCTCCAACCTGTTCCATTGAGTATTCACAAATGTCACAACAGTGTCTTTAATCTCTGAAAGAGATGGCACTTTTATTACCTGCGTATTTTCGTGGCTCATTACAATCGTTATTACATCTAATACAGTGTAAATTTCATGCCGGTAAGAAATGCTCCCGGACGTAGTTATTGGTAATCATGGGAATTGAAAATTATTTTGTGGATAAATCGAATTCCGGCGAAAACGTGCAATGCGATGAATGACTTCTGTGGGGAAGTTTTGGGCGTAGATCAGAAAATGTGACTGGAAAAAAATTCCCACCGTGGCAGATGCGATACACGTGACACCATGCCCTGATTTATGTGTAGAGTAATCATAAACAAAGCCCCTTGCAAATGTTTGCAAGGGGCCGTTATTGGTTAAAAGCGATAAAACTTTTGTATTAGTTCGCCACTACTTCACCGGAAATATGAACGGTTTTGATCTGCTCGATACCGGCGAAAGTGATATAAACTTCTTTTTTGATTGGTCCAACTGCTGCTGCGTTGAAAACAACTTTCAATTTTGCAGTAGCACCCGGAGCGATTGGTTGTTCTGGCTTTTCAGGAACAGTGCAACCGCAGCTTGCTGAAGCGTTAGCAACTACAAGTGGTTTGTCGCTGATGTTCTTGATCTCGAAGAAATAAGTAACAGGCGTTCCCTGCTTGATTTTACCGAAGCTGTGATTTTCAGTGTTGAATTTTGCTACATCATCAGGTTTGCTTTGAGCCATTACCAGTACGCTGAAAAACAGAGCGGATGCGAAAAGGGCGATCTTCTTCATGGTTTGTATTTTATAATGTTTGCTTTTTTAAAAATTGGATGGATGCATTGGCTGGAGCTGCGCCTTCCGGAGCTTTCCAGACAGTGCCGCTGATAGTAACCTTGCGGGTCTGATTACCGTTATAAATGATGGTGATATCTTTTGTAAAAGGGCCTTCACTTGCTGCATTAAAACCGACTTTGATCTGTGTGGATGCTCCGGGTGCGATCGCTTCCTTGCTCCACTCAGGCGTGGTACAACCGCAGGTCGCCTGAACATTGTCCAGTTTCAACGGCGTTGAACCCGTATTCACCACCTCGAAATAGTGGAAAACCGGTTTATGCTGAGCGATCTCTCCAAAACTATACGCTGTCTCTTTCAATTGGAGCACTTCGGGGGCCGCTCCTGTAGACTGGGCACTGGCCACGAAAAACCCGAGAAAAAGCAGTGTGGTAAGGGTAACAAATCTCTTCATGGAAGGTTTTTAGGGTTTCCAAAATTACATCAAAGATGAATGATATCAAACATGGGTTGCAATGTTAACTGCCTATTTTTTGAGAACGGCTCAAATGAACCTAATCTCCCTATTTTTGCTGCATGGAAAATGCAACTCCATTAACGATGACCGCTGACGCAAAATTGTCCTTTGATAAATTCAGGGAAGAAGTGCTGGGTGATTATCGCATAGCCTGTATCAGCCGGGAAGCCAGTCTTTTAGCACGTAAAGAAGTGTTAACCGGGAAAGCCAAATTCGGCATTTTCGGGGATGGGAAGGAGGTAGCCCAGGTGGCCATGGCCAAGTTTTTCCAGCCAGGTGATTTCCGCAGCGGTTACTACCGCGATCAGACCTTTCATTTTGCCATCGGCCAGACAACGGTTGCCCAATTCTTCTCACAGCTTTACGCCGATCCGGACATCAACAATGACCCGAATAATGCCGGCCGCCAGATGGTGTCCCACTTCTGCACGCCGCTGACCGATGAGAACGGCGAATGGCTTGATCTGGCCAACCGCCGTAATACAGCAAGCGACATGGCGCCAACAGCTGCACAGATGCCACGTTCACTCGGATTGGCTTATGCCTCACGCCTGTTCCGCCGGGTGCCTGCACTGAATGAACTCAGGTCATTATCCGAAAACGGCAATGAGGTATGTTTCTGCACCATTGGAGACGCCTCCACTTCAGAAGGTCATTTCTGGGAGACAGTGAACGCCGCGGGTGTGTTACAGGTGCCATTGGCAATCTTTGTTTGGGATGACGGATATGGGATTTCCGTCCCCAAGAAATATCAGACTACAAAAGGATCTATCTCGGATGCCCTGGGCGGTTTGAAGAAAGAGGAAGGCACCAACGGTCTTCAGATCTTTAAGGTAAAAGGATGGGATTATGCCGGCATGTGCGAAACCTTTGATGAAGGACTTCGCATCGCAAGAGAACAGCATATTCCGGTACTCTTCCACGTCGAAGAAATCACACAGCCGCAAGGCCACTCCACTTCGGGAAGCCACGAACGTTACAAAACACAGGAACGCCTTGCCTGGGAACGTGAATGGGATGGACTGAAAAAAATGCGTGAATGGATCCTGGAAAATTCACTCAGCGATGAAGATGAGATCGAAGAGATCGAACGTGAAGCAAAAAAAGAAGTAAAAGAAAGCAAGGATAGCGCCTGGATAAAATACCTGGAGCCGATCAAGGTGCAGGTAAACAAAACAACCGATCTGATCAATTCAATGATCAGCAATCTGCCTGATCAGGAAGGTTCATTAAAAAAGATCGTACAACAGTTAACGCTCAACCGCGAACCACTTCGCCGTGATGTAATGAAGGCGTTATATGAAGCGATCAGCATTGCAGGAAACAGCGATGCCGCGTTCTGGACAAAAGATTATTACAAAGATCTTCAACAGCAAAACAAAGACCTTTACAATACGCATCTTTATAACGAAGGGCCGAAGAGTGCGTTGAGCGTACCGGAAGTAAAACCTGTACTGCGAACTGATGCACCATCGATCAATGGCTATGAAGTATTGAATCGTTTCTTTGATGAATTGTTCGCACATAACAGCAAGGTAGTTGCCTTTGGTGAAGACCTCGGTAACATTGGTGACGTAAACCAGGGCTTCAGCGGGCTGCAGGCAAAACACGGTGAAGACCGCATCTTTGATACCGGTATCCGGGAATTGACGATCATGGGTCAGGGTATAGGTCTTGCATTGCGTGGTCTCAGACCGATCGCGGAGATCCAGTATCTCGATTATCTGTTGTATGGTCTGCAACCATTGAGTGATGATGTGTCTTCTTTGCATTACCGCACTTATGGTCAGCAAAGCTGTCCATTGATCGTACGTACGCGTGGTCACCGCCTGGAAGGTATCTGGCACAGTGGCTCCCCGATGGGCATGATCATTAACTCGCTTCGCGGTATGTATGTTTGTGTGCCGAGAAATATGGTACAGGCTGTTGGTATGTATAACACGCTGCTGAAAGGAAATGATCCCGGTATAGTGATCGAGTGTTTGAATGGCTACCGTTTGAAAGAAAAATTACCTGCCAATCTGCTGGAAATGACAGTGCCCCTCGGTAAACCTGAAGTGATCCGTGAAGGAACAGATATCACCATTGTCTCGTACGGCTCTGTGTTGCGTATCATCCAGGAAGCGGCAATAACATTGGAGAAACATAATATCTCCTGTGAGATCATTGATGTGCAGACCTTGCTGCCGTTCGATACAGATCATAGCATTGTTGAATCATTAAAGAAAACCAACCGTATTCTTTTTGTGGATGAAGATGTGCCCGGCGGCGCGGCGGCTTATATGTTCAACCATGTAATGGAGCAGCAACAGGGGTATAAACATCTGGATGTTGCGCCAAGAACGATTACCGGAAAAGCCCATCGCCCGGCTTATGGAAGTGATGGCGATTACTTCAGCAAGCCGAACACGGAAGAGATCGAAACAGTGGTCAAAGAAATGATGGCAGAATGATAGCATTCATTAAGATAAAGGGATCCCATGCGCATTGCGCATGGGATTTTTTGTGACAGCCCGATTCAGCAGGATTATCAAAAATGTTTAGATAGATTTACACAGAACATTTTTTAATTTGCTTCATGCATACCGATTTCCTTTACATTATCGACATCCTTGGAACGTTTGCATTCGCAGTGTCCGGAGCATTCTTTGCCATGGAAAAAAAGCTTGATCCGTTCGGTGTGCTGATCCTGTCCTTTATCACAGCTATTGGCGGCGGTACCTTGCGGGATATCATGATCGGCGATCTTCCTGTTTCCTGGTTGAGAAATGCCACGGCAACGACGGTAATATTTTGTGCGTCGATCGCCAGTATGTTGTTCGGCTCTTTCATCCGCAAGTTCAATATGACCTTGTTTGTGTTTGACGCGCTTGGACTTGGATTGTTCACCTTTATCGGGATAGAAAAAGGCATACAGATGCATTTCAGCATTGGCGTTTGCATTGCGCTTGGCACGATCACGGCTTGCTTTGGCGGAGTGATCCGGGACGTAATTTTGAATACGGTTCCGCTGGTGTTTCATAAAGAGATCTATGCACTGGCGAGTATTATCGGCGGCCTTGTTTATTTTGCTTTTTTGGAAGCAAACCTGGATACTTATCTTGCCAAGATCATTTGCATATTGCTGATCTTCGTGATCAGGATCGTGGCGGTAAAGTACAAATTAGGGCTGCCCCGCTTCTACAACCGGTGATGCGAATAAGACACGAATGGACACGAATGGGCGCGGATGTGCGCAGATGCGCGGGTGAGTCGTTTCCGCTTCCAGGGCACTTAAACAATTGAACCTTTAAACTTTTAAACCTTAACAGGTATGCGTTTAACATTGTATCAGATAGATGCATTCAGTGACAAACTTTTTGCGGGTAATCCGGCGGCGGTGATACCGTTGAATGGCTGGATCAGGGATTCGCTGATGCAGCAATTGGCGATGGAGAATAACCTGGCGGAGACGGTGTTCTTTGTGCAGAAAGGCGATGATTATGAGATACGTTGGTTTACGCCGGAGAAAGAGATCAATCTTTGTGGACATGCCACGCTCGCCAGCGCATTTGTATTATTCACGCAGCTGGGTTATAATAAACCTTCCATCACGTTTCATTCACAAAGCGGTCCGTTGGTGGTTACAAAGGACGGGGACCGGATCTCAATGGATTTTCCTTCCTGGAAACCGGAGAAGACGGATGATTATCCGGAACAGTTGGCGGAAGCGCTGGGTGTGAAAGAAATCGTTGGTGTTTACCGTAGTCGTGATCTGCTGGTGGAATTGTATTCAGAGGAAGATGTGAGACATGCAGATCCTGATTTCACCCTGCTGAAAAAGCTCGGACATAAAGTAATCATTACCGCCCCCGGTAAAGAAGTTGATTTTGTATCAAGATTTTTTGCGCCGACCTATGGTGTGGATGAAGATCCTGTTACGGGTTCTGCGCATTCGCAACTGATACCTTTCTGGAGCGAGAAATTACATAAGGATAAGATGATTGCGAGACAGCTTTCGAAAAGAGGTGGTCAGTTATGGGTGGAGCAAAACGGAGAACGGGTGCAGATGGGTGGGCAATGTGTGTTTTATATGAAGGGGGAGATTTATTTGAGTTAAACTATCCTTCTGATGAAAAGAAAAAGGGGCGGAAAGCCCCTTTGAAAATTATTAAAGTGGATACTGACTTCTATCGAAGAGTATCACCTCCATGAAGTATTTCAGTTGTTGTTTTCATACACATTAATTATGATAGATTTAATATTACCGGCTGTTATTTGTTGACGTATTGCCGGTTGCCATTCTTCAACTAAGTTAGTAAAGTTTATCCATACATTCGAACTGCTTTTTGCAGCCCGTTGACCTTCGATATAAAAAAGATAGTCCTTATAGTAAGCAGTATAAATGTCATAGAAAAATTCTTTTATAAAGTCTTTATCTATCAACCCCCTGTTTGTTGCCGTTGACGACGATTCAAAGTAGTTTAGAATTCCTTTCAGTGATTCTCTGAATTCAATATTATTGATATCCTCTATGTAGTATGCGAAGTCAGTCGATGTGCGTTTAGACTTCGATCTAATGAAATTGTTCTCAAATAGGATACTTGTCTTCTGAAAATCCTTGATCGGAGCTTTGTACCATTCCTGTGCAGTGCTGTACGTGAGCAGTTCTCTTGCAGCTTTATAATCCAATTGCATTTTTACATTGGAGAATTCGAAATTTAACTGAGCAAATAAAAGTGTTATCACGATCAGGAAGCCTGTGCAGAGTTGTGCCGTTTCTTTTATCGACCAATGCCTGTTAATTCGCAAATACAAACCAACAGCAAAGATCAACAGCATAATTATGATGCATATCGCATACCTGTAAGTATGTATGATATCTACAAATCTTTTAAGCCAGAACGGCCTTATTGTATTTCCAATTGACATAGTAGTTGTTTATTGAAGTTCTTCTTACTATAATAAACAAGTACTAAATCAACGTAAATAACTAAGGAGTGTATCACTTTTTTTTTAAGCGGTCTATGAGTATTAGAGTATAAACCTATCTCTAACTTCCTGCGTCGGAACCATACATTCTTGTTTTTTTCCAAACCATTTATACCTGTTCTTCGCAATCCATCTGTAGACAGGATGACGGATAAACCCCGGAAATATTTTCAATGCGTATAGCATTTTTGCCGGCCAGTCGAGATGCCTTGCAATCTGTATCGCCGCATCTGCATATTTATAGGCTTTCCCATTTTTGATCATCACACCACTATCTATCTCTTCGCCCAGGCCGTACTGTGATTTCAATTGCTGGCCAATTGGCGATTGCAAAGCAGCAAACCGCAACTTCGCTTTCTTATCATGCCGTATGGCAAAATTGACTGCCGAATTGCAGAAATTGCAAACACCATCAAACAATACTATCGGATGACTGGTCTCCATACTGCAAATTTACAAAACAAAACACCCGGATAATATCCGGGTGTTTTGTTTTCGGTCTGCGTTGCAGCTCCGGCTGGTAAAGCCGACCATCGAACATCTTTCATCGACCATCCAGCAGTCTGAATACGTTTACAATTAAAGGCTATTATCCCATGTTATGAAACACTTTCTGCACATCCTCATCCTGCTCCAGTCTCTCGATCAGCTTGCTCACGTCTTCCGCCTGCTCGTCCGATACCGGAACAGTGGTGGTTGGGATCCATTCCAGCTCAGCGCTGATAGGAGTGATGCCTTTATCTTCGAGTGCTTTTTGCATATTGCCAAAATCAGAGAATCCTACGCGGATTACGAGTACGTTTTCACCATTCTCACCTGTGCCCTCACCCAGTTCTTCCAGACCAAAGTCGATCAGCTCCAGTTCCAGGTCCTCAGTATTCAATCCTTCAGGTTTCAATTTGAATACCCCCATTTTCTTGAACTGGAAGGCTACGCTTCCGCTGTTACCCATGGTGCCGCCGCCTTTATTGAAATGTGATTTCACGTTTGCAACAGTACGTACGTGGTTATCCGTCGCTGTTTCAACAAGAATAGCTACGCCATGAGGTGCATATCCTTCATACAGTATCTCATCGTAGTTTACCAGTTCTTTCCCCTGGGCTCTTTTGATCGCAGCTTCCACGCGATCTTTCGGCATACCCACAGAGCGGGCATTCTGAAAGCAACGGCGCAGGGCAGCATTGGTAGATGGATCCGGACCTCCGGCTTTTACAGCGATAATGATCTCTTTTCCAATACGCGTGAACTGTTTTGCCATGCGGTCCCAACGGGCAAACATGGTGGACTTACGGACCTCAAAAATTCTTCCCATCTGATTTATCTGTTATATGCAATTAAGTAATCGGGGGGCAAAAGTAAAAAGTAATAAGTCAAAATTAAAAAGTAAAAAGTAAAAAAAGCCCGATCGCGTTGGAGTAGCTCCTTCATGATCGGACCTTTTTTACTTTTTACTTTATAATCAGCCTTTTCTGAGCTTACTGTTATGACGGCTGTAGGCGAAATAAACGATCAGGCCTAAAACCATCCATACCAGTGCCACTGTCAATGTCTGGGCGTCCAGCGCTACGATCATACCCGCGCAGATAATGATACCAAGGATCGGAACGATCGGTACCAGCGGTGTTCTGAACGGACGCTCGATATTGGGCTCTTTTCTGCGAAGGATCCAGACACCTGCGCTTACCAGCACGAACGCGAACAGCGTGCCGAACGAAGTAAGGTCGCCTGCCACGTGGCCAGGTACAAATGCAGCGAACAGACCAACGAATACAAAAAGGATCCAGTTTGCTTTATACGGCGTTTTAAATTTCGGATGCAATACACCAAACACTTTAGGGATCAGCCCGTCATTACTCATTGTGTAGAAGATACGGCTTTGTCCCATCAACATTACCAGGATCACGGAAGAGAAACCGGCGAGGATCGCCACCGTTACGGCAGTTGCCAGCCAGCCATAACCGGACATGTATGCTGAAATGGCGTAAGCAACAGAAGCTTCACGGCCTTTTTCCGGATCAACAAAGTCTTTCCAGCTTGCCACACCTGTCAGTACGTGACCGAACAGGATATAAAGAACTGTACAGATGACCAGCGAACCAAGGATGCCGATCGGCATATCGCGTTTTGGGTTTTTTGCTTCCTGTGCCGCTGTACTAACCGCGTCAAAGCCGATGAAGGCAAAGAACACGATCGCCGCGCCACCAAGTACGCCACCCCAGCCATGTTTGAAGAAGCCGGAATAATCGGCAATGACTTTTCCTGCCTGGTCGGTCACCGGCGGTGTACCTTCAGGGATCAGGTAAGGTGTATGGTTCTCAGGTTTGATGAACTGCCAGCCGATCGCAATGAACAGGAGAACGATCGCTACTTTGATAAATACGATGATCGCATTTACAAAAGCAGATTCCTGTGTTCCTTTGATCAGCAGGAGCGTTAATAATAAGAGGATAATAAGTGCAGGGGCATTCATGATACCGCTGTGATGCACACCGAGAGAGTCAGTAAAGCTCTCGAACGGCGAGTGGCACCATTCATAGGGTATGCTGCCTCCCAACAACTTGTTCAGATATTCACTCCAGGCGATAGATACAGTAGCGGCTCCCAGTGCATATTCCATGATCAGGGCCCATCCGATGATCCATGCTACTAATTCTCCCATGGTCACATATGAGTAGGCATAAGCACTACCCGCGATAGGGATCATACTTGCAAATTCAGCATAACAAAGGCCGGCAAATGCACAACCCACTGCTGCTACAATAAAGGAAAGGGTAACTGCGGGGCCAGCAGCCTGACCAGCGGCTGCCGCTGTCCTGACAAACAAACCCGCACCAATAATGGCACCGATCCCAAGGGCAATCAGATTGCCTGCCCCCAAAGTCCGTTTAAGGCCTTTTTCGCTGTCCGCAGCTTGCGCCAGCAATTGGCCAAGGGGCTTCTTGACAAATAAACTCATAAGTGACTATAATTGTGTTTTAGTTCGGGAAATAAGGTCGTAAAGTAAACAATAATTTAATTCGCGCTTTATTTCTTTTAGTAAATGCCTCATTCGGGGGTAAATGTTTTTACTATCCGGTATTTTTTCCGATTTTCGGACTTTTATACCCCTAGCGCTTATGTCTAAAGGAAACAAGCTCACCATATACATCCTCCTCGCAATGTTCTTAGGAGGTGTGGTGGGATATGTTGTTCATCGTCAGGCTTCTCCCGAATTCATTAAATCGTTTTCCACTAATATTAAACTGCTTACCACGATCTTTCTCAGACTGGTGCAAATGATCATTGCTCCGCTTGTGTTCAGCACCCTGGTCGTTGGCATCGCCAAACTCGGAGATCTGAAAACAGTTGGCAGAGTGGGCGGGAAGGCACTTCTCTGGTTTGTTACGGCTTCGCTCGCGAGCCTCCTGCTGGGAATGGTGCTGGTTAATATTTTTGAACCAGGTTCGCTCATTGCCAAAGCGACTTCTGATGCTTCAGCGGCAAATGATCTGATCGGCAAGACACAGGAATTTTCACTCGCCAGGTTTGTTGAACATGTCTTTCCTAAAAGCGTTTTTGAAGCCATGGCCAATAATGAAGTCCTTCAGCTTGTGGTCTTCAGCATATTCTTTGGTGTCGCTTGTGCTGCCATCGGAGAGAAATCAAAATCTGTTGTAAAAGCGCTGGACTCGGTTGCCCATATCATTCTTAAAATGGTGGGATACGTCATGAACTTCGCTCCGCTTGGAGTATTTGGCGCCCTGGCAGCGGTTATCGCAACTAACGGCCTGGAGATCTTCAATTTTTACCTTAAATATTTTATCTATTTCCTGATCGGTATCGCGCTGCTCTGGGTGTTGTTGCTTAGCGTCGGCTACCTAGTATTGCGTAGACGTTTGCCTGAATTGCTCCGCCGGATTTCCCAGCCCTTGCTGATCGCATTCAGTACAACAAGCAGTGAAGCTGTTTTTCCAAAACTTACTGAGGAGCTGGAGCGTTTTGGGTGCAAGGATAAGATCGTCTCTTTTGTATTGCCGTTGGGGTATTCCTTTAACCTTGATGGAAGTATGATGTATATGACTTTTGCCAGCATCGCTATAGCGCAGGCGTATAACGTGCAGATGGACATTGGTACGCAGCTGACAATGCTGCTCGTACTGATGCTGACCAGTAAGGGTATCGCCGGCGTTCCAAGGGCTTCTCTGGTGGTAGTAACTGCCACCTGTGCCATGTTCAACATTCCACCTGAAGGCATCGCCCTGATCCTGCCGATCGACCACTTCTGCGATATGTTCCGCACCGCCACCAACGTGGTAGGAAACGCTTTAGCTACCAGTGTGGTCAGTAAATGGGAAGGTGAACTGGCCGAACCTGCAAATTCTTAATCCAATATCAATACCCTGAAACCTTATCAAACCAGATTCATTTATATATTTAACCCATGGAAAGTTTATTACACATTTACCTGTTGGACGGCGATGGTATGATCCAACGTTTTATCACCTGGATCATTGAGAATGGAGGCCTCTATTTCCTTCTCCTCGTAATTTTTGCGGAAACAGGTCTCTTTGTCGGCTTCTTCCTTCCTGGTGATTCGCTGCTCTTCGCTGCAGGCATCTTTATGAATAACCTGGTTAAAGAATTATCGGGAGTGACCGGTGATGTACATGTTGATTTTGGGTTTTATCATATCATTATTATCCTGATGATCATTACAGCATCAGTACTGGGCAATATCGTCGGCTACTGGTTTGGCCACAAAGCCGGTCCTGTGCTCTTCGAACGCCGCGATACCTGGATCTTCAAGAAAAAGCACTTATTCAAAGCGCGTGATTTCTATAATGAATATGGTAAGGCAACGATCTTTCTTGCGAAATTCCTGCCGATCGTCCGCACTTTCGCTCCGATCGTGGCCGGTATTGTGAAAATGCCCAAACCACAATTCATTTTCTATAACATTATCGGCAGTGTCTGCTGGGTTACTTCCATGATGCTCGGCGGCTACTTCCTGCAAACATGGGTTGAAAGGAAATTTGGCTTCAGCCTCAAAGATCATATTGAGGCGATCACGATCATTATCATTCTTATTACTACATTGCCCGTGATCTATAAATTATTCTTTGCAAAAAAGCCGGTGGTGCCACCTCCGGCTGATAATAATGTAAATCCATAATCCAACATGAGCTTGCCAGCCGGTAAACAATCGCTATTCAGCGTCGCTGTCATTGTTGCAGCATTAGGATATTTTGTCGATATATACGACCTGTTATTGTTTGGGATCATCCGTGTTCCCAGCCTGCAATCCTTTGGGCTTTCGCCGGAGCAGGTAACAACTGATGGTGAAGCCATCCTGCAATGGCAAATGTGGGGACTGCTGATCGGTGGAATCATAGCAGGTGTGATCGGCGACAGGCGCGGTCGTCTGAGCGTGCTGTTCGGATCGATCATTCTGTACTCATTAGCCAATATTGCAAATGGATTTGTGGAAACCGTTGATCAGTATAAATGGATCCGCTTTATCGCAGGGCTTGGATTAGCTGGTGAACTGGGCGCAGGTATAACACTTGTTTCTGAACTGACTCCTAAAGAAAAACGTGGCATTGCAACGTCACTAGTGGCAGGCATTGGTCTGACCGGCGCTGTTGTTGCGTTTGTGATGAAGGAAAACTTTCATTGGCGAACCTGTTATTTCATCGGTGGAGGACTGGGCATGTTATTGTTGATTCTCCGTATCTCCGTTTTTGAATCGGGAATGTTCCATGAAGTAAAAAAAATGGATGTTCAACGTGGCAACTTCCTGATGTTATTCACCAATGCCAATCGATTTAAAAGATATATCTGCGGAATACTGATCGGATTGCCAACCTGGTTTGTGATCGGCGTGCTGGTGACCTTCTCCAGTGAATTTGCAAAATGGTTTGGCATCACCGAACCGGTTGATCCTGGTAAAGCCATCATGTTTGCTTACGCGGCGATTTCGCTCGGAGATATCGCTATCGGATTTGTCAGCCAGTGGATGAAAAGCCGGAAGAAAGCGTTGTTCCTGTTCTACGGTATCACGATACTTTTTATGGTGCTGTTCTTCACAATACAATGGAACGGTTCTGCCAATAAAATGTACTGGATCTGTGCAGGACTTGGCTTTGGTACCGGCTTCTGGGCAATATTTGTAACGATGGGTGCTGAACAGTTTGGAACTAATCTTCGGGCAACCGCTGCTACAACTATACCGAATATGGTTCGGGGTATGCTGGCGATCGTTGTTCTGCCTCTATTCAAATGGCTAAGAGGAATGGAAGGCGTTGGCTATGTTAAAGGGGGAATCTACTCTGCAATCATACTGATGGTGATCACAATCATTGCTGCTGCATTTACAAAAGAAACTTTTGGGAAGGATCTGAATTATGTTGAGGAATGATGGCTGGTTGACCTGCGTAAGCTTCTTCCTACGCTAAGCTGCTGCGGCGGTCAAGCCCGCAGATCACACAGATCAGCACCCACATTCATAAGCTATCAGCGTAATCTGCGTATCGAATAAATGAAATTGGGTTAACAAAGGAAACTTCTATAGCAGGCAGATAAATCCGCGTAATCAGCGGGATAATACGCCATTCAATCTATCAACAACCATCCCTTCCGGCAACTGTTCCATACATGCATGATCTCCTCTGTAACAGGGCTTATTTCCAAATACGGAACAAGGCCTGCAATACAGATCTATCTGTACTGCGTTCTCTGCCTTTTGTCCCCATCCATAAAAGCCCGCATACGGATGCGTTGCTCCCCAGATGGAAATCACCGGCACATTGAACAGCGATGCCAGATGCATATTCGCTGAATCCATACTGATCATCACATCGATATTACTGATGATCGCCAGTTCTTCACTGAATGAAAATTTGCCTGCGAGATTGATCACACCGGGAAATCTTGTTTCCCACTCCGTTAATAAGTTTACTTCCTCTTTTCCACCGCCAAAAAAGAAAAGCTGGTTGTTTGTATCGCTATGTAATTGCTGAATGACCGCCAGCATCTTGTCTACCGGATACATTTTTTCACCATGCTTTGCAAAAGGTGCGATGCCGATATGTTTTTTGCCGGGAACAAACAGGTCCGCAGCATTTGAAGGAAGCGGTTGTTTTGTAAAAGCAGGTTGGCTTTTATCCAATGTAAATGGATAGCCAAGTTCATTGAATACATCTGCATATCGCTGGAAAGAGGTTTTCAATTGCACCAGTTTCTTATTTTCTTTCGCTGTCAGCTCTTTTTTCTCTTTTCTTCCCTTATCGATCTTTGCAACAGGCACCCCGGATAAGCGGAACAGGTTCCGGAGAATGATAGAGCGTAATACATTGTGCAGATCAGCCACAGCATCAAAGTGATGCCTGGCTTTCAATTCGCGAAAGAGTTTATAGATGCCGGTAAATCCCTTATGCCTGCCTCTTTTTTCGAGTGCATATATTTCCGTTCTTTCCAGCCGTTCGAACATCGGTGCAAAGGAAGGCGTTGTTACAACTGTCAACTTCAGCTCAGGATAATGTTGCAATAATTGTTTCAGCACCGGAACTGTCATTGCCACATCACCCAGTGCTGAAGTCCGTATCACCAAAAGATGTTTAGCCTCCATTCGCTGCTGTTGATTGCTGATATAATACAGGGTTCAGTGAAGGATCGTTATACATTTTCATCTGCTTGTACACTTTCATGTATTTTTTCCCCTGTGCGATATCGTTCAACAATTCGTCAATAGCTGATGAAAGATCTGTTCTTTGTTCAAGCAGCACTGCCAGTTTTTGTTTGCACGCTGCAATATGTCCGGCGCTTGCATCCGTTCTTTCCGATTCGATGCGCATATGATAGATCTTCAGCGCAAGTATCGATAACCGGTCGATCGCCCAGGCCGGGCTTTCTGTATTGATCGATGCATTGGCTGCAGTCTTTACCCCTGCGTATTGCTGTAGAAAATAGCTGTCGATATATTCCACTACATCCGTTCTTTCCTGGTTTGAAGAGTCGATCCTTCTTTTGATAGCGAGCGCTTCCACGGGATCGATCGCAGGATTGCGGATAATATCTTCCAGGTGCCATTGCACTGTATCGATCCAATTCTTCAGATAAAGCAAATGCTCCAGCTTGTCCGAAGGATATGAATTGCTGATAGGGGTATCTACATGGTCCTTCAGATGGTAGTCGGCAATGCTTTTGTCAAAAATGGAATTGGCGAGGGAACTGATCATAAGATATGACTGATTTAGCCGCAAATCTAAGCTAAGAGGGGGAAAGAGGGAAGGAGAAAAAAGGGAAGTTGGGAGAGTGTACATTTTTGGAGGCTGTATGGGAATCGGGCTTGAGTAATGATCTCTTCATACTCCTTTTTCTTCCCCTTAAAAGTAAAACCCGGGATGCGAAACACCCCGGGTAAGTTCTCTTTATCTCTATTTTTCTCTTTTAACTCTTAGCTTAGAACATAGCAGTGATCTTCTGCCACCATGCTTTTTCCTTTTTTGGGTAAAAAAGCGGGTAAGCCGTGTGATCCTGTATTTCTTTCAGAATGTCCTGTTCCATCTGCAATTTCTGTGTAGCTGAAAGCTCAAATTCTGAAGTGGTGCAGGAGAGCCATGTCTGGATTTGTCTTGTTTCCGCAGGTAAGGCTTCGCCATTTACATATCTTTCGAGTTTCCTGTGTAAGATTTCTGTTTTCATAATTTTCCTTTTAGGTAAGAAGTAGGGTATATCACTATCCGATTAGTCCAGTTTTGCGGCTACCATACGGGAAAGCCATTTAATGCTGGCCATGTTCAATACGTGGTTGCGTGGTTGTTCACGGGAGATGGTGTTTTGTCGGAAGAGTTCGGAAGCTGTTGGCACCGATTGCTTTTGCTGAACGGGTTTACGTGCATCCTGTAATGCTTCAGTTCTGAAGCTTGCTGCAATCTGTTCTTCGAGCATTTCTGAATAATCTGCGTTCTCCAGTTTCTCGTTCAATGTCTCTACTACACTTCTTCTTACAGATGTATAAAGATGCTGCGACACGGAAAAGTTTGCAGGAATAGTATGACGTTTTTCCCAGAGATCAATAAAGATGTTCTTTACGATCTGGCGTGCATCATCAGAGGATTGCAGTTTTTTTGCGCTGTATGTATATAAACTATACCAGTAGCGACAATACAATTCTTCAAATGCATCTGTGTCGTTCAATAAAAGGCGATCGATCAATTCCTGATCTGGTGTGAATGTCCTGCTCATGGGTAGGGTTACCAATTTGTGTAATTAAACAATTCAGGAGATTGGAATTGTTTTCGCAGGATTTGGGAGTTGTAAAAATCTGACTGCTAAACTACTCATCCTTTTTAATCCTTGCAATAGTTGCAAAAGGAAAGTTGCTAACATGGGACTTTTACGATAGATGGTTGTTCTCTTAAGATATTGTATGTAAGGTGACTGCTTGCTATCGTAGTCGCGTTAAGAAAATCCAAAATCTGTGCCATCGCAGGGGTATATGATATGCCTGAATCCGTCCAGTTTGTGTAACTGGTTCCGAATCATATCAATAATTTTTCATCTTTTTTTCGTGTATAAAAAGAAATGAAAAATGCAATAGCTAAATAAAAATGTTGACAACTATTGGATTTCGCTCAGTTCCAGCCAGCGCAATTCTTTTTCATCAACTAGTTGTGTGATCTCACCGATGCGTTTTGCGAGTTGCTCCAATTCATTATACGGAAGAGTGCCGTCGTTCAGTTTTTGATTGACCAATTCTTTTTCTTTTGCAAGATCACGGAGTTCTTTCTCCAGTGTTTCAAACTCACGTTTTTCCCTGAATGTTAATTGTCTTCTGGAAGCCGCGACGGGTGCAGGTTCTGTTGGTTTAGCCTGTTCTTGTTTTGCAAGAGCTTTATTATCGGGTCTTGATTGTTCTAAACGGTATTGTGTGTAATTGCCCGGAAAATCGCGGATGTCTCCATTCCCTTCAAATACAAAAAGATGATCTACGAGCCGGTCCATAAAATAACGATCGTGCGAAACGATAAGCAGGCAGCCGGGGAATTCGCTCAGAAAGTTTTCCAGAACGCTGAGCGTGGGAAGGTCAAGATCATTTGTTGGCTCATCGAGGATAAGAAAATTCGGGTTGCGGAAAAGGATCGACAGTAAGTGTAACCTCCGTTTCTCTCCACCACTTAACTTGCTGATATAAGTGTATTGTTTATCAGGGTCGAACAGAAAAAGCTGTAAAAACTGGGCAGCCGTTAATGATCCTCCGCTGGCAAGGGGAAAATTTTCCGCAATATTTTTCACAAACTCGATCACACGCATATCTTCTTTCACCACCAGGCCCTGCTGGGAGTAATTTCCGAAGATCACGGTGTCTCCGATATTGATCTTTCCGCTGTCCGGCATTTCCAACTGCTGAAGAATATTGATGAACGTAGATTTACCTGCACCATTCTTTCCGACGATTCCCACGCGTTCGCCTTTGGAGAACGTATAGTCAAATCCTTTAAGAATTACCTTTTCCCCAAAGCTTTTATATACTTTTTTCATCTCCACCACCTTCCCGCCGAGGCGGTTCATCTTCATCTGCAATTCAAGCTGCTGATCTTCTATGCGCGACTTTGCCTTCTTTTCTACTTCATAAAAGTTATCCTGCCGGCTTTTTGATTTCGTGGTGCGTGCTTTTGGTTGCTTGCGCATCCATTCCAATTCACGTCGGTAAGTGTTGCGTGCTTTATCAATACTTGCTACTTCATTTTCTATACGTGCTGCTTTTTTCTCCACGAAGTTTTCATAATCTCCTTTGTGCACATAAAGATTACTTCCTTCGAGTTCCCAGATCTCTTCACATACTGCGTCGAGAAAGTAACGGTCGTGCGTTACAAGCAACAATGTAACGTTCTCTTTATCGAGATAATGTTCGAGCCATTCCACCATTTCCACATCCAGGTGGTTGGTCGGTTCGTCCATGATCAGCAATACATGTTTGTGTTCAAAGCCAATATCAATAAGTGTTTTTGCGAGCGCAACACGTTTGCGCTGCCCGCCGCTGAGCGTGTTTACCGGTTGTTGCAGATGATGGATATTCAGCTTGCCAAGGATCTGTTTTACTTTCGCATCAAAATCCCAGGCGCCGAGTTCATCCATCTTCACAATGGCATCAGTGAGCTTATCTGTATCATTCTCTTCGGAGACGATCTCGAAGTCCCTGATCGCTTTAATGACGGGGTGATTATGAAAGAAAATATTATCAAGGATTGATTTTGCCTCATCAAACTGCGGATCCTGCTCAAATAAGACCATGTCCACATCTTTATTGATCCACACTTTGCCTTCATCGGCCACTTCTTTTCCGGAAAGTATTCTGAGTAATGTTGATTTGCCTGAACCATTGCGGGCAACGAGCGCTATCTTATCACCTTCTTCTATATGAAAGGAAATTCCCTTGAAAAGCGGCTGAATGCCATAGCTTTTTGCAAGGTTTTCTACGGAAACGTAATGCATGCGCAAATATACGGATAGACCGCGGACGACGGACCGCAAATACAGACGGCCGACCGCCGACCACCGACCGCGGTATCATTTATTAGGACGGAAGATGTTGCGCCGTATAGAAATGATTATTCATTCAGGATGGATCGTCTGCGGTCAGCGGTCCGCGGTCCTTCTCCCCACTGTTGGCATAGTTTTTCTATATAATTAATCAAAATCAACATTATGGCTACCAATTTAATAGATACAATACAGCATAATCTTGGCTATCCTGCGCTGGAAAAAATAGATCCAAATAAACAGGAGCCTAAAAATGACAGCGGTTCGGTGTTTAAACGTGAGCTTGGCCAGGCAGCTATACCCGCGGTGCTGGCAGGTTTGTTCAAGCTCAGTCAGAACCAGGAAGGCGCATCGCAGATCATCGATGCTGATCCGGATGCCGGCGCATTGCAACTGGTATTTGAAAGAAAAGAGGATGTGGCCGTTGAAAAAGTATCCCGCTATACTGGCACTTCAAATGAAGAGACCCGTATCTCCATGGAGAGAATTGCTGCAGAAGCAGTACGTCTGGTACAGGAGGGTGTAAAAGACAATCCCACACCTGAACGTGTAAAAGCTATTCTAGGCGATCAGCGGCACAATATCCTCGTTTATCTTCCCGCTGCCATGCAAATGGGTTACCTGCTGGGTGATAATACGCTGGATGACCGTACCAATAAAATGGAAGGACCGATCTCAAGCTTTATGCATAAGATCGAAGACAAACTTGCCGGGAAAGATACTTAGCGAAGTTGGCGAGACATTACTGGTTTCGTAATTCATCAATGATAGTCAAAGCCTGTAGCAAAAACGTGTTTACACTTTATGCTGCAGGCTTTTTTATAGAATGAGTTCAATCTTCTGTTGATGCTGATTTACGATCATAATTCCAAACCTGGTATTCTCTACTCATAACCCTCATCTCAGACCTCAGGCTTAGTTTCCCGCTGCGATGAAAATGATCGCGCAGATGATAAAGACGAATATCAGTATCAGCCAGATCTTTCTTTTCTCCCAGTAATCGCTTGTTTTGCGATCCTGCACAAAGCGATCGATCTTTTCGTAAAGTTTTTCGTCCGTAACGCGTAATTTTTTCAGGCGATCGGTGATGCCCGGAATAAGCTTATAGGAAAGTGGATGTGTTGCATTGAGCGCGATCAGGATGATCTCTTTGTTGACATCGGGCTCATTAAAGCTGTTAACTTTTTGAATAGTGTCTTCGGATAAAAAATCTTCCAGATAGTGATGCAAACCTTCCTGGTCCATACGATGTACATCCAGCAAGCGTACGTATTTATCCAGTTCCAGTAATTGCTTTAATACATAGTCCGGAGTGATCGGACCATTGGTTCCTTTTTTACCAAGACTACGCGCGTACCAGCGCTGTTGCAGGTATTGATCTTTGAGATTGGTATTGCTTAATACCTCGTATGCTTCCTTGATCTCGGCAAAATGAGCCGAAGCGTATACATCACTGTTGTTCTTATCTGGGTGATAAAGCAACGCCAGCCGGCGATAGGCTTTCTTTATCTCGTCCGGCGAAGCAGAGGGGGCAATTTCCAGTATACTATAGTAATCTTTCAACTTCACCGTCGGCGAAGATAGGGAATCGGAGGGATGTTCGATGTTGGATGTTCGATGTCCGATGGTGGATGGTCGATATGCGAATGATTCGAAGGATCTGCAGACCTTCCGTTATTAACGAGCGTCAATTTATTTTGGTCATTCCCAATGAATTTCGACCATCGAACATCCAACATCGATCATCGACTCTACCCAAGGTATTTTCCGAAAAACGCTATCGTTCTCTTCCACGCAAGTTTTGCTGCGGCTTCATTGTAGCGGGTCGGCGCAGTGTCGTTGTGAAATGCGTGGTTGGCTCCTTCGTAGATGTATATTTCGTAGGGGATATTGTTTTTCTTCAGTGCCTCTTCATAAGCCGGGATGCCTGCATTTACGCGTTCATCAAGGCCGCCGTAATGGAGTTGAACGGCTGCTTTTATTTTTGCCACATCGGCTGTTTCCGGTTGTCTTCCATAAAAAGCAACAGCGGCTTTCAGCGCCGGTACATTTACCGCAAGACTGTTGGCCATGGCACCGCCCCAGCAAAAGCCAACGCAGCCGTATTGACCATTTGTATCTTTTCTTCCAGGCAGGTAATCAAAAACCCGGATGAAATTCTGCAGGCTGTCTTCTGCTTTCAGCTGTTGAAATTTTGTTCTCGCCTCATCTTCATTTGCCGGCGTGCCGCCTAATGGAGCAAGGGCATTCGGTGCTATGGCGAGATAACCTGCATTTGCTGCACGACGTGTCACATCTTCAATATGTGCGTTCAGCCCCCGGTTTTCATGGATCACTACCACAGTCGCATATTTTCCTTCGGCTTTTGGCCGGGCCACATAAGCCTGCATTTCTCTGTTCACGCCGGGATATTTTATATACTCAGTAAACAGATCATCACTGCCTGTAATGGCTGCATGTGCCTGGTTCACTTCGATCATTGGTAGCACCGCCATTGCCGCCGCCGTACTGCCGGTCAGCAACACAAGCCTGCGCAAAAATTCCTGTCGGCTGAGCGGTATATGCGTGTATTCGTCATAAAGATTGATAATACGTTGGTCCATAGCGTAGAGTTTTGAGGTTTGATTTAAAGGTAGGGATTGTGTTTGGTTTGCGTCGATGTTGGATGATGGATGTTCGATGGTCGGTTATCTGGAACGACCCGGGCTCTCGCAATAAGCTCTTCCGGCTCAGGACAAGACTCTTTTTTGTAACAATTTTTCTGATGGAGGTTCGACCATCGATCATCGAACATCCATCATCCTCATCGCACCCCCAATCTGTTAAATTCCTTTCACCAAATATTTTCCCAACAATCGTTCACCCCAGGCTTTCATGCAACCTCATGGCATGTTATTAGCTCCTATTTAAGCAAACGATTGAGTAAGATTTATCAGTCGGATTATCAATGCTTATCGAAAACGATAAATTTAATAACATGAAACGCATTTTATCCATCCTGGCGGTTTCCGTATCCCTGGTACTGGCCGCTTCGGTAAAGAACACAGCCTCCTCGCAGGTAGGAGTGGGCGTACAGATCACTTACCAGGATTTTTATGATGAACTCAGCCCTTATGGCCGGTGGATGGAATACCCCGACTATGGTTATGTATGGATGCCAAATGTAGGTGCCGATTTCCGCCCCTATAGCACCAATGGCCGATGGGTATGGTCCGACGATTATGAATGGATGTGGGCTTCCGATTACAGCTGGGGCTGGGCACCATTCCACTACGGACGATGGTTCATGGACCCGACTTATGGCTGGATGTGGGTGCCGGGCTACGACTGGTCTCCCGCCTGGGTGGCATGGAGAGATGGAGGCGACTACTATGGCTGGGCGCCGATCCAACCGGGATTCAGCTTCGGAGTGAACTTTTCCATCGGCAGCTATGCCCCGCCGGTTGATTACTGGTGCTTTACGCCAAGACGTTATATCGCTTCTCCTAGGATCTATAATTATTGTTTACCTGCAAGACAGAACGTAACAATTATCAACAATACAACGATCATTAATAATTATCGCCGGACCAATAACACGTTCGTAACCGGTCCACGCCGTGGTGATGCAGAACGTTATGCAGGCAATATCAGATCCGTGCGTTTCCGCGACGTGAACTCACCAGGCAGAACCCGCGTTCGCAATAACGAGGTCTCCTTTTACAGGCCCAATATCCGCCGCGATAATGATCGCAATATCGCTCCACGCAATTTCGACAGATATAATAACCGGAATGGAAATGAAAACAACCAGGGAAGAGGCAACGCCGGCACTGGTTGGAGACAGGCAAATGAAAGGAATAACAATAACGGCAATGGTCAAACCGGTTGGAGCCAGGTCAACGGACGCCGCGATAACAACAACGATCGCGCAAACACCAGCCCTGAAAGAAATGATAACAATAATGGTACAGGCTGGAGACGGGCAAATGATCGAAGGAATGATGATAACAACCGCGAACGTCCGGCAACAACTCCGGGCAGCAATGACAACAGCGGTACCGGTTGGAGAAGAGCGAATGAACGGAGAGATGATGATAACAACAGCAATAACAATCGTGTGACTGAACGGCGCGGAATTTTCGACAGGCAACCTGGTCGTCAGCCGGATGTGGATCGCCCAAGGACATCACCTGTTGAAAATCGCCCGCAGATAGATCGTCAGCCTGAGAGACGTGTATTCGAAAGACGCGACAACAATGATGCGCAACGCAGAATGAATGTAGACAGACCGCAGCCGCAACAGCGTCAATCAATGCCGCAAATGAACCGCGAGCCCAGGCCTCAACCTCAGCGCCAGATGGAAAGCCGCCCCATGAACCGCGGCGGTGGTTTTGAAGGACAAAGAGGTGGAGGAAGACGAAGAGATTAAACTGAACGTTGGTGTGTTAGATGAGCTATAACCGGAAGGCTTCACGAAAGTGGAGCCTTTTTTGATTATGGAAAGTTTACGCGATGTCCGATGTTGGATGTTCGATGATCGATGGTCGAATTTTAGATTGAAAAGTTTGAGGTTGGTTCGAGCTGAATATCGAACATCGATCATCGGGCATCCAACATCGAATTCGTACCTTCAACCAACCCTCAACACCTTCAACCGTGCAAATACTCTGGACCTATCTCAAACCTCAACGCTGGCTCATCTTTTTTTCACTGGTGCTCGCAGGAATTGCGCAGTTGCTGACATTGGTGGATCCGCTGATATTCGGGAAGATCGTGGATGAATATGCGGGAAATATGGCTGGTAAGACCGAACATGAACTGGTGAACGGTGTACTGTTCTGGCTGGGTATTGCGATCGCTATCGCATTGCTGGGAAGATTGGCGAAAACCTTCCAGGATTATGTGATGCGGCTGGCCGTTCAGAAATTCGGTATGCAGATCTTTAACGATGGCTTGCGGCAAACGCTGAGATTGTCATTCCCTGAATTTGAAAATCAACGGAGCGGTGAGACATTATCCACACTGCAGAAAGTGAGAACAGATACAGAACGATTTATCAACTCGTTCATCAATATTCTTTTCTCCTCCATCATTGGGATTGGATTTCTGATCTGGTATGCAGTGACAAAACACTGGCTGCTGATACCCGTGTTTCTGATCGGCGTCGTTGTATTGGGCGGATTGACAGGTTTGCTGAGCAAACGCATCAAAACAATACAACGCTCCATCAACAGGGAAACAAACCAGATGTCCGGAGCTATTACAGAATCATTACGTAACATAGAACTGGTCAAAAGCCTTGGCCTTACTTATCCGGAGATCAAACGCCTGCGTCTGCAAACACAAAAGATCTTTGATCTTGAAATGATGAAAGTGCGTCGCGTTCGCACCTTATCCTTTTTACAAAGTGCCTCGCTTACTTTATTGAAACAATCGATCTTATTTATCCTGCTTTGGCTGATCTTCAGAAAAGTACTGACAACGGGCGAGTTGATCAGTATGCAATTTATTTCCACAACGATCTTTGGTCCTTTGCAGGATTTGGGAAATATCATCCTGTTTTATCGCGAAGCAGAAGCGTCTTTGCTTACGTTTGATAAACTGATGAAGAAACCGGTGGAGACAAGACCGGAGGAGCCGGTTGCCCTCGGGGTACTTGAAACACTCCGGTTTCAACATGTAGTGTTTAAGCATTCCAACGCGGCGCAAAATGCGATCGACGATATTTCTTTTAATGTAAAAAGCGGAGATACCGTTGCGTTTGTCGGGCCCTCGGGTTCGGGAAAATCAACACTAGTGAAATTGCTGGTGGGCCTTTATCGTCCGGTGAGCGGCGCCGTCTATTTTAATGATATACCCTCTGCAGATATACGTTATAATGAAATGCGCAGACAGATCGGTTTTGTAACGCAGGAAACACAATTGTTCTATGGAACGATCCGCGACAATCTTTTGTTTGTAAAACCGGATGCAACGGAAGAAGAAATGAAAGAAGCATTGCATAAGGCTTCCTGTGATAACCTGATCAAACGTTCTGAAAAGGGATTGGATACAATGCTTGGTGAAGGCGGTATGAAATTATCCGGTGGTGAAAAACAACGGATCGCGATTGCAAGAGCATTGCTTCGCCAGCCGCGTTTGCTGATCTTTGATGAAGCGACCTCCGCACTGGATTCATTGACGGAAGAAGCGATCACCGAAACGATCCGCGAGATCTCACAACAGCGCGATCCGATCACGATCATGATCGCGCACCGGTTGTCCACGATCATGTATGCCGACACCATCTTTGTCCTGGAAAAAGGAAAGATCGTAGAGCAGGGAACGCATGATCGTCTCGTGGAAAAACGCGGTCTTTATTATGCCATGTGGCGGCAACAGATCGGTGAGCGGAGAACAACTATCGCACCTGCGGCAACGGCTGATGATATTCCGGAAGATGAAGAATAATCGGGCAACCTTTTTGCATGGATATAAAAAATAACCTCATGAGAAAAACGATATACCTGTTTGCCGCCTGCTGTTTCTTTATGGCCTGCAACAACAATTCGAATAACATTTCCGAAGCAAAAGAAGAAGCAAAGGACACGGCGCAACAGCAACCGGCAATGATTAAGGACCCCGAGATGCCGGCGGTGCAGTCGGACAGCACTATCCATTTTACCATGCGCCCCGGCGTCGATTCTGTGGTTGGTCAGGGACACCTTGAGAAAAAAGGCGATCCGGTGATCTGTTATATCGATGTTGAAAAAGGAAAAAAGATCACCGGTAAAGTGATCCCGGCGAAAGCAGGCGCTAACATCCGGTTCAGCCATATCTATATGCCTGATGGAAATTCGGACGGACCGTTTGGTCAAACGATCGAATACACGGCAAAGCAGACAGGAACATATCGCTTATTCATCAGTCCCAACAGAATGGCGGGTGATCCGGAAAGCACAGATTTTACTGTGGTAGTAAAAGTGCGGTAAGAGAACTACTGCACAGCTTTCAATCTTGATACAAGAATGGCTATTCCAAATCCAAGCAGGCCGATTACTGCAAAGGAATATCTTAAACTGGAGATTTGGGCGATATAGCCGATCACCGGCGGGCCCATCAAAAACCCAAAGAAGCTGATGCTTGATACGGATGCAAGAGCGATACCCGGCGGAACGTTGGGTACTTTTCCTGCGGCACTATAGATCATCGGAACAACGGATGATACGCCCAACCCAACGATCAGAAATCCAAGCGTTGCGGTAATGATATAAGGAAATAAGACAGAGATAAAGAGCCCGGTTGAAATCAGTATGCCGCTTGTCTTCAGCATTCTTTTCCTTCCATATCGTGCGATCAGTTTGTCACCGATAAATCTTCCTGTCGCCATCATGGTCATAAAAGATAAATAACCGAGGATGATAAGTGCTTCAGGGGCTTTTACTACTTGTTGGAAATAGACACCACTCCATTCGAACATAGCACCTTCACTGGCCATGCAGCAAAATGCGATAATGCCAAGTTGAACAAGTACGCTGTTTGGTTTTGAGAAGAATTTCTTTTTCTCCTGTTTAATGGTTGAGCGACCCGGCTGAAGATAGCGTTGTGAAAACGCAACGGCAAGAAATACTAAACCTGCGATGATCCAGAAATGCAGATAAGGTGATATATGCCATTTCATCATCAGTAATCCTATTGCCGCGCCTGCAACGCCGGCAGAACTCCACGCGCCATGAAAAGAAGTCATGATGGAACGGCCATAAAGTTGTTCTGTTGCGATGGCTTGCGTATTCACCGAGATATTGCACATGTTGCCACAGATACCGAAAAGATACAAGGCTAATGCAAGCTGCCATGGATGCGCAGCCAATCCCATATTTGTCAATCCAACTGCGTATATGAGCAGGCAGAGACGCAGCACATTTTTACTGCCGAAATGTGTGACCAGTCTTCCTGAAAACGGCATAGCGGTCAGTTGTCCCGCAGGCAACGCCAGCAGAATACTACCCAGCGCCGCATTGTTCAATCCCAGGCTTGCCTTGATATCAGGAATCCTGCTCGCCCAGGACGAAAAACAAAGCCCCTGGCTAAAGAAAAACACCGAAACAGCAACCCTGATCTGCCGGTTAGTATATGTCACCGAACGATCACCCCCGCCGCTGATCAGCCTGGCCGGAGACAGCAGGATGGGAGCTATAAGCTTTTGGGAAACCCTGAAAAAACTGTTTATACTTGTTTTCATAAGTTGCTTCTGACAAATATGGCAGCAACTTGTTTGCGCAGGTGGCAAAGATAGCGGTTTTTAGCTGGAGGAGGGATGGTCGATGGTTGATGGTCGATGTTCGATGATCGACTTTTAGCTGAAAGGTTCTGACGGATTTGGATAGTATGTTATCCAGCCATCACAATTCCAACTGAAATCGACCATCGATCATCGACCATCGAACATCCCTTCTCCTCCTCATTTCGCCCGCAAATACTGATCCGGCCATGCAATGTCCGCATTCAGCTCCTTCGCGGCATGCAAGGGGAAATAAGGATCGCGCAAAAGCTCACGGGCCATGATGATCAGGTCGGCATGGCCTTGTTGTAAGATGTCCTCGGCCTGTTGCGCACTGGTGATCATGCCGACAGCGCCGGTGGAAATGCCGGCTTCTTTTTTCAGCAGGTCGGCAAACCGGACCTGGTAGCCGGGCCCGACAGGGATCTTTACCCGGGGTAACAGACCGCCGGATGAACAGTCGATCAGGTCAACACCCTTCTCTTTCAATATAGAAGCAAGTTGCACGCTTTGTGCGGGATCCCAGCCGCCTTCGGGCGCCCAGTCCGTAGCGGAAATGCGCACAAGCAAGGGTAGCTCCGCAGGCCATACAAGCTGAATGGCTTCAATGATTTCAAGTAACAAACGGATGCGGTTCTCAAAACTGCCGCCGTATGCGTCAGTCCGCTGATTGCTGAGCGGAGACAGGAACTGATGAACCAGGTAGCCATGTGCCGCATGGATCTCGATCAGCCTATATCCCGCTTCGAGCGAACGGGCTGCTGCATCCTTGAAGTGAATGATGATCTGTTTGATCTCTCCCGCAGTTAATTCCAGCGGGATCCTATCGTTTTCGCGAAAAGGCATCGCCGATGGAGCGACAGGCAGCCAGCTTCGTTCACCTTCTTTCACCTGCTCACTGCTGACCCAGGGTTTCTCCGTGCTTGCCTTTCTTCCGGCATGAGCCAGTTGAATGCCGGCAACGGCACCATGTTCGTGTATGAATGAAGTAATGCGCTTTAGTGGACCGATATGTTCATCTTTCCAGATACCCATGTCCTCGTAACTGATCCGCCCTTCAGGAGAAACAGCCGTTGCTTCCTGGATGATCAGGCCGGCGCCACCAACCGCGCGGCTGCCGAGATGCACAAGATGCCAGTCATTGGCGAACCCATCCTCGCAACTGTACTGACACATAGGAGATACAACGATCCTGTTCCGGAACGTAACACTTTTCAAGGTAAATGGAGAGAATAGTAGAGACATGAATGTTATTTTGGAGAAAAGATAATTAACTACCAAACTAACAAAACTTCTACAGAATGGTTGGCATCATCAGTGATTGAGGATGAATCTTGCTAAGACTTATGACGCAGCTTTTGCTCACTGATGAGCTGCTGCAATCCGGCCAGTTTTTTTTGTATAAGATCCCTGGTAGTCTGATCGGTCAGTTTTCC
Organism: Citrobacter freundii; assembly: GCA_003243445.1. Taxonomy (GTDB): domain Bacteria; phylum Bacteroidota; class Bacteroidia; order Chitinophagales; family Chitinophagaceae; genus Terrimonas_A. The sequence continues at coordinate 49,972 of QFQQ01000022.1, forward strand.
TGATCCGTCAAACTTATCTTTTGCCTGCGCCACTGTGATCTCAGGTTTATACACCGGCTTCATATTCAGGAATTCGAATACCGGATGAAATGCAACCTGCATTCTGACAGTGCCCCACATATTTGGTGTTACACCCATCAGGGCAACAGGCATGTTCAGGAGTGGGGAATCTTTGCCACGGGAAACCCAGTCGATCGCGTTTTTCAAACCACCGGGAATCGAATAATTGTATTCGGGCGAAACAATTACCAATCCATCCACATGCGATAATTGCTCTCTTAGTTTGATCACTGCATCCGGACGTTGGGCCGCCGCAGGTGTATCAAGATCCGCATTATACAACGGCACTTCATCGAACTGAATGATCTCCAGCTTCATTCCTTCAGGCATCAATTCATGAAGACTATTCAACAGCATCGTATTATATGAACCCTTTCTGAGGCTGCCTGATACACCCGCGATCTTTATTTCTACACTCATTTTTTTGCTTTTGAAACGAAGAAAAGGATCAGTACCACCACGAGTCCTACCAGGAAGAATGCCCACCACATGCCCGCTTTGAATATTGTTTCTACCGCACCACAGCTGCTGAGCAGGATGAGATTGGTGAATAAAAAGAATAGTATAAGATTAGCTTTCATAACGTAGAGTTTAGATATATGCTTTTTGTAAATCCAACCTCTATGCCAAAGAAGAAACCGCGGATCGAAGACCAAGGACCACAGACCACAGACCACGGACCGCAGACCTTATATTAGGTAAGCACATGAAAAGGTAAACGCGCTCCAGGAAAGTCTCATAAAGATTGTTAAAAACTAAACGCAAAGGTGGGTAAATGCGTGATCAGTTAGTTGACGGATGATCAACTACAGTTAACGTCTGCGGTCCGCGGTCTTCCCTCAATCCCTGAACTCCTGGCTGATCATCAGTCCATAAAATCCCCCATCAAGAATGCCAATGCCAAGCCTGCCGAATGCGGGGTTCATGATATTTGCGCGGTGACCGGGTGAATTCATGAGGTTGGTGTGTGCGATCTCCAGTGTTTGTGCGAGTGCGAGATTTTCACCGGCAGCATTGAACTTGATCTTTGCATCGCGCATACGATCGAACGGGTTTTTCCCGTCAGGATTGACATGTGCGAAGTAACCGCGCGCGAACATGTCTTTTGATTGTGCTCTTGCTACCCTTGCCATCTCAGGATCCGCTTTCAGTGGGGCGATGCCTTCTTTTGCTCTTTCTTCATTTACCAGTTCCAGCATTTTTTCTTCGAGGAAAGGCCGCACTTTGGGATTATCGTAAGTGAAATGAAGATTGATCTGTTCATTAGAAGAAGGATGCACCGTCAAACTGTTCATTGTGTGACGTACGGCCTCATCAAATACCGGAGCAAGTTTTTTATTCGCCCATTCGGATTGCATGGCAAGCTGACTGGCCAGTTTGCTGTCGCGTGTCTCCTGCGTTACGCCGTCTTTTAATGGTAATGATAGAAGAAGCGCCGATAAGATAACAGTGCCGATCCATCCGGTAATAGCTCCGGGGATCAATCCGAATAAACGGTTGGCGCCGGAGCGCTGCATGGTATCGGGTATGGCCCGGATGATCCTTGCACTGATCAATCCAAGGATCAATCTTGTCAGAACGAGTATGGTAAGAAATGAAACAGGGAGAAGCCAGGGTCCCAGATTGGGAAACCATTCCCCATAAAGTTTTGCTGCATGCGGGTAAAAAAGATAACCGATCACAAAACTGCCAGCCCAACCGATCAGGTCAAAAGAACCAACGATGAAACCCCGGTACCATCCTGCCCAGAGAGCAAGTAAGAATACGATCACAAGGGAAATATCTACCCAATTCATGCAACGATTTTTGTGCAAAAGAGAGCAAAAAATATGCCCCCGGGGAGGGGTGGTTTAAAAGTTTAAATGTTTAACAGTTTCGAAGGTTGAAGAGGAGCGGGGGAGTAAAAGTTCCAGAGGTTCCAGGAGTTCCAGAGGTTCCATAGGTTTCAGAGGTTTAATAGGTTTCATAGGTTGCTGCCGCGGTTTGAGAATTCAATAGTGTGACAAGGTTTGACGATGACATTCATCTGAATGTTCTTACATGTCAACTCTTAAACCTGCTTCTCTGATGAATTCGCTTTCAAAGCGCGGCAGCAACCTATGGAACCTATGGAACCTCTTGAACTCCTGGAACCTCTTGAACTCCTGAAACCTCTGGAACTCCTGAAACCTCTTGAACTCCTGAAACCTATGGGACCTCTGCTCAATTTGAACTTGCCTTCAACTCCTCCAGTTCCGTTTCCGAAAGACTGATGTTCGCAGAGTTCGCGAGATCTTCCCATTGTGAAACGGAGGTCGCACTTGCAATAGCTGCCGCGACTGTTGGTTGTGCAATAAGCCATGCAATAGAGATCTGGGCGGGTGTTGCGTTGTGAGCGGCGCTTATTTTATCGAGGGCTGCCAGGATGCGTGAACCTTTTTCTGTAAGATATTTTTGAATACCGCCACCGCGCTGGCTTTTGTTGAGGTCCTTATCGGAACGGTATTTACCTGTCAGGAATCCGCTGGCAAGCGCATAATACGGGATCACACTGATATTGTTCTTTGCACAGAAATCCTGGTATTGCGTTTCAAAGATCTCCCGGTCATATAAATTGTAAAGAGGCTGCAGCGTTTTGTATGCTGCATAGCCTTTGTCTTTGCTGATCTTCAGGGATTCTTCAATTCTTTCTTTGGATACATTGGATGCACCGATATAGCGCACCTTACCTTCCTTTACCAGTTTGTCATAGGTGGCGAGTGTTTCCTCAGGCGCTGTATTAGCATCATCGTAATGCGATTGATAGAGATCGATATAGTCTGTTTGTAAACGTGTCAACGAATTTTCAACAGAAGCAAGGATATGTTTTGGCGAAAGATCAAGGCCATTGCCCATATCGGATCCTACCTTTGTGGCAATGATAAGCTGATCGCGATTTCCTTTTTGCTTTAACCATTTTCCAATGATCGTTTCGGATTCACCGCCTTTATTGCCAGGCGCCCAGCGCGAGTATGAATCAGCTGTATCGATCGCATTAAAGCCGGATGCAACGAATGCATCAAGTAATTCAAAAGATTGCTTTTCATCAATGGTCCACCCAAAAACATTTCCGCCGAAAATAACAGGAGCTGTAAACAGCGAAGTGTCGCTTAATTGTCTCTTTTGCATAGTTGGAGGGTTTTTATCGTTAACAGCTTTCAGGCCGTCTTGTTCACAACAGGGCAGTGATGATATAATACCAGGCAGCAGTAGTAATGAATGAAAGAACTATGCCAATACCGATCACAAGGTTACATGTTCTTGGTTGCAGATCATATTGCTCCGCAATAATGCCGGATGTAAGCAGTGTAGGCATGGCCGCTTCAAATACACTGATATGCGCGGGATCACCTTTTATTCCCAGCAGCAATGCAAGGCCTAATACAAGTAACGGAGCCAAGGCAAGTTTATAGAGCAGTGCAAAACTGATATGCTTTAATTCGTTTTTCCATCCTTTGAATTGCAATTGCAGACCAATAGAAAACAATGCAAGCGGTCCCACTGTTCCCGCCATTTTTACAAACAATGGATCAAGCGGCTCCAGTGAAATAAAATTCGGAAGGATCAGCGCTGCCAGGCAACCAAGAAATGGCGGAAAGCTGAATAGTTTTTTTACCAGCACATTGAACCTAAGCGTATGGCCATCCGATGAATTCATCGCAACAAGAATACCTGCTGTTGCGAGTAAAAAGAAGGTTACCTGATCAGAGATAATAGCTATACCAATGTACTGTTCACCAAACCATGCAGCAATCAGTGGAAAGCCGACAAATGATGTATTGGATAGGCCGCTCACCAGTTTGAGTCCGCCTTCCGCCGGCTTCGGCAATCGATTAACCGACGCATAAATGCGGATATAAAACCATGAGCCTAGCCAGATCAGCACCGGCCCCGCAACTGGTAATAACAATTCCCTGCTCCATTTGATATGCGGGATATAATGCAGCGATACCGCGGGTAACGCCAGGTAAATGATCCACGCATTGATGCCTTTGTGTGCATCTTCCGGCAACAGCTTGCTTTGGCGGAAGAACATGCCGGAGAGGATGCAGAGGGCGATCAGGATGAAGTTCGTCAAGGTGAGTTTGCATTTAAGGTTCCAGAAGTTCCAGGGGTTTCAAACGTTCCAGAGGTTATGATAGCGAACGGTGATTGAAAATAATATTTTAAAGTGGAAATATATCAGGTGTTTTCCTGCCGGAAACTGTCAACCTTTGGAACTTCTGGAACGTTTGAAACTTTTGGAACCTGTTCTCGCCGTCCCATCTTCTGCGCAATCACACTCGCCGCGATCAGTTGCAACGCATGATACAGCATCAGCGGCAGAATGATCAATCCTCCGAGTGTGCTGTTGGGAAATAATACTTTTGACATTACGGTACCATGTACCAATGATTTTTTGGAGCCGCAGAATACTACCGTCACCTGGTCTTCGTGCGAAAACCTGAGTGCTTTGCTGATCAGGTTCATCAACCCAAACACGGAGAGGAACAGCAATATCATACCGGCGGCAAGCAATAGGATTGTGATCAAACCGAGGCCATCAAACAGATGCTCCGCAAAAGATTTGCAAAACGATGTATAGATGATCAGCAGGATCACCGCCTGGTCAAACATCTTCAGCGTCTTCTTGTGCCTTTCTGCAAAGGCGCCGAGATAGCGGTGAAGCAACAGTCCGATGATCACCGGTAAGAGCACTTGCAGGCAAAGTTTGAGTACGATATGCGAAGTATCAAATCCGCCACCGGTATCCGCAGCTATAAAAAGACCGGTCCATAACGGTGTGATAAAAATTCCAAGCAGGCTCGACAGGCTTGCATTAAAGATCGCACCGGCCATATTTCCCTTTGCGATCGATACCATTACCACGGAAGATGATACAGTGGAAGGCAATGCCGCCAGAAAGAAAATGCCAAGCCATAAAGGAAATATTTCCTGGTGAAACAATGGCTTGATCAGGATGATCAGCACGGGAAATAGCACAAAGGTGGTGAGCTGGATCACCAGGTGCATTTTCCAGTTGGCCAGACCGGCTTTCATTTTTTCAGGACTTAGTCTTAAACCATAAAAAAGAAAGATGACGGAGACGCCGTAGTTGGCTATTTCCTCCAGCGAAACAGGTTCAGTAGCAACGCCGGGTTTTGGGAAAAGCCAGGCCAGTAATACCATCGAGATGATCGCGAGAAGAAATCCGTCAATACCTAAACGTGATAATGTTTTTTTCAACTGATAGTTAGTTTTTCAGGAAAGATATAAGTGGTGTGATAAATTGTTCGAACGCTTCGATATGCGGGAGATGACCGGTATTGTCGATCTCTGCCAGTTTGCTGTTGCGGATCTTTTTTGCTGTTTCTTTTCCCAGCAACGGGTAGTTGCCCAGTTTGTCCTGTACGCCGGCAGGCGCTTTGTTTTTTCCTAACGCCGTTCTGTCGCGCTGACCGATGATCAGCAGTACAGGCATTTTCAATTGATCAAATTCATAACAGACCGGTTGCGTAAAGATCATATCATACAGCAGTGCTGAATTCCACGCGATACGCGGGTAATCGATGTTTGTTGTCCATCCTGCGATCATGTTCACCCATTCATCGTATTCAGGTTTCCATTTGTTATCGTAATAAAATTTCAGCTGGTAGTTTTTGATCTCGGTATAGGTTTGTTTTAATTCAGCAGCATACCATTCTTCTACAGACTGATATGGCACATACACTTTCCAGTCTTCGAGTCCGATAGGGTTTTCGAGGATCAGTTTGGTAACTGTCTCAGGATACATCAAGGCGAAGCGTGTGGCGAGCATGCCGCCCATGGAATGACCAAGCACCGTGAGCCTGGTGATATTCAGGGTATCAAGAACAGCTTTTGTATTCCGCGCCAGCAATTGAAATGTATACTGAATATGTTCCGGTTTGGATGATTTTCCAAAGCCGATCTGATCAGGAATGATCACACGATAACCTTCCTGTTGCAGGCGTTTGGCTGTTTCTCTCCAGTAGGCGCCATTGAAATTTTTCCCATGCAGCAGCATGATCGCCTGGCCATTTGGTTTCGCTGGTTGTACATCCATATAAGCCATCTGTAGTTTCTCTCCCTGTATATCCAGGTGGATATAAGAAACCGGAAAAGGATAAGAGATGTTCTCCAGATTGGCGCCATTTGTTATATGCTGCTGCGCTGTTGCTGCATGGAACAGTAGAATGAATAGCAAAAAGGAACAGGCGATTTTTTTCATGACGAAAGATTGAAATGATAAATGAAAGCAGTTGCCTGGGAACTGCAAAAATAAACCATTCGTCGCAGCTATCATTTCTTTCTTCCGGGCGACAGATCTTTTAGTACGATATTCCTGAAATCCACGGGCTGACCTTCGCTTTGAAAAGCGATGAAACCTTCTTTAAGCGGTTTCCCGTCCTGTTTCTGTGCGGGATCAAACCGATTAACAACTTCGCCGCCGATCTGTGGATGCGAGTATTTCATTACAGTATCGCCATTGATGATATGGGTGATCAGAGAATCGCCGAGTACGATGAGTTCAGCGTTTACCCATTGATCACCTGTATAAGTTTTGGATGATGAATTGATACAGTGCCGTGTGTCCAGTTTTCCTTCGTATTCAATATGTGTGCCGGGTGAGCACATGTTACCGGTAGGCCTTGGTTTTCCATCATCCAGCCCGCCGAGCAATTGCATTTCAATAGAGATCGGCCAGTCCTGTTCTTTTGGCATGGTACGCGGATCCTGGGAATGATACATCACGCCGCTGTTAAGGATCGTATAAGAAGGAGCATCGGTCCTCCATTTATCAACAAACCGGTATTGGAATTTGAGGTGATAATGGGACATTGGTTGTTTATAATAAAGATGCCCGAACTGCTCATTGAAATGATCATACTGATCGTAGCGAACCTTCAGTATGCTATCTTCAACGCGGAATGTATTGCCGAAGTTCTCGCCTGTTTCATGATGCTGGATTTTTACAAACCAGTCATTGATATCTTTCCCGTTAAAAAGTTTGATCCAGCCGTTGTCATTATCTGACAGCGATTTGTCATTATTGCATGCACAGGTAATAACAATGATGGCTGCAAAAAGGGATGAAGCGAAAAGTTTGCGTGTTGTCATAAACAGGTTGTTGCCCAAATTTATTTCAATCGGCAAGATTTTTAAAATGAATTAATGGAAGATATACCTGATCTTTTCAGATTGGTTATCTTAGGAAAAATTTGTTCATGCAATCCAGGCTCTGTTTATTATTGATCTGCCAGTTATTCGCGGCAATTTTATTGGCTCAAAACGAACCAAAAGGAAAGTTGTTCATCATTGGCGGGGGCGAACGTCCGCCTGCTTTAATGAAGGCAATGATCGATGCGGCTCAGCTTTCCCCGACTGACTATATCGCGGTGCTCCCGATGTCGAGTGCAGACAAGGATACCTCTGTGTATTATTTTGCATTATCAGTGAAACCGGTTTGCAATAATCCGGTGGTGAATCTTGATTTTACAAAGGCAACGGTAAACAATCGTTCCCGGCTGGATTCATTGGAAAAAGCAAAGCTGATTTTTATTACCGGAGGACAGCAAACCCGGTTTATGAATATCGTGTTGCATACGCCGGTATATGATGCAATTCATAAGGCTTATCGCAACGGAGCCATGATCGCCGGAACCAGCGCTGGTGCGGCAGTAATGAGTGAGCGGATGATCACGGGCACGCAGTTATTGCCGGAGGCAAAAAGTAAAGAGGGCTTTACAATGATCAAAGCAGGAAATGTTGAATTTGAGGAAGGGCTGGGACTGGTCAAAACAGCCGTGATCGACCAGCATTTTATTGTAAGAAGCCGGTATAACCGGTTGCTGACGGCATTACAAACTTATCCGGAACTTGTATGTGTGGGTATCGACGAGGAAACAGCAATATTGGTGAACGGGAATACAGCCACCGTGGCGGGTGAAGGACAGGTTATCGCAGTAAAAAATCCCCATGATATTAAAGTGAATAATGAAGGTGCGATAGGAATGAAGAAGATTGAACTTTCACTGTACCTGAAAGGTGAATCATTTCCATTAAAAAAGTAAGATGGGGTGATAATAAAGCGGAATCATTAAGATGAGGTCCACGGAAAGCATAAAACTAAAAAAGTTTGAGAGATCTGAACTTGTCAAACCTCTCAAACTTTTCAAACTTCTCAACCCTCTTAAACCTCAGAAACCCCTTACGCTTCCATATAACTTTCCACCGGCTCGCATGTACAGATCAGGTGTCTGTCTCCATGCGTGTTATTCACGCGGGCAACAGAAGGCCAGAATTTGTTCAGCGTTACATAGTACAGCGGGAATGCTGCGGTTTCGCGCGTGTATGCGTGATCCCACTGTGTAGCGCAGATCACGGCCTGTGTATGCGGTGCATGTTTCAGCGGGTTATCTTTTTTGTCGGCTTTGCCTTCTTCGATGGCTTTGATCTCATCGCGGATGGCAAGCAGGGCATTACAGAAACGGTCCAGTTCAGCCTTGTCTTCGCTTTCTGTAGGCTCGATCATGATCGTACCCGGAACCGGGAAGCTCATGGTAGGAGCGTGGAAGCCATAGTCCATCAGGCGTTTTGCAACATCTTCCGCTTCGATCTCTGCTGATTTTTTGAATGGACGAAGATCAACGATGAATTCGTGTGCGCACTGGCCATTGTGGTTTGTGTAAAGGATATCATACTGACCAGCGAGCCTTGCACGCATATAGTTCGCATTCAGGATCGCAAATTCAGTAGATGCTTTTACACCTTCATTACCCAACATGCGGATATAGCCGTAAGAGATGAGGAGGATAGAGGCCGAACCATAAGGTGCTGCGGATACAGCGTGCTCTTTCGTACCGGTTGATACTTCAACGTGACCGGGCAGGAAAGGAGCAAGGTGGCTCTTCACGCAGATAGGACCCATGCCGGGACCACCGCCGCCGTGCGGGATCGCGAACGTTTTATGCAGGTTCAGGTGACAAACATCGGCACCGATCAGGCCCGGAGCTGTCAGGCCAACCTGTGCATTCATATTTGCACCGTCCATATATACCTGTCCGCCGTGCTGGTGAATGATATCAGTGATCTCTTTCACTGTTTCTTCATATACACCATACGTGCTTGGATAAGTGATCATGATACCGGAAAGATTCGCTGCATGCAGTTCAGCTTTTGCTTTCAGATCATCAATATCGATATAACCATTTTCCAGTGCTTTTACCACGACCACTTTCATGCCGCACATTACTGCGGAAGCAGGGTTGGTGCCGTGAGCGGAGATCGGGATCAGCATTACATTGCGATGATGATCGCCGTTCGATTCGTGATAGGCTTTGATGGTAAGCAGCCCTGCATATTCGCCTTGTGCACCACTGTTTGGTTGCAGGCTGCACGCGTCAAATGCAGTGATCTCGCAGAGATATTTGCCCAGTTCATCAATTACATATTTATAACCTTCCGTCTGATCAACCGGTGCAAACGGGTGGATCTTGCTCCAGTGTGCCCAGCTGAGCGGCATCATTTCGCTTGCGGCATTCAGTTTCATTGTACAGCTGCCAAGAGAGATCATGGAGGTATTCAATGAAAGGTCTTTATTTTCCAGTGATTTGATATAACGCATCATCTGGCTTTCACTGCGGTGAGTGTTGAACACAGGGTGAGTGAGATAAGCAGATGTGCGGACAAGCGCAGAAGGAATATGATCCAGTTCTGCGTCATGATGAATATCGAAAGTAACCGGATCGGTATCGTTCTCAAAACAATTGATCAGGTCAAACAGATCGCTGAGTGATGTTGTTTCGTCAACAGAAATGCCAACGTGTTTGCTATCGATCTTGCGGAGATTGATCTGTTGCCTTTCTGCTTTTTCATGGATTGCTGAAGCATTTTCCACTTTAACAGTGATGGTGTCAAAGAAATTGGATGAAGCAAGTTCAAAACCCATTTCTTCAAGCGTTTCGGCAACAGTCTGGGCGAGCAATGCAACGCGTTTTGCAATATTCTTCAGGCCGTCAGCGCCATGATATACTGCATACATAGCAGCCATGTTGGCCAGCAATGCCTGCGCAGTACAAATATTTGAAGTTGCTTTTTCCCGTTTGATATGCTGTTCTCTTGTCTGCAGGGCCATGCGCAGTGCACGATTGCCTTGTGCATCCACGCTTACGCCGATGATGCGGCCAGGGATACTTCTTTTGAAATCATCTTTTGCCGCAAAGAAGGCTGCATGCGGTCCACCAAATCCGAGAGGAACGCCAAAGCGTTGGGCGGAACCGACAGCAACATCGGCACCGAGCTCACCCGGAGGTGTTAACAAGGTAAGTGCGAGCAGATCTGTTGCCATTGCGACAAATGCTCCTGCGCCGTGAACGTTGCTGATGAACTGCCTGTAGTCTTCGATTGAACCCTTGTCGTTCGGGTATTGAACGATTGCGCCGAAGTATGAAGAATCGATGCCGGCTGTTTTATAATCTCCTTCTACGATCTCAATACCAACTGGGATGGCTCTTGTTACGAGTACATCTTTTGTTTGCGGGAAGATCGCGCTGTCGACAAAGAACTTTGGTCGTTCAATGTGGTCCTGTTTGTTGAGCGTGTTGAAGAACATGGTCATCGCTTCGGCAGCTGCGGTCGCTTCATCAAGCAGTGATGCGTTGGCGATAGGCAGGGCGGTCAGGTCACTGACCATGGTCTGGAAGTTCAGCAAACTCTCCAGGCGGCCTTGCGAGATCTCTGCCTGGTAAGGCGTGTATTGTGTATACCAACCCGGGTTTTCAAAAATATTCCGCAGGATAACGGAGGGGGTGATGGTATCATAATAACCCTGGCCGATATAATTTTTGAATACCTTGTTTTTCAGCGATACTTCCTTGATATGCTGAAGGTATTCGTGTTCGCTCATTGCTGCCGGGATGTTCAGCGAGTGATTCATCCGGATAGCCGGGGGAACAGTCTGGTTGATCAGTTCGGGGAGGCTGGCTGCGCCGATAGTCTTCAGCATAGCCTTCACATCCGTCTCACGGGGACCGATATGACGGGGAATAAACTCATTGGATTGTTGTTCGAACAGGTTCATATGATTGTAAATGTGGGATTTGTCGATGTTACCAGCATGCAGTTTCACTGGGTGGCATACCTAAAAGCGGTGCAAAGTTACGTGAGGATATCCAGAAAACGAGGGGTGGTGTGAGGCGGTGGATAAGCGAGGTATAACTTGTTGGGGGTGAGTGGGGGAAGGAAGGAAGATGTTCGATGTTGGATGGTCGATGGTCGATTTTGAATCGAAAATTCAAAGGGCCAGGGAAGTTTGGATTTGAAGTCGCCCATCGACCATCCAACATCGAACATCGATCAAAAGCGGTAAAGTAACTTTCCTCAGGCGTATCTTCGCCCCCATGGCATCCGATCTGTTACAAAACTGGGAGAAAAAGAGCCGCGAACGGCAGAAGCTGTATGGGCAGTTTTTGAAGAAGGCTGATAAGAATAAGGTATTGAGGCAGTTGCCGGACCTGCATGAGGAGGCATTTGAAAAGATAGATTGCCTGAAATGCGCGAACTGCTGCAAAAATTACTCGCCAAGGTTTAAGACGCCGGACGTAAAACGGATCTCGAAACATCTGCGAATGAAGGAAAGCGTTTTTATTGAAACGTATTTGAAAGTAGACGAAGAGGGAGATTTTGTGGCAAAGACGCAGCCCTGTCCGTTTCTTGGCGCGGATAATTATTGTTCTATATATGATCAGCGCCCGTCTGATTGCGAACGGTTTCCTTATACGGATGAGGACGTGATCCTGAAAAGGCCGAATCTCACATTGAAGAATTCGAGCTTTTGTCCGATCACCTATTACGTGGTGGAAAAATTGATAGAAGCCGGGAAGAACGGACGGTGACCTATGGTCTGGTCCGCCGGGGTGGATTGCCGGCAAATTACACGCAGGTAAGTTTTTCTTTGATGAATGATGCCTCCGTAAAACGCGTTCACCTCTACCAGTCGGATCTTAATTGTTCCCGGACAACCGGAAGCTGAGGTTTTAGGTTAATTTACGTGCAATCAATTCACCAAAACCTGATCACCATGCGAGCTATTCTTCTCTTTTTGTCGGTCTGTCTGATCGTTTCCTGCAAGGACCAGACGCAGCGTTCATCCACAGATCCTTCCCTGAACGCATATTTTACTTACGATGACTCTATTGAATCCGCTGGTGTAAAACTGATCCCGGTCAAAACGCCGGTAGGAGATTTCAAGGTTTGGACAAAGAGGTTTGGAACCAATCCGCGGATCAAGATCCTCTTGCTTCACGGCGGACCCGCAATGACGCATGAATACATGGAATGTTTTGAAACGTTCTTCCAGCGCGAGGGTTTTGAGTTTTATGAGTATGATCAACTGGGTTCTTATTATAGCGATCAACCGACGGACAGTAGTTTATGGACGATCGACAGGTTTGTAGACGAAGTGGAGCAGGTAAGACAGGCGATCCATGCGGATAGTACAAATTTTTATGTGATTGGCAATTCCTGGGGAGGCATCCTGGCGATGGAGTATGCATTGAAGTATCAGCACAATCTTAAAGGAATGGTGGTGGCCAATATGATGGCGAGTGCTCCGGAGTATAATAAATACGCTGATGAAGTGCTGACAAAACAGATGAAACCGGAAATACTCGCGGAGATCAAGGCTATTGAAGCGAAGAAGGATTATAACAACCCGAGGTATTTTGAATTGCTGATGCCGAACTATTATGCGGAACATACCTGCCGGTTGAAAGAATGGCCTGATGCTGTGAATCGTGCATTGAAACATGTTAATTACCCAGTTTATACATTGATGCAGGGACCGAGTGAAATGGGTATTGCTTCAGATGCCAGGCTTGCAAACTGGGATATTAAAAACCGGTTGAAAGAAATTTATGTCCCCACATTAATGGTGGGAGCAAAGTTTGATACAATGGATCCGAAAGCCATGAAAGAACAAAGCAAGCTGGTGCAGAAAGGTTCTTACTTATATTGTCCTAATGGAAGTCATTTATCAATGTGGGACGACCAGAAAGTGTTTATGGGAGGTGTGGTGAAGTTTGTGAAAGATGTTGATGGGGCGAGATAGGTGGAGATGAATGTTCGATAGTAGACGGCCGGAACCATGGATAGGACCGGCCGTCTACTATCGAACACTGATTCACTATGCTTCGGTCAATTCATCCCAGGTTGCAGTCAGTGATCGTTGGATACCTTCTCCAACCCATTCTGTAACACCGGGGATTGAAGTATTCTTTAAAAAGTCTTCTTTTGATTTTCCTGCCTTGATCTCGGCTTCGGTGAAGGCGAGAAGTTTTTCAAAGTAATTTCTCATGGCAACAATGTCCGGCTTTTTCCCATAGACTTCAAAGCCAGTTGAGGCATGGCCAAACACGAATGTTGTATTGTTGTCGAATGTCTTTTCTGTTTTATCCAGAACTTTTACCCAGTTTTTTACGGAAGCTCCTGCTGTACGGTCGATATATGGATAGCGGCGGTTATTGATCAGATCGCCCATATGGACGATGTTGGCATTTTCAAAATGGATCAACGCATCGCCGTCTGTATGTGCAGGGCCGAAATAACGAAGGGTGATTTTTTCGCCGCCGATATTTTTTGAGATAGTGTCGGTGAATGTTTGATCCGGGAAAAGTTGTTTGTCTTCCGATTTTTGCGCTGCCGCCACTTTTTGCTGATTCTTTAATGAGTTGCTGTGCGCAAGTACGTGTGGTGTTAATCCTTTGAAAGAAATATTCCCCCCTGTATGATCGCCGTGGTGGTGCGTATTGATCAGGAGTGCAAAAGGTTGGGTGGAGCGTTTTTTCATTTCGCCGATCAGGTGATTAGCCTGTTCCGGGAACTCTGTATCTACCACTACGGTCCCTTCTTTTGAAAGATAGAATAAGATGGTCCCGCCTCTTTCAGTGAACACTCCGATCGTATCTGTCAGCATTTTTATGGTCCAGGGATCCTGGATCAGTGAGGCGAGCAAAGTATTTTGAGCTAAGCCAAGTGCACCGATACCGAGTGCGCCGTGGCGGATAAAGTTGCGGCGATCCATGATGTTTCTTTTAGGGAAGATAAGCATTAAAAGCGATGTTGAATGATCGGTCGCCGATGGCCGGTTTTTGTAGTGAAGTTTATCGATCAATTAAGTGGAATGACAAGCATGGGCCGATAGCGCATCTGACATTGCACATTAAACATCGGTCATATCTCAATACTCAAATTTCCGGAGTGTCGGAGCTTTGAACCAGGTGGTGATCATTACAATCAATGTCATGGAACCACCGAATACAACGGACGGAACAACGCCAAGCAGTCTTGCCGCAAGGCCGCTTTCGAATTGCCCCAGTTCATTGCTTGAGTTTACAAACATCTGGCTTACGCTGCTCACGCGTCCGCGCATGTGGTCTGGCGTGGTGAGTTGCATTACGGTTCCTCTTACAACAACACTGATGCCATCAAGCATGCCTCCGATCATCAGTGCCAGGAAAGAAAGGAAGAACCATTTTGATAATCCAAAGGCAATGATGCACAAGCCAAAACCTCCTACAGCAAGCAGTAGTTTCTTGCCCTGCGCTTTTTTCATTGGCGCGATAGTGAGAATTACCACGATCACAATTGCGCCAATATCACCGGCAGCATTGAGCCAGCCAAATCCAACGGGACCTATCTTAAGAATATCACTTGCATATACAGGCACCATGGCTCCGACGCCGCCAAAGAGGACGCCAAACATATCCAGAGACATCGCACCCAATAAGGCTTTTGTTTTGAAAACGAAGCGAAGGCCTTCCTTTACACTTTCCAGTGTTTTCTTTTCCCCGCGAACCGCGTTCGGCGGCTTCGGTTTTAATCTGTAAAGTATAATAATTGCAAGTGAAAGAATGATGCAAACGGCAATGAATGTATTTCTGACGCCGACAAAACCTATCAGAAATCCACCAGTTGCGTGACCGGTAACCGAAGCGGTGAGCCAGGTTGCCTGGCTCCAGGTTGTGGCATTTTGCAATGCATGCCTCGGAACGATCGTAGCGATGATTGCGGAAAAAACGGGGCCTGCAAAAGAACGGATGATACCTGTGCAAAAAATGACCCCATAAACGCAATAAACTATATGCCTGGGTACTACATGTTCAGCAACAAATGCGGTCGAGAGAAAAAGAAGTGTACTGGCTGCGCAGAGATAAAAAAATACACTTCGCAGTAACAGTTTTCTTTTTTCGCTGGTATCGATCACATGTCCGGAATAAAGAGCCATCGAAAGCGCGGGGATTACCTCTGATAAACCGATCAGCCCGATCGTGAATGGGTCTTTTGTGAGCTGATAAACCCACCATCCTAATACAGCCACCATCATGCGGAGTGACATGATGAATGCAAACCTGCCCGTTAAAAGATGCCGGTATTCCGGTACACGTATCGCCGCGAAGGGATCGTTGGTGATCTGTTCGTCCATGAGTGATTGCGAAGATAGGAACTGTATGGCGAATGTACCTGCTCATCGTTATCAAAGCAGCAGGGGAGCCACAGGCGCTTATAATAAAAACCTGCTGCAGAAAACTGCAATGCAGATCAGGGCAGGGCCAGGTAATGCTGTCCTTCAGTGTATTCTTTATCCAATGCGTCGATGATCGTCTGCAGATGTTTTTCATTGCCGAGAAAATCCGCATTGGAGGCGTCGACAAACAACGTTTTTATATTATGCTGTTTGATATAATGCGTATAAGTTTCCTGGATATTGAACAGGTAATTATCCGGAATCGCCTGTTCATAGGAACGGTTGCGTTTTTTGATATTTGCCTGAAGACGGTTGACCGGTGCATGCAGATAGATCAGCAGATCCGGCTCTACCAGTTGCTGATGGATGATGTCAAAAAGCCGCTGGTATAAGCGGAACTCATCATCTGGCAGCGTGACTTTTGCGAAAAGAAGACATTTGGTGAACAGGTAATCGGAAATAGTCAGGTGCTGGAACATATCCTTTTGTTGCAACAGTTCCTTTAACTGTTTGAAGCGTTCCGCCATGAAAAACAATTCCAGCGGAAAGGCAAATTGTTGAGGGTTGGCGTAGAATTTTGGAAGGAATGGATTGTCTGCAAATTCTTCCAGGATCAATCGGGCGTTATAATGTTTGCTCAGCAGGTGTGCAAGGGTTGTCTTACCGGCGCCGATATTGCCCTCTATCGTAATGAAGTTATAATTCATGGTAGTCTGGCCGCAAAATAAATGAATTGCGGGAATGGTTGGATTGAGGACGAGTATTGTGGATAAGTCAGCTGTCATTGACCACTGTAGGCTTTCCCGCGTCGAGATCAAAACTGTTTCAACTGCAAAAAATAAAAAGGTTGAAAAAGAAAATATTCGGGCAGACTTAGAAAATTTTCAGCAGGGTAGATAGGCTTAAAGACGAATGGCTAAAGAAAAGTTCCATTTTCTCAGTTTGAACTGATTTTCCTGCCTGTATTTTATAACACGGGCTTCGGACTGCAGCAATCAGGTCTGAGATGATCGCCGTTTCCAACGTGCACTTCATTCCCTGTTCTGCGATCTGATCACAGCCTCCAGGGCTGTTTTAAAATAAGCACTGCCTTCCAGAGAAAGGGTCGCTCGCATGCACGCCCCTAAGCAAAGGAAGGCAGTGCCCGGTTCCGCCATGACGGTACCGTAGATCCTGATCGTAAGGCGAAGCTACTTTCCGGTTGAAGCCAAACCTTGGGTAAAACACAATATTTCAAAGTAAAAAAACGAATCAGTAAGTAGAAAACCAGCCAGTGCACAAATAGGAGGACGAGTCAGCATGATTTTTTAGTCTACCAATACTGTATGATTTCCCCGCAAAATCCCGGGTTAAGTGTACCATAAGTGTACTAGATCCTCACTGACCACCTACAACCTTTTCATAGTCCCGACCATGTCTCTATGGTGTCTACCCCGCCGCACTGTTACAGTTAGTTATAGAACACCTCTGCAATTCCCGATCTCATACCAACCGAGCCCGGTCAGTTCCGCAAATCTTCTACTTTGACCACTTCCAACTCGTCAGGACATTCGTCCAGCAATTCGGCTATTTTCTTATGTAAAACCGGATGAATATAACTTCCTGCAATATCCGCCAGCGGGGTCAGCGCGAAACGCCGGTTTTGCAGCTGTGGATGGGGGATCCTGATCAGCGGCTCATCATGGATTTCATGGTTAAACAGTAGTATATCAATGTCGATCACCCTTGGCCCATAGCGCTCCAGCCTGATCCTGCCGATCTCTTTTTCAATTTCCAACAGCGTTTTCATCAGCTCGGCTGCCGTCATTCCGGTCTCTACCAGCAAAGCCTGGTTGAGAAACCCCGGCTGGTCATTTTTTCCCCAGGCGGCAGTCTCATAAACGGACGAGGCCCTGATCACCGGGCCACAATGCTCGCCGATCAGCTCCATGGCCTGGCGGAGATGTTTTTCCCGCTCTCCAATATTACCGCCCGTCAATAAATATGCTTTGTTCATACCCGGAAACTTTTCAACGCGCCAAATATCTTTATTTTTGAGCAGGTTGAGGAACACCTGGCTCTGATCGTAACGAATAAAGGTTTTTCTTTGGCTCGATTAAACAACTCAGTATGCGCAATTTCTTCAAGATTTTCTTTGCCTGCCTGCTTGCCCTTGTGATCTTCACCGTGGTAGCCTTCTTTTTCTTCCTGGCAGCCATCGGCGGACTCACTTCGAAAGAGAAACCGGTAGTCGCAAAGAATTCTGTCCTGGTGCTTGATCTCAGTCAGCATTTTGCAGAACAGGTACAGGAAGATCCTTTCGGCTTTTTGAGTAAAGATAATCGTGATATCCCGGGGTTGTATGACATGGTACGATTGATTCAGTCTGCGAAAGACGACAAGGATATTGCCGGTATTTATATCCTTGCTAACAGCAATAGCAATAGTTACGCTGCAAGCGAAGAGATCCGTAATGCACTGAAAGATTTTAAAACATCAAAGAAATTTGTTCTCGCCCACGGCGATATTATCACCCAGGGTGCATACAGTGTTGCCAACATCGCTGATAAAATTTATGTAAGTCCGGCCGGGATGCTTGATTGGGCAGGCTATAGTGTTGAATACCTTTTCCTGAAAGGCACACTCGATAAATTGAATATAGAACCGCAGATCTTCTACGCCGGTAAATTCAAAAGTGCAACAGAGCCTTTGCGTGCCGACCGGATGACCGATGCCAACAAGCTGCAAACGACAGTATGGCTGAATGATCTGTACAGTGATCTGCTGCTGAAAACATCTGCCGCAAGAAATATCGATACCGCCACCCTGCATCAGTTAGCCAATGATGGAAAGATCCAGACCGCTAAAGATGCGGCTGATTATAAGCTGGTGGATGGGATCAGGTATGACGACGAAGTAAAGGATGAGATCAAATCAAAGATCGGTCTTGGCAAATATGAAAAGATCAATTTTATCACCGCAAATACTTACCGTGCGACGGGCGCTATCCGGGATCCGAAAGGCGAAAAGATCGCGCTGATCTACGCTGAGGGCGACATTGTTGATGGCCGCGCAGACCAGGGCAGGATCGGCAGTGATAACTATCGCACGCTGATCCGGAAAGCAAGGCTTGACAAATCGATCAAAGCAATTGTATTTCGTGTAAATTCCGGCGGTGGCAGTTCCCTGGCCAGTGAAAATATCTGGCGTGAATTGTCGCTGGCTAAGCAGGAAAAACCTGTCGTAGTAAGCTTTGGCGATGTAGCAGCCTCAGGCGGTTATTACATTTCCTGTGCAGCGGACAGCATTTTCGCATTGCCAACCACCATCACCGGTTCTATCGGTGTCTTTGGCATCGTTCCAAACCTTGAGGGTTTTTTCAAAGAGAAAGCAGGTATCACATTTGACGGAGTAAAGACCGGTCAGTACGCTGATGCAGGCGCATTCTATCGTCCTCTAAATGACAATGAAAAAAGAATGATGCAGGCCAGCGTCGATCTGATCTATACGCAGTTCAAACAGCGTGTAGCCGAAGGGCGTAAACGTGATACAGCTTATATCGACAGCATTGCGCAAGGGCGTGTATGGACCGGTAAACGCGCTATCGAGATCGGGCTGATCGATCGCTTCGGCGGCCTCGGCGACGCCATCCAGTGTGCTGCCCGCATGGCCAAACTTACCAACTACCGCGTCAGCGAATTCCCCGAACCCCAGACCCTGATGGACCAGTTCTTCGGAAGGGACCGCGACCCAATGAACTACGCGGGCAAGATCAAAGAAGAGATCGGCGAAGACAATTACACCATTTACCAGGAACTCAGAAGAGTGAAGGAGATGAGCAGTGGAGTGCAGGCGAGGATGCCGTTCCGGTTTGTTGTCCGATAAGTCGCGATGTTCGATGTTGGATGGTCGAAGCATGATCGTACCAGAATCACTTTCCTGAATTTTTAATATTAGCAGAAGCTTTCCGGACAGGACAGCTTCTGTATTTAAAGAAGTTTTTAAAAACACGACCCCGGCCATCGACCATCCAACATCGAACATCGTTTTTTAGTACGTTTGCACCCAATCTTCCCCCCATGCCCCAAAAATACAGTCAGGTTAAGGCGCTCTGGGCAATTATCAGAGCAAGTTTCAAAGCGATCTTTTCGCAGCCGACATCGGTTGTGTTCAGTTTGTTATTCCCGATCATTTTTATTTTGATCTTCGGTGCGTTTGGAAACGGCGGTGGTCCGAGTTACAGGATCGCGTTTGAACCGGGTTCAGATACGACAAATAGTTTTTTCGCTTCACTTAAAAGGAATCCACTGCTGAGATTTGCCAGCTATAACGATTCTGCTGCATTGAATAAGGATCTTGAAAAGGGCAATCTTACGGCTGTGCTGGCCATCAGTTCTGTGAAGGCGGATTCATCTTCTGCGCCGCATTTTACGGTAAGCGTCCGTTCAACTTCCGCCAGTGGCAATACTTTCGGAGGTTTTATGCAGGCGTTGGATTACAATAAAATAAAGTTCGAGAAATTTCTTTCATCCGATAAAGAAGAATATGTTCATATCGAACAACCCGTTATTTCCGAAGGAAAAAAATATCGCCAGATCGATTTTATTTTACCGGGTCAATTGGGTTTCTCTATCCTGTTCTCTACATTATTCGGTATTTCATTCACATTCTTCACATTGCGCGAGCAACTGGTGTTAAAGCGTTTTTATGCGTCACCGGTCAGCCGTCTCAACATA
Source organism: Citrobacter freundii (assembly GCA_003243445.1). Taxonomy (GTDB): domain Bacteria; phylum Bacteroidota; class Bacteroidia; order Chitinophagales; family Chitinophagaceae; genus Terrimonas_A. The sequence continues at coordinate 70,288 of QFQQ01000022.1, forward strand.
CTCGTTGGCATTGGTATCAGCCGTTTATTTTTTCAATTGATGAACGTTGTTGTACTGATCGGCTTTGGTCATTTCTTTCTGAATTTCACGCTTCAGCATGGCGCGATCACGTTCATAGAAATGGTGCTGATGTCTGTTTACATGCTATTCCTCCTGATGGGCGTTGGGCTGATCTTCAGCAGCATTGCAAAAACGGATACATCCATACCGCTGCTCATCAATCTTTTTGGTTTTCCGCAAATGCTGTTATCCGGGACATTCTTCTCTACGAGCGTTTTCCCTCAATGGCTTCAAACGATCTGCAGCTTCCTGCCACTCACTCAATTTAATAATGCCGTCCGTAAGATTTCCTTCGAAGGATTACACCTGTGGGATTGCTGGAAAGAGATCAGTATACTGGGTGTCTGGATGATCTTAATATATATCATTGTCGTAAAAGTTATCCGCTGGGAATAACGCGAATAGAGCGCGAATGGGCGCGAATGTTCACGAATAGTACATTGTTGACATTTTCTTCATTAAGATTCTTCAACGGCGCAGGTCGCTATTCGTGAACATTCGTGCCCATTCGCGCCCCATTCGCGTTTTGCTTAACTTTGGCGGTATGAAAGCAATCAAACTTGCAGTATTCTCTTTCGTATTTTTATTCCTTGTTGTATTTCTTATTTCTTTACTCATTCCTTCTCATGTTCGTGTATCCCGGGCAACGGATATCAATGCACCAAAGGATAGTGTAATGGCGATGATCCGCGATGCCGGAAGATGGAAAAACTGGTATCCCAGAATTGATTCTGCAAAACCATTGTATGTTGATGGAAAATTGCGTGGTTTGACACTGGACGATAAGGATCCCAAAGGCGCAACTTACCTGCAGTTGGAAAAAGAATCGGCAGATGAAGTGACAGCTTTATTTGTCGGTAACAGGATCAAACCTGTGCTGAATACCTGGAGGGTGATCGAACATCCTGATTCACGTACGCTGACTTTGCAATGGACCATGGATTTTCAGCTGCGCTGGTATCCGTGGGAAAAATTTGCAAGCCTGGTACTCGAAAAATCGAACGGCCAGCGGATGGAGATAGGGTTGGCTAATATCAAAAAGAGAGTAAGTATTCAATAGATGGCTAATAGGGTTTCAGAGGTTCCAGAAGTTCAAGAGGTTTCATAGGTTGCTGCCGCAGTTTGAAACTTGACCTCCTGAAAAGAAATTGCGCTGTTCAGAACCTCTGGAACTTCTGGAACCTTTGGAGCTTCTGAAACCTTTTCCCTCCACCACAACCAGATTTAACCTTTCATCCAATACTCCACAAGCAGATGGCAGGTTATTTGTAGATTACGCAGACAAATTCAAAAACGATATTTATATGAAATCATTATTCCTTTTAGCTATTGCGGCAACAATGACGTTATGCTCTTTCGGCCAGGAAAAGAAGAAACCTGCCAGCCCGCCTGCTGAAGCAAAAGAAACCCTCGCTAACGGTACTGTCGCAACAATTGCTTACAGCCAGCCATCTCTGAAAGGCCGCACAATCGGTAAAGACGTAGAGCCAATGGACGGAAAGGTTTGGAGAGCAGGCGCCAACAAAACAACTCTGCTGGAATTGAGCAAAGCAGTAAAAGTTGATGGAAAGGAAGTTCCAGCCGGCAAATATGGTCTGTTTGTAGTGTCAAATGGTGGCCAATGGACTTTTATCATCAGCAAGGTTTGGGATAAATGGGGTACTGAATATTCTGAGTCCGACGACCTGCTGCGAGTTAAGGGAAAGACCTCTAAACTGTCAACGCCTGCAGAATTGCTGACTTACAAGATCGCGAAGAACGGAACAGTAACGCTCAGCTGGGGCGATACGCAGGGTTCCTTCAAGATCAACTAATGATTTTTTTAATTTATACTGAGCCGCAGGGATTTATCCTTGCGGCTTTTTTTTGACCCCAACATTTTTTCAGGCCATCATAACCTCAGCTCATTGAGGATAAAGCCCCATTCATAGCGTTCCTCTCTTTTCAACCACTTAACCCGCTAACTTTGCGGCTATTTTCAACAAGTTGGACGTTGTCCGATGATTAATGACACCTCGGTCATCGACCATCGGACATCTATCATCGACTGCAACCACGCTACACTGAAATGTTATTAGTGAATGCAACGATCAGGGAGGGATCATTGTCAGGATGGCAACAGAACAAATGGAGCAACAGAAACTGGTCAGGGATTGCCTGAAAGGGAAACCACAGGCACAGCGGCAACTTTACGATACGTTTGCCGAACCGATGCTAGGCGTCTGTTACCGCTATACGCGCTCAATGCGGGATGCAGAAGATGTTCTGCAGGAGGGCTTTGTCAAAGTTTTCCATCATTTAAACCAATACAAACAGGAAGGTGAGTTGGGTGCCTGGATCCGCCGGATCATGGTGAATACCGCGCTTAATTTTCTCAAACGCCATCGCAAGTACCAGGAGGAAATGTATTTTACTGAAGAATACCTCCATCCGGTCAGCCAGGAAGATCCTGTTGTGCGGGTACAGGCCAAGGAACTGGCCGATCTGATCAGGCAATTGCCGCAGGGGTATCAGGTCATTTTCAACCTGCATGCAGTTGAAGGATTTTCGCATGTGGAGATAGGAGAAATGCTCGGGATCAGTGATGGCACTTCCCGTTCGCAATATGCCAGGGCCAGGAATCTGCTGATCACCTGGTTGAAAAAACAATCTTCGGATCAGAAAAAGTCAAGTTATGCCGGACAGTGAATTTGATAAACAGGTACAGGAAGAGCTGCAGGGGCTGCGATTACGCCCTTCGGCCGCTGTATGGGAAAACGTCGAGAAGGAGATTCGTCGTAAAAAAAGAAGACGCGTCGCGATCCTCTTTTGGCTGGTGGCTGCCATTGGCCTGCTGGGCTATTCCGGTTACCGGCTCACACAAAGACAAGAGACAACACTTGCAGCCAATCCTGTTCCAGCCGCCGGACGGCCGGAACAGCAACCTCCTGCATCCGCATCAACAAATTCATCGACCCCAACAGATAAACAACCCGCTAAATCAAATCTGCCAAACGGAGCATTGCAAGATCAGGATGGCGCTGTAAACAGCCGTACCGATCATACTACTGAAAGTGCACCGTCGACTCCATCAATAGTTGATAATAATAAAACTGCTGATAAAAAGAGCAATAACACAAATAGTAATTTCTCACACAACATCTCTCCGTTAAAACAAAAACAGCAGCAGGCTGACATTACAAAAAAACATTCGCGTAACGGTCATTCAACAGATCCGAGAACGGTAATTGTAAACGGTAGAACGCAAAAACAAAGACCAGGAAAATTTCCCGTGCAGAAGAGCGATAGCCCGGAGACTGAAGGATCGCTTGCAGAAACAAACGGATCTGCAAAAGATCCGGCAACTGCCGTTACCAACAATGGTAACGAAGTGAAGCCGGTTACACCGATCACTACTGACACTGAAACTACGGAGCTGCATAAAGACAGTGCTGTTGCACAGGTTGAAAAGAAAGATTCAATAGCTGAAGTAAAAGCACCTGTCGTTAAAAAGCAAGGCAAGACATCAAAAATCAAATGGGCGCTCGATCTTGCTGTTGGTGCATCTGGTCCGATCAAAAGTCCATTTCTGCTTGGGACGGAAAAGAGTAATTCGGACAGGAACTATTCAAGCCCAGCCAATCAGGGGGGGATCTGGGGGCCAGTTCCACCAGCTGGTGGTTTTGGTCCTGTATATGTTCCGCGTTCGGATATCAAACCCGGCCCGGCTGCCCGCATCGGTGTGCTGGCTGAATTTCCTGTATCAAAACGGATCAGCCTCAGCACAGGTTTGCAATACCAGTATCAAAGCAATAATATCCGCATAGGTTATTACAAAGACACATCGCTTGTCTTCAGTAATTATGCATCGCAAATGGTCTCTGTTCGCGCAGTCTATCAGGGCTCACAACAGAAGACATTTACGAACCGCTATCATTATCTGCAGGTACTATTCAATTTCCACTGGCAGATGAACAACAGTAAGAAATTGCCGTTGATGCTCAATACGGGCTTTACGGCCGGCTACCTGCTTTCTTCTAATGGTCTTGTATATGATTCATTGCAGGGGGGAATTTATTATCACGACAACAACGCCTTCAACCGTTTCCAGCTATCATTCTCAACCGGCGTATCGTTCCGCTTCAATACCAAAGGCGCTTTCCAATGGAGTGTAGGCCCTGAATTCAACATGGGACTTCGCCGCCTTGTAAAAGCTGAGTATGATAAAAAGCAATACCCGGTCTTTTTGGGAGTGAATGCAAAAATGTACCTGCCTTCACGCAGGAAATAGCGATGAGTGGAAGACACAAGTGATCAGCCCGACTTTCGTACATGCTTACCGTCCCTGCCTCCTTACCGGTTTATTTTTTACCGGTAAGGCCGGGATGGTAAGCATGTCCTGGAAACAACTTTTTCTTCGTTTTTGCTGTATAGCTGATTCCCATTTCAGTTATCATGAGTATTGCAGGGTGATCCCTTCCTATAAGACAAATCTTCAACCCTCTGAATAAGCAGTAATGAGTCATTCAATGTCTTACACAATGCGCGATTTCTGTTTCTACTGCTTCTTTAAAAACTCCAGATTCCGCTGTATTCCCTTCCACTTCGTTCTGCTTAATGCGGAATGCCGGAACAATTTCCGGAAAGATTCTTCTGTCATCGCTTCCCATTCGGCCGTGCTTAAATTCAATATTTCGGGAATAGGGGAGAAACCGGGTTCTTCTGTGGGCTGACTGAAACGGTTCCAGGGGCAAACATCCTGGCAGGTATCGCAGCCGAAGGCCCAATCGGCGAATTTACCTTTCATGTTATCGGGGATCAGCATGTCCTTTAGTTCGATGGTAAAATAGGAAATGCATTTGCTGCCGTCTACGACTTTGCCGGGCAGGATCGCATCGGTGGGGCAGGCATCAATACAGCGAGTGCAGGTGCCGCAATGATCCTTTGCAAAGGGATCGTCGTAGTTGAGTTCGAGATCGGTGATCAGGGTGGCGATAAAGAAAAATGACCCATGCTTTGGCGTGAGGAGGTTTCCATTTTTGCCGATCCATCCGAGACCGCTGCGTTTGGCCCAGCTTCTTTCCAGTACTGGTGCGGAGTCGACAAACCCTCTTCCGTTTACCTCGCCCACTTCGTCGCGGATCAATGAGAGGAATTCGTTCATCTTCGTTCGGATGATCTCGTGGTAGTCATTCCCAAATGCATACTTCGCGATCTTTGGCGATGAAGCGTCCTGTTCTGCGGAAGGGTAATAATTCTGCAGCAGGGTGATCACCGATTTTGCGCCGGGCACGAGCCTGGTTGGATCGACCCTCAGATCAAAATGATTCTCCATGTATTTCATCGATCCATGCATACCCTGGCTCAGCCATTTTTCAAGCCTTTCGGCATCGGCGTCCAGCCTCACTGCCTTCGCAACGCCGCAATAGCTGAACCCCAGCCTGGCGGCTGTTTGCTTGATAAAGACGGTATGATTATCAGTTGTTTTCACACAGAAATGACCGCCTAAAGATACCAGCTAAAATCTGGGATATTTTATGTAAAATTGTCCGTGTTGATTATCAATCAACAAAACCACCACATTAACTTACAACCCGCATGAAAATCCCACTTTTTCTGGCAATGCTGTGTTGCCTGGCAACGCATCTCGCGGCGCAGAATAAAGCTTCCATCAAATTCGGTAAAGTAGAATCCAGTGATTTTAAAACATCCTATCCTCTCGATCCGGGAGCGGAGGCGGTAATTATAGGCAATATCGGATCATCTGATTTTGTTGGCAATTCGAAAGGAAGTTTTTCCATCGAATTCAAACGATATAGCCGGATCCATATCCTGAATAAAAACGCATATGATGCCGCACAGATCCGCATACCTGTTTATACAACAGGGGAAAGAGAAGAAGAGATCGTCACATTGAAGGCTGTCACCTACAATCTGGAGAATGGAAAAGTGGTTGAAACAAAACTCGATCCCAAGGTGGATGTTTTTAAAGAAAAGATCAGCCGCAACTGGGTGGTCAACAAGTTTTCTTTTCCCGCGGTGCGGGAAGGGTCGATAATCGAATTTGAATACAAGCTCAGATCGGAGTATTTATTCAGGCTGAGACCATGGGAATTTCAGAGTGGGTATCCAACACTATGGAGTGAGTATATAGTAGGTATGCCACAATTTCTTTACTACGTATCACTGACGCAGGGCAGCCAGGAGTTTTTTATCAAGGAATCAAAGGATAAAATAGAGCAGTTTACCGTGGAGATACCAAAAACGGAGGTCATGTTGTCCGGTGTGAAGGACCGTATGAGTTTTTCCGCCGGGGTAACGGCATTCAGATGGGTGATGAAAGATGTACCGGCATTGAAAGAAGAAAGCTATACATCCACGATCAGCAATCACGTTGCGAAGATCGAATTTCAATTGGCGGAATACCGTGAGCCGTATATTCCGAAAAAAGTGATGAGTACATGGACTGAAACAGCCAGTACCCTGCTTGACGATCCCGATTTCGGACTGCCGCTTCAACAGGAAAATGCTTTTCTGAATGATATCTCATCTGTTGCCTCAAAGAAGGCGCAAGCGCCTATTGACAGAGCGCGGAATATCTACGCCTGGGTCCGGGATAATATGACCTGTGTTGAACGCAATTCGTTTTACATGAAGAAGTCATTGCAATCAACGCTGAAAATGAAAAGCGGCACAGAAGCGGAGATCAATATACTGCTTATTGCGATGCTGAGAAACGAAGGTCTTAAGGCCGATCCGGTGATCCTGAGCACCAGATCAAACGGATATGCTTATGCGCTGTATCCGTTGATCGATCGCTTCAATTATGTTATTGCACAATTGGTGATCGATGGACAAAAATATTATCTTGACGCAAGCAGGCCTCGTCTTGGTTTTAACCGGCTTGGGTATGATTGCTATAATGGACATGCACGCGTGATCGATGCTGCTGCGGATGGCCTTGAGTTCAATGCTGATTCCCTCACGGAGAAGTCAATATCTTCGGTTTTTGTCTCAAACAATAACAAAGGTGCATTATCTGCATCAGTTCAGTATACCCCGGGAGTTTATGATTCGTATGATATCCGTACCGAGATCGGACAGAAGGGGCAGGACGCATATTTTAATGAATTAAAAAGAAATGGCAGTGAAGTAAAGATCTCTGAAGAAAAGATCGACTCCATCGATAATTACGACTTGCCCGTTTCTATCAAATATCGCGTGGAAACCCCGTTGAATGGAGAAGATATCTGGTATTTTGACCCAATGTTCATCCGGTCATGGACTGAAAATCCTTTCAAGTCCGCAACAAGATCTTATCCCGTCGAGATGCTTTTCAGGATCGACCAAACTTACCTGCTTCGAATGGAAGTACCCGCCGGATATGAAGTGGATGAATTGCCCAAATCGCTGATCGTAAAATTAAATGAGGATAATGACGGTGAGTTTGAATACAGAACGGCGGAATCGAATGGTATTATTTCCATTCGCTCCAGGCTGAGAATAAACCGTACTTATTTTTCACCGGAGGAATACCAAATGTTACGGGATTTCTTCAACCTCGTTGTGAAGAAACAAAGTGAGCAGATCGTTTTCAAAAAGAAGAAGTAATGAAAAGGGGATTACTATTTTGTTACCTGTCGATTATCTGTTCTGTGGCACTGAATGCGGCCGACGGACGGTATGCGGTATCAGGAATTTCACCTTTGTTGAAGATCAACGCAGACGCCGTGATCAGGCTGGAGGAAACAGGGTTTACGATCAAAGGGTTAAAAGAAACAATACAGACCAATCACTATGTTATAACTGTATTGAATGAGAATGGCGATAAGTGGGCGGAGTTTTCTGAATATTATGATAATCTTCGTTCCATCGTTTCTGCTGAAGGTTATCTGTATGATCCCGATGGGCAATTGATCAGGAAGGTAAAGAAGAAGGATATGCAGGATTTTGGAACGAACAGCGGCTCATTTATTGATGATAATCGTGTGAAGGTGCATAGTTTTCACCATCGTTCATACCCTTATACCGTTGAGTATAATGTTGAGATCTCTAACAGGTCTTCCTTATTTTTCCCTATGTGGAGTCCAAGGCCTGGCGGCGGTATCTCTGTTGAAAAAAGTACGATGAAGGTGATTTGTCCTGCAGATTATAAGTTCCGTTACAAGGCATTCTTGTACAATAGCGAACCGGAAGTAGCGGTTCAGAAAAATACCCGGATCACTACCTGGTCGGTAAAAGATCAGCCTGCTATCCGCAAGGAACCGCTTGCTCCGAGGTGGCATGAAATGGCGACAACTATCTTGCTGGGTCCTGGCGATTTCCAGGTTGGCGAATACAAAGGCAATATGGATACCTGGGAAAATTTCGCCGCATTTATTCAATCACTAAAAAAAGGTCGCGATCAGTTACCCGAAAATATCCGGGCAGAAGTTCATCAGATCGCAGATGGATTGCTTGATCAGAAAGAAAAGATCAAAGCATTATATGAATACATGCAGCGAAATACACACTACGTAAATATTTCGCTGGGCATTGGTGGCTGGCAGCCCTTTGACGCGAAATACGTAGCGGCAAACCGGTACGGAGACTGTAAGGCGCTGACAAATTATATGTATAGCTTATTAAAGGAGATCGGTATCGATTCTTATTATACGTTGATCCGCGCAGGAAAAAACGAACGCTATCTAACAACGGAATTTCCTTCCCAGCAATTCAATCATGTTATTCTTTGCGTACCCCTGCCACAGGATACTGTCTGGCTGGAATGCACAAGTCAAAGTCTGCCTGCGGGATATCTGAGCAGTTTTACTTCCAACAGAACCGGCTTACTGGTGGGTGATGGTGGCTCCGGGGGAAAACTGATCCGCACGCCGTTTTATGGGATACATGAAAACCGTCAGGTACGGGTTGTCAAAGCCGCTTTGCTCACCGATGGCGGTCTTCATGTAAATGCTGTTACAAAATATGCTGGTTTGCTGCAGGATGAAACCCATAGTCTCATCAATAATCTTTCTCCGGATAAAGTGAAAGAATACCTGCAGGATCAGTTGGATTTTGCAACGTATGAAGTTGGTCAATTTGATTACAAGGAAGAGAAAAGTTCGCTGCCTTTTATTAACGAATCACTTGAGATCAATGTCGATCATTATGCAACGACCACTGGTAAAAGGCTTTTTGTAAGCCCTGATGTTATGACGCGTTCAGCATTAAAATTATCCGCGGATGCTACCCGTCGCTATGCTATCGAGTTGGGCATTGCCTGCTCATACGTCGATAGTGTTGAAATAAATTTACCTGATGGTTATACAGTGGAATCGATGCCTGCAAACATGGATCTTACCACACGCTTCGGGACTTACAAAAGCATTATAACGATCAAAGACAATAAGATCTTTTACTACCGCAAGATGGAACAGTTTGGCGGAAGATTTCCGGCAGAAGATTATGAAGCCGTGGTAAAGTTTTATGATGAAGTATATAGAAGTGATCGCAGCAGGCTTGTGCTGATCAGGAAATAGAATGTGACCGCCAATGACCGACCGCCGACCGCCGAATCAGTCTGCAAATTGTAATTTGCCTACTTATATCACAAATGTGAAGTACTGCTTCAATCTTCTGACTGATTCGGCGGTCGGCCGTCGGCGGTCGCTGGCCGTCTTCCTCCTACAAATTAACTTCAAACCCCAGTGTCGCAATCGCTTCCAGATAAGTAAAACTATGAGTCGCGCGATTGCCTTTGCTTGTAGGAGTGTTTGCCAATGCATTTACATACCGCACATATCCCGTTTTTCCGGTCGCTTCGATAAATAATCTTTTGAGCGGATAGAAGCGTACGCCGCCTTCTGCGCTCATGTTATATCCGGCAACGTGAAATTTGTTATTCAGTCTTTCTCCTTTCCAGGTAAAATCGGTGCGGGGGATATTGATGCCGGCGCCGGCTTTCCACAGATATTTCAGGAGGCTTCGTGTACGCGCACGGTTCTGGAGGCCCTCATAGAGACGGACGTAGTTGATATGAAGCCAGTTGGCACCATCAGAGTGTTCGAAATGAAGAAAGGTCTGCGGGTTTAATACGCTGTCGCCATTTACCTGCTGACCATTGATCACGCCCGTAACCCTTGCGGTTTGTCCATCGGTAACGATATACTTGGTATGATCGAAATTGATCTCGATGGCCTTTGAATGTTTCTCGTTGATGTAAAAACCGATCCGGTAGTTGTATTGCGGAATGGAGACCTGTTGAGGTTCTTTATAGATCGCATCAAAATCGCCGGAATCATGCGCGCGGACGCTGTGCAATGTGAAATTATCGCCATTGCTCATTTTGAAGTGGATATCGCTTCGGCTGTAAGCGTCCACATTATAACCCCATTGAAAATAAAGTCCTTTGATCCATTTATTGTTCTTCCGTGTCGTTTGTTCCTGTGCGAGCAGCACCACCGGGCCGGCCAGGAGCAGGCAGACCGTTAACAGCGTTGATTTTTTCATCCTGCAAAAGTAGGCAAGAACCGGTTACATGAGAACGGTTCGCCAAAGTAACATGAAGTGATCATTTTGTCAGTCCTCCACATGCAGACGATGGAACAGGCGGTGCATCACCGGGGCGAGTATGACTCCGATATTGGTGATGAAGACCACACCGCTGAACAGTGCATAAAACGAAGAGAACCATTTACCTGCGTTTGTTTCAATGGTTACCACAGGTCCCATTCCACTGAGGATCATGGACGCATTGTGCAGTGAATCAAGCCAGCCGATACCGGCCGTATAATGATAACCTGCAATCCCGATCCACAGGCATACAAACAGGATCCCTGATGCCATAAGAATATTACCCAGCACGCGGCGATAGAAGACGCCCATTGGGGCAAGTTTTTGTTTGCGGTGTTCGTACATCGGAGTGGTTTTAGGGGTGAAGGAGGCGAGGGTTTTATGGGCTCCAGGGGTTTCGGAAGTTTCAAAGGTTCCAGAGGTTTCAGAGGTTCCAGGAGTTCCAGGGGTTGCTGACGCGCTTTGAATAGCCCATCAGGAATGAAAAGTTTTATGGGTGCAAAAAGCTTGAGTACTTTAAAACATTCTTGTGAGCCTCCGATAATAGCCGATTTCTGCTAATAAAACCCTGCACAAACCGCGGTAGCAACCCCTGGAACTCCTGGAACCTCTGAAACCTCTGGAACCTTTCCTTACTCACACTTACCTGGCAACTGCTCGTCAATCATTTTCTTAAACTCCATATTTAATCCCGCTTTCTCTTCGGTCAGTAATGTTTTAGTAAAGACGAGATAGGCGTAACCCCGGCAAAAATCGATCATTGGCCAGGTACCGAGCAGGCCCGGGCAGGCGAGAGCGGTGGCTTTGCCATCTCTTTCCTCTATCACCCAACTGCCAAGAGCGTAGTTGAAGCCTTTTGCGGCTTCGGGTGCGTATTTGATCAGCGAGGGTTTGGTCTGTATCTGCATCAGCGTGTTGACGGATTCTTCGCTTAAGATCTGTTTGCCATTGGCTTTGCCTTTGTTGAGCAGCATCACCAGGAACTTCATGTAATCATCCGGTGTGGAAAGTGCGCCACCGGCCGGGTTAACCGGACCGCCATCCATGGTGGTAAAACTTGTCTTCCGCATGCCAATGGGAGTGAAAAGTTTTTGCTTGATCAGTACATCGAACCTCTTTTTGCTGATCACTTCCAGTACGCGGCCTGCGATATTGATACCCACGGGGCCGTACCAGAAATCCGTACCCGGGTTGGCCCGTATTTCACGCGCGGCATAAGAATTGACCTCTTCTTCTAGCGATTGGAACTTCTTCCGTTGAAAGAGCTTTTTGAGAAAATTGGCATCGTCTTCAACGCCGGTCATATGTGAAAGGCAATTCCGGATGGTAATATAGGCTTTGCCATAACGGTTGAATTCCGGCACCCATTTGCCGATCTTGTCATCGAGGGAAAGTTTTCCTTCCTCGATGAATTGCATTACAAGTGCAGCTGTAAGCCATTTGCTGGCACTGGCGATCTCAACCGGGGTGGCGTTTTTGGTGTTATAATCGCCCAGTTCTTTCTTAAATAGGAGTGTATCCTTCCAGATCATCATTACTGCGTTATTTCCCAATAACTTCTGACGGGCTTTGAATGCATCGCCCAGCGAAGCAGTATCGAGCTGACCAAAGGCGGGCTGTAAGAATAACAGGAAAAGGGCTAAGGGTATGACTTTCATGCAGGTGGAAAGGGATTTGTATGACATTCTTGCTTGTTTTTTTCGTTGGAACGCTAATTGACACAAAAGCACGAAGCGGATATGCGCGGTAACGAACGAAGTTTATCGGATCTAAATAAAATTCGCGTAATCAGCGCACTTAATTCGCCTAATCTACATTAAACTATGAACTTAGGAAATTTTACCATAAAAGCAGCAGAAGCCTTTCAACAGGCTCAGCAGATCGCGTTCAATGCGCAAAGCCCGAATATAGAAACGGAGCACCTGCTTAAAGCGTTGCTTGAACAGGAAGATTCTCCAGTTGAGTATCTTCTTAAAAAAAATAATGTTACGGTCAACCTGGTGGACAGCCGCCTGGATGAATTGATCGGCAAACTTCCCAAAACCTCAGGTGATGCGGCACAGCAGATCAGCCGTGATGCGAACCAGGTAGTATTGAGGGCAGGAGCTGTGTTGAAACAATTCAATGACGAATTCGTAACACCCGAGCATATTCTTCTCGCAATTGTGCAGGGAAATGATGACGCAGCGAAGCTGTTGAAAAATGCGGGTCTTACCGAGAAGGGATTGATCGCTGCAATAAAAGAGTTGCGCAAAGGTGAATCAGTCACTTCCCAGACGCAAACGCAGGAATTCAATGCGTTAAATAAGTATGCAAAGAACCTGAATGAACTGGCAAGACAGGGTAAGCTTGACCCGGTCATCGGCCGTGATGAAGAGATCAGGCGGACATTGCATATCCTTTCGCGCCGTACAAAGAACAATCCGATCCTGGTCGGTGAACCCGGTGTAGGTAAAACGGCAATTGCTGAAGGTATTGCGCATCGTATCGTAAATGGTGATGTGCCGGAGAACCTGAAATCAAAAGTCATTTATGCACTTGATATGGGATTGCTGATCGCAGGTGCGAAATACAAAGGCGAATTTGAAGAACGTTTGAAAGGCGTTGTAAAGGAAGTGAGCGGCAGTGACGGGGAGATCATTCTTTTCATTGACGAGATCCATACATTGGTGGGCGCCGGTGGCGGTGAGGGTGCGATGGACGCTGCAAATATTCTGAAGCCTGCATTGGCACGTGGTGAACTGCGTGCGGTTGGTGCAACTACGCTGAATGAGTACCAGAAATTCTTTGAAAAGGACAAAGCGCTTGAGAGACGTTTTCAGAAAGTGATCATTGATGAGCCAAGTGTTGATGATGCGATCTCTATCCTTCGCGGATTGAAAGACCGTTATGAAACGCACCACCACGTCCGCATCAAGGATGAGGCGATCATTGCAGCGGTGGAATTATCCAGCCGTTATATTACCGATCGTTTTCTCCCGGATAAGGCGATCGATCTGATCGATGAAAGCGCGGCGAAACTGAGACTGGAAATGAATTCCATGCCGGAAGAGCTGGACAGACTTGAACGTCAGATCCGTCAGCTGGAGATCGAACGGGAAGCGATCAAACGTGAGAATGATGAAGACAAATTAAGGCAGCTTAATACCGAGATCGCGAATCTTTCCGTAGAGCGTGATACGTTCAAAGCAAAATGGAAAGAAGAAAAAGAGATTGTTGAAAAAGTACAGAGTGGTAAAGCTGCGATCGAACAATTAAAACTGGAAGCAGAGAAGGCAGAACGGGAGGGTGATTATGGAAAGGTGGCCGAGATCCGCTACGGTAAGATCAAAGAACAGGAAAAGCAGATAGAAGAGTATTCCGGGCAACTTTCATCGATCAGTGAGAATTCCAGGATCATGAAAGAAGAAGTGGATGCAGAAGATATTGCGGAAAGCGTAGCAAAGATGACGGGAATTCCTGTTACAAAAATGATGCAGAGCGATAAGGAAAAACTGCTGCATCTTGAAGAGCACCTGCATGAAAGAGTGGTTGGTCAGGATGAGGCGATCACTGCTGTGGCTGATGCGATCCGCCGCAGCCGCGCAGGATTAAACGATCCGAAGAAACCAATCGGTTCATTCATCTTCCTTGGAACAACCGGTGTTGGTAAAACGGAGCTGGCCAAAGCCCTTGCTGAATATCTCTTTGATGATGAGAGTATGATGACGCGGATCGATATGAGTGAGTACCAGGAAAAGCATACCGTAAGCAGGCTGGTTGGTGCGCCTCCCGGATATGTTGGATATGATGAAGGTGGCCAGTTGACCGAAGCTGTTCGCCGTAAACCTTACAGTGTTGTTTTACTGGATGAGATCGAAAAAGCACACCCGGACGTTTGGAACGTATTATTGCAGGTGTTGGATGATGGACGTTTGACCGATAATAAAGGTCGTGTCGTGAATTTCAAAAATTCAATTATCATCATGACCAGTAATATCGGCAGTCACCTGATCATGGATGCGTTTGAAAATGTGAGTGAAAAGAATATTGAAGATGCGACGGAAAAGGCAAAACTGGATGTGATGAATTTGCTTCGTCAAACTATCCGTCCGGAATTCCTGAACAGGGTGGATGAGATCATTATGTTCCAGCCGTTGTTGAAAAAGCAGATCATGGGAATCGTGAAGATCCAGTTGGAAAACCTGAAGCATCTTGTGTCGCAAAGCGGAGTGCAGTTGGAGTTCAGTGATTATGCTTTGGAATATCTCGCTGACCAGGGATTTGATCCGCAGTTTGGAGCAAGACCGTTGAAGCGTTTGATCCAGAAAGAGATCGTGAACCAGTTGAGTAAAAGGATCCTTGCGGGTGATATTGATAAAACGCATCCGGTGCTGGTGGACGTATTTGACAATACGGTAGTGTTTAGGAATGAAATGCCGGAGCTGGAGAAGAGCGGGAAGAAATAACATTCCTTCATTGTCTAATGAAGTTTTTATAAAGGAAAAAGCAAGGTGTGAGCCTTGCTTTTTTTATTATGGGTGGTGGATTATTAGTTTTTAGAAGAAGGACGCAGTGGAATAGGCAGGAGTTTATTGCTTAGCGTTGAGGGCGCGGATACTGTCTTGATTAGTTGATTGTTTGATAGACCGTAGTCGCAGTTGCGAGTGCGCGGGTTGTTTTTTAGGTTCGCGGTGCCAGCATTGTTTTGAGCAGCACTTCTAGCCGGCACGGCTGCCGGTCGCAGTTTGACTGCGCAGTAAATTGCGTATCGCAGTTGTATTACGCATCGCACGGCTTGCGCGGCTATGCGATCGCTCTTTTGTAAGTCGTTCACAGCTTTGGCTGCGCATTAAAATCGCGCATCGCAAAAGATATCACGTATCGCATCGCAGAACTTGCGACGCTTTTTACGATCATTTTATAATTGCAATAGTTTCGCTTAAAGTCGCCACTTCCTTCACTGATCCACGCTTTCCAATATCTCACGCATGACGGCCCATCCGTCTTTCTCAACGTTTCACTTCCATCCACTCTTTTATTTCTATATTTCATCCATTCTGTTTCCATATGCTCATTTTTTTCTGTTCCAATAAATAATAAAAAAAGGCACCGCCCCTTAAGGACTGACCTCCTCCACCAGTCCTTAAGATGACGGTGACTAAAGAAATTT
>QFQQ01000235.1 GCA_003243445.1 Citrobacter freundii
AGGCAGGTAAAAACCAGAACCAGCTTAGCGAAGAAAACATTAAGAAAATCGTCAAGACCTACCGTGATGGCGATAACGTTGAGAAATACGCCTATCTTGCCAGCCTGAAGGAAATTCAGGACAACGATTACAACCTCAATATTCCGCGCTATGTCGATACCTTTGAGGAAGAAGACGAGATCGATTTGCTGGCTGTGCGTGCCGAACGTGAGCAATTGAAAGTGGAACTGTCAAAACTCGAAACAGAGATGGCGGGTTATCTGAAGGAGCTTGGTTATGGCTCGTGAAATAATATTGCAAAAGCTGCCTGTAGGGTGGAGCTACAATTTATTGGATAATATTGCTGAAAGATGCAGTGGCCATACACCGAGTAAATCATTCCCGGAATATTGGAATGGTGGCATTAAATGGATTTCCCTCGCTGATTCATGTCGCCTTGATAAAGGGTACGTTTATGAAACCGATAAAGAAATATCTCTAGAGGGCATCAAAAATAGTTCAGCTGAAGTACATCCGGCGGAAACGGTTGTATTATCGCGTGACGCAGGTGTTGGCAAGAGTGGTGTTATGGCTACGCCAATGGCTGTGAGTCAGCACTTTATTGCCTGGAAATGTGATAATAAAGAAAAGCTTCATAGTTGGTATCTTTATAATTGGTTGCAGTTAAATAAAGAAGAGTTCGAAAGGCAAGCTGTTGGCTCTACAATTAAAACAATTGGTCTTCCATATTTTAAGAAATTAAGAATAGCTGTTCCTCCTTTTGACGAACAAAAGAAAATCACCCAAATCCTGTCAACCTGGGATAAGGCGATTTCGGTGACGGAAAAGCTTCTCACCAACAGTCAGCAGCAGAAAAAAGCCCTGATGCAGCAATTGCTTACTGGGAAGAAACGCTTGCTGGATGAGAATGGGGTGAGGTTTAGTGGGGAGTGGGAATATACCATTTTCGGCAACTTGGGTGATACCTATACCGGTTTAACAGGGAAGACCAAGGAGGATTTTGGTGCAGGTAAGCCATATATCCCTTACATCAATATTTTCAAAAATTCCAGAATCGATATTCAAAACCTAGAGTACGTACAGGTTAATGATGATGAGCGCCAATCCGTTGTAAAGTACGGCGATATATTTTTCACTACATCATCGGAGACGCCAGAAGAGGTTGGGATGTCTTCGGTTTTATTGGAAGAGGTTAGTGAGGTTTTCTTAAACTCATTTTGCTTCGGATTTCGATTGAATAACTTCGAGACTCTTATTCCAAAATATGCTCGTTACCTATTCCGTAGTGAACATGTACGCCGTCAAATTTCGACATTAGGTCAGGGAGCAACTCGCTACAACCTCTCAAAAAGGCAATTGATAAAGTTAGAGCTTAAACTCCCCTGTGTTGAAGAACAGCAAAAAATCGCAGCCGTACTTTCTGCTGCGGATGCTGAAATCTCCACACTTGAGAAAAAACTCGCCTGCCTGAGAGATGAGAAAAAAGCCCTGATGCAACAGCTACTGACTGGCAAACGTCGTGTTAAGGTCGATGAGGCGGTTGCCGAATGAAACTGACGAAAAGCGGTCCACTGACTGACCGGGAAATCGACTGGCTGGAAGAGGTGTTGCTGAAATACGGCAATGATGACTCTGTGCTCTGTTTCTCTGAGCTGGATGGCTTTCTGACAGCGATTGTCTCTGGCCCGAATACGATTTCCCCTAATACCTGGCTCAGTGCTATCTGGGGGCGAGGTGATTACCACCCTCGCTGGACCACTGAAAAAGAGATGACGCGTTTTGTGGGGCTGTGTTTTCAGCATATGAACGATATCGCTGG
>QFQQ01000105.1 GCA_003243445.1 Citrobacter freundii
CTGGTTTGTAACGAATTTATCTGAAGCAGTCGCTGTAATAATTTTATTCCTTGTTCCTGTTGAGATTTCCTTGTTAGCTTTTCTCTCTGATAATTTTTTTTCGGACCATTCTGCCCAAGGGCTTACTCAATAAAGGTAATGTTTATGTCTAATAAAATGACTGGTTTAGTTAAATGGTTTAATCCTGAAAAAGGTTTTGGTTTTATCACTCCAAAAGATGGTAGTAAAGATGTGTTTGTTCACTTCTCTGCTATCCAGAGTAATGATTTCAAGACGTTGAATGAGAATCAGGAAGTTGAATTTAGTGTTGAACAGGGACCTAAAGGCCCCACGGCAGTTAATGTCGTGGCTGTATAAGGTAACTGTTATTACTAATAATATTCACTTCAGATGTCCGTGTTGCCACGGATCTCAGTACCGAACGTCAAACTTTGATGTTACTGAAAAAAATCCTTTCGGAGCAAAATGTATTTTTTGCAAATCAACAATGATTACATTTGATAATATTGCACTGTACATTCGTTCTGGTCAGTCTTCGTTAGAATTCAGAAAATAAATTTCAGGCTCCTTATGGAGCCTTTTTTGTATGCTGAACCGACAATCTCTGTAAGAGACATCACGGTAAAATTATGAAAAAAGTCATCGTTTTTTTTAATGCAGAACCAGCAGTTGTTGTAACCGTAATGAAAGGTATTACTACGATAATGCGTGAGTTTCCCAATGGGGAAAAAGCACACCTACCCGTGATGTCAGCGGGATTTCCATCTCTGACAGGAGACCATAAAATAGTTTATGTAGCCTCTGATCGTGATGTCAGTTCAGAAGAGATCCTCGAGGCAGCCTCGAAGCTTTTGAAATGAGATCTGGTTGTTTCGTGACCGACCCGGATTTTAGTACAGTGGTTTGTGTGGTCGCGAGCTCTTTTGCATGAAGATTGTACTGCAAACTATTGATAATTGAGTCTTTCTATTCTATCTTTTAAACATATCAGCGCTTATACAAGTGCTCTACGGGGAATGTAACATGCCTGGCGTTGATACGTTAGAGATCAAGAGAGGTAAACAATGAACGTCGAAGATTTAAAAAGAAAAACTGAAGCGGATATTTCTGAATTCATCACAAAAAAAATTATTGAACTCAAAAAAAAGACAGGAAAAGAAGTTTCCGATATCCAGTTTAATGCTCGTGAAAAAATGACTGGGCTTGAAAGCTATGATATTAAAATCACATTAATCTAATTGTTATAAGACTCAGTTCGAGTGAAAAAGCATTATCTTGAAAGGTAATGCTTTTTTATTTCTGTCATAAAATTTAGAACGTTGTCAAAGCCTTCACTTCTAACCACAGATTTTCTGCTTACCTTTTAACGGGTCCTCCTTGACGATTCTGACCATCGAGGGGCAGCAGCGGCGCGGGATTTGGAGCATTTTTGATTCTTCACGCAACCATTTCAGCATTTGATGCTGATGACGGAACACTATCCCCGAATACACTGGGTTTGTTGCATTCTCTGATTCAAAAGAACACGGTGTGCTTCAACTTGGCTGAGCAGGCATTACAGCAGACATTCACTGAGTGCCTGCGACAAAGTTAAATGGCATCAAGCATGCGATGATGATTGATTAATAATTGAGCTATGCATGGTATAATAAGCCCCATTCATTGAAAGGTTAACCACCATGTCATTTTTCGATTATGCAATGCAGCGTGTTGGGCTTGCAGCCAATACGACTGTCATGTGCCCGATATGCGGACATAAATCCACACACTCGACCACGAAAGTACGCCAACAACAGGCGTTACTTTGCCCTAAATGTAAATCGCTGTTTGTCATTCACAGATAACATGCGACCTGCTGAATATAACCGCCTACGGGCGGTTTTTTATTGCCATCACAAAGGCCACTTTCGAGTGGCTTTTTTAATGGTCATCACGATGGGTATTACAGCAGGAATTACTGAGTGCCTGCGATAATGCTCAATATTTTTATCGGAGTGAATATGCCACCGCGCACACCGAAGGCTTGCCGTGTTCGCGGCTGTCGCAACACCACAACAGACCCATCTGGCTACTGTGAAAATCACAAAGGTGAAGGCTGGAAGTCCTACAAGCCAGGTCAATCACGGCAGCAGCGAGGATACGGAACAAAGTGGGAAGTCATCCGGGAGCGGATACTTAAGCGCGACAAAGGGCTGTGTCAGAACCATCTACGGCAGGCGATAGTGAAGCAGGCGTCCTGCGTGGACCACATCAAGGCGAAGGCCCACGGCGGTACTGATGAAGACAGCAACCTTGAAAGCCTGTGCTGGTCGTGTCACGCAGCGAAGACCGCGCGTGAGCGGCTCAAGTGATAATTAATGTCATCATCAGCCTGGGGAGGGGGAGGTCAAATCTCTGCGACCGCGCGCTTTCCGGACTGCCCGCCTCCTCGTATTTTTATACCCGCGAAAAATGAAATTTAACCAGGAGTGTCGCTTATGGCTGGAACGGCGGGGCGTTCCGGGCGTCGCCCCAAGCCAACGGCGCGCAAGGAGCTGGCAGGGAACCCCGGCAAACGAGCCCTGAATAAAGAGGAACCTGTATTCACACCGATTAAAGGCGTGGCACCACCTGACTGGTTTTCTGAGGATGAAGGTCTGCCAATGGCGGCCGTCATGTGGGAACTGACCACGAAAGAATTATGTGGACAGGGATTACTGTGTGTTACCGATCTTGCCGTACTTGAGCGCTGGTGTGTTGCCTACGAGTTCTGGCGCAGGGCGGTTAAAAATATCGCCAGAGAAGGGCTGTCTATCACTGGTGCTATGGGGGGGAAGATAAAAAACCCTGAGCTAACCGCAAAGAAAGAGCAGGAATCGGAGATGAGTTCTACCGGCTCCATGCTTGGCCTTGACCCCAGCAGTCGTCAGCGACTGATCGGCCTTGCCGGACAGAAGAAAACCTCTAACCCATTCCTGAAGATGATCAACTCATGAGCCGGAAATCGTACCCCAACGTAAACGCCGCGAATCAATACGCCCGCAACGTTGTGCGGGGGAAAATCCCGGCGTGCCAGTTTGTCATTCAGGCCTGCCAGCGTCATATAGATGACATGGCGTCTGAAAAGAGTAAGAAATTTCGTTACCGCTTCGATAAAGACATGGCAGAAAAGGCTGCGAAATTTATCCAGTTATTGCCACATACAAAAGGCGAGTGGGCATTCAAGCGGATGCCGATAACCCTGGAGGCATGGCAACTGTTTATTGTGTGCTGCGCCTTTGGCTGGGTCCAGAAAGGCTCAAAGCTTCGTCGCTTTCGCGAGGTTTACACGGAGATACCGCGTAAAAACGGGAAATCAGCTATTTCGGCGGGTGTGGCACTGTACTGTTTTACCTGTGATAACGAGTTTGGCGCTGAAGTGTATTCCGGGGCCACAACTGAAAAGCAGGCGTGGGAAGTATTCAGACCAGCTCGTCTGATGTGTAAGCGCACCCCGCTGCTGGTGGAAGCATTCGGGATCGAGGTTAATGCGTCCAACCTGAACCGGCCAGAAGATGGCGCGCGTTTTGAGCCGCTGATTGGTAATCCAGGGGACGGCGCTTCACCGCACTGTGCAATTGTTGACGAGTATCACGAACACCCAACAGATTCGCTCTACACCACAATGCTGACGGGTATGGGGGCGCGGCGACAGCCGCTGATGTGGGCGATAACGACGGCGGGTTACAACATTGAGGGTCCATGCTACGACAAACGGCGTGAAGTGATTGAGATGCTGAACGGCACAGTACCGAATGAGGAATTGTTCGGTGTGATATACACCGTCGACGAGGGGGATGACTGGACCGATCCTAAAGTGCTGGAAAAGGCTAACCCGAATATGGGCGTGTCTGTCTATCGTGACTTTCTCCTCAGCCAGCAACAGAGAGCTATTAATAACCCCCGTCAGGCTGGTGTATTTAAAACCAAACACCTCAACATCTGGGTTGCAGCCCGTGCTGCTTTCTACAACCAGGTTTCCTGGCAGAACTGCGAAGATAAAACGCTTACCCTTGAGCAGTTTGAAGGTCAGCCATGTGTTCTGGCTTTTGACCTGGCGCGCAAGCTGGATATGAACAGTATGGCGCGGTTGTTCACCAGGGAGATCGACGGTAAGACACATTACTACAGTGTTGCACCTCGTTTTTGGGTGCCTTATGACACAGTTTTCAGTGTTGAAAAAAATGAAGACCGTCGGACGGCTGAGCGTTTCCAGAAGTGGGTAGAAATGGGGCTGCTCACTGTGACAGATGGCGCTGAAGTGGATTACCGCTACATCCTTGAAGAGGCCAAAGCGGCAAATAAGCTCAACCCGGTCAGTGAGTCACCGATTGACCCATTCGGCGCGACGGGGCTTTCACATGACCTGGCTGATGAAAGCCTTAATCCGATCACTATCGTCCAGAACTACACCAATATGTCAGACCCAATGAAAGAGCTGGAAGCAGCCATCGAGTCTGGGCGTTTTCATCACGACGGCAATCCGATTATGAGCTGGTGTATCAGCAACGTGGTCGGGAAGTATCTGCCGGGTAATGACGACGTTGTAAAACCCATTAAAGAGCAGAACGAAAACAAAATTGACGGCGCTGTAGCGCTGATTATGGCGATTGGGCGGGCAATGTTGAAAGAGCCTGGCGATTTCCTCTCATCTCTAGATCCGGACGATGACCTCTTAATCCTATGAAATCACTTATAACCGATCTTATTGGGCTTGCCGGTTTCGGTTTGCTCACGTCAGGGGTTTATCTGCGTTTTGGCCTTGCCCCTGCGCTTATGTTCGCGGGCGGCTTGATGTTGCTGGGCGCCCTGGCGATGGCCAGAAGGGGGAAGCGTGCTGCTTGATGCCTTATTCAGAAGCGAATCACTGGAGAATCCGGCCACACCGATAACGGGTGATGCGATCGATACCGATGGCCTGTTCAGGGCTGATGTATATGTGAGCCCTGAAACGGCTATGAAATTGGCCGCGGTATACGCCTGCATTTATGTGCTGTCCTCAAATCTTGCCCAGATGCCGCTGCACGTCATGCGAAAGCACAACGGCAAGGTTGAGCCCGCGCGTGATCATCCTGCGTTTTACCTGGTTCACGATGAGCCAAACACCTGGCAAACCAGCTACAAATGGCGAGAGCTAAAACAGCGCCACATCCTCGGCTGGGGAAATGGATACACCTGGGTTAAACGTAATCGCCGCGGGGAGGTGACCACCCTTGACTGCTGCATGCCCTGGGAAACCACGCTGATTAATACCGGTGGCCGATACACCTACGGTCTGTATAACGAGGAGGGCGCGTTTGCCATCAGTCCAGATGACATGATTCACATCCGTGCGCTGGGCAATAACCAGAAGATGGGCCTGAGTCCAGTGATGCAGCATGCCGAAACAATTGGCATGGGCATGAGTGGGCAGAAATACACCGAGAGCTTCTTTAGCGGTAACGCGCGCCCTGCCGGGATTGTTACTGTTAAAGGCGAGATTAAATCTGAAGGATGGGAAAGGCTCAAGAAGGTCTGGCAGAAAGCGGCGCTTGCACTGCGTAGCCAGGAAAATAAAACGATGCTGCTTCCTGCGGACCTGGACTACAAAGCGCTGACAGTATCACCGATCGACGCTCAAATAATCGATATGTCCAAGCTCAATCGCTCGATGATCGCCGGAATATTTAACGTGCCGGCACACATGATCAACGACCTCGAAAAAGCCACCTTCAGCAACATCACACAGCAGGCGATTCAGTTCGTTCGCTACTCAATGATGCCGTGGGTGACGAACTGGGAGCAGGAGCTAAACCGGCGTCTGTTTACTCGGGCGGAGTTAGCCGCAGGCTACTACTCCCGCTTTAACCTGACGGGCCTGCTGCGCGGCACCCCACAGGAGCGTGCACAGTTCTATCACTTCGCCATTACTGATGGATGGATGAGTCGCAACGAAGCCCGCGCTTTCGAAGACATGAATCCGGTCGATGGCCTGGACGAAATGCTTGTAAGCGTCAACGCCGCCAACCCGGCAGACAGTTTCAAAACCACCAAAACCGAAGAGGAAAAAACCGATGAGTGATCGCGAGACTCGCTGTTACAGCGGTGAGGTCCGTGCCGAACAGCAGGGGGAGCAGCCCACGCGCATTATCGGTTACGGATCGGTGTTTAACAGCCGATCAGAACCCCTCTGGGGTTTCCGCGAAATTATTAAGCCCGGCGCTTTCGATGACGTACTGGGTGACGATATCCGCGGGCTGTTTAACCATGATCCGAACTTTATCCTCGGGCGCAGCGCTTCCGGTACGTTGAGCGTCAGCGTCGATGATAAAGGGCTTCGCTACGACATCGCGGCCCCTGACACCCAGACCATTCGTGACCTGGTGCTGGCGCCTATGATGCGCGGTGATATCAACCAGTCATCTTTCGCATTCCGTATCGCCCATGACGGTGAGAACTGGTACCAGGACGATGAGGGGATCGTCATTCGCGAAATTAACCGTTTTTCACGCCTTTTTGATGTCAGTCCGGTGACCTATCCGGCGTATCAGGAGGCTGATTCTGGCATCCGATCCATGAAAGCCTGGCAGGAGGCGCGCGACAGCGGCGCGCTGGCGCAAGCCATTAACCAACGAATGGCGCGCGAGCGCCTGCTGACTCTTCTTAACGCGTAAGGAAAAACCATGAAATTGCACGAACTGAAGCAGAAACGTAACACCATCGCCACCGACATGCGTGCGCTGCACGACAAGATTGGCGATGCCAACTGGACTGATGAACAGCGTACCCAGTGGAACGCTTCAAAATCTGAACTGGACTCGCTCGATGAGCGTATCACCCGTGAGGAAGAGCTGCGCCGTCACGATCAGACTTTTGTTAATGAGCAGGAGCCTGAACAGCGTCAGCATCAGGAAAACCCGGAGATGCAGGCCGAAGGGCGCCGCGCCGCTGCATTTGATCGCCTTTTGCGCCATGGCTTCAGCGAGCTGACCGCCGAAGAACGCCAGGCTGTTAAAGAGCTGCGTGCTCAGGGCACCACCCCTGATGATAAGGGTGGCTATACCGTACCTACCCAGATGCGTAACACCATCATCGATGCGATGAAGGCTTACGGAGGGATCGCAAGTGTTGCCCAGATTCTCAATACCTCGAACGGTCAGGATATTACCTGGTCCACTTCTGACGGTACCGCTGAAGAAGGCGAACTGCTCGCTGAAAATTCTGCAGCCACTGAAGGTGATGTGACGTTCGGCACGGCGACCCTGGGTGCCAAAAAGCTGTCATCCAAAATCATCCGCGTTTCTAACGAACTGCTGCAGGACAGTGGCGTTGACATCGAGGCATACCTGGCTGGCCGTATTGCACAGCGTATTGGCCGCGGCGAGGCTAAATATCTCGTTCAGGGAACTGGTGCCGGCGCACCACTTCAGCCTAAGGGCCTGGCTGCTTCAGTAACGGGCACAACCCAGTCTTCAGCTGCGGCGACGTTCAACTGGAAGGATATGAATTCGCTGATTCACTCCCTCGATCCGGCGTATCGTGGCGGTCCATCTTTCCGCTGGGCATTCAATGACGCGACGCTGCAAAGCATCGAGCAAATGGAAGATACACAGGGCCGTCCACTGTGGCTGCCAGATATTACCGGCGGCTCTCCGGCGACGGTTCTGGGTATTCCGTATGTTATCGATCAGGCCATCGACAATGCGGCCGCCAGCAAAAAATTCATCTACCTGGGGGACTTCAACCGCTTCGTGGTGCGCCGCGTTGCCTACATGACGCTGAAGCGTCTGGTTGAACGCTACGCCGAATATGATCAGACCGCGTTCCTTGCCTTCCACCGCTTCGACTGTGTGCTGGAAGATACCGCAGCCATTAAAGCGCTGGTGGGTAAAGCGCCGTAATAAAGACCACCTGGGAAAGATGCCGCGAAAGCGGTTTTTTTATGCCCGTCATCCGGCGGGCATGGAGATTTATATGCTGCTCAAACTGAGTGAAATTAAGCTCCAGCTGCGGCTTGAGGACGATTACACGGAAGAGGATGAGTTGCTGACGGTGATAGGAAGTGCGGTTCAGGCCAGAACGGTGAGCTTTCTTAATCGGACTCTGTATGCAGCAGATGCTGACGTCCCGGATACCGATCCTGACGGGCTTGTTATGACGGACGATATCCGGCTGGGGATGCTGCTGCTGGCCACCCACTTTTACGAAAACCGCTCATCTGTTTCAGAAGTCGAAAAAACAGAGATGCCGCAGTCATTCACCTGGCTTGTCGGCCCCTACCGGTTCATACCGCTATGAAACTTCGCCAGGCGCAAACCAGCGCGACCTACCTGCTGCCCGATCCGGGTGAACTGGATAAACGAATACTCGTTCGAAAGCGGGTCGATGTGCCGGCTGCTAATTTCGGTACCGAACCGGAATACCCGGTTTCATTTTGGGCCTGGGCTAAGGTCGTCCAGACCAGCGCGACGACATACCAGGAAACAGCCCAGACCGACAACGTCATCACGCATTACATCACTGTGCGCTGGCGCCGTGGGATCACCACTGACTTCGAGGTTGTGCTCAACGATCTGGTGTACCGGGTTAAGCGGGCGCGGGACCTGAACAGTAAACGGCGATTTCTGTTGCTGGAGTGTACTGAACTGGGCATTGAACCAGCCTCAACCGGAGGGAACGGTAATGGCAACTCCCTTTTTACACGTTGATTTTCAGCAGCCAAAAGAGATGCGCTTCAACCGGGCGCGCGTTCGGCGTGCTTTTGTCACCATCGGCCAGCGCCATATGCGCGACGCGCGCCGTCTGGTGATGCGCCGTGGTCGTTCTGAACCTGGTGAAAACCCCGGTTACCAGACAGGCCGCCTGGCTAAATCCATCGGTTACATGGTGCCTAAAGCAAGCGGGCGGAGGCCGGGGTTTATGGCACGTATTGCACCGAACCAGAGGAATGGGCAGGGGAACCGGCTCATCACCGGCGATTTTTACCCGGCATTTCTCTTCTACGGTGTCCGCGGTGGAGCAAAACGTCGGCGTAGTCATCACCGTGGCGCTTCTGGTGGTAGCGGCTGGCGTCTGGCACCGCGTAATAATTTTATGGTTGAGACACTCAACAAAAACAACCCGTGGACGCGTTACTACCTGACGCGTGAACTGCGGCTATCACTCAAACCGGAGAGGCGACGCTGATGAAACTGGCCCCGATTATTGCAGCACTTCGGGCGCGTTGCCCGGAATTCCAGAATCGTGTGGCGGGTGCTGCGCAGTTTAAGGACTTACCGGAAGTCGGGAAGATGAAACTGCCTGCGGCATATGTTGTTCCTGGCGATGACTCACCAGGAGAGCAAAAAAGCCAGACGGACTACTGGCAGGATTTAACTGAGGGCTTTTCCGTAATCATTTTTGTCAGTAACGGCCGGGACGAGCGAGGCCAGTTTGCGTCTTATGATGTTGTTCACGATGTACGACAGTCACTGTTTAAAGCGCTCCTGGGTTGGAATCCTGAAGAGCGCGGAAACCCGATCACCTATGCAGGTGGTACGCTGCTTGATGTGAACCGGCATGAACTGAGCTACCAGTTCGACTTCTCTGTATTGAAAGAGCTTTCAGAAGATGACACTCGCCAGCAGGATGAACTGAACGATCTGGATGATTTTAAAACGCTGGCGATTGATGTTGATTTTATCGATCCGGGACATGGCCCTGACGGGAAGCCCGAGCATCACACAGAGATAACTCTCCCCTCCTGAGGAAACTCATGTTTGTAAAACCCCAAAAAGGGCGGTCAGTACATGACCCTGCCCGAGGCGACCTTTTGCCTGTTGAAGGGCGAAATGTTGAAGAAAGCAGCTACTGGCTGCGTCGGGAAGCCGCTGGCGATATCAGGCGCGTGAACAAAGTTAAACAAAAAAAGGTGGAAACCAATGACCGTTAGTTTCAGCACTATCCCGGCAAATACGCTGGTGCCACTGTTTTATGCTGAGATGGATAATTCGGCGGCGAATACAAGTCAGGAGTCAGCGCCATCATTGCTGCTTGGCCATGCGAATACAGGTGCGTCAATTCAGCCTGATTCACTGGTGCTGATGCCGTCCGCTGATTACGCAAAGCAGATTTGTGGTCCCGGTAGTCAGCTTGCTCGCATGGTTGCTGCGTATCGCAAAACCGATCCTTTTGGTGAGCTTTACATTATTGCAGTTCCAGAGCCAGCGGCAGGAGTGGCGTCCACGTATACCCTGACCGTAACTGGCGCAGCAACCGAGAGCGGCACGGTGAATGTTTATGTCGGGCGTACTCGCATTCAGGCTGCAGTTGTAAGCGGTGATGATGTTGAGGCTGTAGCATCGAGCATTAAAGATGCAATCAATGCTGATCCGACATTGCCGGTTATCGCTTCGTCTGCTGCTGGCGTGGTCACTCTGACAGCGCGTCATAAAGGTCTGTGCGGGAATGAAATCCCCGTGGTTCTGAATTATTACGGTTATGGTGGAGGGGAAGTTTTGCCCGCAGGCGTAGCTGTAGCCGTCGCCGCAGGTACAGCAGGAACGGGCGCCCCTGTTCTCAACGGCGCTATTGCTGCCATGGCCGATGAGCCGTTTGATTATATTGGTCATCCATTCAGCGATTTAGCCTCGGTGAACGCGTTTGTCAGCGAAATGAACGATACCAGCGGTCGCTGGAGCTACGCGCGCCAGCTTTATGGCCACGTTTATACTGCAAAACTCGGAACGCTTTCTGATCTGGTTGCCGCTGGCGATCTGCTTAACCAACAGCACATCACCCTGGCGGGGTACGAGAAAGAAACTCAGACCCCTGCAGATGAACTGGCGGCCAGTCGTACCGCGCGCAACGCGGTCTTTATCCGTAACGATCCGGCGCGCCCAACCCAGACAGGTGAACTCGTGGACATGTTGCCAGCGCCAAAAGGGAAGCGCTTCACGATGACCGAGCAGCAGTCTCTGCTGTCACATGGGATTGCAACGTCATACGTAGAAAGCGGTACGCTTCGCATTCAGCGCGACGTTACAACGTACAAGAAAAACGCCTACGGTGTTGCAGACAACAGCTATCTCGATAGTGAAACACTTCATACCAGCGCATATGTGCTGCGTAAGTTGAAGTCTGTCATTACCAGCAAATACGGCCGCCATAAACTGGCGAACGACGGTGCCCGCTTCGGTCCTGGTCAGGCGATTGTTACCCCGGCGGTTATCAAAGGGGAACTGCTGGCGACTTACCGACAGATGGAGCGCGCCGGGATCGTAGAAAATTACGATCTGTTCAAGCAATACCTGAAGGTTGAGCGCGACGCAACCGACCCAAACCGTATCAACACCCTGTTCCCGCCTGACTATGTTAACCAGCTGCGAGTGTTTGCTGTCGTTAACCAGTTCCGCCTTCAGTATCAAGAGGAGTCCGCATAATGCCGCGCATTGCAGGTACTTGTTATTTCAAAATTGATGGTCAGCAATTATCCATGACCGGCGGTATTGAGGTGCCGATGAATACTAAGGTCAATGATGATGTTATTGGCCTTGATGGCTCAGTGGATCGTAAAGAAACGCACCGTGCGCCGTATATCAAAGGCACCTTCAAAGTGCCGAAAGATTTTCCGGTTAGCAAAGTAACGACTTCAGACCAGATGACTATTACCGCCGAACTGGCAAATGGTCAGGTTTATGTCTTGTCGTCTGCCTGGCTTCACGGTGAGGCAAACCACAACGCCGAAGAAGGTACGGCAGATCTTGAATTCCACGGTGAAGAAGGGGATTACCAGTAATGAAAGAACTTGAGCTGAAACATCCAGTAACCGCGCATGGTGAAACGATCAGCGTCCTGGAGTTTAACGAACCGACTGGTAAAGACGTTCGCGAACTTGGTTATCCGTACCAGATGAATCAGGACGAATCCATCAAACTGCAGGCGCATATTATCGCGAAGTACATTGTTCGGCTGGCTAATGTACCGCTGAGTACGGTAGATCAGATGAAACCCGGCGACCTGAATAGTGCAGGCTGGCTGGTTGCGGGTTTTTTCCTCCAGGCCTGACTGCCAATTATCTCACTGATCGTTTTTTTGACTGCGCCAGCTACTGGCGCATTAATCCATTTGAACTGTTGAAAATGCCAATCAGTGAGATTCCGCTGCTGGTCAGTCAGGCAAACAGGATAGAGCAGGAGAAGAAAGGCAATGGCTGAATTTGAGCTTAAGGCTCTGATTACTGGCGTAGATAAGCTATCTCCTGCGCTTTCACGGATGCAGAAAAATATCCGTGGTTTCAAGCGCCAGGCAGAGGAAGCTTCAAAAGGTGGGTTAGCGCTGGCGGGTGGTTTGGCTGCTGGATTGACTGTATCGCTTAAAGCCTATGCGGATCAGGAGAATGCGGCTACTGGGCTGAAGGTCGCAATGATGCAGGCTAACGGAGAAGTCGGCAATAGTTTTGAAAAAATAAACAAACTGGCTGTTGGGCTTGGGAATCAGTTACCTGGCACGACTGCTGATTTTCAGAACATGATGCAGATGCTTGTTCGCCAGGGTATTCCGGCAGAAAACATTCTGGGTGGAGTGGGCAAGGCGACGGCGTACCTTGCTGTTCAGCTAAAAAAGACACCTGAAGCAGCGGCAGAATTCGCCGCGAAAATGCAGGATGCAACTGGAACCGCGTCAGATGACATGATGGGATTATTCGATACTATCCAGAAGGCATTCTATCTTGGGGTTGATGATACCAACATGCTGTCGTTCTTCACTAAGACCAGCTCAGTTCTGAAGATGGTTAATAAAGACGGATTAAAAGCCGCTCAGGGACTTGCTCCGATCAGCGTTATGATGGACCAGATGGGGATGCAAGGAGAGTCCGCCGGCAACGCCCTACGAAAAGTCATTCAATCTGGCCTTGATCTTAAAAAAGTCAGAGCGACTAACAAAGGATTGAGGAAACAACGTATTCGGCTGGACTTTACGGACGGAAAAGGAGGTTTTGGTGGTCTGGACAAAATGTTCAGCCAGTTGGCCAAGCTACGCAAACTGACAGATACGGATAAAACTTCCGTACTAAAAACTCTCTTTGGGGATGATGCGGAAACCCTGCAGGTAGTTAATGCCCTCATCGATAAAGGTAAAGACGGATACGATCAGATTCAGCAAAAAATGAATAAACAGGCCAGTCTGAATAAGCGTGTTGAGGCTCAACTTGGGACCCTGACAAACCTCTGGGAAGCGATGACCGGTACCGCAACTAATGGCCTCGCCGCCATTGGAAGCGCCTTCTCAGGTGATACAAAAAATCTGACCATCTGGCTTGGTGACCTCGGGGAAAAATTTTCTAACTTTGCCGAGAAAAATCCTGATGTAATCAGGGGAGTAGTCGGCCTTGTTGCTGGTCTTGCTGCTTTAAAGCTTGGGTTTATGGGAGTTAACTTTGCTTTAGGTTTGGTGAGTAAGACTATATCAATGTCCCCGTGGGGGATATTGTTCAGACTTATTGCAATGGCTGCAGGTTATATCATTGCCAACTGGAGTACTGTAGGCCCGTGGTTTAAAGAAATGTGGGATAAGATTGGGCCATATTTCCAAGTCGGATGGGAGTTGATGAAAACAGTCTTTGGTTGGACACCACTAGGATTGATCATCAATAACTGGGGACCAGTTGTTAAGTGGTTCCAGGATATGTGGGCAAAACTGAAGCCCATTATTGAATGGTTCTCTGATGGTGCCAGTGACACGGTTGCCGCCGCTAATGCGGCTCAGTGGGGGGCTGGTGGTTATGGAGCCTATGGTACTGGTGTTCCTGTTCAGGGATATAATCCGTATCAAATAAACCAAACCGGGCAAAAGAAAGCCGAGGGAGAAATTACAGTATCCTTCAAAGATGCACCGCCTGGTATGCGCATTACTGACACCCGATCATCGGGTATAGATGTAAATCATGACGTGGGTTACACAAGAATAGGAAAGACTGGCATGAGCGGATAGAACAATGTATTTTTTGAACTTGCTATCGTGTGCATAGCGGATAACTATAGAAAATCACACAAGGAAATTATGAAAAGTCATATAATAGCAAGTGCAATAATTGGTGCATCAGTGGTTTTTTCTGCACTTATCATCTCTGGAAATATTTCGCTTAAGGATGAGCATGTAATTCCCCTCGCCGGAGGAACTGTAAAATTAGGTGATATTTATAAAGAGCAAAAACTACTCAGCGCAAAGTTGATTTTTAAAGAAGGCGAGCAGGTTTTAATATCTGAAGGGAATCCCGATGATTTTTCTAGTGAACTTGACACAAAAATCACAAAGATACTCAAGACACTTAATGAAGGGAAAACGAAAGATGATGAGAAATTAACAGCCGAAAATCTCAGTGTGATTGATGATGCTAAATTGGAGGTTACTTCAGCTGTTCGTTATACCAGTGAGTATCAACCTCTGTTTACATTGACGTTAGATGAAAAAGAAATACCAATGGCTAAGGAAGGTGCGAATAAGCGGGGAAATTCTTCTCGGCTGACTCAGTCATTTCATTTCTTCATGTTTGAGCCGATT
>QFQQ01000023.1 GCA_003243445.1 Citrobacter freundii
AAGACAATTATCACTCTTGAAAATAAACCAGGTTCTTTTAATAAATTCCTTTTCAAAGCGCGGTAGCAACCTCTGGAACTTCTGAAACCTATGGAACCCCTGGAACCTTTTCCTCCCCCCGGAACTTCTGCAACCTTTTAACACCCTGATTCTTTTCTTTTGCAGATATTTGCGGTCCGAAAAAAGTTTCAACCATGAAGATTGCAATCAATGGAATGGGCCGGATCGGCCGGCTGTTGTTCAGGCGTTTAGCCGACCATCCATCTATCGAACTCGTTGCGGTGAACGATATTATGCCACAGGAGAACCTGGCCTACCTGATCAGGTACGATTCGGTGTATGGGACGTATCCTGATGCGGTAACGCTGCAGGACGGTCATCTTATTGTCAGAGATAAAAAGATCGCGGCATTCAATGCGGCGCATCCTTCGCAGCTGCCATGGAACGAGCTGGGTGTGGATGTGGTACTGGAATGTTCCGGTAAATTCAGTACACAGGCTGGTGCAACCGAGCATCTGAAAGCCGGATCAAAAAAAGTGTTACTGTCGACAACGGGTTCGCCGGAAGTGCCGCTGATGATCTATGGTTTTAACCATAACAATATTCATTCTTCAAGTGATATTGTTTCGCCGGGCGGTTGCATGACGAATTGTTCGGTGCATGTGATCTATATCCTGAATGCGATCGGGATCAATTCTATTCAATTGAATATTCTTCATTCGTATACATCACGGCAGGAATTGGTGGACGCGCCGCATCCGCAATTCAGACGCGGCCGTGCAGCGGCGGAGTCGATCATTCCTGTGGAGATAGATCTGGCTCATTCACTGGAAAGAGTGTTGCCAGGGATGAAAAACAAAATAGCGGCCGTCTCAACGCGTGTGCCCGTTGCGAATGGAGCGATGGCCGATTTTACAGCACAGCTGAACCGGCCCGCCACCGCGGAAGAAGTGAATAATCTTTTCCGTAAAGCATCGCAGGGTGAATTCAAAGGCGTGGTTGACTATACTGAAGAAGCACTGGTTTCCCTGGATTTCAAAGGCAATACACATTCTTGCGTGATCGATGGTACGATGACAACAGTGATCGGCAACCAGGTAAAACTGATCGCGTGGTTTGATAACGAATATGGTTTCACCAGCCGTATGATCGACTGGCTTGAATACTGGAAGATCGGTCAAAACTGAACTTAACGCGCGGTGAACTTGTCAAGTATTGATGTTACCACTACACCTTCATCGGCGGTGCAGGGATTATCGCGTTTACCAAGAAAATAGTCGGTCGCAGCCTGTATCATTGGTTGCTGAACGTGTGGTAAAGGCTCAAAGCTGAAGCTGGTTCTTTCGCCATTATTGATCATCACTAATGGCTCATGGTTGAATATGCTGAACTGCAGTTCACCTGTTGAACCGACGATCGTGCAGCGATCGGTTTCACTTTGTTTTGCCGCGGCGAATGACCATGTGCCGGAGAAAACAACGCCATTCTTGAACAGGATATTTCCAGCCACCATATCATCAGCGGAATAAGCACCCGCCTGGTTTGTAGCCACGCCGTTTGCCCGTACTATTTCTCCAAAGAAATAATACATCAGATCGATCTGATGAGGTGCCAGGTCGTGGAATAAGCCCCCACCTGCGATCTGCTGATCCACCCGCCAGGCGGTTTTGGGAACAGCGAGTTCTGCTGCGGATAAAACAGCTTTTCTGAAATCAATAGCTGCAAACCTGATATCACCGATCGCCTTCTCATCGATCAGTTGTTTTATTTTTTTGAATAATGGTTGTTCACGGCGATAGTGGGCAACGACCAGTTTAACGTCTTTTTCCCTTGCAACGCGACTCATGATCTTGGCTGAATCCGCATTAGTGGTCATCGGTTTTTCTACATACACCGGTTTGCCGGCATTCAATGCGGCCAGTGTATATGCTTCATGCGAAGACGGAGGTGTTGCGATATAGATCGCATTGATCTCCGGATCATCGA
Organism: Citrobacter freundii; assembly: GCA_003243445.1. Taxonomy (GTDB): domain Bacteria; phylum Bacteroidota; class Bacteroidia; order Chitinophagales; family Chitinophagaceae; genus Terrimonas_A. The sequence continues at coordinate 1,987 of QFQQ01000023.1, forward strand.
TCAGCTGCTGTGCATTGGCATACCACTTCGGTACATTATGCCGGCGCGCATAATCCTCCGCCAGCGCCGCATTGCGGCGCATCACGGCTACAAGTTTTGAACCAGTTGCTTTCTGAAATGCGGGACCACTTTTTACTTCGGTGACATCACCGCAACCGATCATTCCCCAGGAGATGGTGTTCATGGGTGCAAGATAAGGTTTGGAGGGATTTTGTGGAGGTTGAGAGAGGGGGTCATAAGTTTCAGAGGTTTGACAGGTTTGGGACGTTTGGGAAGTTGCTGCCGCGATCCGCGATTGCTGCCTGATCATGACAGCATTTTCATTAAGCTTATCCTGATAGACTTCTAACAGTGGCAGGTTCACTAATGAAGACTTTCACAAATTGCGGCAGCAACCTCTGAAACCTCTGGAACTCCTGAAACCTCTGGAACCTACAAAGCCTTTACAACCTATAGAACCCTACCAAACCTCCCTCGTTCCACGAAACTTTCCTACTTTTACCCTAACCTGTACAACTATGGAATTCTTTGTCGAACAGCACTCGATTGTCCGTCGCATCTGGGGCAAGAGTGATACCATTCTTTTTGTTTTTGCCGGAGCCTCGGCTGAGTTTGCCCTGAATAAGGCGGTAGACTGGCTTTACTTCACCGGCAAGTTACCTGCTGATCCTTTAGGGAGATTGTTTTCAACGGTTATGTATGCGCGCCGTATTGTGTATTCGCCGAAAGAAGCGGCGGAGAAGGCGATTGATACGATCACACATATTCATAAAGCGGTGGAGGGAAACCGCGGGTATGCTATTCCTGACTGGGCTTACCGGGATGTGCTGTTTATGCTGATCCATTATTCGGTAGCCTCTTATGAATTACTGGAAAGAAAACTTACGGATGCAGAAAAGGATGATCTGTATGACGTGTTCTACAGAATGGGAAGCAGGATGGGTTTGAAGGAATTACCTGCTAATTATAAAGACTGGACGGCAAGTCATGCACAGCATTTGAAACAGGATCTGGCGGAAAGTAACTACACAACGGATCTTTATAAACAATACCGGAAGCATTTGGGACCGGTGAGATATTTTATTTTAAAGGAATCGCAAAAATTGGTTTGCCCGCAGATCGTAAAGAAGATGTTGCGGATGGATACGTTTTCGTGGGCGGGCCCTTTGCTGGTAGTGTATAAGCTGAGCAGGAAGCTGAGATTGGACGGCGTGCTGAAAGCGATATTGTTACCGGGGAAGTATCAGAAGGAAATAAAAGCATTGGACGGAGCGCCGGAGTAATGGGCAGTATCTATCTGCAATGGTCAAAACTTGGCCTGACCCTTACAGACAGATCAAGAAAGAAAAGTCAGCACTTATCGTACCGTGTCATCCTTACTATTTGATCAGAGAAGATCAATTGCTCAGTTAGAAGACTATTTGTCAGCTTTATGGGTTATTACAAATTATCTTTCACCGTCATCCGGAATCCTACGCCTCTCACGCTATCGATCTTTACTCTTTCTTCCTTCGCAAGATACTTTCGCAATCTGCTTACAAACACATCCATACTTCGTCCGTTAAAGAAATCTGCTTCACCCCAAAGCTTTTGCAGGATTTCCTTTCTGGTGACCAATTCATTCTTTCGTTTATACAAGTATTCCAGCAGCGCTGCTTCTTTCTCCGTCAATACAGTTTCTGAAGAAGACGATCTGAGCAACAGGTTAGCAGGGTCAAAACGAAAGATACCGATCTCATATATGATCGGGTCAACTAATACAGATTTGGTCCTGCGAAGAATATTATTGATCCGCAGGATCAGTTCGTCCGCATCAAAGGGTTTGGTGATATAATCATCTGCACCCAGCTGCAATCCCTGCAAGATGTCCTCCCGTTGCTTTCTCGCCGTCACAAAAAGAAAAGCCTGGCGAGGATGATCCTTCCTGATCTTCCTCGCCAGTGCAAATCCATCTTCCTTCGGCATCATTACATCCAGCACCAGAATATCGTAGGCATTAGTTTTCAACGCCCCTCTTGCCTCTTCTCCGTTATATACCCGGTCAACCCGGAACTGGTTCAATTCCAGATATTGCCTGAGCAAATTTCCGAGATCACGGTCATCTTCTACTACAAGTACACTTATTTTCATTGGATGGGAAGTTTTAATGAGAAAACACTACCCTCTCCGGGTGTTGAAACAACAAACAGGTCTGCCTTCAGCATTGCTGCCTTTACCCTGCAGAGATACAGCCCCAGGCCGAGTCCCTTTACAGAATGCAGATTATCCTCTGGCACACGGTAGAATTTGTCAAAAATCCGCAGTTGATCCTTCAGCTCTATGCCCCGTCCGTGATCAGCTATTTCTATGTAACAGGACTGATCCCGGCCAAATGCCGTTAGATTGATCTCCGTTGCAGGTTCACTGTACTTGATGGCATTGTCCATCAGGTTATAAATAATACTTTCAAGCAAGACTGGATCAGTTCTCAGCTTCATGGTGTCAAAACGGATTTCCATTTTAATAATATGCGTATCGTTTCTGAATTCCTGAAAGCAGTTGTGCAAAAAAGAATTCATTTCAATTTCCTGGTATACTGCAGTTTGTTTTTCAAGCAATGAGGTTTCAAGCACCTGATCAGTCAGTCTATGGAGTTTGTTATGCTGATTACTTAGCGAATTAATCAATTCATCCATCATTTCCGGCTGCGCCCTTACCGATTTATTAAGCATGCTTTTAATAATGATCGCGATGGAAGACAGGGGTGTTTTAAGTTCGTGGGTCATATTATTGGCAAAGTCGTTCGTAACATCTGTTATTCTTTTCTGCCTGAGCAATGTCCGGATTACGATATAGAAAAGAATGAGCAGCGCAATAATAAAACCTACTGCCAGTAAAAATATTCCGGCCATTCGCTTCCACACTTCGGTTTTCCATTGAGAAATGTCCGCCACTTGTTCATACTTAACTTCGATTCGGTTAACAGGCATACCAGGGGAAGCAATGATTCCCGATATTCCCGCCGTCTGGCTACCTGCCCCAACTGCCAGTTGTTCTTTTCCTGCCGAATATTTGCCCAGCAGGATGAATGGGTGATCTTCAGCCGACAATACCGTGTCACGCACCCCGTCCTTTATCAAAATAACCTGGCGATACTGCATGGAAAAACCAGCACGCTCAAGAGTTGGGCTCCCGGACATTATACGTTTAAGAATGCTGTCATCCCGCTTTTGCATTAGTTGTTGAGCTCCTGAAAGCTGTTCAATGAATGTTTTTCTACGTGAAGAGTCATAGCCCGGAAGATATTGCTGAAAAAGGCGCATCGCACGGCTGTTTGCACTATCCGTAAACGGCTGACTGACGGCATCGAGCGCCTGTTTTACGTCGCCGTAATACTGGCGTCTGGATAGTTCATACGTATTACGCACAAGAAAGAACTGGATGGCAGAAAGTAATGCCACCATTGCAAGACAACTGATCAATAACAACCGTATTCTTCCCGCTTTTTTCATTCCATAAACTAAGGCCGGCGCAGGTTTGGTACTCAGCGGCCTGCATCAAAGTTAAAACATATGCCTTCCGTCCGCAGACAATCTCAGCTGTTTAACCCAGGGTTCACCCTTTGTTAACCGTATTGCGCTGCCAGATCCGGCAGCTTTGTAGCTCATTGAAAAAATATACCATGAAACACAGATCTATCTTTTCGGCCATCCTTGTGGTCCTGTCAATGACCATTTCCTGCGCACAAGACCCGGCCACACTGTACACGAAGGCCATGACGGCTTACCAACAAAAAGACTATACAAACGCCGCGGCTTCATTTACACAGGCTTTTTCACTTTCCGGCTACCGATTACAATCAAATCAGCTTTATGATGGCGCCTGCATTTATTCACTCAACGGAAATTTCGATGAGGCACTCCTTATCCTGCATTATCTCGCAGACAACCGGTTCTATTCGAATTATGATCACCTTTCCCGGGATACCGACCTGGAAAAGATGCATGACTTGCCCGGCTGGAAACCTTTGCTGGAAAAAGTTATTGAAAACAAGCGCACACTTCCGGCAAGAACCAGAGCCCGCGTCAGGACTGAATTGCTGAAGGCAAAACGGTTGCTTATTGCAGACAACGGTCAGCTTTGGGGTGAGGTTATCTGGACGGACAACTTCCTCGTGCTCGACCCGGAAAACAACCTCTACAGCATTCATCCCTTCCCGGGAGGCACGGCCTCAGACAGCTCGCTTTACACTGCAAAAGCCCCACCAAATACTTTAAGCCAGACCAACTCCGTTCAACCGTATAACGGGAAAGACTATGCCATCGTCACGACCAGCTATCTTGCCGACAGCAGCGCCACCATCATCCACGAAATGTTCCATGTGTTGCAATATAGCAAAGTCAAACTTTCAGGGGATGCCATTCCCTACCTCGACAATTACGACGCACGCCAATGGCTCCGGCTGGAATATGCTGCATTAAAAAACGCATTGCAAGCCTCCCGGGAAAAGAGATCTCTAAAACTGATCAGGCAAATGCTGGAAGACGCCTTACGTTACAGGAAACTCCGTCAATCTGCCTACCTATCGTTTCTTGACAAAGAGATACAGATAGAAACGCTTGAAGGAATGGCCAATTACACCGGTTATCGGTTGTCTTCTTTTCCGGATAAATATGAAAGAGCCATCCATGAAATAAACGAGCGGGAACTGGCGGCCACCTATACCCGGCCATTTCCCTATGCCACCGGCCTGGCCTACGGCATCTTGTTCGATCACCTTGGATTGAAATGGAAGACAGGACTTGACCACACGTACAACTTCCTGGACATTTATGAAAAAATAGCCGGAAAGATCGATACCGCAGGCCGACTGGTTGCTGCCTCCAACAAGCGGAGCAATTACGCAGGGATCCACCGCCAGGAACTTAACAGAAAAGAAGAAAATGAAAAGAGGATCCGGTACTATACGGACATGCTGATCAATCAGCCGACATTGACCGTAAAATTGGTGAACGACACGTTCAGCTGTTCATTCAACATGAATGGAACAATGACACTGGAAGATAAGGGAACCGTTTATTCAAGAATAAAAGGAGAGGACCGTTCCGGAAAAAATTTTGGCAGTTTTTCTACGATTGATGGCAAAGACACCCTTGGTTATGCCGGAATACTTGGGGCCGCAGACAGAAGAAAATTCGTATTTCCTTTACCTATCTCCATTGAAGGAGACATCATTAAAGGCGAGTTCTATGAAATAAAGCTGAGCGATGGCTGGAGAGTTCGGAAGATGAACGAGAAAGGAGATATGGAAGTAGTTCGTGAATAACGCATCCCTGTAAAGTTCACGATCTCGCTTGGCACTGTGGCATTAAAAGATTACCCGGATCAGGAGAAGCAGCTACTCAGATATGTCTATATTACTAAGACAATCTGTGTCTCTGCTTTTTTGTTCTGAATACTGTTGCCAGGCTTCCTGCGCCAGGGACATACCGGAGGCCTTATCGAGCTTGCTTTTACAACTATTTTCCGGCTACACTGCGGTGTTCTTTTTTACTTTATTCCAAATAATCCTTTCGGCCCATCTTTGAATTCATTTCCGCTTATTCAATCATCTTCAAGGGACCGGGATCATTACCGTTGCCGCACAGTTAAATAATGTGAGTTTTTTGTTTTTGGCATTCCCACCATCTCACTCCCCCATCCACACAATCGAATTACCGGTACTATGCTCATTCTGCTCCCATAATTTATTGGCCGGATCCATGATCCACTTTCCATCAACCACAAACTTATACAAATGCTTACCCATCGATAAATTCACTTTCAACACCCACTCATCTCCCTCCTTTTTCATCTCGAAAGCATTCGGTGACCAGTTATTGAAATCACCCGCGAGTACTACCTTTTTTGCATCAGCAAATCCCTTTAACCGGAAGGTGAAGTTTGGCTGAATGATAAAAAACATATTCCCATCGCTGTTTGATCCGGCTGGCCTTGCCGTTCTTCCATCAACAAGGAAATTATATTCATAGTTACCCGGACCAAGTGTATAAGGGATCTCCCAGCCGCCCGATTTCTTCGTCATGAATAATTCATCATGGCGCCATTTATTGAATGATCCAGATAATACCACCTGGTTCGCCTCCTGGAAACCCTCAAGGCGGAACAGATAGGGCTTACCGATCCGTATCACCGAGTTAAAATCATTGAACTCATTCGGCAACTTCTGCGGATTGCCCGGATCAACTGTCCAATTTCCGTCTATAATAAAACGATATGTATGTGTGCCATCCGCAAGATAGACCGGCAATTCCCAGCCTCCATCAGTTTGCTGCAAAGCCAGGCTTCTCTCCTGCCAGTTATTAAAACTTCCTGCGAGATAAACCTTTCGTGCATTTGAATAACCCTTCAACTGAAATACATAATTGGTTTTGAAAAATACGGAGTTCACATTTCCCAAACCGTCATTTTCATTCAATGTATTATCAGGATCAGTGATCCATCTTCCATCAACAATGAATTTATACCAGTATTTGCCCGGCGCAAGAACAACATTCGCTACCCAACCGCTATCTGTTTTTTTCATAGAGAGTGCGTCGGGCGACCATTCATTAAAGCTTCCGGCAAGCCTTACCAGTGACGCCCCGGTATAATTCCGCAGATAGAAAGTCACCACCGAATCACGCGAGGTAAAACTATACTTTCGCTTAAAGCGATTCACACCATAGGTGATCAGATTGCTTACTGAAGGAAACAACTCTGCGAAACTCGGCTTCTTCTCCGCCATGATGATCTTCTCCGCGGGGTTATTCAAATTGTCGACACCCATCAGTGGTTTGCTGATCACAAAAATTTCTTTATTATTGATCTTAACCTTCCAGCCGAGCTTTGCCAGCGAATCAAGATGTATTCCCCTGATAAATGATTTTAAAGAAAGATCCTGCAGATCAAATTGCGTGATAAAGCTGTCGATCGAGGCATCCTGGAGATTTTTGCCAAGTGCAATGTACATATGTCCATCCTTTACCGTGTAAGATTTCACCGGCGGCTGCGCCATTCCTTTTCCGGCAGTGATCAGCACCAGCCACAAAAGCATTGTACAGATCCGTACAGCCCTGCGTTTATATCCGGTACTCATTATTTCCATATGTACATTTTCCTTTTCACAAAATTAAAACCTATTTTATGCATGGATAGAAAATCGAATCCCAACATTCCATCCAGACATTTATTATAGGAAAAACACATCTTTTCAAGATTTGTTACAAGCACCGGTAAACTGGCGATATCAAGCGTTCCGAGGCGCATGTTCTTCATATCGCCATAAAGCGCCTCCACTTTCTTGTTTCCGCTGCCGGTCAGTAAGATACGGCGGGTAATGGCTACGTTCTCGAAAATCTTATTCGGCAGCCGGCTATCCAGGACATTTGATTCCGCACCTGTATCGATCACAAAGATCAGTTTCTTGCCCACCATTTCACCGTAAGTGATCAGTTTATCTTCCATCAGATCGATTGGAAATTCGTTGTACTGTGAAGTATCGGCCAGCATCTCATGTTTGTAGGTAGACGATTCTTTCCGGGTGATCAGATGCAGATGGATCACATTTTTTTCATAATCGAGGATCATCTCAAATTTGCGAAAGAGCTGAACGCCCATCAAACCCAGTATTTTGATCCCTTTGCTGTTCTCAATATGACCAAGGTTCACCCGGTCGGCCTCCAGGCGTTCATAATGAACGGGGCCGAAGCCAAATTTTTCAACGTGTGTGGGGCTGTTGCCAGACCCGCCGCCGGTAATACCGCCGGCTTCATCTTCCGGAGCCGCAGAAGGATAATCACGGAAATAAGTAAGATTGAGCACCAGTTTAGGCGCGCCCGTGTCCAGGATAAAGTTCCCTTCCACATCATTCACACGGCCCTTGACCACGATCAGGTTACCCACTCGTGTAAAAGGAATGACACAATCCGCAGAATCTGTTGTAACGATCGGATCGATCTTGAATTGCTGCGGCAATTGCCCCGGAGCTATGGAATCCATGGAAGAAACGGATGGGATCATCCAATGTTTTACGGCTGTAGCGTCAACGATCCTCTCGCGTGTCACAGGTATACCCGCAGCAAGCAGCATCAGAGACATCGCAGTTAAACGGTTCAGCAAAAACATGATGGTATTGGTTACCTGTCTAAAAGTAACCAAAAATAAAGCGACGGGACTGAATATCCTGACCGGTCAATTGGTGAAAAGACCGTCTGAAAAAAATAACAACACTTTGATCGCTCAGCGCGCATTCCATTGCGAACATACTGACCGGTAGTTGATGATCACCCCTTCACCGACGTGATCCACCAGATATTCCCCTGCGGGTCTTCCACGCCGCAGCTTCGTCCATAATCTTTATCCTCCAACGGAAGGATGACAATACCGCCGGCTTCAACAGCTTTATGAAAGGCAGTATCTGCATCTTCTACATACACAAAAAGGCTGACGGTACTTGCTTTCCATTGATCCGTGCTATTGGAGAACATGATCGTACTCCCGGAGATCCGGATCTCACAGTGCCCCAGTCTGCCATTCTCATTACGGGATTCATGCGTTACTTCAGCGGAAAATACGGCCTTTACAAAAGTCATGAAAGCATCTGCATCATCCATTATCAGGTAAGGCATCACAGCCTGATGCCCTTGCGGAATATTCATGTTGAAATCGTTTTGATGAATGACAAAGCTAACTGCCTGCCGGAAAATAAAATTGGATAAACACGACATCATTCCTGCTCACTTTCCTTCCATCGTGTGCTCTCCGTTTCCTCTTTGAAATAATGCCGCGGATGATAACCGGAGAATTCTTTGAAATCATGGATAAAATGCGACTGATCATAATACCCACAATCATACGCCACATCTGCCAGCGACTTATTCACATTGCCATATTTTGCAATAGCAGCCTGAAAGCGGGTGATCCTCGAATAAAGTTTGGGCGAAAAACCCGCCGACTCTTTGAACTTCCGTTCAAACTGCCTCGTGGATAAACAAACATTGGCAGCCAGAGCCTTCACATCTGTCGTTCCTTTTGTTTGAATGATATGACTGATTGCGGCAAAGATCCCGGACCAGGGCGCCTGATATTTTCGCAGCCTGTTCAATAAAAATTTGGATAAGACAGACATTCGCTCGTCATTATCTGCTGCCATCATCATTCGCTCTTCCAGATCTTTTCCCTCCTGGCCAAGCAGTGTATGCAGGTCCGGCATCTGATTGCTTAACACATGCGCGGCATGACCAAACAATGCAGGTATTGCATAAGGAAAAAGATACGCGCCAAAGATGCCAAAGCTTTCCTGTACCTGGTAACGCCGGAACTGGCTGGATTGGCCGTCCACTCCCGCACGGAATGCAGTCGTAGTGGATGGGCCTTTTAATGTTTCAAATAAACCATTATAGTGAAAGATCATCTCCGCACTGCCGTCTGCTACCGAGCGATGAATATAAGATTCACCGCCTGACAAAGATCCTTCCAGTACCCAGAAGAAACGCACGTAGGACGCGAGCCCGGGTGGAGCAGGGATTTTGTAGTAGATCATGGAGAATGTGTTGATCTCAAAGATACGGGCGTGGAGATATAATCTGCACGATAAGTAAAACGCATTAAAAGTTTGAACCGCTCGTGCACACCAGGCTGCCGCCCGGAGAGGTGTAGCGGTGCTCACTACGGATATACATTACGCTGTTTCAAGCGGTTCGACCATTCAATCTGATGCGCTATTACAACCTGTCCAGCACCTTCATCGACTTCTTCAGATCCGTACTTCCCGTCAGTACATTTTTAAACAGATCCCCCTTCTTTTTCAACCGCTCAAAAATATTCTCAATCGTAAACTGTGAGGGCTTCAGTTTATGATTCACTTCCTTCCACTCCAGTGGTGTTGAAACCTGCGCACCGGGAACAGGTCGCAGGCTATAGGCACAGGCCAGCGTCTGACCAATACGGTTCTGCAGGTAATCAATATAGATCCTCGGACCACGTTTTGAGAGTGAACGTTCCAGGGTGGTGGTCTTCGGTAATAATTCCTGCACATGCTGCGCGATGAGCTTTGCAAAGTCTTTTACTTCCTCATAATCGTATTTGTTTTTCATCGGTGTATATACATGTAATCCCGACGAGCCGGATGTTTTGCAATAACCCTTTATCCCTGCTTTAGCCAGCACTTCTTTTACAGCCAGTGCCGTATCCACCACTTCTGTAAATGTATTTTTATCCGAAGGATCGATATCTATCACCATCCAGCCGGGTTTATTCTTCGTCGTTGTTTTGCTGTTCCATGGATTGATCTCAATACAACCAAGATTGGCGAGATAAAGCAATGTGGCTTTATTGTTACAAACAATATAATCGATCACTTTCCCATCGCCACTTTTATATTTGAATACATCCACGAAAGAGGGTGCATTCTCTCCCGCGTCTTTATGAAAGAATCCTTCATCACGAATGCCATTTGGATTTCTTTTTAATGATAACGGCCGTCCCTTTATATGCGGTAATATATACGGAGAGATCTTTTCATAATAATCGATCACATCGCCCTTCGTATAGCCCTCATCAGGCCAGAATACTTTATGCGTATTGCTGAGTGTTACTTTATGCGGGCCGATCTTCCTTTCTTCCGAACGCTTCACGTCTTTGATCTCTTCCACTACTTCTTCATTTACTTCTTTTGCAGATTTTTCATCTCTCAAACGCAGAAACACAGGATGACGGAAGATCTGATCCTTCGTAATCTCTGTATAACCAATATCCGCCACCAGCTTCGGTTTCAGCCAGGTGACTTCATCGTTCACCGGCACTTTTCCTTTGAACGGCGATGTGCCTGTTTCCAGCGGCTTCATTTCCTTTTTCAATGAAGCCAGTGTATCGACAGAAAAACCGGTCCCAACATGTCCACGGTATTGCCAGGTCCGTCCTTTTTTATTGGCTACGATCAGTGAACCGAAATGTTCACGCGCTCCTCTTGGTTTCGTATATCCGGCAATCACCACTTCGGTGGTCTGCACGTTCTTGATCTTCAGCCATTCCTTGCTCCGATAGCCTTCTGTATACTGACTGTCTTTCTTCTTTGCAATAATACCTTCAAGTCCCTGTAGTTTCGCCTGCTCGAGAAAGCCGGTTCCGTTTGTTTCAATATGATCACAATAACGGATCACTTTATTCTTTCCGATCAGTTTCTTCAGCATCTTTTTTCTTTCGATAAGGGGGAGCTTTTCCGTGCTTTTCCCGTCAAGCTCCAGCAGATCGAATACATAATATACGAGCGGATGATTCAGGTAATTTTCATAATGCTGCAGCTTCTGAAAATCGGGAAGATTTTTGTCATTCAACAGAACGATCTCTCCGTCCAGTACGGCTTTATGTTTCAACTTTTGCAAAGATTGCAATATGGAAGGGAAACGCGATGTAAAGTCAAGACCGTTCCGCGAGTACAATTTCACTTCCTTACCGCCCGTTTCTGCCACAGCGCGGTAGCCATCCCATTTGATCTCAAAGATCCAGTCTTTATCATCAAACGGCATTTTTGTAATAGTTGCCAGCATGGGACTTATAAAACCCTTCAGCTTTTTGGGTCTGCCACTGCGAACTTGAGCGATCGTTTTAACCGGCTTATCCTTTACTTTCTCGGCATCATAAACTGTGTTCACCGCATGCTCATCACGATGCTTGATCAGCAGCCAGTTCTTTTCATTATCTTTTTTCAAACGGACCAATACAAACTCTCCGTTTAATTTATCGCCTTTCATCCTGAACTTCAGTTCTCCTTTTTTCAACCATGCCAGCGCTTCTTTTTCAGAGATATCTTCATGCTTTTCGTTCACCGGTGTGAAGGTTCCCTTATCCCATATATCCACATGACCGGCACCATAATTTCCTTCGGGAATATCACCTTTGAAACCAATATAGCCGACCGGATGATCTTCCACTTCCACCGCTAATCGTTTCTGCAATGGGTTCAGTGACGGCCCCTTTGGTACAGCCCAGCTTTTCAATACACCACCAAGTTCTAAACGGAAATCATAATGAAGCCTAGAAGCATTATGACGTTGCACCACAAACCTGAACTTACCTGAAGCAGCTTTCGTTCCGCGCGGTTCCGCCGTTTGTTTAAAATCTCTTTTCTTATTGTATGTTGTCAGACTCATGAAGCTTTCTTTTTATGACCGGAAAGACTTGCCTTCAACTGTTCCATCAGATCTTTTGTAGTGGAGTGTACCACTTTCATCGGTTTGAAAGGCGTTTTCTTTCCTTTTGCCTTTGCTTTAATGATCTTTAACAGCTTGTCGGTATATTCATCTTTGAATGCACTGATATCAAACGGCTTCGTCAGCTGATCGATCAGGCTTACAGCCATTTTCAATTCCGTGGGTTTGCTTTTTGTTGCAGGCAGGTTAAGATCTTTAGGGGAACGGATCTCCTGCGGAAAACGGATCCTGTTCAATACAAGCACATTGTCCAGTGCCTTGATGATGCAAACGTGCTCGCGGTTATGCATCACAAAAAGTCCGACCCCGGCTTTTCCGGATTTTTCCAACGCTTCCCGCAACAATGCATAAGCACGTGTACCGGTTTTTTCAGGCTCGAGATAATAGGGCGATTCAAAATAAGTGCTGTCGATCTCGGTCTCTTCCACGAATTGCGTGATCTCAATATGCCTTGTCTTTTCCGGACTTGCCTTTTCAAAATCAGACTTATCCAGTACCACATACTTATCGTTCAGCAGGTATCCCCGTACAATATTTTCCCAGGCTACTTCTTTGCCGGTACTCTCATTCACGCGTTTGAACCGGATATTGGCGTGGTCTTTTTTATCCAGCATATCCAGGTCGAGTGTACTTTCTTCTACAGCGCTGTACATTTTTACCGGGATATTGACCAGTCCGAAGCCAATAGAGCCCGTCCAGATTGCTCTCATGGGAGGGTGTTTTTGAGGAAGGGGGAGAAAAACATGCCAAGATCGCAGATCCAGGGATGTTGGATGGTCGATGTTCGATGGTCGGGTTTGATCAAAGCCGGACTTATAAAAACAAAAACCCTCCGTTATCTGAAAGGTTCTGTCTTGAATGCTTTTCAGCTTGAGATCGACCATCGAACATCGATCATCTAACATCATCTTTCCCCACCCTCTTCATTCTCGAAAACGGAAACCCATTACACCCCTTTTTCGGATTTTTCCTGTCTGCAACAGCCTGCGTTTCCGCCTGCGCATCTGTTTTGGCATCATAAACGGTCAGGCAAAAGCCCCAACCCCAGGGAGCCATGTTTTCGAAATACATGTAATCGATGCGGGAATAGAGGCCTTTTTCGCTGGGATTGATCGTGTCATTCCTGGCTATGAAATACTGATCCTTTGTATTCCATTTAATGATATGATATTTCGCACGGGGATGCATAAAGAAAAGTGAATCGCTGACCGTGTAATGAATATCATAATCATCTACGAATTCGCCTTTCAACAGGGAAGGAATAGAATCGGTTACAACGGGGTTGACCGTATTATTGACGGGGTTATCATTATTTATAAAGAATAAACCCAGCAATGTTCCAAACAGGATGAATTTCATAACGAACGGTGTATAAAAAGCACCGTCCGCAATTTAGGCTATTCCCTGTTATTTTAACTTACAGATCCATTGATCAGTTGAGTGCAAAACTCAAGCTGTGTATCCCACCTGTAATGATATCATTTATCGCAAAAGCAATTTTATGATCAGGGAATGCGCCTCTTAATCCGTCCATCGGTCATCGGGCCATCGAATGGTCGTAAAGCTATAACTGACAGGTTGAGTTAGTAAACCCAACTTGCTAATTATAACTCCAGGCAGTTCTATGGCTGATGGCCGGTTTCCTCCCTTTTGGCTGAAGGTCCTTCAGCTTATCGACCATTTCATCGCTCTATTACGGGTTATGTCCTTCTATGGCATTAAGTCGACCATCAGCCATCGGTCATCGAACGACTGTAGGGTAATAAGTTGGGTTAGTTAACAGAGATCATTCTTTGGGATGATCCGCATTCAGCGTTGTTTCTTCCCACGTATCATAATCTTTTTGCAGTTCTGCCAGTTTATTTCTTGCGCCTTTCAATGCCCCGGCACCGAGCAATAAACGTAATGGCGGGTTTTCCGACTCTACTGCTTTTACAATTGCTTTTGCCGCGCGAACGGGATCACCGGGCTGATTGCCGCTGTAACCACGGATCGTGTCTTTATTAACATGCGCGGTGGCCGCATAGTCTTCAATGACCACCTGGCTGTTCTTTGCAGAACGTCCGGCCCAGTCAGTACGGAATCCGCTTGGCGCCACCACAGTCACTTTTATACCAAGATGAGCGGTTTCTTTTGCCAGTGCTTCTGAATAACCGGTAACGGCAAACTTTGTAGCATTATAGAAACCGACTGCCGGAAATGCCACCAATCCGCCAACGGACGATATATTCACGATGTGACCACTGCGTTGTTTACGCATCACCGGTAATACTTCTTTGGTAACCTGTGCCAGTCCAAAAAAATTGATCTCGAACATCCTTCTTACCTCTTCATCTTCGCTTTCTTCTATCGCACCGAAATAACCGATGCCCGCGTTGTTCACCAGCACATCTATCCTGCCGAATTTCTGAACGGCCTGTTGTACTGCAGCTTTTACTTCCGCAGGTTTTGTGACATCCAGTTTCAAGGCAATGGCTGCACCGGGAAACTGTGAAACGATATCCTGCACATCATTTGGATTACGCGCTGTAACAACTGCTTTATGACCGAGTTCCAATACAAGCTTTGAGATCTCGCGGCCAAAGCCTGTTGAACAGCCGGTGATGAACCATACTTTACTCATGAGATTTTTTTTAGACGACGGACCGCAGACCGCGGACCGCGGAATTATTCATTTATTAGTAATGTCCATTGATTCAGAACAGAGAGGCTATCTTTTTGCAATGAGCCTGCATATTAAGCAAACTAAACTAACTATCCGATTATTCAAAGCAATTTCATTCCGAAAGAATCGTCTGCGGTCTGCGGTCGGCGGTCCGTCGTCTTCATTTGCGTTCCGCGGTCCGTCGTCCTCACTTGCGTTCCATCTTCTCTCCCGTCCTCCCTATCTTTGCCGGATCAATGATGTTTAACCGGAGGAAGCCTCCTGCTTGTCGATGATATGGAATACAGTTTAAGGCACGAAGCGAAGAAAACACTACAACTTTCTTTACCGATCATATTCGGAGAAATTGCCCAGATGGCGCTGCACCTGATCGATACCGCAATGGCGGGTGCATTGGGATATAAACAACTCGCCGCAGCATCGCTGGTGCTGGCCGTGCTGAACATACCATTTGTTGTGGGGATCGGCATGACCATCTCCGTATCGCAACTGGTATCTATGTCACACGGAAGAAAAGATGCACAAAAAGTATCACACTACTTTTATAATGGATTCTGGCTTTGCGCGGTAACCGCATTGATCATTTCACTGGGGCTTGAACTGGGCAAAGGCATCTTATTTCAGCTGAAACAGGATCCTGAAGTTGCTGCACTGGCCATGCCTTTTTTGCAATTGATGGGATGGAGCGTGATCCCGATGCTGCTGTTCATGTCACTCAAACAATTTGCGGATGGCCTGGAGAAGACAAGAACCGCGATGATCATTACACTGGCCGGCGTTCCACTGAATATCTTTCTCAACTGGCTGCTGATCTTTGGCAACTGGGGTTTGCCGCGACTGGAACTCGTGGGCGCCGGCTGGAGCACGCTGATCACGCGGACATTGATGTTCCTGTCCCTTGGAGCAGTCATTCTCTGGCATCCCATCTTCAGGCGCTATGTGGCGGTGAGAAAGAATCAATGGAAGATCAACACACAAACGATTCGTGAATTGCTGCATATCGGCATTCCAAGCGGGTTACAGATAGGAATGGAAGGCGGCGCATTTGCTGTATCCGGAATCATCATTGGCAGTATTGGCGCGACCGAACAGGCCGCGCACCAGATCGCGCTGACATGTGCTTCATTCACTTTTATGGTGTCATTGGGCCTGGCACAGGGAAGTTCCATCCGCGTGAGCAATGCATTTGGTACACGGAACAGAATTAAGATACTTACAATTGGAAAAAGCACGCTGATCACCGGCTTGATCTATGGGATGTTCTGCGCCACCCTGTTCATCGTCATGAGAAATGTATTACCCAAAGGTTTCAACGATAATATCAACGTAATAAAGATGGCTTCTCTCCTGCTTGTATTGGCGGCTATCTTCCAGATCTCCGATGCCACCCAGGCGATCGGTGCGGGATTACTTCGCGGCATAAAAGACGTAAAAGTCCCGACCATCCTGATCTTTATCGCCTACTGGGTGATTGGTATTCCACTCGGTTACCTGCTTGCGTTCAAAGCAGGCATGGGTGCTTCAGGAATTTGGATTGGG
Source organism: Citrobacter freundii (assembly GCA_003243445.1). Classification (GTDB taxonomy): domain Bacteria; phylum Bacteroidota; class Bacteroidia; order Chitinophagales; family Chitinophagaceae; genus Terrimonas_A. The sequence goes on from QFQQ01000023.1 coordinate 18,421, forward strand.
TTTATTGCGGGGTTGTCGTGCTCGAGTGTGTTTTTGTGTGTGAGGTTTTTGCGTAAAGTTTAGTTCGATGATCGATGTTCGGATCCCGGATTAAAACCCCGAATTCGCCTGATGTTTTCGAACATCGAACATTCAACATCCAACATCCATCAGTATCTCACCAGCGAATTGATCTCAGCATACTGCAACAACATAATCGTCTTCCCATCCCTTATCTCCCCTGTCTTTACCATTTCAATAGCTGTTGAAAGTGGCAATTCCAGCACTTCAATATTTTCCTGTTCGTGCTCAACGCCACCGCCTTCGGTTACTTTCATTTCCTGCCTGTATTCGGCCACGAAAAAATGAACGATCTCGGTGACAGAGCCTGGTGACATATAAGCTTCAAATATCTTGCGGACATCGGTGATCTTGTAGCCTGTTTCCTCCTCTGTTTCGCGGCGGATAGCATCTTCGGGATTGTCTTTATCCAGCAGGCCCGCGCAGGATTCGATCAGCATGCCGGATGCATTGCCGTTGATGAATGTTGGCAGGCGGAACTGTCGCGTGAGAATAACAGTTCCCTGTTCTTTATTATAGAGAAGGATCGTTGCTCCGTTTCCCCTGTCGTATGCCTCGCGTGTATGCGTCACCCATTCACCATTCTTTTTAAATTCATAAGTGATCTTTTTTAAAACATACCAGTGATCGGAAAGAATTTCAGTCTTGAGTATTTTAATGTCTTCGTTCATTGCCGTTCTTTCGATAAAATTACTGATTTGAAAAAATGAAAATGCCGCCGCTGTATCACCGGCAGAATAGATGAGTGAGTGGCAGCCTGAAGGGCATGAATTGCGGGAACAGCTGCAGAACCTGTCAGCGCCAGTTGAAATCACCTGTTCTCCGGCCTCTCTTTTTTGAAAGCATAAAGAACAACTGCAGTGCAAAAAGAATACAAACGCCCTCGCAATAGCGAAACCATTGCAAACGCCTTAGCGATTGGTTGATATCCTGCTCCGTGTTATTCATTTGCGGAAAAATATGACAGCTCTTTTCTGCAAAAAACAACCATTAACATCAATGGTCATTTACCGGTATTGAACTGTGAAAAAAGGCTGATGATCTTCCTCTCTGCCCGATCATTCCGGTCAAGACGATCTGAAATCGTTTTCGTGAAAGCAGCCCGGGCTGATCGATAAAAGAGTTATTTTCATTATCCATTCTCATTTATCAACTCAACGATGAAAACAATAAAACGATCATTGCCGGCCACACTGTTGCTTGTACTATTGTCTCTCCATGTTTTTTCACAGAAAAATAAACCCGCATTCAAGGTCATTGCATTCTATACAGCCAAAGCCGATCAGGCGCATATCAGCTATGTTCATGAAGCCAACCGCTGGTTCCCTGAGCAGGCGAAAAAATATAATTTCTCCTATGATTCCACATCAAACTGGAATAACCTGAATGATACATTTCTTGCAAAATACCAGGTGGTATTATTCCTTGACACCCGTCCCGAAAAACCCGAGCAGCGCGCCGCCTTTCAGCGGTACATGGAGCATGGTGGAGCATGGATGGGTTTTCATTTTGCGGGTTTTGCATTGACGCCGTCGGCGGTGCAGCAAAACTGGGATTGGTATCATGATCATTTTCTTGGTTCAGGTCAATACAAAGGAAATACCTGGCGCCCGACCTCAGCGGTACTCAGGGTGGAAGCTCCTTCCCATCCTGCTGTCAAAAATCTTCCGGCCACTTTCAAATCATCGCCGAATGAATGGTATAGCTGGGAAAAAGATCTCCGTAAGAATGACTCGATACAGATTCTGCTGGCAATCGATTCATCAAGTTTTCCACTTGGTACAGGTCCAAAGCAACACGAGATCTGGCATAGCGGCTACTATCCTGTTGCATGGACGAACAAATACTACAGGATGATCTATGTTAATATGGGTCATAACGATATCGATTATGAAGGCGGGACGAATAAGGAATTGTCGTTTCAGTTTGCGAATGAGGTGCAGAACAGGTTTATTGTGGATGGGTTGTTGTGGTTGGGGAGGAAGAAATAGGTTTCAGAGGTTTCAGAGGTTTCAGAGGTTTCAGAGGTTTGAAAGGTTTGAGAGGTTTGGGGAGTTTGGGAAGTTGGCGGAGTCATTCAGTACAGCAATAAATTTTATTCCCCAGGGTTGTGTATGCGATCCTGAAAAGGTTATGGTTAATCTCGGGAGTACTGCTGTCCGGTAAGACGGCGATGGCTAATGATCGATCTATTTTTAAAGTGAATAGCTGCTCAATTGAATTCATTTTGCAAAGCAGATTCCTTTGAAAGCATCAGGAAGACACTATCAACTGCCAATAGATCGCGCACTCCTCACCTACAATTAAAATTGTGGGCTAGTTGCACTTCAAAATAACTGAGCAGTTATTTCCATCAGCTCACTATTCGAATCAATTTCCCGAATGCAGGCCGGTCGTTTAGCCCACAATTTTAATTGTGGGTGAGGAATGCGCGATCGTCGTCTATGATAAGCATACATCTCAACGACACAAACGAAAACATTAACTACCCCGTATTGACCTGTCAATTGTAATTCCACCGCACACCAATAGTCTGTAAACGAAACATAACTCTTCGGTTGAAGCGGTTCAACATTATGTAAATACGAACTACACAACCTCCCAAACATATCAAACCTCTGAAACCTCTGGAACTTTTGAAACCTCTGGAACTTTTGAAATTACCCCCTACGCCTCTATCGAAATACCCTCCTCCCCCAATTCCTTATGCAACAAATACAGAATTGAACTTCTCGCTTCCGCTGCTTTGAAAACATCTTTACACCAGAAATGTACTTTCAGATCGAATTCATTTTTTTTGATGCCTGTAAATTCGATCTGAGGCCTGGAGCCTTCTATCACATATCCTGAATGAATAATGGTGTTTGTGATGATGCTGGATACTTTCTCAATATCACTCGTGCCTGCTATTGCCATCGAGATAGCAAGACGTTGCTGATTATTGCTTAACGTCCAGTTGGTGATGTGCTGTGATAATACATCTCCATTGGGAATGATCACTTCCGCGCCATCATTCGTCATCAGTGTGCTGGATCTTAGCCCGATCTCGCGGACCTTGCCGGCCTTGTCCCCGATCTCTATGGAATCGCCGATCTGCAAAGGCCTGTCAAAAATCAGGATGATGCCGGATACAAAATTGCTTACGATGTTTTGCAGACCAAGACCGATACCAACACCCAATGCACCAAGCACGATCGTGATCTTATCAACGGGTAAACCGGAAGCTGCGACGGCAAGCAAATAACCAAGACAAAGTACGATCAGCCTTGCGATCAGCATACGCGAACGCTGACGTTTATTCTGTACTTCTTCGTTACCTGTATCGCCAAAGAAATAGCCCACATATTTTTGCAGAAGATGCGCAAACCAGATGATCAGGAAAAATAATAACACCCCGCCAATGGTAAATCCGGCGCTGCCGATACTGCGCTGTTTTTCCATCACTGCTACAAAAAGATCTTTTGAGGTGTTGTAGATATTCAGGTTGGTGGTGAATACGATCAGCCATAATACAAATACAAGGAACAGGACGGGACCATTGAACGCCTTTAATACAGCCTGGTAATCGAATGAATTGCGAACGCCCTGTTTGATCCGGCTTGCTTCGATCTGCAGCAATATCGCTTCCACCATAATGCGGCTGAATACTGCCAGTCCGATCGCCTGCGTGAAAGAAAAGATCGCCGTATTGCCAAGGATCTGTGCAAGTGAAAATCTTCCAAACAAATTGCAGATAATGGCCAGCACGTTCATGATATTATGCAGGATGATCACAAACCGGAGGAAGCCACGCAAATGCAGATGGTTCTTCATACCGCGAAGAAATAATGAACCAAACACAACCGATAATATATTGAGCAGGATCAGCCAGCTTCGCTGCAATACACCGGGAACAAGGATATGATGTGTGAATGAAAAAGAAATGTATAATAACACCATGGCGATCCAATACCAGAATAATCTTCGCGGCCATTTTTTCCAGCAGATAAATGTCAGCGTAAGTATCAGCAAAAACTGCATGGATTCGATATACACCGAAGGTGCATCAAGATCAAACAATGGCGCCAGTGTAAAAATGACCACCAACGCTGAAGCGATATAAAACGGATACAGGTAATCCACCTGCGAGCCTTTCAATATCTCCATCGCGTTTGCTTTTTTCAACCGGAAAATGTTTCGGTATGCCCAAATACCAAATAACAAGCCGATCAGCAAAAGGAATAACCGCTTATTTACACTATCCTTAAAATAATAACGGAGTGCTTTCCTTTCTCCTGAATAAGCGCGCTCATAAGCCGCACGCAATTTATTCAGCGAGCTGTCCGGCGTTGGTTCCCATAGATAATTGAACTCTTTGCCGAACACGCGCGAAAACGAATTCATCAAAAGATTATCAACTTTTTCAATCAACGCAGCAGTAGTGATCGCATTGCCGGAATTATGTGTTTGCAGCTGATTCACCAGTGCAAGACTTCCTTTTAATTCAGTTGTGCTGGAACGCCAGGCCTCGCGCATATCTTTTAATTGCGGCGCGAAGAGCTGCCTGTTCGCTGAGTCGCGCCAGAGATCACGGAGAATGGTATCAGCCACCAGGTTCTTCATTTCGCGGCGGAGCTGGTTAAGATCAGTCTCGGTGCTATCCAGGATACCACGCTGATACTCGATATCCTGTTGAATATTGGTCAGAAGGGTGCGGAACATCTGAAGGTTCCGCAGACTGAGTGCCTGGCTGTTGTTGATGATATTATCCTTCAGCACGATCAGCGAAGAATCGCTGTCGGCAAGTTTTTCACCGATATCCGTCACTTCCGGGCCAAGATCACTCCGGTTCCTGATCATTGACAGTACGGCATAGGTCTTTTCTATGCGGAGCTGATAGTCGCTGCTGGTGAGTTTGGATGAGTCGGCGAAAAGTGAGCCAAGATCGCGGTTGCGGCGGAACCGGGTGGTATCGTTGCGGCGGCTGGTATCACTGCGATTGGTTGAATCGCGTTTAAAACGAAGACTATCCTGTGCAAAAGACGAAACAGCAATAAAAACCAACACAGATACGAGCGCGAGAAAGCGAACTGGTTTTTGCATAAGGCTCAATTAATCGGTGTAAAAGTATAAAAGCAGATGTGAATTACAAATTAGCATTGGAAGAAATGGGTTGAGCGGTTGTCGCCTGGAGCAGAGGGTAGCGAAGACCGATGTTCGATGGTCGATGTTGGATGGTCGATCGTCGATTTTTAACTTGAGCAATATTTGAACGTAGGAATAATTCTAATAAGCTAGAGAATGCTCTATTGATTAAGCACTTTTTTGTGGGATTTGAGGTCAGTCATGCTGTCTGGAACATCTTATATGCAGAAAAAAACGTGTTTTGCCGGTGAAAAACCCATGGTAAGAAAAGGGTGTTTGTTTTTCTTTATGTTCTAAAATAAAAAACATATGGGATTAATTCATGCTGAAGTCTTGCTTATTAATGACCGGGATATTAGTCTTGCCAAACGCAATATCATTGGAGAAGAAGAGATTCGTCAGATCAATGTAAATATGCTGGTGGATACAGGATCTCTTACGATGTGTATTAATGAAAATATACAGTCACTACTGAATTTGCCGGTAGTCGGTAAAAAAAGATCTCAACTTGCAGACGGCAGTTTCCGTGATCTTGATCGCGTTAGTTCTTTAAAAGCACGATTTGAAAATCAGGAAGTGACTTGTGATGCGCTGGTCTTACCCGGGGACAGTGAACCATTGCTTGGTGCAATTCCTCTCGAAGGAATGGATGTATTCATCGATCAAAAAAGACAAGAATTGAAGGTTACACCGGAAGGGCAACATAATCCAAACTTCAGGGTATAAGTTGAATAGTTTGAGCAGACATTTTTACAATGGATTATCACTTAAACCATTAACCATATCCAGATGATTTATACTGAAATATTACTGCGTAATGCCTGCGATCCCACTATAGAAAAGTTTATTCTCCATACGAATGAACATAAAAGACAGGCCAATGTAAATATGATCGTGGATGCTGATTTCTCCATGACTTGTATCCCTCGCGCTATCAGCGATAAACTGGAACTTCGTTTTATGCAAAAAAGAAGATTTCAATTGCCGGATGGTCAGATCGATAACTTCGATGTTGTCGGGCCATTGCGTATTCATTTCCTCGATCGCAATTCATGTACAATCGCAATCGTCGTACCTGATGAGGTTGAACCTATACTTGGGTGGATTTCAATAGAAGAAATGGGCTTGTTGATCGATAGGACATCGCGAAAACTAATTCCCAGCCCGAAAAGCCTGAAAGGCCCGTGGTTGAGAATATAAACAAATCATCATTACCAGCAATTCCGGGTTGATACACGATACCTTCTGATATCAGTCATCAACCCGGAATTCTTCCATCTACTTATTTCCTTTTCGCCAATCAGAATTTACCAAACTTTAGTGTTGCATTATAACTTACTCCCCTGATATCCTTATCCTTCATACCCGCGGCATCACTTCCAAAACTGGCACGATAGGAAATACCCGGACTGAACCGCATCCATTTAAAAAGATTCACTTCCATTTGCACACCGGGTTCTGTAACAAAGAACCAGTTCTCGTCACTTACATTATTATCATAGTTATCATGCCAGTTATGCCTGTCATACTGCAACGTAAATCCCGCTCCTGCAAACAACTGGAACACAAAGTGTATAGGTTTGTTTGATCCCACAACGTATTCTGTCATCAAACCGCATTGCCCATATTCATAACTGCGATTTCGCGCAGGATCCGTACTGAATTGCAATGGCACCCGAATATTATTCGTAACAGCAGCGCTTTCGATACCCACCAGCAGGCGGTGATTGATATACCAGCCACCGTAGATCGCCGATATGTTTGCATATTGTCCGCGGATCTTCGTAAACTTATTCGTCAGCGCACCATATCCGCCGGAACTGAGTATACCTTTTTTAAACACTGTTTTAATCGGCTCCTGTGCAATAGCACCTTTCACGAGCAAAAGGCAAAACAGCAATGTCTTAATGGTAGTTTTTTTCGTCATCTTGTTGTTCGTTTTTATGGATAACAAGATGAGGAGGTGATACCCCTACGAAAAGAAGATTTTTTTTGAACTTACGATTTTAGCGAAGGGGAAGACCGGAGCGATGAATTGAGGATACAGGTTGAGCGTTTAATGAAAAAACAATGACCAGCCAAACGCCGGCATATGTTCGGGAAAAAGTTAAATAGAGTAAGCTTCCTTTCGGTCCAGATTGCCTTTTAATTCATCAACCGCAGGCAAAATTGCACACCTAGAATTCCCTTATCGTCCTTCCCGGGCTAATTTTTACCGGTAAGGCTGGAAGGACGGTAAGAACATACACAAAGATGCGGCTTAACTAAACAACACTGAATTTTAATCCAATGTCGTTTAGTTAACGGAACGCGATTTGCTCGCCTGGCGTAGGGCCCCCTCTAAATCTCCCCCTTCAGGGGAGACTTAGAACAGTCATTATAAAAGAGAAGTCAAATCGTATAGAATATAAGCATTCAATACGATTTGACTTCTCTTAATTCAGGCGGTGATAAGTCTCCCCTGAAGGGGGAGATTTAGAGGGGGCCCTACGCCGGGCGCTTAACTAAACGACATTGGCCTTTAACCGTGCCCTATGAAAACAGCCATACCTTTAAACGTGATAGGATATTTTTTACGTTGTCTCAGAACTAAATAGTCCCAACTCAAAGAAGCAGTCTCAGGCCAACAATCGCCAGACACACGGCGAGCGCCTTTACAATGATATCGCCTTTTACTTTATGAGACAGCATCGCACCGATCTGGGCACCGGGTATAACACCTATGGCAAGCCAGATGATCATGTGAAGAATGTAAGGGTCATTGTAATTTCCCTGCAACGCATGCACGAGCACACTTACAGTCGCCATGATCGCAAGAATAAAATGCGAGGTGGCTGTGGCAATATACACGGGAAATTTTAGCCAGTGGACCAGTGCCGGGACATGGATGATGCCACCGCCGATGCCAAGTAACGGAGATAGAAACCCAACGATCACACTGATCAGCATGCCGCGGTATTTATTATAGGAATAGCGGTATTCAACATGGCCGCGGTCGGTAAGCACACGGTGCGTGAAGCGTTTGCCGGATGGCAATGTTGATGCTGCATCGCCAGCCTCGCTGCGTTTCTTGAAAAAAAGGAAAGCAGCCAGCGCAACAAGTATCACTCCGAATACAACATTAAAGGCATTGACAGGAATAAACTTTGTAACAAATACACCAAGAACGGAACCCGGAATGGTTGCCGCAGCAAACAGTATCCCCGCCTTGTAGTCGATACGGCCGGACTTTGCGTAAGCCAACGATCCCGAAATGGCATTGCAGGCAACTACAACCAACGATACGGCAGTGACCAATTCCGGCGACATACCAGGATGTGTGAACAATAATAAAGGCACCAGCAAAAAACCACCGCCCGCACCGATCAGCGTACCCATAGTCCCGATCAGAAAGCCGGCAAGCAAAAGGACGAACGCATTATCCATGGCCGCAAAGATAATCATGATGCAGATTCGATGACCGATGACAGATCGCCGGGCTCCACAATGTGACACGGATTTCCCAATCCCAAACGACATTCCCTATAAATCGTTAGCTTTACAAACATCAACGATCAATATGAAAAAAATAATCGCTGTCCTCGGGATCATGGCATCCATCGGATTGTTTGCCTTCTGTTCAAAATCGGAAAAATCAAAATGGATTTATCTGTTTGATGGAAAGACACTCAACGGCTGGAAAGTTGGCAAGAATGCGAGCTCGTTCTCTGTCGATAGCGGACATATTGTAGTAAAAGGGCCAACAGCTCATTTGTTTTACGAGGGTGAACATCACGATTTCAAAGATTTTGAATTTGAAGCGGAAGTGATGACACAGCCGGGAGCTAATTCCGGGATCTATTTTCATACTGCATACCAGGAAGACGGATGGCCCGCAAAAGGCTATGAAGTGCAGGTAAACAATTCACAAAGTGACTGGCGCCGCACCGGAAGCCTCTATGCTATACAGGATGTGAAAGAAGTATATGTGAAAGACAATGAATGGTTCACCGAATACATCAAAGTAAAAGGCAAACATGTGACCATAAAGATCAACAACAAAACCGTTGTGGAATATACAGAACCTGCCAATCCCGAACGACCAAGAGGAATGGAACAACGCCTGATCTCAAGCGGAACTTTTGCACTGCAGGCGCATGATCCCAACAGCGTCGTCTACTACAAAAATATCAGGGTCAGAAATATTGCGCCCTGATCAGCGATGATGCAGATCCAGTGTTTTCAATTTTTCTTTGATACCATCCAGGCTGTCGAAATGTAAACAATTGATGCCAATGGTTGATGCCACCTGTGTGAACATTTCACGGTCATCAACCATTGCCGCCTGGTGTGGCAATACCCGCGCGATATCACAGGCCACACGGAATATATCAAGATCAGGTTTACGGAATTTTACATAGCAGGATGATGCATACGCATCAAACAATTCGTCGAGCTTGAAATGCCTGATCCGGTAATCATTCAACTCCCTTCCCTCGTTATTTACAGCAATCACTTTCAGCCCGTATTTTTGTTTGATCTCTTTGAAAAAAGCGATCGAATCATTGTACGGCGAAGTCTGCTTGTACATGAATGATTTGAACTCTTCCATTGAAAATTCGCGTCTTTCATAAAACACGATCCTTTCAAGATATTCATCGAGCGTGATCTTGCCGATCTCATACGTGTCAAACGTAAGGTGATGGCGTTCGTTCAACTCTACGATGTCAAGATTGAAATGTTCAGCGGCCAGTTTGCGGGAGCTTCTGCCCCATCCGTTTGTAAGTAATACACCGCCGATATCGAGAAAGAGTGTGTTGATCTGAGCTATCTGCATATACAATTCAGCTTTTCCGTATTGCCTTAAAAATAACCAATTTGATCGATCCTGCAATTTACAACAGGCGGATCCACGAATTGTTTATATCAACGCCCAGCACACCGGGCAGAAGCTCTTTGTTGCGATTGCGGTAAACCTGTGTTGATTGATTCATGGAAACATACCTGATCTTATTGGGGAAATTTTCAACTTTATGAAAGAAGCGCCTGTTGCAGATGGAAATACTAGCGTCGAATTCACCTGAACGATCGTTCCGGTGAATTTTGCGCAAACACCGGCGTTAATATTATAGCAACAATGTGATGGAATACTTTTTATCTTATTATATATTGTATGCTTCCGAAATCTCCATACAGTAATGCTGCATATAGTAAGACCGGTTGAACTGGTAAAATCGATCATCAAAGGAATTTAAACGGCGTCCGGGCGAAATGAGTGCAGTGTCCGAGCAGTAGAATAAGTCTTCGGGCATGGCGGGTGCCGGGGAATACCGGCGGATGCAGAAAGGGTCTCAGCATCGCGAAATTAGGAATAAAAAGGTCGCAAATAATTAATTATCAGTAACATGTAACAGTTAGTATTCAAAAACCGTAATCTGACCGGCGCTCTGTAAAATCTGCACTTTATCCCCTATCTTCGCCCTCCCCCGAAGATTTTCAACCACTTCGGGTAACTAAAAGTTAAGAAGCTACGCTTATGGACAAATTGATCTATCTCGTTCCCGTGATGGGCGTCATAGGGCTGCTCTACACGATTGCTAAGTTTAATTGGGTTTCCAAACAGGATGCTGGTACGGACCGTATGAAAGAAATCAGCAACTACATTGCCGAAGGTGCCATGGCTTTTCTGAAAGCTGAATGGAAGATCCTCGGTTACTTCGTTGTGATCGTTGCCGTTCTGCTTGCTGTAATGGCAAAAGCAAATCCTCACTCACATCCGGCCATTGCCATTGCCTTTGTGATCGGTGCTATTCTCAGCGCCTTTGCAGGATTTATCGGAATGAAAGCTGCTACGAAAGCCAATGTGCGCACGGCACAGGCTGCACGTACAAGCCTCAGTAAAGCATTGAATGTATCTTTTACAGGCGGTGCGGTAATGGGTGTTGGTGTTGCAGGTCTTGCAGTGCTTGGTCTTGGTGGTTTATATATTGTATTGAAACAGATCTTCGCGCCAGATGCTGAAGTGAATTCAGAAGAGATGCTTCAAACAATTGAGGTGTTGACCGGCTTCTCTCTCGGTGCGGAATCCATCGCATTGTTTGCACGTGTTGGTGGTGGTATCTATACCAAGGCCGCTGACGTTGGTGCTGACCTCGTTGGTAAAGTGGAAGCAGGTATTCCGGAAGACGATCCCCGTAACCCCGCAACCATCGCCGATAACGTAGGTGATAACGTGGGTGATGTGGCTGGTATGGGTGCTGACCTTTTCGGTTCTTATGTAGCGACCGTTCTTGCAACCATCGTACTTGGTCAGCAGACGATCATCCGTGATACTGATCTGCTCGGAGGCTTCTCTCCTGTTGTGTTGCCAATGCTGATCGCTGGTGTTGGTATCATCTTCTCTATCATTGCAACATTGTTCGTACGTATCAGTGAGACTGCTGGTATCAATACATCTACTGTACAGAGAGCATTGAATATGGGTAACTGGGGTTCTATGGTCCTGACTGCGATCGTAGCCCTGGTGCTTGTTAACTGGTTGCTTCCATATCAGATGGAACTACGCGGTGTACTGTTCACCAAATGGGGTGTGGCAGGTGCGATCGGCGTGGGCCTGTTGGTTGGTGCGTTGATGAGTGCGATCACGGAATATTACACAGCAATGGGTAAACGCCCTGTGCTCAGCATCATCCGTCAATCTTCTACTGGTCATGCAACAAATGTGATCGGTGGTCTTGCGGTTGGTATGGAATCTACCTTCCTGCCGATCCTCGTACTGGCCGGTGGTATCTGGGGCTCTTATGCATGCGCTGGTCTTTACGGCGTGGCGATCGCCGCTGCAGGTATGATGGCTACAACAGCCATGCAGCTTGCGATCGATGCATTCGGACCAATTGCGGATAACGCAGGCGGTATTGCAGAAATGAGCGAGCTTCCAAAAGAAGTACGTGAAAAAACTGACGTGCTTGATGCCGTAGGTAATACCACTGCTGCTACCGGTAAAGGTTTTGCGATCGCTTCAGCAGCATTGACTGCTCTGGCGCTGTTCGCAGCTTTCGTTGGTGTGGCTGGAATTTCCGGTATCGATATCTATAAAGCAAATGTACTGGCTTGCCTGTTTGTTGGCGCGATGGTTCCATTCATCTTCTCTTCCCTCGCGATCCGCGCTGTTGGCGAAGCTGCGATGGCAATGGTGGAAGAAGTTCGCCGCCAGTTCAAATCGATCCCCGGCATTATGGAAGGAACAGGCAAACCTGAATATGATAAATGCGTAGCGATCTCCACGCAGGCTTCTATTAAAAAAATGATGCTGCCTGGCGCAATCGCGATCGTTTCTCCGCTGATCATCGGTTTTATGCCAGGCCTCGGCGCTGAAGCATTGGGTGGATTCCTCGCCGGTGCAACTGTATCTGGTGTACTGATGGGCATGTTCCAGAACAATGCCGGTGGTGCATGGGATAACGCTAAAAAATCTTTTGAGAAAGGTGTTGAGATCAATGGTCAGACTTACTACAAAAAATCTGAGCCACACAAAGCATCGGTAACCGGTGACACAGTAGGTGATCCTTTCAAAGACACTTCAGGACCTTCCATGAACATCCTCATTAAACTGATGTCGATCGTATCATTGGTAATTGCTCCTACACTCGCACAGATCGCGGCTAAAAACGTGGACGATGTGAAGGTGACAAAACCAGCAGTTACACAACCTGCAGTAAAAGGAACAGTGAAAACTGCCAACGCAGAAAAGACTATTGCGTATAATGCAGAACTGAAATAAAGAGTTTTAAGAGCTTAATCATAACCATTAATAATTGTAAGTCCTGCTGTTTCTACAGCGGGGCTTATTTTTTTGCAGGAGCAGAAATGGAATTCAATGTCATTCGCCCCCCGGCACGATGCGGCCGGACGTTATAACATTGAAGATTACACGCAGTTTCTGACTATTGATGTCCCGTGAAGTGTCTATGTCCGTTTCTCTGTGGTGCAATCTTCTGCCAAACCATGAACGGGCTTTCCTCCAACCCTCAGTTTCCCTCCCCTCCAATAATCAAATAATTCTGTTTTACAAGACAGTAACAGCCCCGCATATCTTCCCCGCGCACCCAATCCTTCGATCAAAACACAAGCTTGCTGCCCCCAACCACATCCCCAAAAAATCCCTCAAAAAATGTAACCTGTCGCCTGCCTTTTCCGTCCTATTACACAACTGGTTCATTGTTAACCATTGTTAAAAAACCTTAAATAAAAACTTCCTATGTTCTTTATACGAAAAAGGTCGTATATTCGGCCTGTAAAACCCCAAACCATGTCAGTAACAAGATCTATAAAGCCGACCGAAAGCGAACTGGAAATACTGCAAATACTTTGGACAAAGGGTCTGGCAACCGTTAGAGAGGTACATGAGGAACTGGCTTCTTCAAAAGAAGTTGGTTATACTACAACATTGAAGCTGATGCAGATCATGCATGAGAAAGGATTGGTGAAAAGAGATGATTCAATGCGTACCCACGTTTACCAGGCAGCAGTGAACAAGGAAAAAACCCAGAAGCATCTGCTGGGTAAAATGATCGATAGCCTGTTTGGCGGCTCACCCACCCAACTGGTGATCCAGGCACTGGGTGAAGGCAAGGCCAGCCCTGAAGAGATTGAAAAAATCCAACGTATACTGAACGATCTTAAAAAGCAATAAAAATGAACGCTATAAGCCAATCAGATTTTCTGCAGGCTTTAGGGTGGGCTGTGATGAACAGCTTGTGGCAGATGGCGTTGTTGTGGATAGTTTACCAATTATTAACTGCAGTCTTTCATTTACAAAAATCAGCACAAAAAGCGACGCTCGCGTCTTCGCTTCTTTTTGCCGGTTTTACCTGGTTCGTATTTACTTTCCTGATCGTACTGGAAAAAAATCCCCAGGCTTCCACTTATATCAAACTGGTGAATTTCGCCAGCAGCAATGAAACATTGAACCAATGGTTCGCCGGCACCCTCCCCTGGGCTTCGCTGGTTTACCTGGTACTGCTCGTTCTGCCGATCCTTAATTTCGTTCGCAATTACCGTTACGTTCGGCACATCCGTCAAAATGGTATCAGCAAGGCGGGAGTGGAATGGCGGATATTTGTAAAAAACATTGCCGGTCATCTGGGCATCAGGAAACCGGTGCAGATCTGGATGTCAGACCTGGTAACTTCACCTGTTACCATCGGGTATCTGAAACCAGTGATCCTGCTTCCTGTCGCGGCACTCAGCCAGCTCAATACAAAACAGATCGAAGCGGTATTACTGCATGAACTTTCGCATATCAAAAGAATGGACTACCTGACAAACCTGATCACCAGGATCATCCAGACCATTCTTTATTTCAACCCGTTTGTAAAAGCATTTGCCCGCATCATTGAAAACGAGCGTGAAAAGAGCTGCGATGAAATGGTGATACAATTCCAGTATGAGCCGGTTGGCTATGCCACCGCCCTGCTTGAACTGGAAAAATCGGCAAGGATCTCTGCCATGCAGACATTGACAGTGGCAGCAGCAGGTGGTCAGAAGAATCAGCTGCTTCACCGCATTGAATCGATCCTCGGAATCCGTAAAAAAGAAGTTTTCTCTTTCCATAAACTTGCCGGCGTACTTTCTGCCGTGATCTGTTTCCTCGCGCTGAACGCGCTGGTGATCATGAGCAAGCCTGGCCGGAACAGGACAGCACAGGGGATTTTCCTCCCGCAGCTGTCATCTCCTGTCAGCTTTTTTGTGCCGATGGATAACACAGATAAAGTTGTGCCTGCGGTAGAGGAAATGCCTAGACAGATCATTACCACAGCTCCGGTTGAACAACCGGTGGCAAGACAGTCGTCTCTTTCCGTCGTCATCCCCATCGAAGCACCGGCGGTTGCAAAAACCGACCTCGAAAAGATCAATCCGGCGATGACGGATGGCTTCATCAAGGAAACCGTCGACAATGCTACTACTCACTTCGTAGCGGTAGCCAATGTTGAAACCATGCTTCCTGAGCTGACTCCACAGCAGGAAAGCCAGGTGAAAGAAGCGCTGATCGCATCAAAGAAAGTACTGAACGAAACCCAGTGGAAAACGGTGGAAAAAAGTATCGCTGATGCGATGACCGTTGCGGAAAAAGAGAAAGTGAAAGCCGCATTTGATAAGGCAGCAGCCACCAGCGGAAATGCAGAAATGGACAAAATGTACGATCGCCTCAGAGCCTCCTACGATCAGATCAACTGGGAAAAGCTGAATACGCAATTGAATATTGCAGTCAACAATATCCGTCTTGACAGTTTGCGCCAGGTATATAGCCTTGCAATGATGCAGCTCAGCAGCCTCGAAAAAGAGATGAAGCAGCAGGGACTGAAGGGCATTCCGGACAGCGATATCACTGTTGATGCGGTTCAGAAGAAGATCCAGGAACTCCAGAAAGCGAGGATGAAAGTACAGGATATGAGAGTGAAGAAAGTGATCAGCCTCTAATTTGTCAGATGAATATATTGAAGAAGCAGGCCCAGGCCTGCTTTTTTTATGCGATGGAAATGAATAATTACAGATCAGAAAGTATATACAGATACCTGGCAGCGCTTAACCCGGAAGACCGGGATCTGCATGAAATGAATTTCTATTGGATTTGACGGAAAGACGTACAAAGGCCTCATAGCCCCGGTGACCAATCAATGTCTTTATGTTGATGCAAGGAGGTCGTCGGATGTCTGCCATCAGGAAGATGATCTGCAAAGGGCTTATTCAACCGCCCTACCGGTACCCGCTACTTTGGCTGGCGTAAGGTTTCCTCCTACGCTACGGCGGACAGAGCCCGCAGATTCCGCAGATTAGTTGCTGATAAAAGACTGTCATCTGCGTAATCCGCGCATGCTGACACGGAAACTTTCCTTTCTAAAATGATAGTTCGATAGAAGGAATGACAAATCTGCGAAATCCGCCGGCTCTGTCCGCCGTAGCATAGCGGAGGAGGAAGCCTTACGCCAGCCAAAGGTGTGGGTACACGGTAGGCACCGCCGGGGACATTGCCTCGAACGCATGCTCTACGGGCCCGATCCCGGGCAGGAAATCGCCGCGTGCGTCAACCTGGTTTTCCGCCCTGAAATCCCTGTCATCTTTAAATTGCGCGATCAATTTTAAGACGATCCCCTATTACCGAATTATTTGAAAAACGCAAATTACTGGCCTGCGACGATTGGATCGGTGAATCTATTTCTCTATACCTGTGATACCGGAATTCCCGCCGGAGCGACCAGGAATTTGTATCGGCGATAATAGGGCCAGAGACCACCAGCGCGGGATCCCGATCTGCAAAAATGGCGGGTTCAGTAAGATCTCAGGTTATACAGTTCACGCCCTTGCAAGTCCGCCCCACGGAAGCATACAAAACAAATTGCGAGATCACCAGCTATCAACTTACTGTAAGATCGGATACCCGCCGGAAAAGCTGGTCAGCTATCAATGAACGATTCTCGGAGCAGTCCAGTTTTCGATCGGTCTCGTCAAGCCCATCGTTCCCATTCTTTCAACTGCGATGCGATCTTCTCCATTCGCGACCTGCAATTCAGATTCACCTCAAGCCTGTCGGATTTGCTGGTGCCACCATTTGCTGCCCGGCAATGGCATTGTAACGACCTTATAAAAGCATGGCCATTCTTGCAAACCAGTGCTAAAATTATATCGGTTATTTAATATTTCACTTTAGATAAATAATCTGAAAATTGTAAAATTTATACTTCAAGATTATATACTAATTTATTATTATTTATTATACGTTGCTGAATATGATTACAAGATTAGTTTAAAGCTTATATCTATCTATAAATCAACATACAAAATAAGTTTTTTTGTAAAAATAGGCTTAGGTTTAAAAAGACTATTTTTAGTTCTTTTTTCAGACAATATAAATAGATATTTATTTTTAATAAAAGTACGCTAGCATTTATTAATCAGTTATTTAATTTAGTTTTTATAAAACTAATAAAGTTAACACAGTGCATCGCGATTTTAAATATCACGATTCCGTTTGTTATTAGCTTAAAGTAATTATTAAAATAAAGACCATAAAAAAAGTATTTAAAATAAATTGCTCAAAATATCTTCTTCTAAATTCATCGCTAAAAATGCATGCCTCCGCTACCCCACCCGCCTCGCTATCGTAATTATCAGGAAGATTTAACGCCTTCTCCGGCGGCAGGAAACCCGCGATTCGTATTTTGCATTCATGATAAGATATCTCCTGATCAGCCTGATCCTGATCGGCTCCCTGGTCTCCTGCCGGCCGCTGAAGGATCCGGTTTTTGATGGCATAGAAAGCATGTCTGTCGGCGAGGTTGGTCTCGACAGCTCGGTTGTCACACTCAATCTGAAATACTACAACCCCAACTCTTCCGGTGCAAAACTGACAGATGCCACGGGCAGCGCCTGGATGGAAAACAACTTCCTGGGAACTTTCCGGGTCGACTCAACAGTCCGGATCCCGGCAAGAGACAGCTTCAGCGTTCCCGTCAGGTTGTCGGTCGATATGAAAAAACTGATGAAGAATTCGATCACTCTTCTGCTGAAAAAGCAGGTGACCATACGCATCGAAGGTGAGGCCCGCGCGGGCCGGAGTGGGATCTACAGACGCTTCCCCGTGAAGTACGAGGGTAAGCAGGATGTGAGTGAATTGATTGATTTTTGAAACTGTGTCATTATTCCGGAAACCGGTCCCAGATCAATATCCGGCTGTGCAACAGCATTAAAAAAGCCTCCGTTTCCGGAGGCTTTTTCAGTTATACCGAACCCGCCCGATGGCGGATTTTTTTGATTTCGCTGATTTGAAACCAGGCCTGTTTACTGGCCTGCAGGCTGTTCCTTTGGCTTCGGATGACCGCCTCCATCCTCCGCTTTTTTGCAGGAGATCGGTAGCCTTTTGTAAGCCTCTTCGTTGGCCGGCACATCGTCTGCATCAAATCCGGCGTTTGCAATGGCTGTTTTTATTTCCTCAATATTGATCCGGTCGATTAAAAATTTGACCGTGGTTTCACCTTTTTTTGTGTTGATCGCAATCGAGGTAATGCCATCATACCGGTCCAGGTAAGTCGTCACCCGCTTCTTACAATCTTCGCAAAGGATGTTGGGCGTTTTGATCTTTGCTGTCTGGCTGGGTTTAACCTGTCCAAAAGAAACCATAGCCACACCAATTGCGGCCAGGATTGTCATCAAAAATTTCTTCATAAGGATTTATTGAACGTACAAGTTACAAAACGCCTTTCCAATTGGCCGGATCATCCCGCCATTTTAACAAAATTTCCTGCTCGGAAGCGTTGACCGTTCCCTTTTCAACCGCGAGTTCGATCAACGATGGATAGTTGGTCAGTGACTCATATTTCAGGCCGTATTTGGCAAAAGCTTCAGCCGCTACAGGAAATCCATACGTGAAAATGGAGACCATCCCAACCACATCCAGGCCGGCTGCTTTCAGCACATCCACCACCTGGAGGCTGCTTTTTCCGGTCGATACCAGGTCTTCGATCACCACCGTCTTCTGCCCTTTTTCATAAAAGCCCTCGATCTGATTACCGAGCCCGTGTTCTTTCGGCTTGGGTCTGACATAGATATATGGAAGCTTCAACTGATCTGCCGCCATTGCCCCCCAGGCAATGCCAGCAGTGGCAACGCCTGCAAGCAGCTCTGCCTCCGGAAACTTTTCAAAAACAACATTGCACATTTCCGACTTGATAAAGTCCCGGATAAAAGGAAAGGACAATACCCTTCTGTTATCACAATAGATCGGACTTTTCCAGCCGCTCGCCCAAGTATAGGGCTGCTGGATATTTAGTTTTACTGCATTCACCTGCAGGAGTTTTTCGGCAACAGTTTTTTCGTTTGTCATGGCGCGAAGATAGAGGAAAGACCGCGGACGACGGACCGCCGACCGCGGACGATTCATTATAACTCGAAAGTCATTTTATTATTCGTGCGATGTCGGAAACTTTCATTTATCGGCATCGTACCGCGGTCTGCGGTCCGTCGTCCGCGGTCTTTCCTCTATCTTCGCACCCATGCACCTCAAAATCTACTTCAACGACAAACCGCTTTTTCTTTGTGATACCGTGGATGAAACGGTAGAGCCTTATATGCATCATGACGATGCCGTTTTTATCGATGAACTGAACGTTCATACCGTAAAATCGATGATACACGAAATGCAACAGGAGAAAGTGCATGTGGGAATCTTTTTGCACCCCAACCTGCAGGAATTGAAAGATGCTTTTTTTAAGAAGTTTGACGTGTTGAAAGCAGGTGGCGGCCTGATCAGAAATGAAAAAGAAGAAACCCTGCTGATCTTCCGCCGGGGGAAATGGGATCTGCCCAAAGGAAAACTGGACGAAGGAGAAACTTTGGAACAATGCGCTGTAAGGGAAGTATGGGAAGAGACCGGATTGCAGGCGCAACTGGAAGCACCTCTCCTGGTGACCTATCACACCTATCACCAGGGAACGCATTTTATTATAAAGGAATCACACTGGTATACGATGAAAGTGACCGGTGAACCTGCACTGAAACCACAAACAGAGGAAGATATTGAAGAAGCAAAATGGGTCGATGATTCATCGCTGAGCTATTATCTTCCCCTTGCCTATCCATCCATCGTGGATGTATTACAGGCTTGGCTGGCGAAATGATTCTTTTTTGGGAATGACGGCGACGGTCAACCGGCTCACGCAGATCATTTTATTTAATTCGTCATAGATCCTGATATCCCATACATGGGTATTGCTACCGATATGCAAAGGTTTACAGATCCCCGTCACCCAACCCTCACGTGCACTACGTACGTGGTTGGCATTTATTTCCAGACCTACACAAACAAACTTACTATGATCTACTGCCAGTGCTGACGCTACACTGCCGATCGTTTCGGCAAGTACACAAGATGCACCACCGTGTAAGAGCCCGTAAGGCTGTTTGGTCCGCTGATCTACCGGCATCCGCGCAGACAGAAAATCATCGCCCAATTCTACCCATTCAATACCGATATGCTCAGCAATGGTACCCGGCGCGAAGGCTGAAAGCTGTTCGATCGACAGGTCCTTATGAAACCAGATAGGTGCAGACATATTAAAGAGGCTTTAGTGTTTTGTAAACTTCGTCCGGTAAGAAAAGTTTTGCATCACCTCCGTTGCGGATGATATCCCTGACAATAGTGGAAGCAACTGAAGTGTATTTGGGTTCGCCGGTCAGGAAGATGGTCTCAATGCTGCTGTCCAGGGTACGGTTCGCATCAGCAATGGTCTTTTCGTATTCAAAATCGCTGACATAACGGATACCGCGGAGGATGAACTTCGCACCGATCTGTTTGCAGAAATTAATAGTCAGTCCTTCGTAAACTGCGCCTTCCACTTTTTTATCCTGCTCAAAGATCTCATTGATCCACTGGACGCGTTGCTCCGCGGAGAACATGGGAGCTTTGGCCGAGTTCAAACCAATACCAACAACGATCTTGTCGAATAAAGGCAGGGCTCTTTTCAAAATATCAACATGGCCCAACGTAATTGGATCAAAGGTGCCGGGAAACAAACAGATGCGCGTCATAAGGCTGCTTTGGATGTTAGTGTTTCAGCAAAGTAAAAAGTCAAAATTAAAAAGTAAAAATTGCCTCACTCAATGATTGAAAACTCACCAATAGAAGGCATTTTTTACTTTTTAATTTTGACTTTTTACTTTGCAATTAATTGTCGTTTCTCGTTGACAACAGATACAGCACCGCCATTCTCACTGCCACGCCATTTTCTACCTGTTGTAATATGATCGATTGTTTGCTGTCCGCAACATCACTATCAAGTTCCACACCACGGTTGATCGGGCCGGGGTGCATGATCACGATCTCTTTGTGCAGGCTGTCCAGCAATTTCCTGCTGATGCCATAAGCAAGATTGTATTCGCGCAGGGAAGAGAACAGCACCTGGTTCTGTCTTTCCAATTGTATGCGCAGGACGTTGGCCACATCACACCATTCAAGGGTTTCCTTGAGGTTATAGCTCACTTCAACGCCTAGTGCTTCCTGTATATATTTCGGGATCAGGGTAGGCGGACCACAGACGGCTACCTTTGCACCCATTTTTTTCAGCAGGTAAATATTGCTTTGTGCCACACGGCTGTGCATGATATCACCAATGATGGCCACCTTTCTGCCTTCGAGTCCACCGGTCTTTTCCCTGATGGAAAATGCATCGAGCAGTCCCTGGGTCGGATGTTCATTGATCCCGTCTCCGGCATTGATGATCGCGGCAGGAATATGCTGGGCGAGAAAATGCGGGGCACCGCTCGCGCTGTGCCGCATTACCACCATATCCACTTTCATCGAAAGGATATTGTTCACGGTATCCAGCAATGTTTCGCCTTTTGCTACCGAAGATGCTGAGGCAGTGAAATTCACCGTATCGGCAGAAAGTCTTTTTTCAGCAAGTTCGAATG
This sequence comes from Citrobacter freundii, assembly GCA_003243445.1. Taxonomy (GTDB): domain Bacteria; phylum Bacteroidota; class Bacteroidia; order Chitinophagales; family Chitinophagaceae; genus Terrimonas_A. The sequence continues at coordinate 40,048 of QFQQ01000023.1, forward strand.
AAATTCGCGTGCGGGTTGAGTTCTCAAAGAACAGGTTTACCACTACTATATCGCGGAGGGAAGGAACTTTCTTAACGGGGCGTTGCAGCACTTCTTTAAATTGCTCCGCCGTTTGTAAGATCAGGGAAATATCGTTCGGCGACAGGTCTTTAATGCCTAACAGATGTCGTGTAGATAGTTGCATTAAAAAGCGAAATTAGGGTAAACAAAGGAAAAATAAACCGCTTTTTATTGACGGTTTTCAGCCTGCGGTGTTAATAATCGAGCAGCGCCACTTCTTCCCTGTCGTCTTTTTTCTTCCAGTAAACTTTTACACGCTGGGAGACGATCGAGTCGATCGCTTTGCCGACATAGTCGGGCTGTATCGGGAATTGCCGGCTGAAACGGCGGTCGATCAGTACGCACAGTTCAACTTTTTCAGGTCTGCCGAAATCAAGCAGCGCATCAAGCGCGGCACGGATCGTTCTGCCTGTATATAATACGTCATCAATCAGCACAACCCTTTTGCCCTCGATTGAAAAAGGAATATCGGTCTGATTGGCGACATGCAGTTCTTTCCGGATATCGTCGCGGTAAAAGGTGATATCAAGCTTGCCATACTGTACCTGTGTTCCGGGAAATTCTTTGCGGATGGCATCCACCAGCTGATCGGACAAATAGATACCGCGTGGTTGCAGGCCAATAAGGACTGTATTCGCCAGTTCACTATTATTCTCAAGGATCTGATGAGCGAGGCGTTTGATAGTAATAGCCAGTTGTGATTCGGTAAGGATCGACTTCAAGGGAGAAAATTTAGGGTAAAAATAAAGAATTGCGGGGAATGTGGGGGAGGTTGCGAAGGTTTGAGAGGTTTGAGAGGTTTGAAAAGTTTGGAAGGTTTGAAGGGTTTGGGAGGTTTGGGAGGTTTATCAGGATTATGAGACAGTCAATCCAATCTGTATAAAAAAAAGTTGTTTGCAGTTTTTAACCGCAAACAACCAAAATTTATGGATGACAAACTAAAGTTGACTACACTTGTCTTGACCAGGTTTCAAATCTCTGAAACTTCCCAAACCTCTCAAACCTATGAAACCTCTGAAACCTTTGACAGCCCCCTATTTCCCAAACGAAAAGTTATACCCCAGCCTGATGCTGATCCAGGAATTGCTGTCACCCTCTTTGGATAGGTTCTGATAGCTGACGCCGAGATCGAAGCCTTTGTTCAATGCGTAGCCGGCTCCTACGGCCCATGCGAAAGCCCCATCGGTTTCAGTGGCTGATTGGTTACCGACTGTTGCACGGGCACTATAAACGCCATATCCTGCCTGCGGTTCCAGGTAAAAACCATTGATGTTTTGACGATATCCTAACATAAAGGGCATGATCCGTACATTCAACTTGTCAACCCCGAATAAATTCTGCAGATCCTCTTTTACTTTGAACACCGTATAGCTGTAAGTAACGGTAACCTGTCCGGATTTACCAACACCATATAATCCTTTTAAATAACCTCCGAACCCAACGCCACTCAGATCACTGAACTCGCCTGTGGGAATTGCCACGTCGGCTCCGAGTCCAAGCCTGTTACTGCCTTTTTGAGAGAAGGCGGAAAATGAAATGATCATGATTGCAATCGTCAACAATTGTTTTCTCATATCAGGTGGTTTTGTTTGATAAAATAACAACTCATAAATATAAGCTTGCTTTTACCGAAATGCAAGTGGCCTTAACGGATAACAAACCATGAAGCAATTATATGAAAGAGGCATATACAAAAAGAAAAGAGCCTCCATGAGGAAGCTCGTTTCTTTTCTATGTTGTATCGACAACGATTAGAATTTGAAGATACCAGACAGACCTAAATGGCTGATAGTACCACCGTCTTTAGAAAGACCGTTGTAGCTCAATGCAAGTTGGAAAGTTCCTGCATCATAACCAACCTGAGGTTTGTAAGCGAAACCACCACCATCACCGTCACCAGTGAGGAAGCCATAACCGACCTGACCAGTCAGGAAGAAATTCTCAGACAGGTAGCCGCGAGCACCAACCAGGATAGGTACCACACCGTATTTGATTTTAACACCACCACCTAAATCTTTTCCAAAAAAGTGGCTGTAACCAGTTGTTGCAACACCTTTCACTTTGTCAGTAAAGCCGAGTTCGCCTTGCAGTTCTACACCAGCAACGAAGTTGGAAATGTCACTAGCATCACCGATAGGAAGACCTACGTTAACACCAGCACCGAATTTAAAATCTTTCTGTGCATTAAGACCTACGAAACCAGCAACTGTAAAAGCTGCAACTAAGAACACTTTCTTCATCGAATTTTTTTTTAAGGTTTGAATGAATAATGATCGCAAACATAATAACCATCAATTCAATTAACAAGTAATCAAGACAAAAAATACTTTTAACCGTTGATCAAAAAGTTGTTCAAATATTATGTTTTCGAAATAAAAATTTTTATAAGCAACGCTACATGTCATACATGTAATTGCACTTGTTATTTTCACTACGTAATAAAACGACGAATGATCTCGCTGTCATTATACAACAATACACGCTATGCTATCCCTGATCGCTATACATCATCGTTGTGATTGACATGGCAAACATAAAACGTCTCTTGCTAAAATGACATGCAAGTCGACCGAATTGTGAATTATTACGGTTGAATTGACTTCAATGAATGATAAACACTTTTAACAACGACGCATTACGACTATCAAAGTTCAGCTGTTGTCTGGAATATTTAATCCCACATTTGGGGGATGTTATTGGTCGTTGATACGTTGATGCCTGTTTCAAAAGATCAATGCACCGGTTGTATCAAATCGAAGACAATAAAAAAGCCCCGTAATGAACGGGGCTCGTATAAGACGATCTTTCTTAGTTAGCTCTCCTGCATAAATGGGTATCCATAATCAACCGGCGGTGTAAATGTTTCCTTGATCGTTCTTGCGCTCAACCAGCGATAAAGATTCAGGATCGAACCTGCTTTATCATTTGTACCGCTCGCCCTTGCTCCGCCGAATGGCTGTTGACCAACCACTGCACCCGTAGGCTTATCATTGATATAAAAATTACCGGCAGCATTGCGAAGTCTATTTGTTGCGAACTCAATTGCAGCACGGTCACGGGAAATAATTGAACCAGTCAGTGCATAGGGAGATGTACTATCTACGAGCTCCAGTGTTTTTTCAAACTGATCCGCTTCGTAGATATAAACTGTCAGCACCGGTCCAAAGATCTCCTCGCACATTGTTACATAGTTAGGATCTTTTGCTTCTATAACGGTTGGCTGAACAAAGTATCCTTCCGTTTTATTACACTCACCACCGACCCAGATCGATGCATTCTTGTCTTTCTTTGCATTATCGATATAAAGCTTGATCTTATCAAAACTTCTTTCATCGATCACCGCGCTGATAAAATTGGTGAAGTCTTCAACCGTTCCCATCTTAAAGCTCTGCACACCTGCAATCACTTTCTTCTTTACTTCTTCAGCGATGTTCGACGGAATGTACGCCCTTGAAGCGGCAGAACATTTCTGTCCCTGGAATTCAAAAGCGCCTCTCAGCAGCGCCGTTGCCACCACATCCGGATCGGCTGATTTATGTGCCACCACGAAATCCTTACCACCTGTTTCACCAACGATCCTTGGATAGCTCTTATAGCTCGCCATGTTCTTACCGATCGTCTCCCACATATTATTGAACACACCGGTGGAACCAGTGAAGTGAACACCCGCAAAATCTTTATGACTGAAGCAAACCTTGCCAAGAGTCGGGCCATCCACATAAATGAGATTGATCACACCATCAGGCAAACCGGCTTCCTTCAGAATGCGCATGAACATTTGTGCTGAGTAAACCTGTGTATTGGCAGGTTTCCAAACCACCACATTGCCACACATTGCAGCAGATGTAGGAAGGTTACCGCCGATCGCGGTAAAATTGAATGGCGTTACTGCCAGCACAAAACCTTCAAGCGGGCGATATTCCATCCGGTTGTGCATACCAGGACTGCTGATCGGTTGCTGTTTATAGATCTCACTCAGGAAGTGAACATTGAACCGGAGGAAATCGATCAGTTCGCAGGCAGAATCGATCTCCGCCTGAAACGCGTTCTTGCTTTGTCCGAGCATGGTTGTACCGTTCATATAAGAACGATATTTTGTCGCGATCAGGTCAGCAGCTTTCAGGAAGATCCCTGCGCGGCTTTCCCAGCTCATATCAGCCCAGGCCTGTTTTGCCGCAAGTGCCGCATCTATTGCCTGCCGGATATGCTGTTCGTCTCCGTTATGAAAATTCCCGAGCGTATGTTTGATCTCATGCGGAGGATGGATCGATGTTGTGTTGCCGGTCCTTACTTCTTCGCCACCGATATACATCGGGATATCCAGCACTTCAGACTTCAGCTTCTTCAGCGTTGCTTTCAATACTTCTTTCTCCTTGCTTCCAGGAGCGTAACTTAATACCGGTTCGTTCACCGGAAGAGGGTATGAAAATGTTCCGATTGCCATTGTTTACTTTGATTGTTATTGTTTTGAATCAGGACCAAAGTAAAAAGTCAAAAGTAAAAATTAAAAAACCTTCTGGGAGAAGTGCTATCTTCTTTCGCAAAGACTCTATTTTTTATTTTTGACTTTTTACTTTTTACTTAAGAATTTGTTTCGCTTTCTTTTTCGCTCAGCAGGTACGCTTTGATAAATCCATCCAGTTCACCATCCATCACCGGTTGAATATTTCCTGTTTCGAAATCCGTACGGTGATCTTTGATCATTTTATAGGGATGGAATACATAGGAACGGATCTGGCTACCCCACTCGATCTTTTTCTTTTTGCTGTTGGCGGCATCTTTTGCTTCGTTTCTTTTACGAAGTTCTTCTTCGTACAGGCGGCTTTTCAGCATCGTCATTGCTTTTTCACGGTTGCCAAGCTGTGTACGTTCGGTCTGACAAACCACCACGATCCCTGTCGGAATGTGGGTCAGCATTACTTTCGTTTCCACCTTGTTCACGTTCTGACCGCCGGCACCACCACTTCGTGCAGTTTCCATCTTTACTTCAGAATCTTTCACTTCAATATTAATGGTATCGTCAACCAGCGGATAAACGAACACGGAGCAGAATGATGTGTGGCGTCTTGCATTGCTGTCAAAAGGCGAGATCCGCACCAGGCGATGCACCCCGCTTTCCGCTTTGAGGAAGCCGTAGGCAAACGGTCCTTCAAACTGAAGTGTCGCTGTTTTGATCCCGGCTCCATCACCCCAAACCCAATCGAGCTCTGTCACCTTCCAACCCTGTTTTTCGCCATACATGCGATACATCCTGGCGAGCATTTCCGCCCAGTCCTGGCTTTCCGTACCACCAGCGCCGGAATTGATCTGCAATACCGCGGGCAATTCATCTTCAGGCTCATTGAGCGTGGCTTTGAATTCAGCATCATCCAGCAGCTCGACAGCTTTATTATAAGCTTCCTGCGTCTCTTCCTCACTGGCGTCGCCGCCTTTCCAGAACTCAAAAAGCACAGCAAAGTCTTCCACCGCAGTTTCGGTAGTTTCGTACAGCTTTACCCAGTACTCATTCAACTTGATGTTCTTGAGAATTTCGGTAGCCCTTTTGTTGTCATCCCAGAAACCGGGACTTAACGAAAGCTGCTTGTCTTCTTCTATCTTATATCGTCGGTTCTCGACGTCAAAGAAACCTCCTTATCCCGGCAATGCGGGACCGCATATCCTGTAATTTTTCCTGTGTCATAGTGGGCGCAAAGATAGGGTAAAAAAAGGTTTCAGGGGGGCAGAGGTTCCAGAGGTTTCAGAGGTTCCAGGGGTTCCAAAGGTTTGGGACGTTTGGGACGTTTGGGAGGTTTGAGAGGTTTGGGAGGTTGCTTGAGATAGTTGATCTGATCGTAATAAAAAAGGTTGCTTGTAGTTTTTAACTGCAAACAACCTAAAATGTATAGATGAAATTAAAGCCGGATACTCACCTGTGACCAGGTTTCAACTTTCTGAAACCTCCCAAACTTCCCAAACCTTTGGAACCCCTGGAACCCTCTGGAACCTCTGAAACCCCTGAAACCTCTCCCTCACCTTCCCCCCAGCCACGCCGCTCTCCTACCCGTTTGTTCCGCGGATGCAGCCGGATCCATTCGCAGTGTCAGGTTGTTACCTTCAATGGCTTTGATGGACGTGCTGGTTTCGATGCCCCTGCTGTTGAAGGTGATAGGGATGAGATCACCGGGTTTCTTCGTATCGAGGATCTCTTTCAGCTGATCCATGCTGGTCAGTTGTTTTCCGTCGAAGGAAATGACGATATCCCCTGTCTCCAACCCGGCTTCATATACGGGTGATCCTTTCTGGATCGTGTTGGTCACTTCGGCTTTGCCGTTCTCCACCTTGAGAGCGATCGCGCCGATACTGGCTTTGCCTGCATTCGCATTTTCCCCGATCACGCCAACTGCGGTCAGCAGCGGTTGCAACGATGGCCGGTCCACTCCATACACATATGATGCAAAAAATTGTTTTGCAAATGAAGGGTTTGTCAACTCTGCAAGTGCTGCTTCAAGATCAGCCACGCTGTACGCCACACCTGTTTTACCGAACTTCTGCCAAAGCAACTGCATGTATGCATCCAGGCTTTTACCATGATCTTTTCTCAACGAAAGATCAAGCACACCTGCAATTGCCGCACCGTATGAATAATAACTATAAAAGAGATTACCGAAATTTGTTTTATCGATCGCTGTTGCCGCATCAGTATAAATAGCGAGCTTACTTGCCTGTATAGGAGTGCGGGTTTTGCCGGCAGGGAGGTTGGTAATACCATTCAGATAAAACCCAAGCGTACGAAGGAAAACCGTATCTGTCTGTATTCCTGCTCTTGTCAGTAACAACCCGCCATAATACTGTGTAAATCCTTCTGCCACCCAAAGTGCATCACTCATGTTTGCTTTGGTAAAGTTGAATGGTTCAAGTGTATTTGGTCGGATGCGTTCAACATTCCATGCATGAAAGAATTCATGTGCCACTGTACCAAGCCTGTTCTTCAACACATCGATGGTCAGCTTGCCTGCCCGGCCGGTGATCACGGTTGAATTGCGGTGCTCCATTCCATCACCGCCGTTGGACGGCATCAGATCTATCAGGAAAGTGTATTTACCATAATCAAAATCGGGTAACTGCCCAAAGACCTTTCCTGCCTGAGCCACCACTTTCTTCACTTCTTCAGCAAAGGCATCAGCAGCATCATCCGCTACATCACCGTGGATCACAACGGAGATAAGTTTTGATTTACCATCTGTATCGTTCACCGTCCAGCTGCGTTCCTTATAGTCGGATAATTCAGTTGGGGAATCCATGAAGTACTGAAGATCGGGGGCGAAAAAATGCCCTTCGATCTTGCCCGGTTTCAATTGTGTTGCGATCTTCCATTTGCTTGCTTCCGGAACGGTAAATGAGATCTCGATCGGTCTTTTATCCTGACCAACTACCCACATAAACGAAGCAGGCATATTCAGATGCGCGTGCGTGCGATCGATGCCGGCATAAGTTCCATCCACATAATCCGCAAACAATGTATATTCCACCACTACAGTTGTTCCGAGTGTTGACGTAATGCTATAGATATCTCCATCTTTCTGCGTCACTTTTATTTCCCTGTGCGAAGCACTGTCATATGCTTTTACATCATAAACATTCTTCCCGAATTCATGGGTGGCATAACGTCCCGGAGAAGAACGGCTCATTCTTACATCTTCCGTTCCTTTTACCTGTGGAATAAAAAGTTTGATCTGGGCCTCATGATGTATATAGTTAGGGAATGCTACTTCATATCGTACCGGTTGCTGCGCGGATGCAACACCGGCAATAGCAAGTGCGGCGCAAAGTGTGCTGAGTTTCATAATTAAAAAAAGTGATGGTGATTGTTTATTCAGGAAATAATGTTTTATCAAGATTTGGAATGATCCGCAATGCATTTTTATAATATACTTTCTTCAGTATAGAGTCAGGCAAACCCATTCCGTACATTGCCCAGAAAGCATGATATTTTTTGTGATACGGAAAATATTCATCCTCGGTTTCCAGCACACGGAAATAAGTGGCGTATTCCTCGGGCACCCAGCTGTCTTTTCCAAACAGGATCCGGTCCTGGTATTTTGTAAAGAATTTCTTTGCGGTATGCGGCTGCCGCCCAAGCTCAGCGATCACAGCGCCAAATTCCACTACTGCATTGGGCATTGCATCCAGTAAGGTGCCCAGTTTCTCCAGGTTATTTGGATACCAGCCAAAATGCGCGGCGATAAACGTTGTGTTCTTATGTTTCAGGAATAACCGGTGTTGTTCTTCTATTAAAGTATCCCAGGGAACCGGATTTGTTGCATCGCGCTTGCGGCCCGGATGGGTCACCAGTTCCAGCCAGCGCTCATTATTGGCATCCACCGGATCCCAGAACGATTTTGGATCGGCGGTATGGATCAGCACAGGGATCTTCAATTCACCGGCTTTTTTCCAGACCGGATCGAGGCGGGGATCGTCAACAGTAACACGTTTACCATTAATATCGGTTACGGAGAACCCAAGATTTTTGAAGATCTTTAATCCATTCGCTCCATTCTTTACATCCGCTTCCAGCTGTTGCGCAGCTTTCTCTCCCCAGCCCGGTTGCCCTACGCCGGTGAAATCAACATTGGCAAATAGAATGAACCGCTTTGGATAATGCGCCCTGATATTATCAGCGGCCTTCTTTAACTGATCACCGCTGTTCCCACTAAGATTGACCATGATCTTCATATTCAGTTGATCCATGTCCTTTATCAACGTGGAAAGATCCATGGACGGCATACTGTACTGATGATTATGCACATCAATGAAAGGGAACTTTGCCTTTGACAATTTATGCTCCGGCACCACCAGTGTTGACGGCGGGTTATACGTTTCAAAATCCATCTTGGATTGTGCGCCGGCTACAACAGGCAGCAAAAGCAGCAGGAAACCGTATCTTATCATAAAGCGAATATATCGATCGTCAGGGAAAGATGGATTTCCGAATGGGAGGATTGGATAAACGGTCCGGAGATGCGATGTCCGATGATGGATGTCAGATGATCGATGGCTGGCCCCGGATCATTGCCTGGAGTATGCCAACATTTCGCAGATGCCCTCTGTTACTAACTGATCGTATCACAGGCAAACTTCCTTACTCAGACATTCTTACCGGCTTCCCCCCCTTACCGGTTTAATTTCTACCGGTAAGGCGGGAAGCCGGTAAGAGAGTATGAGTGTTGCGAATTGATTAAACGGCATCCGGTTTAAATCCAATGTCGTTTAGTTAAGAAGCACAGAGTATGTCATCCCGGATCTTAAAAAGCGTTGTATGATCTAAGAAGATTGCCAGGCTTTCATTTGAACAATACAGGAAGCCAAAAAACGGAACTGCATTTTTAAGTGAAAGCTCTTAAAATCACTTAGTGTGATATACGTCGTAGTTTTTCTTCCTGAAAAAATCCCCGCTGTTCATTTATCCATCATTGTTCATACAGCATAACGAATGATGGATAACAGATCTTCTTTTATTGATCACTTGCAGGCAGGAAAAAGACGCTGGTAAAATCACGATCAGTGTTTTTTATTGAACTGCTGCTGTTTGTTTCGACATGGGATCACACTCCTCAACATAACCAGGCAGTTATTCTGTATAGTAATGGAGATATTGCAGCATACTACTTCATATATATAATAACAAAGCCAGTCTTTGCATTCGTAGTTCTACGATAAATTGATGAAATGAAGATGGAAAACAGGTATATCTACGATAAATCGGTCATTATCGATCGTGTTTTTTCTACTACGTAATTGTCTCATGAAGATATTCGTGAAATTTCCTGTCAAATGCTATGAAAAATCACGACGTGGATTACCTTTGCATCCGTATTCGATACCTGTTAAGAAAACGTACCCAATCATGAACTCTAAGTATTCAAAGGCTATTAGTGCCTTTGCAAAAAATTATGCTGCTTTCAAAACCCTTACGGTAATTTCTTTCTTCGTATTACCTGCAACAGTTTTCGGCCAGCAAGCAATCTCCGGAATTATTACTGATTTCAATTCATACTGGAAGTCTTCTTCCTCTTCTGTCAACCCGGTAAAACCTAACAACAGCCATAACCTGCTGGCGTTTACATACAATGGAGTACAGTACTCTACCGGTGTAAACAATTCAGTATTGAACAACAATGGTCAGACTTATGTCGATGGTGATTTCTGGTCACTGCCGCTGGCAAACTATACCGGAACGATCAACTCGAACACAAAAGTTGGTTTAGGTGAAATGTACGACGGTGTGCATAACGGAAAGGGCACCACTAATTATTCCAACGCTCTTGGAAACTATCTGAATGATGGTATCAAAGGTCTTGATCTTGGTACCTGTGTAGCAAACATTCCTGCAGGCAATATTACATTCGTAGTAAACAATCTGCGCGCTTCAAATATCGGTGATGGTATTCCTGATATTGTTGTAACACAGGTTGCCGACCCAAGCGGTTCTGCTGATAAATATTCTTTTGTTGATGCAAACGGTGACGTGATCGGTGTGGCAAAAGAAGTGAACTTTACAAGCATCGCTCCTATTGGTGACTGGACTGCCGATTTCTATGAAGCAAGTTCAAACCCAATGACACTGACAGCGGGTTTCACCAATACAGACAGGCCTTTACGTTTGTGGGCCGCTGATCTTAGCGACTTCGGAATTACACAGGCAAACTTTGCAAACATCAAGAACTTCCGGATCGCTCTTTCAGGAAACAGCGACGTTGCATTCGTTGCCTACAACAACAAGACAATGACGATCGCTACAGTATTGCCTGTTGTACTGACAGACTTCACTGCACGTGAAAACGCCGGTAAAGCCTTGTTGAACTGGACAACTTCAAACGAAAAAGGCGCTGCATACTTTGTAGTGGAAAAATCAACTGATGGAGCTTCATTCAAAGCGATCGACACAGTGAAAGCTGCTGGTGACAATACAACTACGAAACATTATTCAGCACAGGACGTACTGCAAGCAGGAACTAACTACTATCGTCTTAAAATGGTAGATGTGGATATGCACAGCTCATACAGCAAAACAGTGCTGCTTTCAGTAAAAGAATCAGTTGAAGTTCGCGTGTTCCCTAACCCTGCAGTCGATAAGATCACGATCAGTTATCCTTCTGCCGGCAATATCAATGTATATAGCGTGAGCGGTGTGCTGATGCAACAGAAAAAAGCTGACCGTAACAGTACACAAACAAGCATTGATGTTTCTTCTTATGCAAAAGGTGTGTATTACCTTGTGATCGAAAACGAGCGTGAGAAAACCACAAGATCATTTGTTGTAAGATAATAACCTTCATCCTTAATTCATCCTTAAGAGGCAGGCCGCAGCAATGCGGCCTTTTTTATTTTCAGGCCGTTTAGGATTCAAACAAACTACGGTAAAACACTTCGCTAAAAAAAAGTTTCCCCTCCCAAAAAACTTTCCGGAACTTTATTGTTTAAACATTTACTAAAAAAAGAACCTATGACCTGGAAACGTATTTCATATGCGCTGCTGCTGGGAACAGGTGTTGCCTTTGCAGCCTGCAATAACGAAGAAAAAAAGAGCGAACCTGAAACAACCACCGCGGCTACCCCAAAAGAGCCCAAGTACAAGGAAGATAATGTCACGTATACCGGCGACAATATCACGATGAGCGGTTATGTGGTGTATGATGAGAACAAAGAAGGCGTAAGACCAGCCGTGATCGTTGTTCCTGAATGGTGGGGATTGAATGATTATCCGAAACGCCGCGCCCGCGAACTTGCTGAGCTGGGCTATATCGCCATAGCTGTCGATATGTACGGTGATGGAAAAGTTGCAGACAACCCGGACTCTGCGGGAAAATATGCAACGCCTTTCTATAAGGATCCTCAAATGGCAAAGAGAAGATTTGATGCAGCGCTTTCGAAACTTAAAACCTACAGTCAGGTTGATACAACAAAGATCGCCGCGATCGGCTACTGCTTTGGCGGAGCGCAGGTATTGAACATGGCCCGTCTGGGTGAGAACCTGAAAGGCGTGGTTAGTTTTCATGGCAACCTCATGGGCGTACCGGCCGATAAAAACACGCTGAAAGCTTCGATCCTCGTATGCCATGGTGCAGCGGACACATTCGTTTCTCCAGGTGAGATTGCTTCATTCAAGAAGGAAATGGACAGCGTTGGTGCTGACTACACCTTCAAATCCTATGAGGGTGCTGTGCATGCGTTCACCAACCCCGGGGCTACCGAACTTGGGAAGAAATTTAAACTTAATATTGCTTACAATGCCGCTGCCGACACAGCTTCATGGCAGGATATGAAAGCTTTCTTTGGAAAGATCTTTCAATAACCGCCCGCAGGCCGGCAGGCCGCTTTCAATTTATTCATCACCAGGAACAATTCCGTTCCTGGTTTTTTTATTAATTTCAGTGATCATAAACTCCTCTATAATGATCATCCTCCTTGTCATTCTCGCCGTTATCGCCATCTGGCTGGTGGCTTTATATAATAACCTGGTCAAGCTGCGCAACAGACGTCAGAACGCTTTTGCGGATATTGATGTACAATTGCGGCAACGGCATGATCTTGTTCCGCAGCTTGTTCAAACAGTAAAGGGATACGCTTCGCATGAAAGCGATGTATTACTGAAGATCACTGAAGCAAGATCTGCAGCCATGGGTGCCCGTACCATCGATGATAAGATCGTGGCGGAACAACAACTTACTTCCGCCCTGCAGGGGTTGAAAGTGCAGGTGGAAGCCTATCCTGACCTGAAAGCAAATCAGAATTTTCTTCAGTTGCAGGAAGAACTGAGCGATATTGAAAATAAACTTGCCGCTTCAAGACGCTTCTTCAATGGTGCCACCACCGAGTACAACAATTCTGTTGAATCATTTCCCGGAAACCTTGTTGCACGCAATTTCGGCTTCCAGCGCGAAGTGTTTTTTGATCTTGGTACGGATATGCGGAGACAACTGGAAGAGCCGCCAAAGATCGATTTCAAATCCTGATCATTTACACAATACCTGTCATCCTTCAGTATTACAAAAGATAGCTTATCAGCAACGTTTCCGTTCCATATACAGGTCTGCATTCCCAGATCCAGCGGAATAATACATATTCGATCCTGCTGCTGATCGCATTCCCGGCGTTATTGCTGGCGCTTTGCTATGGTCTTCTTATCTACACTACCGATGGCAATATAGATCGGGCCAATGCCACATTTTTAACAACAGTCCCTGTTGTATTGATCATAGTGGGGCTCTGGTTCCTGATCGCATGGCTGGGTCATTCAACAATGATCAGGCTGGCAACCGGCGCAAAGCCGTTGGACAGGATGACCAATAAACGCGTTTACAATCTCCTGGAAAACCTCTGCATTTCCGCGGGAATGAAAATGCCAAAGCTGTTCATCATTCCTGATGATTCACTGAACGCATTTGCAAGCGGAATAAATGAATCAAGTTATTCCATCTCACTTTCCACGGGCATTATCGAAAAGCTGACTGATGAAGAACTGGAAGGTGTGATCGCGCATGAACTGACGCATATCCGCAACCGCGACGTACGTTTATTGATCGTTTCGATCATCTTTGTCGGCATCTTTTCTTTCCTGGCTGAACTCGCATTTCGCGGCCTCCGGTTCACAGGCCGCAAAAGTGATAAGGACAGCAAAGGCGGCGGGGCGCTTGTATTGTTTGCCATCGTGATCACAGCCGTTGCATACCTGATCTCTGTTCTTCTCCGGTTTGGCATCAGCCGGCGCCGCGAATATCTCGCAGATGCCGGTGCCGCTGACCTTACAAAGAAGCCATATGCACTTGCATCCGCGTTGAGAAAAGTTTCTGCCGACCCATTAATAGAAGCGGTGGAAAGCCGTGATATTGCGCAACTGTTTATTGATAACCCCAAGCCTTCTTTTCACCGGTCAGCTTCATGGGATAATTTGTTTGCAACACATCCGCCGATTGAAAAGAGGATTGCGTTGCTGGAACAGTTTGTGTGAGAGCGAGAGAAGACCACGGACGACGGACCGCAGACCGCAGACGAGCTATCATTTGGAGATGACTTGAACAAAACGAGCATGATATCTCGCACTTAAGAACTGAAGGGGATCATTTTTGGTACCCGGGACTTCAAATAAAAAAACCTTCTTTATCAGAAGGTTTTGCATTCATAACAGCTGGTATCAGATACCAATAAATTATACATCTTCTACGTGCATCAGCCGGACAACGGACAACAGACAACCGACACTATTCGCACTAAAGTTTGATGAACTTCTTCTTCACCACCGCACCGTCTTCGCGTTTGCCTACGATAAAATACATGCCGGCTCTTAACCTGCTGATGTCTATTTTTTGCGTTTTTGCTTTTATCGTGTATTGCATGACTGTTAGACCCTGGGCATTGGAAATGGAAATGGTCTTGCCGATCCATAGCTGGTCATTGCCGAGGTCAAGCGTAATGTCCTGCAGTGCAGGGTTGGGATAAAGCGTTGGTTGCGTCAGTTCCGCCGGGGATGTTGTCGTATCCTGATCCTGCGGCAGAGGCAATTCCTGGTATAATGCTTCTTTCAGCCCTGTTGATGCAAACAACGAATAACGCAGACCGCCGGGCTGAAGCAAAGCCAGCATGCGTTGTTTTTGTCCATAAGTGAACATATTAACGCAAGCATCCTGGGTGACATCCATATAGTTCATATACATATCCCCGTTCGGGCTGCTGCCGCAGGAGATCCTGATGCCGGAAGGACAACCAACGGAGCCTGTAGCTTGCGGGGGCGTATCCGAAACACCGTCATCACCGCAGTACTGATCGCCCCAGATATGTTTAAGTCCCATCCAGTGCCCGACTTCATGAACAACCGTTTTTCCGAGGGAACCATATGCCAGCACCACGCCATCTTTCGCGGCAACGTCTCCCGGAAAGCTGGAGTAACCGGATGCATACCGGAGATTGCAGATCCATATATTAAGATAACTTTTTGCATCCCAGGCATC
Organism: Citrobacter freundii; assembly: GCA_003243445.1. Lineage (GTDB taxonomy): Bacteria > Bacteroidota > Bacteroidia > Chitinophagales > Chitinophagaceae > Terrimonas_A. The sequence continues at coordinate 55,092 of QFQQ01000023.1, forward strand.
GTCGCCGGATTGATTGGAGAACTTTATCTTATCGTCTACGTCCCATTGACTAACAGAAGAGTATTTCCGTAAAATGCCGTTTGTAGCCCTTCGCTGCGGGTCAGAAATAGCCAGTTGGAACTCTATCTCCACATCGGCGGATAAAGCAGCAAACCGGGCAGGTGTTTTAATCGTATCTGGATGTGCTTTTCTGAAACAAAGATTGAGGGTCTCGATCATATTCCGGATCGACTGATCGCTGACATTCTCTCCACTCTTATTATAGACCACGTGGACCACCACAGGAATGATGATGAGCGGATTGCCACGCGACGTGACCTGGACCTGGGGAGAACTACCTTCCTGGGCCTTTATAAATTGCTCGACCTGATCGGCAACAGCAGCAAGCCCCGGATTAGCACGCAGTTTTTCCTGCTGATAATCAAAGGAATAGCACGCCTTTTGCGCCATTACGGAGCTCACTGACACACATAGTGCCAATAACCCCATAAAAAGATTCCGCATGAGTGAACATTAAACCGTTGGCGTATAGCAATAAGCTAACACCAGCATTCACTGGAATTGGAGAAACAGTAACAAAGGAATCGGGAAATAAGAGGTATTCGAGGGATATGATTTCGAAGGGTTGTAGATTTAGGTCGTGGACCTGGGTCAAATATATAAACCAAAGTTTGAAGTTTCTAGAAATCGCACCCCGTATTTTTACGTTTTATTGAAGAATTATCTTCTTATAGGGGTTTATTCTTAGATTTATTTAAGCTGGTTGGATCTTTACGGCAAGTCTTTTTACGATAAAACCCTTTCCTGCCAATGATCCCGGTTGATCTCCCCGATTATTATTCAATGTCGGACAGAGCCCGCAGATTTCGCAGATTTATCCTCACTATTCATGAAAAATATTTTTACTGCGGGTCCGGATCTCTATTGGATACGCAGATTGCGCAGATTAGTTGCTGATAACAGACTGTAATCTGCGTAATCCGCGCATACTGAAACAGAAATTTTCCCTTTATAAAATGATATTTCGATAGCGGGAAAGACAAATCTGCGAAATCTGCGGGCTCTGTCCGCCGTAGCGAAGCGGAGGAGGGGACCTTACGCCATTCGAGTTCTTTCTCAAAACGGATCTTAATGATTCAAGCAGAATAGACCTTAAATTTGCCGCGCTGACCACCAGCGAAATTCATTTTATATTATGAAAAGACTTTTTGTTCTCGCGCTTCCCCTTGCTGTTCTGGCAGCCTGTAACAACAATGACAGTACTTCGGGAAACGTTTCCACCAACTCCTCACCTGCTCCGGACGCTCCAAAATCCATCAGCTACTCTATCCTTAAAACCTTTCCGCACGATACCTCATCCTTTACACAGGGATTGGTCGTTTATAACGGAGAGCTTTATGAAGGAACCGGTGAATACGGTCATTCGCGGCTGCTGAAAACAGATCTTACCACCGGCAAGATCAAACAGGAAGCGAAACTGGGTGAAAAATTCTTTGGTGAAGGGATCACCATCCTTAATGATACGGTGTATCAACTGACCTGGCAGGAAAAAGTGGTCTTTGCCTATACGCTTAAAGACTTTAAAAAAGTAAAAGAGTTTAGGATCGACACACAGGGCTGGGGTATTACCAACAATGGTAAAGAATTGATCGTAAGTGATGGCAGCAGCAATCTTTATTATTATAGTCCATCAGGATTTCAATTGCTGAATACACAAACCATCACTGAAGGAGGAAGTCTGTCTTACAATCTCAATGAACTTGAGTTCATTAACGGTTTCATCTATGCCAATCAATGGCAGCAACCTTATATCCTCAAAATAGAACCAGCCAGCGGCACTATCGTCGGCAAGGTAGATCTTACCGATATCTGGAACCGTGTAAAAGCCAAAGATCCGCTTGCTGATGTACCGAACGGTATTGCATTCGACAGCTCGTCGAAGAAGATCTATATTACGGGCAAGAAATGGCCGGAGCTGTATGAGGTGCAGCTTGGAGAATAGGGAGGAGAGATGGTCGATGATCGATGTTGGATGGTCGATGATCGAGTCTTCAACCCAACTTTTACTATAAAACCGGGGCCTTACAAATATTGTAAGGCCCCGGTTTTATAATAGACCTACTACTTTAAACTCGACCATCGACCATCCGACATCGACCATACAATATCGATCATCGACCCTCGCTCTTCCCTATCACATACACCACCGAACTGCACTTCCTCACATCCCCCATTGCTTTCAGGTTTGACAATAAGCCGTTCCATCCGGCGCCGATCCAGTTGGTGCTGCCGTTCTTGTATTTGCTGCTGAGCAGGGAAATATAGAAGCTGTCGTACCACATTGGCTTATGTTGCAGCACAGTCATACCGTTCTTCTGCATCAGCGTTTGCATGGAGGCGGGTGAGAAATGATAAAGATGGCGCGGCACATCAAATGCCGCCCAGTATTCTTTATAAACACGAGCGTCATTGGACGTATAATTGGGGACGGCAATGAATAGTCTTCCTTTTTCAGTTAAGAGATTGCGCAACTGCTGCACATAAGGATGCAGCTCATGTACATGCTCCAGCACATGCCAAAGCGTGATAGCGTCGAAGGACGCGGGCGGCAACCGGTAGAATCGATCGATATCTTCCAATTGAACACTATAGTCAGCGGACGCAACCCTGCGCGCATCTTCATCCGGTTCAAGACCCGTCACCTGCCAGCCATGCGTTTTCATTTCGTTTACAAACGCCCCGGTCCCGCTGCCCACATCCAGCAGGTTCCCCTGTTTCAATCCAGTGGCTGATACGATCAGTTTTCGTTTACCTGCCAGGGTCCTTTTTCTTACCGCATGATAAATGCTGTTGACCAGCCCCTTGGAGGTATTGGAATGCGAAATATAATTTTCCGACTTATAATAAGGTCCGATTGAATCGGCATCCGGAACATCCTGCGTAAATGCCAGCGTACACGCGCGGCAAACCGCTATATCAAACAATTCCCCGCTTACCGTATGATCTTTCGCCTTCCAGACATTTCCAAAATCATCCGCTGCGCAAACGGGACATTGTGTGTAGTGAGTTTTTGCCATAGGGGCGCAAAATAAGACAATCCACGGCAAAAAGGATGGTCGGGGTTCGATGATCGATGGGCGATGGGCGATGTTGGATGGTCGATGGTCGAACTAAAAGTTGTATGTCTATTATAAAGCCGGGCCTTACAAATATTGTAAGGCCCGGCTTTATAGTAAATATTGGGTTGAAGACTCGACCATCGCGACCATCCAACATCGACCATCGAACATCGCACTCTCTCACCTCCCATCACTCTTATACGTCGCCTGCCCTTCCTTCGCATCCACCTTCTGCTGGCTTCCGGTCTGTGTATTCAATCCGTTCTGCATAAAGTGCCAGACCAGGAATACAACAGCGAGAATGGCTACGATCAATGTAATGATCCATTCGTAAGAACGTCTCTTTTCACCGGGATTGAGCATCTCGATCATCTCCTCGGACGTCTTTTCATCCTCTCCTACTCTTACCGTATGAGCCGCTTTTTCGCGGAGTACTTTGGCGGCGGGGATCGGCTGGCCCGCAGGACTGTCTTTCAACGTGGCCTCAAAGCGGATCTCACCGGCCAGACCTTTTGATAATATGCCTACACCATTCCACTCAAACTTTTTACCACTGAATATTTCGTTTTTAAGATTGGACGCAAAACTACCAATACGTTCCACCACATCGATCTCAGAAATGTTCAATGCATCTGCCAGCCAGTTTACCTGTTTCACCGGCATTGATTCATTGCCATGATGAAGGGCAACAGTGTATAAGGGTGGATTTATCACCTTATTGGCAAAATCCAGATCCGCTGGCTTTCGCTCCAGCTGGAATACGCCCACGCCGGGTATATTCAGCTGGCGGTGTAAAACAAGATATTGATACAGCTCTTTGTACATGATAGCGTTAGTTCTTTTGGTCGAACGAATATATGATACCGCCGACAAAATTAAAGCCGTACCCCATATATTGATTCCAGCGCTGGTATTGTTTGTTGAAAATATTGTTGAACTGCGTCCAAAGGTTCAGGTTCTTCGTGATCTTGAATTCAAGGCCTGCGTTCAGGTCAAACGCGCCACCAAGTTTTCCATCTGTGCCATCTTTTTTCAGATAACGCGCCCCGCTCCAGGTGAAAAGATCGCCTTTCAGCCAGAGATCCTTCAGCAGTTGGTAACGCATGGATGTATTGAACTCCATGGGCAACATGCCCCAGGCTTTCTGCTGACCTCTGATACCGGTATACTGGTTAAATTGAAGGCTCGTGATCACCGAGAATTTCTCCTCCACATTATATCCAAGTTCACCGCCAAGGTTCAGTACATTGACGCGGTCAGCATACACTACATTGAATGACTTTCCATCACCCGCCGCGCTTGTATCATTGATAAATAAGGGCTGATTGTTTAACTTATTGAACGCTACTTTCGCACTATAGGTAAAATGATCACTCAACGATCCTTTAAAGCCCGCATAACGCTCTTCCACCCATGCATTTCTCAGTTCTGAAGGCAACCATAACCATGGATTCTGGCCAGCCAGCGACTGATAGCTTGTCTTTTTCAGATAACCCGTCCAGCCGGCCTGGAAGGTGAACCGCTGATCTTCGGTTCCCACTTCAGCAAGGATATTTGGGAACATTTTGAATTCACCATTATCCCATGACGGGCGTATACCACCCTGTAAACGCAATGTTGATGTATGATACAACACTGCGGGAGAGATATACCACATATTGTTATTGATCTTCTCTATATTCTTGTCATTGGGAGAAAGTCTTGTCAGATCAAATGTCACACCCAGGTTGATGGATACCTCATCGCCAAAGTTCTTTTGCAATGGCAGATCAAGCACCGCATTGCTTTCATTATTCTTCAATTTATCGTTGAAGAAATTCAGGGTCAGCGTTGGCGAATAATCAAGACCGAATTCTGTCTGGTTGATATTATGCATATTCAATCTCGCAGAAAGCGTTTGAAAGCTCACACGGATCGAGTCATTCGGAAAGGACTGCGGCTTGGGTTCATAGCCGTATTTATAGGTCTTATCCTGCTTCATTCCAAGACTTGCATTCCATTCCATATTCTGCGCAGCTTTGTAATACCCTTTAAGGCTTACATCGGTGCTGCTGAAGTCCTTGAAATCTTCCTTGCCTTGTGAAGAAACGTGTTTGGCATAAATATTCAGTCCTGCATTGGTGCCATCTCCAAAGGAAAAACCACCCTGCACATAAGGTGTGCGCAGGCTTCCAAAACCGGCTTTGATATAATTGCTGTTGGTGAACTTGCCGATAGAATCGATCTGCAAAGCCAACGGTTTTAACGAACCCGGCTGATACGCGAACAACAGATTGGGATTTGGAATATCATACTGCAACCTCGGCTTTGAAGTATCCGCCGTAGGCGGTGTTGCGTTGAAATTGATCTTTGCAGATGCTTTCAACTCGGGCCTGAAGGCAGACGTGATATCAACTGACTTATTCCTGATTGTATCTTTTTGCGCTGAAGCAAAGAGTGCTGGCAGCAGCGCATTCACCAATAATATGATCCGGACTTGTTTCATCTTCATTGTTTATTGATTGATCATTGTCCTCCTATCTTGCTGTTCTTTCCTTCTTCCGCAATAGCTGCACTCAACTTTGATTGTGCTTCAGCCTTGAGGTTTGGTTCAACAGTATTATCTACCACGCTCTGGAAAGTGGCTTTCGCGTTGAAATAATCTTTCTGTTTGAAATAAATATCACCCAGCAGGATATATGCTTTCGTGATCCAGAAATCATATGACCCGGATTTGTTGATCACTTCAAATGCTGCTTTTTCCGCATCGGTCAGTTTGTTCAGCTGGAACCATCCGTTGGCTACGCCATAACGCGCTTCAGCCGCCAGCGCCGACTTGGTAAGAGAGATCACAGATTTGAAGCTGGCAATCGCCTGGTCATATTGCTTGTTGATCTCGTACGATTTTGCGATCGCCATGTTGGCAAGCGCTTTATCATCCGTACTTGCATTTTTTACTGTGGCCAGTTCTTTTGCGTTTGCTGCTGCTTCGGTCCATTTCTGCAACTGATACTGACTGCGGAGCAATCCGCGCATCGCTTCAAGTCTGTTCTCCTGGCTGGAAGCTTCCTGTGCCAGTTGAGCAAAGTATTTTTCCGCCTGTTCGTAATTTTTCAGTTCGAAGAAATGAATACGGGCGGCTTCAAGGATTGCGCGCTCTGCATATTTATTAGGTGCGTTGGCGGCAACGGGTTCGTATCCAAGCAAAGCATTCTTCCAATCCTTTTTATCATTGTAGATCTCCGCGCGATAGAAATTCGCATCGATCGCATAAGCGCCATTCGGGAATTTGCTCAGGTAATTATTCAGGGCTGTTAATCCCGCAGATGTGTTGCCATTGCTCAACTGCGCTTCCGCAGCGGTATAAGTAAGCGAATCTTCCGCACTCACACTGATCGGCTTACCGGCCTGACGCATAAAGTTTGCGTAATCATCCGTTTTGCCATCCTGCACATAGATCGTTTTGACATTTTCCAGCGCATCTTCTGCTTCGGGTGAGTTGGGATATTGGGAAACAAGCGTTTTGTATTGCTGTAATGCGGCCGTATTATTATTCAGGTTATAATAAGCCGTACCTAATTTCAGGTATGCCTGTGGTTTCAGGCTTGCATTTCCCGTACTCTTGATCACATTGTTCAGGAAAGGGATCGCTTCGTTGAATTTTTCATCAGACATGTACGTATTCGCAATTTCCATATTCGCGTCTGTGGCCAATGTGGAAGAAGGGAATTTCCTGTTCATTGTATTCAGCAGGCTGATCTTCTCTTTCGGGCTTTTTATACCGGCGATCATCGAGCTTTGGAACGTTGCATAATCTTCAGAAGGCCATGAATATTTGATCACGTTATCATACATCGCTTTTGCTTTTGTATAATTACGTTCCATATAATAGCAGTCTGCTGTGCGGAGATACGCATCCTGTGTCAGCTGATCCGCACTAAGTCCTGCATTTTTTGACAGAGGTTCGAAGAAATCGCGCGCAGCGGCATAATTCTCTTTACGCAGGTAGGCATATCCAAGGTTATACCGTGCGTTTGAAAGATTGGCTTCGCCGCTTGCCGGCGCGCCCCCGCTTACGTAGGCGTTGTAATATTTAATGGCATCGTCTATTTTATTCTGACGATAAGAGATCTCTCCTTTCCAGAAATTCACCAGAGGCAATACGCTTCCATTGTTCGGATCTTTCAGCGCTTTATCCAGCATGGCATTTGCTTCGGTAAGCTGGCCATCATTCACCAGTTCTGTAGCACGCCCAAATAAAATACGGGGATAAAGCCGTTTTGCATTCGGCGTAGGATCTTTCATTCCATCGAGCAGGCTGATCGCCTCGCGGTAGTTATTGGTATTCGTCAGCACAGCTACCAGCAGATCCTTTGCTTCTGTGATATAAGTTGATTGCGGGTAATCGTTTACAAAGGTTTTGAAACCATTCAGTGCTTCATCCTGGAAGCCTAGTTCATAAGAAAGTTTTGCATATTGGAACCTGGAGATCTCCTGTTGCTTCTTATCACTGCTGTTGGATGCGCAGAATAAGAACGCGTTCCGGGCATTTGTCTTTTGTCCTGTTTTGAGATACGCGTCACCCAGCAGATACATGGCGTGCTGGCTCAGTGTATCCTGCTTTCCGCTGAGTTGTTTGAATCCCTCGATCGCTTTTGCCAGTTGATTGACCTGGTAGTAACAATAAGAAAGTTCATACAGGTCTTCCCTGCGCACTTTATCTGATCGTTTCACATAATCTTCCAGGTAGGGCAGCGCTTTCGCGTATTCCCTTGCTTCGAAGTATGCATGCCCGATCATCTGTTTCATCTCCAGGTCATAGTACTGGGATTGTCCTGTTTTGATCTTTGACTCAGCATATTTCAGTGCTTCATCTTTTTTTCCTTGTATATAATAAATCTGGGCGATATAATAAGGAACGACTGTAGCATAGTTCTTCTCATTCTCGACGATCTTGAAGCTTTGCAGTGCCTCTGTATACTGGCGATCACGGAAAGCGAGAAAACCGTAATAATAATTTGCATCGAGATAATTAGGATCATCTTTGATGCTGCGGATGGTATTGAAAAGAGGTTTTGCCTGGGCAAATTGCTGAAGAGTGAAATAGGAATATGCCTGATGGAATTTCATCGTGGCAATATCCTTATTGCTCAGGTTGGCGATATTGGCCATTTCATAGCGGGAAATAGCTTTCTCGAACTCCTTCCGGCGAAAATAATATTCTCCCAGCTGGTAGTTCATCATTTGAACACGTGCGGTGTTCTTTTCCTGATCGATGAACGCTATTGCCTGAGCTTCAGAGCGGCCTTCATCCTGTTTGAGCGCACAGGCGATGGTATAATAGCTGATCTCCTGCACCGTCACCGAATGATTGGCGATATCTGTTTCTCTCACCGATTGTTTCAACTCTTTCAGCAACGGATAAGCAAGACTGTATTGCTCTCTCTGAAAGTACTCCTTAGCTTCTTTGAATTTTGCGTCCGGATCAGTGTAAAATGCCGTTTGTTGCGCAAACACTGCTCCGCCACAAACCGTGGCCAGGGCCAGTAAAATTGATTGCTTCATGAAGGATATCCTTTAAAACCGTTGTTGACTAAACGTTGCAATATTCAAAATTATTTCAAGTTTTGATCCAAGATCATCTTAACAGGTGTGGAAAAGTCCATTTATGGACGATGTTTAACATTTCCTTCGAATCAGCGCTTCCGATGTTTGTTCGATGTTCGATGCTCGATGTCCGATGGTCGAATTCAGGTTTCACGAATTTCGACCATCGGACATCGAGCATCGAACATCGATTTTAATTAACTTGCACGCACACCAAAATCAATCAACCTTCATGAAAAAACTATTCAGTACGCGGTATTCGGATGGAGCATTTAATGTGGCGCTGCTCGTATTGCGTTTAGCGGCGGGTGGTCTGATCATCCCGCATGGGTTTTCGAAATTGCAAAATTTCAGCAGCATGTCCCATAAGTTTGCTGATCCGTTTCATATCGGGATGAAACTGTCGCTCTCGCTCACCATTTTTGCCGAATTAATTTGCGGTGTGCTGATCGTGCTGGGATTGCTGACAAGGCTGGCTTGTATCGCTCCCATCATTGCAATGTCCGTGGCACTGTTCTTTGCACACAAGGGACATGTGTTCAGTGACGGTGAAATGGCCGCATTATATCTCGCAATGTTCATCACCATTTTATTTGTAGGACCAGGTCGCGCCAGTGTGGATGGCATGATCAGCAAATAATACAGGATGTTTATAACCGAATCAAAAGTCAGGGTCCGCTATGCAGAAACTGACCAGATGGGTGTTGTGTACCATGGTCATTATTTCCAGTATTTTGAAGTGGCCCGCGCGGAAGCCATCCGTGAACTGGGTTTTACTTATGCGGATATGGAAAAAATGGGGACCATTATGCCCGTGATCGAAGTGCAGTGCCGGTACCTGAGACCGGCGCTGTACGATGATCTGCTGACCGTGAAAGTGATATTGAAAGAGATGCCGTTGCATCATAAGATCGAATTCTACCAGGAAGTGTACAATGAAAAAGCTGAACTGCTCGTTACGGGTAAAGTGATCCTTTATTTCATGGAGGCCACCACGATGAAACGGTCTGTTATGCCGGAAAAATTGCAGGAAAAACTTCAGCCTTTTTTTAATTAACTTTAAGCGATGGAGACGAATCCAATATCCGCACCAGGAACACCTGATGAGCAATTTGCGGCCGGTCCGCAGGCTGACATTCTTTATCCCCCCAAATATCAGCCGGAAAAAAAAGGTGCCAATGTATGGCTGCAATCCGCAGTAAGCCTTGCAGCTTATCTCCTTCTCGGATATTTTATCTTCAACAGTTATAAAATGCTACTGGTCATCACAGCCATTGTGGTGCTGCATGAAATGGGACATTTCGTTGCCATGAAATGCTACCGTTACCGTGATCTCGGCATTTTCTTTATTCCATTGCTGGGAGCGTATGTATCAGGAACAAAACGTGAGGTATCCCAACGGCAGTCGGCCGTGATCCTGCTGGCCGGACCGCTTCCGGGTATTATTCTCGGTATCGGATTTTTATTGCTTGAAAAGTATACACAGCAGTCTTATTATCCGTTCAATATTGCATTATCACAAATCGCGGCATTTCTGATATTATTGAACCTGATCAACCTGCTGCCGATCTATCCGCTCGACGGCGGGCAATTGCTCAACCGCGTGTTCCTCGATGAAGAAGGTCTGCTCAGCAAGATCTTTGTATTCATTTCCATCGGGCTTCTTTGCTTTGCCGCATGGAAGATCCATTGGGCTTTGCTGATTTTTCCTGGGATGCTTTTATTGAGACTTCGCGGAGACTCTCAACTGAATGCGGTGGACCGGCGTATTGAAGAAGCCGGCATTAACGCAGACACCTCATACGAAGATCTTTCTGATAAAGATTACTGGGAGATGCGCAGGATCCTGATCGAAGAACAGAACGAATTCAAAAATATCGATCCCGGCCCTCCTTATACCTATAGTGAAAAGGAGGAGAAACTAATGACCACGATCCAAAGTCTGCTGCACAGGCACCTGATCCAGGACGTCTCGGTCCCCGGTAAAATATTCATCTTCGTGATCTGGGTCGCCGCGATCATGTCGCCGTGGCTGGTGGAAATGAATACGAGTTTCTTTAGCGGGTTTGGATTTTAGGCAGGTTTACGCAGGTTCCAGAGGTTCCAAAAGTTCCAGCGGTTCCAGAAGTTCCTTCTTTGACGTTATTTCCAACCGCGAAGCAACCTTTGAAACCGCTGGAACCCCTGAAACCTCTGGAACCTACTTCAGTACATCCAACACCCTATACATCTTCCCCACCACCCCCGAAGCTGTTCCACTATAATTATTCACCAGGAAAGAAAAGATATACTCATTCCCATCTTTTGCTTTCTGGTAGCCGCAGAAACCCTTTGCACCGCTGATGGTGCCGCTTTTCATCTTCATGCCGTTATATTCAGGCAATGCATCATAAAAAGAAGGGAACCATGGTTTATCTTTCGCGTAGCGAAGTACGGTTACCTGCGCATGTGTGGTCACGCGATTAAGTGGAGAAAGTCCTGAGCCATCGATGATGTTCAATTCCTCTTCCTCGATACCGCGTTCTTTCCAGAATGAACGGATGATCTTCACTCCTTCTCTTGAATAAGCTTTTTTATTTTTTTCGTAAGCGATCGTTTTTAATAAGGCTTCCCCGTACAGATTGATGCTTTTTTTATTGAACCAGTAAATGATCGAATCGAGCGGAGGAGAAACTTCGGTATGAAAAATTACGGCGTCGCCAGTCGTTCCGGTCTGTATGAAATTGTATTCGGTTTTACTTGCTGCAGCTTGCAAGCCGTCCATAATGGTTCCCGTAAATTCTTTCACCGGCTCGGTGAATGATCCGGAGATCACAAAGTTCTTTTCACCGGCAGGGATCGTTCCCCGCACTTCTGCAATACGGCCCGAAAACGGATAGATGTACGCGTTATCACCAGAACCTTTTGGGCCGGCGGTCAGCAAGGATGTGGGTTTTCCCGAATAAAGTGTGGCCGGGTTGGTTGCGCTGATCTCCACTTTATCACCGGGCTTATCGCCGGCTTTTAAGATGAGGTCATACTGATTCTCGCGCCAGTTGAGCCCCAATGCACCTGCCCCGTAATAGTTGCCGATATCCTGCCAGATCCATCCATCGGGTGTGTATTGATCCGTCCAACCGGAAGAGTCGATCAGTACAAACTTGATGGCTGACGCGGATTTTCCGGCAGCTTTAACAATACGGGCGACCACAGCTTTCTCCTTTGTGTTTTCCCAACGCCAGCTTCCGAGCGTCGGATCACCGGCTGGTTTTATATAAAGTGCTTTGCCTCCTTCCTTGTCAAGCAGGCCGAAGGAAGTTTTGTAGCGGAAATCTTTGCCGAGTGTTTCAAAAGCCGTCACGCTGGTGATGATCTTTTGCGTCGAAGCCGGCGCAAGACCTGTCTGACTATTTTTATCAAATACAACTTTCCCGGTCTTTGCATCGATCACATAAAAAGAAACGAGTGCATGTTTTAGTTGTTCATCATTTTCAAACTGGCGAAACTCCTGCTGCAGGCGCGTTGCAGCTGTTTGGGAAAAAACCGGGGAGGAAAACACCAGCAGAAATATGTAAAAAAACAGTCTTTTCACGTCGAAACACATTTGAGGATTCATGGATTGAAAGTAGGTTTGAAAAATGGAAAATGAAGTTAAAGAACCGGCTCCGAAATACAATCGGCTAAGTCCGGATGAATACCTGGCAATGGAACGTGCTGCGGAAACAAAGCATGAGTATTATGATGGAGAGATCGTAGCGATGAGCGGAGCGCGACTGAAGCATTTGCAGATCGCGTCAAATCTTCTTGCATCGCTTTCTCCCGCGCTGAGGGAAAAAGGGTGCCGGATGTTTCTGTCTGATATGCGGGTAGCCACACCCGGCCGGGATGGCTATTTCTATCCGGACGGATCTATCATTTGCGGAGAGCCGGTCACGGAAGATAATATGTTCGATACGCTGACAAACCCTTCGGTCATTTTTGAGATCCTTTCTGCATCAACCAGGAAGTATGATATGTTTTATAAGTTCATGTACTATAAGCAAATTCCGTCGTTACAGGAATATATCATGATAGATTCACTCAACTGGTGGGCCCAGGCTTCGGTAAAAGAAGCTGACAACAAATGGACAACAAAGGAGTATACGATCGAGGACATGCTTGACATCAATACGATCAATTATAGTCTGCCGTTTGACGAGATTTACCGGCTGACAGGTTTGCAGCGACAGCTTACCGGTTGATCCATCCGGAAAACCGCTGATCTGTTTTATGCAGAACAGCTTTAATTTTGCACCCAAATCATCTCATTTGAATAATACATTCAATGCATCCATCATCACGATCGGTGATGAGTTGCTGATCGGACAGACAGTAGACACGAACAGTGCATTTATCGGGCAGGAGCTGAACAAGATCGGGATCTGGGTAAAGCGACGCGTGGCAGTAGGCGATGTATGGAAGGATATCTGGCAGGCGCTGGATGAAGAAAGCCGCGATTCGAAGCTGATCATTATCACCGGCGGCCTCGGCCCGACAGCCGATGATATTACCAAGCCGCTGCTGGCGGAATACTTCGGTGGCAAACTGGTGGTGGACCAACATGTACTGGCACATGTAAAATATCTTTTCGAAAAAGTTTATCGCCGTCCCGGACCGATCCTGGAAAGAAACCTTAAGCAGGCCGAAGTGCCCGATGTCGCTACCGTATTGCACAATGCCAGGGGATCTGCTCCCGGCATGTTGTTCAAAAAGAATGATACCATCTTTATATCACTGCCTGGTGTGCCGCATGAAATGAAGGGGTTAATAAAAGAAGAAGTAATACCCTACCTGATGAAGAACATGCTGTTGCAGGCGATCGTTCACCGCACGGCATTCACATTCGGACAGGGAGAATCCATGATCGCGGAAAAGCTGATCGACTTTGAGGCAAAATTGCCTGACAATATTAAACTTGCCTACCTGCCGGGCTATGGTATGGTAAAACTCCGTCTTACCGCCAAAGGAAGCGATAAGGAAGAGGTGGAAAGAGAATTGTTACCCTATTTCGAAGAGCTGAAATCACGCGTCAACGAATTCCTTGTTTCAGACGAAGATGAACCAATGGAAGCTGTAATCGGGAAAATTTTATTATCGCAGAATAAGACCCTGGGTACCGCAGAGAGTTGTACCGGGGGGTATATCGCACATCTGATCACAAGTATTGCAGGCTCATCCGCATACTACAAGGGCAGCGTGGTAAGCTATTCAAATGAAGTAAAGCATGATCTGTTGCATGTAAAGCAGCCAACATTAGATCAGTACGGCGCGGTAAGCAAAGAAACCGTCATGGAAATGGCAGCCGGGGCATTGGCAGAACTGAAAGTCGATTATGCACTCGCAACTTCCGGCATCATGGGACCCGGCGGAGGCAGCGAAGAAAAGCCCGTCGGAACGGTCTGGATCGCCGTGGCCAGCAAAGAGAAAGTGGAGACGCACCAGTTGAACCTCCGCTTTGACAGACAACGGAATATCAGTATGACTGCAGCTAATGCATTGAATTTCCTGCGGAAGTTCATTCTGACTAACAGTTGATAGGCTGAATAATATCCAAATCATTACCTTTGGCCGGTCATAATTGCTTGCCTGTTTACCCGGCACAAAAAAACATCCGGGTCAGGTTGAATATCAAATAAAAAAAATATGGCTGTAGTTGATCTTATAATGCCAAAACTTGGGGAAAGTATCATGGAAGCTACCATCCTCAAATGGCATAAACAACCCGGAGAACATGTAAATATGGACGAAACCGTCCTGGAAATCGCTACCGATAAGGTTGACAGCGAGGTTCCAAGTACGGCCGAGGGCACGATAGAAGAAGTATTATTTAAGGTAAATGATGTTGTTCCCATTGGGGCAGTCATCGCAAGGATCAAAACCGGCGCAGCCGAAACAGTTTCTTCAGCACCGTCCACGCTGTCCACGCCAGTGACACCGGTTCAGGAAACCAAACCCGCAGCAGTTGCACAAAAAACAATCGTTGCAACAGCCCCTGCTGCTGTAAAAGCACAGCAAACCAATGGTCATGTCAACAGGTTCTACTCACCTCTCGTACTCAATATCGCCGCAAACGAAGGTGTAAGCATGACCGAACTGGAAAATATTCCCGGTTCCGGCAACGAAGGCCGTGTAACTAAAAAGGATATCCTCGAATACGTAAGCAACAGGACCTCGCATCCGCAGGAAACCGGAACTGCCAGCAGGCAACAGCAAACTTCAGTTCAGGTACAGACGCATGTTCCTGCACAGATAAAATCTGAGCCTGCACCTGTTTCAAGCTACGGCAGCAACGTTGAGATCATTGAAATGGATCGCATGCGCAAACTGATCGCTGATCATATGGTGCGCAGCAAACATACAAGTCCGCACGTAACAAGCTTTACCGAAGCAGATGTGACCAATCTTGTATTATGGCGGGACAAAGTGAAGAAAGAATTTGAGAAAAGAGAAGGAACAAAGATCACTTTCACGCCGCTATTTATTGAAGCAATTGTAAAATGCATCAAGAAGTTCCCGCTCATCAACAGCATGCTTGATGGAGACCGGATCATCGTGAAGAAAGATATTCATATTGGTATGGCGACCGCCCTTCCTACAGGCAATCTCATCGTTCCTGTGATCAAGAATGCGGACCAGCTCAACCTGGTCGGGCTTGCAAAACAGGTGAACAACCTGGCGGAAAATGCACGTACCGGTAAACTGAAAGCAGATGATACGCAGGGCGGCACATTCACCCTCACCAACGTCGGCACTTTTGGCAGCCTGATGGGGACACCGATCATCAACCAGCCACAGGTAGCCATCCTTGCAGTTGGCGCCATCAAGAAAAGGCCGGTGGTCGTGGAAAGCCCGCATGGGGACAGCATCGCTATCCGCCACATGATGTATCTCTCCATGAGCTATGATCACCGGATCGTAGATGGCAGCCTTGGCGCAACATTCCTGACCGCCGTAGGTAAAGAACTGGAGAACTTCAACAGCGACCGCGAAATTTAGCTAAGAGATTAAAGAGCAAACGGGAAAGGGGCTATCGGGCCTCTTTTCCCGTTTAGAACGATCCCTGTATGAAAAAACGACAAGGATCCTCCGCCTTCACCCTGGCAAATTCAGCAAAGACATCTCAAATATCCCTTTTTCTCTTTCCCTCTTTTAATCTCTTAACCTAGATTTGCGGGACGACTTAAAACTGCAAGGATAAACAATGCGTATTTGGCTGCTGACAATCCTGTTATTGTCTTCCGGGGCTTTATTTGCCCAACGGTCTCATTTCGGATCATGGAATGTGATCACGACGAGGGTAACCCTGTCCGAGAAATGGGGCGTTTACAACGAGCTTCAACTGAGATCCCAATCATTTTACAACGACCATTTCTATCATGAGGTAAAAGGCGGTGTTTCTTATTCCATCAGCAAAAACTTTGTTGTGCTGCTTGGCCTTGGCGATTACCAGACCTATTCCGACGGCGGCAATTTCGTAAAACCCCGCACGGCACATGAGACCAGGCTTTGGCAGCAGTTAACAATGAATCAGTATCTCGAAAGGATTAAGTTTGAACACCGGTACCGGATCGAGCAACGCTGGTTTACCACGGGATTCCGTCAGCGTTACCGCTACCGGCTGAACGCAGCAGTTCCGCTGAATCACCGGAAAATGGGACCGAATACGTATTATGTTGCGGCATTCAACGAGATCTTCCTCACCAATAAAGCCCCGTATTTCGAACGCAACCGCTTATTCGTGGGCGGCGGTTACCAGATCAATAAACATTTCACGCTTCAGCCGGGTTATGTTTATCAATATGATTACCGTCCCAATAATACAAGCCTGGGCAAACACTTCTTCCAACTGACACTCACAATCGATGTGAATGCGCATAAGAGTCCGAATGAGCGGATCCCGGGCAATCTTGACTAAGTCCCTTTCTGAAATATTCGTCTTAATCAGTCTTTGACATAAAAACCACTATTAGTTTTAACATCTCAGCTATAAACGCTGTTTTATTTTCAGCGTCTTTTTTGTAAATTAGGATAATGATGTGATCAACATCTAGCCATGAACGCATAAATGTCCTTTTATGAAAAAACTATCCGAGACCTGGTTTGCCGAAGGCTTTATTGACTTCGAATTGAAGAAGTACACACTGCTTGCCTACCTGCAGGAAGTAGACAAGTACTTTAACCAGAACAAGCTTTACCCGCAACTCGCGGACGTTGTTTTTCATTATAATAACCTTGTCGCCTTCAGGGAGAACAAACGCTATTTGCAGGAGCATTTCCCCAAAAAACTTACGGGCATACAAATGCAGAAACTTCAATTGCTGTATGAACAGATGATCGAAGACGGAGAGCTCATGCAGGAACTTGAAGAGATCATTCAATATGCCGCGGATACGTTGAAGTCAACGTTGCAAACCGGGGCAGGTATCTATGAATTTGTGGAAGAAAAGATCAATATCAGCCCTGTTGGACTGATACCACTTGACACACAGGAAGGATATTTCTTTCTTAGTACAACAGATACCAAGAGCACATTGGTCTATCACTACCGTCTTTCCATATTTGAAAAGCACGATGAAAAATTCAGAAGTATCAAAACCTCGCTAATAGACCGGAGACAGCGTGGTCTTGCCCTTACTTATGAAAACATGAAATCTGACCTGCTGAAATTCCGCAATGATCTTCCCAACCCGGCAGTGTACTGCATCGAATCGGGGCTGAATTTTCCGATAGATGAAACCTTGTTGCCGGTCGCGAAGAGAAGTCTTGTGAAGTTCATTACGACGAACGCAGCGTGAAGAGAGGTTTGAGGGGTTTCATAAGTTTCAGAGGTTTCATAGGTTATCACCTCGCATAGTGAAGTGTATTAACCTGTGAAACCTCTGAAACTTATGAAACCCCTCAAACCTTTATCTCTCTCTCCTCTCTAATTAACAAGGTCTAACCCCCAATCCTTACCCTTCTTCACTGCCGGTACACCATCCACGATCCATTTCGCTGGTTTATCTCCTTTCAACAGCCAATCGAAATATTGCTGCTCTCTGATCTGAATGTCTTTTCTGTTCTTGCGTTGTACAAGGTTATGTGCTTCACCGTTATAATTCAGCATCCAAACCTGTTTACCAAGGCGGCGCATGCCGGTGAACAATTCGATTCCCTGATACCAGGGTACTGCACCGTCAGCATCATTGGCCATGATCACCAGTGGAGTCTTTACTTTAGGCAAATGAAATAATGGTGAGCTTTCAATGTACAGTTCGGGTTTTTCCCAAAGTGTGGCCCCGATCCGGCTTTGTGTTCTTTCATACTGGAACTGGCGGTTCGCACCACTCTCCCAACGGATACCGCCATACGCACTCGTCATGTTTGCTACGGGCGCACCTGCCCATGCAGCTTTGAATACATCCGTCATGGTGACAAGCTGCGCTACCTGGATACCACCCCAGCTTTGCCCCTGTATACCCATGTTCTTTCCATCTACCCATTTATGTTTGGAAAGATCCTTGGCTGCACTCACGATATAATCGTAAGCACTCTTTGCCGGATGACCGATCGTATAACTGATATCAGGCGCAAATACAAGGTAACCACGGCTAACAAAGAACGAGATATTCAAACGGCTTGGTGTTGGAGACGGTGGTTGATAACCATATAAACCGTCGGAAAGTTTTTCATAGAAATAAAACAGCAATGGATATTTTTTAGTGGAGTCGAAATTCTCCGGTTTATACAAGATACCTTCAGACGGCTTATTGGTAAACGTTTTCCATTTATACAATTCCGCAGTACCCCAGTTATAGGAAGCCTGTTGCGGATTGATATAAGAAAGACGTTGTGCTGCGCCATTCTTATTTACCGAATACAGATCCGGTGAACGTACATAAGATTCTTTGCTGAAGATATATGTCTCCGCATCCTTTGCTTTGGCTATCGAACCGATACTAACGGCAGAATCTGCACTTAACGCAACCAGTTTATATTTACCGCCATCAGTCTTGTATTCCCACAAACCCGCTTTTTTAGTAATGTCGCTGAATGTTCTGAACAGCATGGTTTGACCTGGTTCGATGGCGCGCTCTTCCCTGTCAACCTGCTGATAACGGTAGCTGGTTTTGGCCTGACGGCCACCTATAAGTATCGATGGAGCAAATGCGTTGCGCGGGCTTACTTTCCAAACGCTGTAGCGATCGTATATATATACCGCTTCTTCATCCTTTTGCCAGCGCATAATCCCGTAAGGTGCCGGGTCGGTCGGAGAATCATTGTCTTCATCAGCAAGGGCGGTTCTTATACGCGCCGTGATATTTCTTGTTGAATCCCCATCAAAAGCAAAATAATTCCTTGTTTTATTATCATACCATACAATGATCTTACCGGTTGGAGAAACATATGTTGGCGTGAGGTTTCCATCAAGATTTTTCCTGATCAGCTTTGCAGAACCATCGGCAGGGTTGATCGCATATACATCTTTCAACGTATTGCCGGTCCACTGGCTTTCGATCCTTTTACCTTTATCGGTCGTGCCGACAAAAACCACACCATCTCCCTGCCCGCTCTGGAATACAGTAGGCAGATCTTCTGATGCGAGCTGGTTTACTTTTTTTGCATCCAGATCATATACCGCCATGAAGTTTTGCTGAAGGTCACGTTGCAGCCTGTTCAGCTGAACTGTTTGCAGATAATCATCTTTATAATGCCATACATCAAGCTTTACAAGATCGAGCTCTACAAGAGTAGTGTCTTTGGGAGCGGCGATCGGCGCTGTTCCAAAAAACAAACGTTTACCACTTTTACTGAAGCTGACGATACCATATTCGCTGACCGTCAATCCGCTTTTGATGCCGGCACTGGTCTTATCCACCAATGCAATGGCCGTATCCATTCCGTCTTTATAATACCATAGCTTATAAAACTTTTGCAGATCCTTTGGTTTAGCATCACGTTCTGCAAGGAAAGCAAGTTGTGATCCGTCATCAGAGAGTGTAAAATTCTTGAACTCATTACCGCCAGTGCTGATCGTGTCAAGTTTTCCTTTTACAAGATCATACAGCAACACGTGAGCTTTGCTTAATGAATCTTTGGGATTGCGGGCCTGCTCCATCACCAGTTTGGTTCCTTTATCATTGAACTGGTATTCAAGAATGAATTTGAATGTTTTTTGTTCACTGTTATTCAGATTACGTAATACCAGGTCTGTACCGGCGTCGGCGGTGGATGGGGTTGGCTCATCTCCGTCCGCATCGGTGATAATATCAAATCCGTCATCGTCCTTATTGGTTTTTTTCTGGGAACCGGCGATGACGCTTTTTAATGAATCGATGATATGGGTGAGGCTATCAGTGATCTTTTTCTCACTGCTCGCCGGGCGCGCGTTGCGTGATGGCGCTTCCAGTGGTTTATCCATATGATAAGCCAGCCAGCCGGAGGCTTTATCAGGCGTCTTAAATGTTTTTACCCGGGCAACCTTCCATACACTATCCTTGCCCAGCTCCATTATTGCGAGCGAATCTTTCGGGCTTTCGTCAGGTCTTTTCTTTTTGATCTTTGCGTCACGCGAATCCTTGAACGCCGGATTTACTTTAAAGATCACGAAGCGATTGTCTTCCGTGATGACTGCATCCGCCGCGCGTGCGATCACTTTCTTGTACGCGGCATCTGTCGACTGAATGATCAGTTCATTGTCGCCCTCCTGGACGTTCACATTGTACACGACCCATTTACCATCATTACTGATCGATCGCTGACCAATGTTTTGCCAGCCGTCATACACTGTATGATCCAGGGGCTTTTTTTGCGCAAAGGCAAATTGTAAGGAAAACAGAAAAAAGAGAAAGAATAACGTTCTTGTCATCTCTGCAAGTTTTGGTTTAATAAAAGATTTTATATGGGAAGCAGCGTTATCGGGTTCCAGCGGTTTCACAGGTTTCGGGAGTTCCAGAGGTTCCAGACGTTTCATGAGTTTCAAATCGCGGTAGCAACCTCTGGAACTCCTGAAACCTATGAAATCGCTGGAACCTTCTCCTTATCCTTCTTCTCAGCCCTGATGAGCAGGGTCACGTGCAATACCAATACAGCTATTATGACGGCAAAACCGAGGTAAAACCAGCGACTCAGGTATTGATTTTCGTTATATACCAGGAACGCGAGGATAATACCGTATACCGGTTCGAGATTGAAGGTAAGATTTACGGTGAAAGCAGACAGATGTTTGAGTGCATTGGCAGAAAGACGAAATGCCAGCACAGAACAAAACCACGACAGTACAAGCAGCCACATCAGGTTCTGCCAACCGGGAAGAAATTGCTGAACAGGAAATTGTTGCAGATAGAATGGCAGCAGGACCGACAGCGTAATAAAACCACCGGTGATCTGCCAGGTAAGGACCGTTTCAACATTGATCCGCTGCAGAAAACGTCTGTTATAGATAGGGAAAAGGCATGCAAGCAGGGCCGATATTATTCCGAGAATGACCCCTGTTTTGTATTGCGTATCGAAGTGAAAAATGATATAGATCCCGCCGATAGTGATCAGCCCAAGCAGCAATTCTGTCCAGTTCATTTTTTTCCGGGTGATCAGTGGCTCCAGCAGAGCCGTGAAAAAACCGATCGCCGAAAAACAAACCAGCGAAACCGATACATTCGAATATTTAATGGAGCCGTAAAAAGTTACCCAGTGCATGGCCGCGATAAAGCCAACGCCACCAATACTGAGTATGTCCTTCAGCGGGATTTTTTGTATCCGATTTGCAACAGAATAGATCACCCACATGGTGAGTGAGGTAAAGAACAGCCTGTACCATACGATCATTCCTTCGTTCAGCGTGATCAGGCGGCCAAGTATCCCGGTGAAGCCGGCAAGAAAAACAGCAATATGCAGTTGAAAAAAAGCCTTTTTCATGAAGCAGTCATCGCATCAACGGATGTTGCGTTGAATATACAGAAGTATTCCGCGCCGGTAAAATAATTCAGAAGGGCGGTAGCGTAAATATATTATGAGAGGAGGATTATTTCCCTTCGGCGATCATCTCATTTTTGCGAAGCTGCGAAATACCAACACCCTGTGTATTCTGCACCCGTTTGCGGTAGTTGGTGAACAGGCTGTGCCAGCGGAGCTTAAGCACACCGAGGATACCTTCTTTCACGATTCCCTTGTTCATTTTGGAAACGCCATAAGCCCGGTCCTGGAAAATGATAGGAACTTCCCTGATCTTGAAACGGAGTTTCCAGGTGGCGAATTTCATTTCTATCTGGAATGCATAACCGGTGAAACGGATCTCATCGAGGTTGATCGTTTCAAGTACAGTTCTTCTGAAACAAACAAACCCGGCGGTTGGATCTTTAACCGGCATCCAGGTGATGGCCCTGGTATAAACGGAAGCGCCTTTTGAGAGTGCGATGCGATTGGCAGGCCAGTTCACTACCCCACCGCCGCGAACATAACGGGATCCGACTGCAAGGTCAGCTCCATCATATTTGCAGGCCTGGTAGAGACGTGAAAGATCATTGGGATTGTGGGAAAAATCAGCATCCATCTCAAAGATGAATTCATATTTATTGGCGATCGCCCATTTGAATCCATAGATGTATGCAGTGCCAAGACCAAGTTTTCCTTTACGTTCAGCAATAAAAAGCTGACCGGAAAACTTAGACTGAAGATCTTTTACAAGTTGCGCTGTTCCATCGGGAGATCCATCATCAATCACCAATACGTGAAAATCTTCACGCAGGTTGAAGATGGCATGAAGAATATTGCTGATATTCTCGCGCTCGTTATAAGTTGGTATAATGACAAGTTTTTCCACTATAATCAAATGCCTGAAATAGCGAATTTACGACAATCATCAAAGATGACGTGTTAAAAATTTTACACAAGTCGTTAACTTTCTTATGCTTTCTTGAGCATGGTCCGGGTATAGATCTCCGTCAGCTTTTGTTTGGTATGCTGTGGAAAATCGCCCTTCATCATCCAGTCGTAATACTGGGGTTCAGCTTTGAGGACATCGGCCACGGGGCGGCCTTTGAACTTGCCGAAGTTGAATACCTCCACGCCATTTTCCATAGCGAAGCGGCGGGCAAAATCCACGATCACTTCTTCTCCGATACATTTCAGGATGGTATCGACAGACTGACCAAGTGCGGGATATTTTTCCAGTTGAGCTTCAAGCACTTCATACGTAGCCGTTGCATCTGCTTCGGCACTATGTGCGCTTTCAAGGTTTTTATTGCAGTAGAATTTGTAGGCTGCGCTGAGTGTACGCTGTTCCATCAGGTGGAAGATTTTCTGCACGTCAACGAACTTCCTGCCCCTGGTATCGAAATCTACCTGTACGCGAAGAAATTCTTCAACGAGCAGGGGTATATCAAACCGGTTGCTGTTATAACCGCCGATATCGCATCCGTCCAGTACCTGTTTGAGTTCGTTGGCTACCTGTTTGAAGGTCGGTGCGTCTTTCACCATTTCATCCGTAATGCCATGCACATCGGTCGATGCTTTGGAGATCGGCATTTCCGGATTGATCAGTTTTCTTTTAACGCTACGGGTGCCGTCAGGCAAAATCTTCACAATCGCGATCTCTACTATACGGTCAACTCCAAGGTTGGTTCCTGTGGTTTCCAGGTCGATAAAGGCAAGCGGTTTTGTCAGCTTCAACATCAGTTCTGAGGTTTCTCTTAAAAAATCTGGCGGTAAAGGTAGGCCTTTGTTATTCTTGCCAAAATCATTTTTCCCGGAATTGAAGCATTCATAGAGAGGGTCGATGACCGATGTTCGATGGTCGATGGTCGTGTTGGCTGCTGACGGTGTGAAATCCGCCCCGTCCATTGATAATTAATGATATAGTGAGAGCAGATATTGAGCATCGACCATCCGACATCGAGCATCGAACCCTGCGCCTCAGCTGCATTTCCGAAAATTGGGCTTTATATTTGCACAACAAATAACGACCAACTTCGTTATATACCAGACTGAAATACCCAACAATGAAAATGAAAACCCTTTTTGCCGCTTTTACACTCGTAGTTTTAGTGATCGCTACAACTTCCTGTGCGTCTTCACGCAGGAATGGCTGTCCGGCTACATGGACCAGCAAACCAGCGTTCTCAAAAGACAAACCGACCGGATAAGATCCGGATCAGAGTCCTTTGATATTGATAAAGTTCACCAGCGCAGCGGTATTCTTCAGCTTTAATTTCTTGAGAATATTGTAGCGGTGCACCTCCACCGTTTTAAGGGAAATATCCAGCTCCAGGGCAATTTGCTTGGAGGACATACCTTCTTTGATCAATTTAATGATGTCGATCTCGCGCCGGGAAAGATTGTTCATATCTCCCTGTGCGGCCGTTTCATCAAGTTCCTGCTGAGCCAGGATATTTTTTACTTCTTCGCAGATATATTTTTTACCCTCACTTACTTCGATGATCGCAGCGATCATTTCTTCCTTCGAAGAGTTTTTTGTTACATAGCCCATGGCGCCAAGCTGCAACATGCGTTTTGCATAGGCAGGCATCGTGTGCATGGACACAGCAATCACTTTTGACTCCGGAGAAATCTTCTGGATCTGTTTTGTTGCATCGAAACCATTCACCGGGCTCATATTCACATCCATGAGAATGATCTCAGGTTTTTTCTGAGCGGCGATCTGAATAGCTTCTTCTCCTGAACTCGTTTCCCCGATCACTGTGAAGCGGGGATCACTATTCAGAATGAACGACCAGGAATCTCTGATCAGTTTGTGGTCGTCAACGAGTAAGATGGTCACTTTTTCCATGTAGGGATATGGGCTTGTAATTTGTCAGATAAGGCTTTTCTTCAATAAGTCAATAAGTTACGCAAAAAAAGTCAATTTAGCGTTTCTTCAAAAAACAATTTGAATAAAAGCAAGAAAGTTTCCTGTAAATGGAATAACGGCTGGTATGATGGTGTGTGGCAACCGAATGATCAGCGTGAAAACGCATAGTTAATTCCACCTGTCAACCAACGTCCTGGCATCGGAGCTCCTAATAGATCACTATACCTGGTGTTGGAGATATTATCAACTCGTACAAATATATTCAATTTCTGCTCCCATGTATAAAATGCAGCCTTCCCATTGAAAACAAAATAATTTTTTTCTACTGCAGCATGGATCGCTGGTGCTTCCTGCACTGCTCTGTCTTTATAAACTCCATTCACACTTATTAAGAACCTGCTGAATGTATATTCAACAAAGAAGTTGGTCATGAACTTTGCGTGCGATGATATGTAGAACGATGGCACTGCTTCACTGCTCGTGCTTTTCAACCACACAAACCCCGCCCCCGCATAGAGACTGCTGTTCGTTTTCAGTTTTTTCTGATACTGCAGATCCAGCTCAGCACCCGTGGTCGTTACACGGGAGATATTTTTTGCCAGGGCATACGTACCACCGGGAACCAGGTTGTCTTTCCTTGGCATATCTGCATAAGCGGTAGTTACATAGTCGATCAGTTTACGGTGATAACGCTGGAAGAATGTACCACCGATCTTCAGTGAAGAGCCTGCGAAATAATCTGCACCGGCTTCATAGCTGAAGGAACGCTCAGCTGCAAGATCCGGGTTTCCTATGCGACCGCTTGCGACAGATCGTTTATTATAATTATTAAAGCGCTCTGTGAAATCAGCATCCCTGATCGTTTTGCCTGCACTGCCGCGGAAACAGATCGATTTTAATTTATACGCCATGCTTACCTGCGGCACTAATTCTGTTCCTGAACGTTCATTCCAATCCAGTCTTAATGCTGGATTAATGGTAAACCCCTGCCAGAGCGATTGATTCAGTAACATGAACACGCCACCCTGCGGCACATTGTGATCGCCACGATCATTTGAGTGTATCCCCTTATTTATGAATTGCGCACCACTGATCAAAGATGTTTGCTGACCAATCTTCCACTCATCCGTCAATGTTGTCTGGAACATTTTACTTACGCTGGCATTTGCAACCGATATATTATTATATGCATAATCATCTTTCACATCTTTATATCCTGCATCAATATTCACACGGTGATTGATACCGGTATAAGAAAGACGGAGCTGCGTCCATATAGTACGCACTTCTTCTTTTGCTGTATCGCTGAGAAAGGTTGTGTAAAAATTCTGTGCAGAAAAATCTCTGTTATCATAGGAACCCCGGACAGCCAGTTGCCAGCGTTCGCCGATGAACTGGTTGAGTGACAATGATGCAGTGTTGGCATGAACATAACCACGGGTTCCTCGCTGCAGTTGTCCATCAGTGTTATTACTTAGCCAGCCGCCGCTGATCGCTGTATTGCCGGATTGATAGAAGCCGCCGGCATTTGCAGACAACAGATCATATTCACCGCCTGATACCTGTCCCTGCAATTGCAATTTCTCCTGCTTGCGTTTTGCAGAAAAACTTTTAGTGATCACATGCACTACGCCACCAACTGCTTCCGATCCGTAAATAGCGGAAGACGCGCCTTTTAATACTTCCACGCGATCGATCTCTGAAGGTGCAATGGGTATATAGCTGCTGAAATGTCCCGTGTTCGGATCATTGATCCTCACACCATCGAGCATGATCAATACCTGTTGAAATGTGCCGCCACGCAACACGATATCACTCTGCGATCCCATCGGACCACGCATCTGCATTTCCACACCGGGCAGATAACGCAACAACTCATCTATAGAATGAACGGGAAGATTGGCAAATGAAGAACCTTTGAAGGTAATAATATTGCGACCGGTCTGAGAAACAGGTTTTGGCTGTACAGAAGCTGTAACCGTAACGGGATCCAGTTCCAACCCGGTTTCCTGGGCAGTGGCAAATAAAGCAGCAGTTAGGCCACAAGCAGTTAGAATTGATTTCATGGCGCAAAGCTAAGAGAAAAAGAGATGGTTTGGGAAGTTTGGGAAGTTCCAGAGGTTTCAGAGGTTTCATAGGTTTCATAGGTTGCTGCCGCGAAATGTAGCTACTAAATATATCTGTAATCAGTTTCTATCGAAAGAACCTCTGGAACTTCTGGAACCTCTGGAACTTCTGGAACCTCTGGAACTTCTGGAACCTCTGAAACCTCTGGAACCTCCCAAACCTCCCAAACCTACTCTCTCTTATGCCTTCCCTCCAACACCCTCACCACATCCTCCAATGAAAACCCCTTCGCCCTAAGCAATACCATATAATGGAACAACAGGTCTGCTGCTTCGCCGAGGAACAGCTCATCGTTGGTATCCTTGGCTTCGATCACCAGTTCGATGGCCTCTTCTCCAACTTTTTGCGCCACCTTGTTAATGCCTTTATCAAATAAGGATGATGTATATGATCTCTCATTCCGGTCTTCATAACGGTCACGGATGGTATCGCTGAGCTTTTGCAGAAAAGCAGGTTTATTGGTTTCGTTGAAGCAGGTGTCGGCGCCGGTATGGCAAACAGGCCCAACAGGTTTTACTTTGATCAGCAATGTATCCTGATCGCAGTCGATCGCGATGCTTTCAAGCAAGAGAAAGTTGCCACTCTCCTCGCCTTTTGTCCAGAGCCGCTGTTTGGTCCTGCTGAAAAAGGTAACTTTCTTTATATCCTGTGTTTTCTGCAATGCTTCAGCATTCATAAACCCAAGCATTAAGACTTTGGATGTAATGCTATCCTGGATAATTGCAGGAACAAGTCCGTCGCTGTATTTTGAAAAATCGATTTGCATAGTTGTTATTTTCTTACCAGAACGTTATGATCAATCAGATAATCTTTGAGATCAGGAATACTGATCTCTTTAAAATGGAATATGCTTGCTGCGAGCGCTGCATCAGCGGCCGCGTCTTCAAATACATCTACAAAGTGCTGCATGGTGCCGCCTCCACCGCTTGCGATCACCGGCACAGGTAATGTTGTTGCCAGTTCTTTGGTAATGGATAAAGCAAAGCCCGACTTTGTACCATCGTGATTCATCGATGTAAGCAATATCTCCCCGGCGCCTGCATCAACGGCCTGTCTGGCCCAATCAATACAACGAAGATCTGTCCTGGTACGGCCACCTGTGAGATACACATACCATTCTCCATCATCTTCCAGCTTTGTATCGATGGCAAGCACTACACACTGACTGCCGAATTCTTTCGCCAGTTCGCTGATGAGAGCCGGATTCTTTACTGCCGCAGTATTTACCGAGATCTTATCCGCGCCATTCTGCAGAAGAATTCTCACGTCGTCAACCGTACTGATACCGCCACCGACAGTGAAGGGAATATTGATCTGGCGGGCTACTTTATTTACAAGATCAGCGAGTGTTTTCCTCCGTTCGTGCGTAGCAGTAATATCCAGGAATACCAATTCATCCGCACCTTGTTTTGCGTAAAGCGAAGCAAGCTCAACAGGATCGCCCGCATCTTTTAACTGAACAAAGTTTGTTCCTTTAACAGTCCGGCCATCTTTGATATCCAGACAGGGGATAATTCTTTTTGTAAGCATATTATACAAATGCTTTTAGTTGTTCCAAACTGATACGATCTTCATAGATCGCTTTACCTACGATGGCGCCCTTGCAGCCGATTTCTTTTAACCGCAGAAGATCATCAAGCGAGGAAACGCCCCCGCTGGCAATGAAAAATAAGGAAGGGAATTCATCTACAATTTCTTTATACAGATCAACAGCAGGGCCCTCCAGTTTACCATCTTTGCTTACATCTGTACAGAAAACCTGCTGCACTCCTTTCTCAACATACTTACGAATAAAATCTATGATCGTAATACCCGTTGTTTCCATCCATCCATGAATGGCGATATAACGGTCTTTTACATCAGCACCAAGCATAAATTTATCAGCACCGAATTCGGCAAACCATTTTTCAAGCTCCGGTTCATTTTTCACTGCAATACTTCCCACGGTCGCCCATTTTGCCCCCGAGTTCAATACGATCTTCACATCTTCTTTGGCAGAGATCCCG
The DNA here is from genome assembly GCA_003243445.1 of Citrobacter freundii. Taxonomy (GTDB): domain Bacteria; phylum Bacteroidota; class Bacteroidia; order Chitinophagales; family Chitinophagaceae; genus Terrimonas_A. The sequence continues at coordinate 83,732 of QFQQ01000023.1, forward strand.
CCACCGAAATCGATCTCCAGTGAAGTGCCGCTTGTAATTGCTTCCAGCACTTTCCAGTTCTTCACCGCTTTCTGGCGCGCGCCATCAAGATCTACCAGATGCAAACGTTTCAGTCCGGCTGCTTCAAACTGCCTGGCCACTGCCAGCGGGTTATCGTGATAAGTGGTTTGTTGTTTATAATCGCCTTGCGTCAGGCGAACGCATTTTCCATCTATGATATCTATCGCAGGAATGATCTGCATCAGTTAAATTTTTTTTCCATTTTTACAAATTCAAGATCTTTTTTCCACCAACTAAGCCCGGTCGTATACATACCGAAACGTTCATAAAAACCGCTGGCTAATACCCGCGCATTACACCAGATCGATCGTTTTCCATTTGCTATGGCCTGTTGCATAATGTAATCAAGCAACGCCGTTCCGTAACCCTTTCCCTGTTCTGCATCAAGTGTTGCGAACTTCCTGAACTGTACAGCATCACCTCTTTCAAAAAGCGATACAATGGAAACAAGGCGGCCGTCGATGAACAGGCCGAGATGTTTGCCGGATTCATCATCCGCCAGTTGTACATAACTGAGAGCTTCCGTCGGATACATCACTTCCTGTCTTATTTTCCAGATCGTCTGCAGGTCTACATTGCGAACATCCATATCAGAGGTTTAAAAAGTTTTGCAATAACCGCTGACCGGTTTCCGCGCTTTTCTCCGGGTGAAACTGAACACCATAAAAATTGTTCTTTTGCAGCGCGCTGCTGAAAGAAATGCCATAATCAGTTACCGCAGCAGTTTCATCACACACGCCGGCGTAATAACTATGCACAAAATAAAAATATGGTGAAGCTCCAAGTCCTTCAAATAAGGGACTATCTGTTGCTTTTGCCTCATTCCATCCGATCTGCGGTGTCTTTAATCCCTGATCAAACTTCATCACCTTTGTATCGAATATATCAAGGCAGGATGTATCACCTTCTTCGCTGTGGGTGCACATCAATTGCATGCCAAGACAGATGCCCAGTACGGGTTGTTCCAGGCTTTTCAAGACAAGGTCCAATCCACGTTCGCGCAGATACCTCATTGCAGAACTGGCTTCACCCACACCGGGAAATATCACTTTATCGGCTTCCTGTATCAACCGCGGATTATCCGTCACCACAGCGGGCGCACCGATCCTTTCCATTGCGAACAGAACGGATTGGATGTTGCCGGCGTTGTATTTTATGATTGCAGTGTTCATGTTTGATAAGTCAAAATTCAAAAGTAAAAAGTAAAAACCGGAAGGGGGCGAAGTCAAAATTCAAAAGTAAAAAGTAAAAAATTCGGCCGTTTATAAAGGAAGAACAAGAAATTTTTAAAATAAATTACTTTTTACTTTTTACTTTTTACTTTTTACTTTTTACTTT
>QFQQ01000024.1 GCA_003243445.1 Citrobacter freundii
TTTATCAAAATAGCACTGTTTATTATCAGCTATACCTTTGAAAATATGTTAGTTTAACTAGCAAGTTGGGTTAGTTAAGGTGAAGCTACTCGCTCGGCTGGCGTAGGGCCCCCTCTAAATCTCCCCCCAAGGGGGAGACTTACCACCGCCTGAAATAAGAGATGTCAAATCGTATGAATACTTATATTCTATGCGATTTGCCTTCTCTTTCATGATAACTGTTCAAAGTCTCCCCCTTGGGGGGAGATTTAGAGGGGGCCTAACGCCAGTCAATTCAGGCAGGTTTTGCTAGCTAAACGACATTGGATTTCAATTGTGGGTGAGGAGTGCGCGAGGGCCTGCCTGGCAAAAAGAGTTCTACCAATCAATTTCCCTTCTGAAAATAGATCGACAATCAATTGATCGCTGTTTTTACCCGACAGCAAACTCCGGAGACTACACACAACCCTTCAAATACAGCAGCACTCAAACGATCTCAAAATATACTCGCTACCTTAAACTCCTTCTGCATCAGTTCCATATTCCTCCTCAACGTAATTTTTACCCGTTCACCCGTGGCCTGCAGGGCTATTTTATACTGCCCGAAATTCTGCGATAGATTGTTGTTGATCCCGATCACTTCGTCGCCTTCCATGATTCCTGCGCGATCAGCGGGGGATCCCTTTGCCACATCGCCGATAAGGATCTTATTGTCGACGTAATAAAGCTCGACGCCGGAATAGGAATAGTCAAATGGGTCGCGGAAATGCGTATTGGGAAGAAGGTGAATGTCGCGTTTCGCGTAATTGAACACGACGTTGAACCGGCGGAAGATATCGTTGCCGATCAATCCGGCCAGGAAAGGGTAGGATGTGACGTTGTAATCGTCCTGGAAAATATAGGTTGGGATGTTCCTGAACCGGTATGGACCGAATTTCAGCTCCTTCAGAACCGTCATATTCATGGCTACTTTACCGCCGATCCCCTCGCCTTCTTTGGGGTAAAGCTTTCTTTTTTTGCGGATCAGTACGCTGTCTTCCACAAAATCCCTTGAAAGCATCAGGCAGACACCTGCCCCGATATCGTGTAAAAAGCGGGCATTATAGGTGAATTCATCTTTCACTCTGGCGTTCTGGACCGGTAGTGTGTTAAGAATCGGCTTGATCAGGAAGCCGCCTTTGGGGTACCGGATGGAGCCTTTTGTGCAGATCTCCATTTGCAGGCTGTCATAATCTAATTTGACGATATAGCGGATCAGCAGGGAATAGCCGATGATGCCATCCACCCTTTCGCCATAAACACTGCTTAAAGCTGAATAGTCGTTCACGTGAAAGTTCAGGCTGTCAACGGTCAGACCCGGGAATTTCAGCTTGCGGTTGTATAAAAAGCCTACTTTTTTGATGCCGGCAATGCCACGGATGGTTTTGTCGGAAGGCTCAGGTTTTAAATGGAAGCTGGCAACGATGGCGGAGTCCAGTGAGATACCACTGCTGCCACTGTCCAGGATGAAATTCAGCGTATCAGGAAAATTATCGAGTTGTGCTTTAATGATCACTACGCCGCCGGTCACTTGCGTGATCGGGATCCGGGTAAGCAGGCGGGATGGAGGTTCTACAAACTCTTCCTGGGCCCGGAGGTTGTTGGTGTTGAGCAACAACGAGGTTACTATAGCAGTTAGCTGGAGAGATCTTTTCATATGACCCTTTCCTCTGGCAGTTTTTGATTTACGAATGAAATTCGCCGGCAGTTTTCTTTAAAATGGCTTCGTTCAGGAAGCCTGTGCCCCGAAATGAAAATAGAGAAGAAATCTACTAGTTGAGCTTTGTAACCGACCAACCGCAATTTACAGCCGACCAATAGCGGCTATTGGATACCGGATAACTGACAAAAGTTTACGAAAAGCGGTTGCTACCTAAATTAACCTTTTCGCGCCCATAAAAAAAACCGTTCAGCCTTTTTCTTGTTATTGATTGTATTTTTGCCCCGCTTAAAGACGAAAAAGCCGACCCAAGCAAAGCTGGGCAAGCTTCGACGATGGAATAAGGCAAATAAAACCCCTATCATGGAATTATCCGATTTGTTAGCAAGAGCCCTGAATTTTGAGTTCCTCAGCGTTGAAGAAGGCGTTTACCTCTATCATCACGCCCCGCTTACTGACCTGATGTTTGTAGCTGATGAGCTGCGCAAGAAACAGGTGCCGCACGGCAAAGTGACCTGGCAGATAGACCGGAATGTGAACACGACCAATGTGTGTATCGCCAACTGTAAGTTTTGCAACTTCTTCCGCATACCCGGCCATGCCGATGCCTATATCACGGACATGCCGACCTACCGTAAAAAGATCAGTGAAACCCTTAAATATGGAGGAGATCAGCTTCTTCTCCAGGGAGGGCACCACCCGGAACTGGGTCTTCAGTTCTATATCGACACCTTTCGCCAGATCAAAGAAGAATTTCCTGATATTAAATTGCACGCACTCGGACCACCCGAGATCGCCCATATCACCAAACTGGAGAAAAGCACACACCGCGAAGTGCTGACCGCGCTGAAAAATGCCGGCCTTGATTCACTGCCTGGCGCCGGCGCTGAGATCCTCACCGACCGCGTTCGCCGCCTGATCTCCAAAGGAAAATGCGGTTCACAGGAATGGCTTGACATTATGCATGAAGCGCATAAGCTGAACATCACCACCTCTGCGACCATGATGTTTGGCCACGTTGAAACCATCGAAGAGCGTTTCCAGCATCTCGTCAGCATCCGCGAAGTGCAAAGCCGGAAACCTGCTGATGCAAAAGGCTTCCTTGCCTTCATCCCCTGGACATTCCAGGATGTGGACACTTTGCTGACGCGTATCCGCGGCGTTCATAACCTGACCACACCTGACGAATATATCCGCATGATCTCGCTCAGCCGGATCATGTTGCCAAACGTAAAGAATATCCAGGCATCCTGGCTGACCGTTGGGAAACAAACCGCGTCCATCTGTCTCCATGCAGGAGCCAATGACTTCGGTTCGATCATGATCGAAGAGAACGTGGTGAGCGCCGCCGGAGCTCCGCATCGCTTTACATATCGTACGATACAGGAAGCGATCAAAGAAGCCGGGTTTGAACCACAACTGAGAAATCAGCAGTATGAATGGAGACAGATCCCTGCGGCAATTGAAGAACAGGTGATCAATTATTAATTGACTTCGTGTAACTGGAATGAAAGCAAAAAAAACCTTCAGCTTATTCAGAAAGATCGCTCTTGCAGAAGGCGTGTCGTTTTTAGTGTTGTTACTTATCGCCATGCCGTTGAAATATCTCGCGGATTCCCCGCTCGCCGTTCGCTATGTGGGAATGCTGCATGGTGTTTTATTCGTTGCATTTATCATAATGGCATTTGAAGTAAAGAAAGATGCAAAGAAAGATCTGCTATGGGTGATTAAATCATTTATTGCATCCATTCTTCCGTTCGGAACATTTGTGATGGACAGACAATGGAAAAAAGAAGAAGCAGCTATTACAGCATAAAGAAAGGCGGTGAATGATCACCGCCTTTTCTTTATTTCGTCCTTGATCAAGAACTTTACGCCGGTAAGTTATTTGCCCATGATCTTTTTCCGGTGCTCCACTCCCCATTTGCGCAGCTCATTGATCACATCCTGCAGTGATTCGCCATATTCAGTCAAAGAATACTCAACAGTCACCGGTACAGTATCATAAACCGTGCGTTTTACCAGTTGATGAGCTTCAAGGTCACGAAGTTCTTTTGACAGCATCTTATCGGTGATCTGTTCTATCTCTTTACCGATCTCGCCAAAGCGTTTATTGCCCAGCGTTAGCGAAACGATGATCGGCAATTTCCATTTGCCGCTTAACACTTCCAGCGCATCCCGCACAGGCAGGATCATGCCCATACATTGTTCCTTATCTAAGTTTTTTGCGACTGCCATTTTTAAAAAAGTTCATTTTAGCCACTATACTGTAGTATAGTACTATACTTGAGTATAGTACTTACCAAAGTATAGTAAAGGTAGGTAATTTTGGTCTTGAAATAAAAAATCTCACTTACCACACACAAAAGTCGTTTATGAAGTACGCTTTAATAGCAGGCCGTATCCTGTTCTCCCTGATCTTTATTTTTTCTTCATTTGGTCATTTCAATGCAGAGACCATTGGCTTTGCGGCAAGCAAAGGGGTTCCCCTCGCTTCGGTGCTGGTGCCATTGTCCGGAATTATCGAACTGATCGGTGGCATCAGCATCCTGATAGGTTACCGCGCTCGTCTCGGGGCCTGGCTGCTCGTGATCTTCATGATCCCGGTTACATTTACGCTTCATCAGTTCTGGACGATCACTGATCCAATGGCTTACCGTTTGGAATTTGTCACTTTCATGAAAAACATTTCCATCACTGGTGGTGCGCTCATCTTAACTTATTTCGGCGCCGGTGAATTGAGCGTTGATGCAGCAGGAAAAGCACAACCGTACAGCCTGGCTTCCGGCAAGCAGGCAACCGCATGATAGAGTTCACTTAAACATTGGCATATTGAAGTCAAAAGTAAAAAGTAAAAAGTAAAAACGGCTGCCTTTTACGAGAGCGCTGTTGGTTCGATGCTGCATTTTTACTTTTTAATTTTGACTTTTGACTTCTCCAGCGCCACTCTTTTTACATTCTCAACTAATCAATTATGAAAACAATCCTGAAAGTCACCTCCAGCGCAAGAGGTGCGTTATCGAACAGCAATAAGCTGGTGAATAAGATCATTGCTGAATTGGAGCAACAACATCCCGGCGCGGAAGTGATCAGCCGCAACCTTGTCTCACAGGTTTATCCGCACCTTGAAGAGTCGCTTCTCACCGCATTTTATGGTCAGCCGGAAAACAATGATGCACAAACAAAAGCAGCGACCGCAAACTCTGATCAGGCGATCGCAGAATTGGAACAGGCTGACTTCATCGTGATCGGCGTGCCGATCTATAATTTCAATATTCCTTCTGCATTGAAAGCATGGATCGATCATATCGTTCGGGCAAAGAAAACATTCTCTTATGGCAGTGGTGCTCCGGAAGGTTTGGTGAAAGGAAAAAAAGTATATCTCGCCATTGCTTCAGGTGGTGTGTATTCTGAAGGCCCTCTTCAACCGATCGACTATGCAGTACCCTACCTGAAAACGGTTCTAGGATTTATCGGCATTACGGATATTACTGTATTCAGAGTGGAAGGAGTGAATATGCCGGGTAATTTGGAAAAGGCGGTCGAGAAAGGTCTAGCGAGTGTGGCAGTCTAAAGAAGGTTCCAGAGGTTCCAGGAGTTCCAAAAGTTCCAGAGGTTCTGAAACCTCTACTGTTCGCAGAACCTCTGGAACTTTTGGAACCTCTGAAACCTCTGGAACCTTTCTCCTTACCTCTTCTTTCCATCCTTCGCCAACGCTGCTGCCGCTACCAGCAACTTCTCCATCCACTGTACAAAGGGCAACAGATCTTCCGGTTCTACGATCTCGGCAACACTGCAGGCGGATAAAGCTCCTGTCTGCCAGCTATGCAACCAGCGCTTCCATCCGGCAAGATCATTTGCTTTAAAAAATTTACGGATGATCTGGGGAGGACTTTCGTCAGACTTCTTTGGACTTCCTTTTTGTAACTTGATCCAGGCGAGCATTAAATACGCTCCTTCTATAAGCTGTTCGATCTCTTCTGTAAAACGGATCAATGCACCTGGTGTTTTGGATTTCCATATGTAGGCAGGCGCAATAGCTGCTTCGCAGAATTCAGCAAACAGCTCTTGCATTTCTTCAGGCGGAATATCTGTATATAATTGTTGCAACACCCAATAAGGATCCAATGAGAGAGGATCGCACGCATGCTCCAGCGCAAGGCGATTCAGAAAATAACGTTTATCGGGAGTAGAAGCTGCCATAAAAATGTTTCTAGTTACACGTAAAAACCGTAAGGGAACGATATTTCCAACTGATATTTTTTTTGTGGGATCGGTCCATTAAAAAGACTTCGACTTTATTCTAAGAATCCGGATAAAGTGCTACTGCTATTGTTGCGGCATGCTCCCTCATCAAATCATGAACAATTCATCGCCCGGTTGCTCCGGATCATTTTATGCAGAACAACGCTGCATGTAAGATAAAATGAAAACGGCAAACTCCACTAATGCGTTTTTAATCCCGTGATAGTTTTTTGTGGTGAAACAATCAAATTGTTATATCTGATTTAAAAACACGATCGCACTTTTTATTACGGTAGTCCTTTTTGTAAGTTGCTTTTCCAAAACCCTCTTAACATGAAAATCATTCTACCCTTTTTTCTCCTGTTTCTTTTTTCCGGGTTATGCCATGCGCAGCAGGACGGTGGTCAACAAAATTTTTATTCCGATACTGCCAGCTATACCAATCTTGAAACAGCTCTCCGCGAAAAAAACGTCCCGCACAGAGTGGAGTATATCGCTGGCCGGTATATCGCAGGTTATTATTTCGGTGCGATCGTTGTCCGCAATCTGAAAACACAGACAGTAACGAAAGGCGCTTATATCAGTGCTGATTCGCCCATCCGTCCAATGCTGTCTGCACCGCGCTGGAATCACAAATCATATATAGACGAAGAGGAATTCGATGAGCTTATTCAATATCTTGACAGCTGCAACAATAACTGGAGAAAGGAACAAACTACATCTGCCGTCAGTTATGAGTATGAAACAAAAGATAAATTCAGGCTCTGCTTCGCAGCAAACGAAGGATCTTCAACCTGGCGGTTCACGCTTGAATTCCGCAACTATTATTTTTTCAATAAAGACAATTTATCAAAGGCCAGAACCGAAGAGATCTTTGATGCATTCAAGTTATTCCGGGATACACTGAAACGTTACTGATCGTTATGCTATAAAATAACTAATACCTTTTAATGATAATAACAAAGTATTGCTGCCTGGTAAAACTTGAGGCTTAGTAGTCAATACACGTGGGTTAAAGTGTTTCACTTGTGTCTTTGGGATGCAAGCTTATCAAAAACCATGATCGCGCATTCCTCCCCCCACAATTAAAATTCAATGTTGTTTAGTTAGAAAAACCAGCCTGAATTGCCTGGCTGGCGTAGGGCCCCCTCTAAATCTCCCCCTTCAGGGGAGACTTAGAGGGGGCCCTACGCCAGGCGATCGAATAGCTTTCCGTTAACTAAACGACATTGAATTTTAATTGTGGGGACAGGATGCGCGATCTATGAATTCTCCGGATAAAATAATACCCACTATAAACAGTATATTACTGTTTACAGGAGCCTGCTTCGAAAAAGAGTTCAATTGCACAGCTTTTCCCTTTAAAAACAGATCGATAATTAGCCTGCCGCCGTTTTTACCGGACAGCAATAATAACAAAGGCTGAACATTCCTGCTCAGCCTTTGCGTTATCAGGATCTTCCTGATCTCAGGACTTATCCTACGATTTGTCTTTTCTCTTACTCATCAGCGCTTTGTATTTGGCTAACTGCTCAGGCGTCACAAAGTCTGCGATTTTCGTTTCCTGTTCTTTTTGCAGATCCAATCTCTTTTGTTTCTGCTGCTCTGCCGTTAACGTGCCATTCTTTTTTACCGCATCCATTTTACCCTGATACTCCTTACTGAGTGCGTCATATTTGGAAACCTGTTCCGGGTTTAACCGCAATTCGGTCTTTACCTTGTTATCCCATTCCGCCTGACCTTTATCTTTGTTCTGCGCAAACGCAGGAGCTGCAAAGAATGCGGAAACCAGGAGAGCCATCGCAAGCTTTTTCATGATAATTATTTAAAAGATTATAAAATATTAGCGGGACAGACCCGGACTAATTCCCCGCCTTATAAGGGCGGAAAAAATGGTGCCAAGCATGGTTCCGGAATGAATTTGCGTATAACCTATATTGATCTGGCCCTTTTCGCGGTTGAGCGGGCATGACCCTTTTCGTCAAACTATTTATCCATCCACAATGAGAAAGATCCTTCTTGCCGCCGCTCTCCTCCTGATCATTTGGGTTGTTTTTGCCCGTTGTTTTGTGATGCAAAACCGTTGGAGCGATCGCAAAGCGCACCGCATATTTGATGCAAAAAGGGTTGAGCTGCTTATAAGGGATACGTTTTCAGGAAACCGTCGTATACACTACGCCATTACCGGTCCGGATACACTGCCCACACTCGTGTTCATTCACGGCAGCCCGGGCAGCTGGATGAATTATGCTATTTATATGTGGGATCCGGCGATGCGCAAAAAATTCCGCATGGTCAGCATTGATCGCCCTGGATTCGGGTATAGCGATTTTGGAAAAGCCATGCATTTGCAGGAACAGTCAACCTTGATCCTCCCAGTTCTGAGATCATTAAAAAACAGCCAGCCAATGTATCTCCTCGGCCATAGCATGGGTGGCCCCGTGGTGGTCGACCTGGCTTCCCGGGCTCCTGAGCTATTCAAAAAGCTGATCATCGTTGCCGGCGCGCTGGATGTCAACCAGGAAGCGAAAGAAACCTGGCGAAGGATCATGAATGTAAAACCGCTGTATTGGCTATTACCCGGCGCCTTTGCGCCAAGCAATACAGAACTGCTTTACCTGAAAAGCGATCTTGTGCCGTTAAAGGATGCTTTCCAAAAGATCGCCGCAGATGTATTGTTCATTCATGGAGATAAAGACACCTGGGTGCCTATTGAAAACATCAGCTATGGAACAAAGATGATGACCCATGCCAGCAGTATCATTGCCGATACCATCAAAGGTGCGGACCATATGATCCCCTGGAAGAACAAAGATGCATTCAGAAAAATTCTGCTTGGATTATATTAGTGCGATTTTCTACCAAAGCATTACTAACCGGTTGAAAAGTTTTGTAATTTGTCCATGCTTAACCAGCGCTGCATGAGCACCACCAATACGCAACCCACCAACACACAACTCTGGCAGGATATACTTTCTTTCGATTTTGACCATCCTGTAAGTGAATATGGTTTTACGACAAGGCTGATCCATGAAAATTTATGGACAAAGGATTTCGCGGAGCGATCAATACAGGAATACAGAAAATTCATGTATCTGGCAGCAGTTTCTGACTCCATGGTTTCACCCTCCCCCGTTATCGATACTGTATGGCACCAGCATCTGATCTTTACACAATCGTACAATTCATTTTGCAGGATCCTGGGTAAGTTCATCCAGCATGTTCCCTCCACACATAATAAGGAAGAATTCAGCCGTTTCAAACAGGCAAAGGAAATAACACGTTCTTTATATGCAGAAAACTTTGGCGCTTATCCTGCTGATATCTGGGATAGCGAAGGAATGCTGGACAATCTTTCACTTCCAAAAGCATCGCTGAAAATACGTGGGTTTGTGCTGCTTGGGATCCTGGGGTTGTTATTAAGCATACCGCCATTATTCTATTTGCTCAGACCGCTATACGTGCATATTGACGGGGGATCCTTTCTTTTGTGGTACGCCATTCTATGGCTTATCACTTTCATTGTGCTGCGGAATTACAATCAGCGATATCTTTCCTCAATCATTAACGGCCTCCCAGGCAATTCATTTCTTTTTAAACTGAATGCATCGGAAGCAATCTTTTTGAAAACCGGCAGCATGAACCAGGTGATCGATAACAAGATGAATCATCTTTATCTGCTTGACAAAATTGATATTCTTGCAGGAGATAAAGTAGTGCCAACAGATAAATTATCAACTGATAACCCGGAAGAGTTCCAGGTAAGAGCGATACTGGATGAACAACCGGAAGGAATGTTCTATATGCAGCTTCGCCAAAAGCTCAAAACAAAACCTGTATTTTCGAATGTAGAAGAAAGTATGAATTCGCTGCAGAAATATTTTACCAAATCAAAAATATTCAGCCGCCTTTTCAGGCAGAACTTCTTTGTGCTTGCAGGATTGCTTTCGCTTGGTATTGTACGGATCGTAACAGGTATCGTAAGGGAAAAGCCAACAATGCTGATCATTGTGCTGGTATTACTATTCCTTGCATTCACCGTTTTTTATCTTTATCGGCTTCCGGAAAAGATCAGAACTTCAATACTGCCCACTGTTTACAAATCGAAGATCTTACCCGAACGACAGATAAGCGGCAACAATGAATGGGCATACTTCCTGATCGGTGCGGCAGCGCTTCATTCTTCATTTTATCCGGCGGCAAGACCTCCAAAAATTGAATCATCTGACAGCTCTTCCGATCATGGCAGCAGTTGTGGCTCTGATAGCGGCGGTAGCTCTTGTGGAAGTTCCTGCGGCGGATGTGGTGGTGATTAAACTTAGTATATGAAAATAAGACTTCACGAAATCGAATTTGGTGCGGCAGATCTGCAAAGCACAACATTGTTCTATCAAACGGTGTTGGATCTTTCGCTGAACGTTGATCAGCCGCAGTTGAAAGTATTCGATCCGGGAGTCAATTCACTGGATCTTAATTTTTCTCATCATCTTTCTCCGGGGAATATGGTGATGAGTTTTATTTGTGATGATCTTGCCGGAATAATGCAGGCACTTCAACAACGTGAAATAAGTTTTGAAGGCCCGGTAGCGTCTCATTTAGGAATGAAAAGTATTTCCTTCAAAGATCCTGCTGGTTATATAATAAAGATCAATCAAGCTACAGCGGATTCTCCTGAATGGTTACGCAAACAATTATAGTCTGTAATAGTTTCTTATTAGCCCTCTTATTCGTGAGGATAATTTTGCTTGCAAGCGAATGCTCAGAGGCAGGTTTCATTTCCCCAGATGAAAATTTCCGATATATGTAATAACTATCGAGCAGAAAAAATTATTTGCCCGACGGCATTTATTTATAGTGAATTACAGATATTATCGTTTTACAGCTATCGACTGGCACAGTGTTTTGATTGCTTTAACCGAAATCAGATTCGTCATTTAAAACGGCTATTATGAAACGTGAGAATAATTTAAAGGAAAATCATACAAGCCAGCAAACGAAGAAATTTAATGATCAACAGAATGAGCAAAAAAAGGTGGTCCCACAAACAGGAACAATGACTGACAACACTGCCAGCGGCGGTTCCATGAGTGAGGGTAATTTATCGAATAATAGATATGGTAGGGAAAGAACAAGGTCCCTGCATGATAAGCAGTTCATCATGGGTTCTGATAGTGATGGACAAGCGGGTTAAAAAGCCGCAAATGCTTATAAGAAGAAAATCCCGGCCCAGGTTACATGGCCGGGATTTTCGTATTTACAGGGTAATGAGAAAGTGTGGAAGTTGTATTATTGTGGTGAGGACGTTAATGTCCGAAAAGGTTTGAATTATCTTACCTCGATAATATTATGATGAAGAACAAAGAGAAACTGGAAGAAGATGGCTTTGTTATAGTCGATAAGATATTTAGTTCGGATGAAGTACGCGTTTTGAAGGAGCTCCTACAGGCTGTTGACGGCTCGAATCCATCGTTCAGGAAAACAGAAGATCTTTTCGCTATAAGGAGATTGTTGATAGAAGTGATGGAAGCAAAGAAATATGTTTTGAATGAAGCGTTGAAAACGCTTGTGCGTTCATTATTTGGAGAAGCGTATTTTATTGTTAAGTCGATTTATTTTGACAAGCCCGGCTCATCTAACTGGTTTGTTTCTTATCACCAGGATCTCACTATTTCCGTGAACAGGAAAGCCGATATTCCTGGCTTCGGTCCGTGGACAACAAAGCAGGATCTCTTTGCGGTGCAGCCTCCCCTTGAAGTACTGGAGAACATTTATACTATCCGGATCCATTTGGATGATACGGATGAAAACAACGGCGCGTTGCGCGTCGTTCCCGGATCACATAAGAGAGGAATTGTCCGGCCGGAAGCAATTGACTGGAATAAAGAGACCGAAATCGCTTGCCGCGTTCCTGCAGGAGGCATCATGATCATGAAACCACTGCTCTTGCATGCTTCCAGCAGGACCATTAGCCAATCCCGCCGCCGCGTGATACATATCGAATTTTCTGATCACTCACTGCCGGCTCCACTGGAATGGGCAGAAAAACTTCCTCTCAGTTCCATCACCTGAAACATTAAGCAGGATTTTTTCGTTCCTTTGAGAAACCGTCCGCTTCATGACAGAGTTAAAACGCACCAATAATCAAAACCCCGATTTTCTTTACCTGATCCCTTTGCTCGATCAAGATCTCCGCAACCGATACCAGGAGCTGCAGGATACCTATGATAAGCATAACGTGATCGTGAACGTTGATACAGTTGTCATTGCTTATGTTGATGATCAACCTGTGGGATGTGGTTGCTTCAAACAATACAGAGAGACAGCCGTGGAAATGAAAAGGATGTATGTAAAACCGGCATACCGCCGCCAGGGAATTTCATCTGCTATTTTGAATGAGCTGGAAAAATGGGCTGTTGAAATGGGTTATAAAGAAGCGGTTCTTGAAACCGGCAACCGGCAGGAGGAAGCCATTGCAATGTATGAAAAGCTTGGCTACTCGGTCATTCCGAATTATCCGCCTTATGAAAATATACCGACAAGCATTTGCATGCAAAAGCCGCTTGGCTGACGAAAGAAACGAAGACCGCAAGTTCCGGGTTTTCCCCCGCAGGAAGCCGCGGTAAGTTTGTGTTCTAAACAGCTTTTTATGACAATACAGGAACACATCGATTATAAGCGGGTTGCGGAAGCAATTGATTATATCCGTGAACATTTCAAAGAACAACCTTCACTGGAAGAAGTGGCGGAAAAGATCCATCTCAGCCCTTATCATTTTCAACGGATGTTCAGCGAATGGGCCGGCGTAAGTCCAAAGAAATTCCTGCAGTTCATCAGCGTGCAACATGCCAAGGAGCTGCTGGCCAACAAGCGTAACACACTTTCAGATGTAGCATACGAAACAGGCTTATCCGGCACAAGTCGCCTGCACGATCTTTTTATCAGCATTGAAGGCATGACGCCGGGAGAGTTCAAGAACGGCGGTGAAAATCTTTCTATCAATTATAGCTATGCAGAAAGCCCCTTCGGCAATATCATCGTGGCGTCAACACCAAAAGGCATCTGCCATCTGGCATTTGCTGAGAACGAACAGGATGCTTTTCAGCAATTAAAAGATCAGTTTCCCAATGCGGGTTATCACCAGGTCGTTGACCTCTTACAGCAAAATGCATTGTATATTTTCACACAGGACTGGAAGCAGTTATCCGAAGTTAAACTACATCTCAAGGGAACCGAGTTCCAGATAAAAGTTTGGGAGGCCTTGTTGAAAATCCCGATGGGGCAATTATCTACTTACGGTGAGATCGCCAGACAACTGGATGCACCAAAAGCATCACGCGCAGTGGGTTCCGCCATTGGTGATAACCCCGTTGCCTTTCTGATCCCCTGCCACCGCGTTATTCAATCAACCGGCGCGATCGGTGAGTATCACTGGGGAAGCACCCGCAAAGCAGCGATCATTGGATGGGAAGCTGCAAAAACAACCCTGCCTGCATAAAATATTATCATGAAAAATTTACAGGATGCGATCAGCAATGCCAACTGGCTTGCTGCAGCCGATCATTTGAATGAGTCTGGCTATGCCATCATTCCTTCTATCTTAACGGATGATCTTTGTACTCAATTAATAGATGAATACGGGAACAAAGATCTTTACAGGAAAACCGTATCGATGGAACGGTATCGTTTTGGAAAAGGCGAATACAAGTACTTTCGTTATCCGCTGCCGGATACGATACAGACGATCCGCGATTGCGTTTATCCGTATCTTGCTCCCATTGCCAATGGCTGGATGGAGGTATTAAAGATCGATACAAGATTTCCTCTGTCGCATGACCAGCTCAAGGCATCATGCCATGCACAGCAGCAATTGCAGCCTACACCATTGATCCTGCGATATGGTGCCGGAGGTTTTAATACCATGCATCAGGATCTTTATGGAAATGTATTTTTTCCGATGCAGGTATTGTTTGTGTTAAATGATCCGGATAAAGATTTCAGCGGTGGTGAATTTGTATTGACGGAGCAAATTCCCAGGGCGCAATCAAAAGCAATTGTATTGAAACCCAAAAAGGGAGATTTGCTGATCTTCACCACACAATTCAGACCGGTCAGGGGAACCAAAGGCTATTACCGGGTGAATATGAAGCATGGTGTGAGTGAAGTGCATTCAGGCAACCGGCACAGTCTTGGTGTGATCTTTCATGATGCAACAACGTGATCATGATCACACATGAAAATCTTGGAAATGGTTTTACCGCAAGCCGCAGGCTGAAACAATTGATCGATAAAGGAAAAATAAAACTTGCCGGTAATAGAAAATTGCGGATCTATGGAAAGCTTGATTGCTATTCAGGAAAACGGTTAAAAAAAGAGAACCGTGTATTCTTTGAAACGGAGCAGGAAGCGATCGGTCACGGATACCGGTGCTGTAAAAATTGCTGGTGCCGGCATAAAAAAGAAAAAGGTGATGGACTTATTTAATACAGATCCTTTAGCGAATCTTCTTCCCGTTGACGGGATCGTACAGTATTACGGACCGGTAATGCCCAGGGCTTCCGCCGACCATTATCTGCAGCAATTGCTTTCGACGCTGGATTGGCGGCCTGATACGGCATTGATCTTTGGCAAGCTGATCACTACATCAAGGAAAGTAGCCTGGTATGGTGATAAGCCGTATGCCTATACCTATTCAGGTGCAACAAAAGAAGCCCTGCCATGGACAAATGAATTACTGGAATTAAAAAAACTCGCTGAAGAACGGTCCGGTGAAACCTTCAATTCCTGTCTCGCAAATCTATATCATACCGGCGAAGAGGGCATGGCCTGGCATAGCGATGCTGAGAAGATGCTGAAAAAAGATGGCGCCATTGGTTCAATGAGTTTTGGCGCGGAAAGAAAATTCGCCTTCAAACACAAGCAAACACAGCAAACCATTTCATTAATATTACAAACAGGCAGCCTGCTGATAATGAAAGGCACCACCCAAACCCACTGGCTGCACCGGTTACCTCCGACTACAAAAATAAAAACGCCGCGGGTCAATCTAACATTCAGAACGATTGCACATAGCTGAAGAGTGCATTTCTCGCCAGATCACTCAGAGCTTATACTCATCGCTCGATTTGCTACCCTATTCAGGAATGTTCTTATCCCGCTGTGCTGACCATTCAGAACATTCCTTCCCATCATAAACCAATTCGCGTAATCCGCGTATCAAAATTCGCGTAATCTAAAGGAGATGTTAAACAACTTTTAATCGATACTTTCTGTAACCTCTTCAGCGTTTGCTTAGTCCAACTGACATCAAAACCACTAACCAATGCGATTCACTTTCATGGCTGTGTCCAGCCTGATCTTTATGTCCAAACTATTCGGACAGGGCAAGATCAATAAGGCATTAAAGGCCGAGCTCGACAGCATCTTCACCGTAGATCAGCGTTATCGTTTATTCATCCAGTCTGATCAATTCAAGCCCAAGACGGATTCCCTCGCAAAAAAATTAAAAGTAGGCCAGGGTGATGTGGTGCGTTATATGTTGCAAAAGATACAGGAAAATGATTCCACTAATTTTCAGCGCGTGAAAGGGATCATTAAAGAATATGGTTATCCTGGTAAAACACTGGTTGGAGAGCCTACCAATCAGGCAGCGTTTTATGTGATCCAGCATTCAAAGGAGATCAATGCATATCTTCCGTTGATAAAAAAAGCGGCTGATCAAAAGGAAATATCTTTTACGCTTTATGCCACCATGCTCGACCGTTCGCTGGTAATGAAAGGTCAAGAGCAGTTTTACGGCACGCAGACAAAGGGATTCGAAATAACTGACTCTGCTACCGGAAAGAAAAAGTGGCAGACTATTATCTGGCCGATCAGTGATGTAAGAAATGTAAACAGGCGAAGAAAGCAAGCCGGTTTTGACGACAGCGTGGAGGAGAATGCCAAAAAGCTGGGGATCGACTATAAGATCTACGACCTGAAAACAGTTAGTGCCTACGGCGAAACCCGTCAGATCAAAGCATTTTGATAATACTCAGTGCCCGGTAAATTTTTTGAATCTGCTGACTGCATTGGCCAGTTCTTTTGTTTGTTGCGGATTAAGCTTTACAAATGGAGTCGTTTCTATACTCATTCCTTTCCCCCGCTCCGATCTTTTCCATCCGCCGCAGATCTTTCCACGGATAATAAAGAGATTATTGAAGGTTAGATATTCTTTCGATCCGGTCGCCGGGTTAAGAATGGCTGACCTGTTTTTATAGCTCATTCCAAATTCATCATAAACAGGCATCAGGAAACTGGCAGAAGCAGAGATTTTTGCCGATGACAGACTTGAATCGATGATATACTCTATCCCATCAACTTTTTCCGTGATAAATTTTGATGGCAATGATGCAGCAGCGTCTTTTGCATCCTTCAGCGTCAGCCCGGACCAGTAAGCAAAATCCTGTATGCTTGCCGGGCCGCGGGTAGAAAAATAGCGAAGACCGAATTGTGCGAGCGCTTCATCCCGTTTAAGTTTTTTTACAGGAGGAACCCGCTCTTCGAGTAATGCATAGGTGAATTGTTTTCCCTGTCTTGGGCCACTGCAGATCAAACCATCCAGTTCGGCTTCCATCATCAGCGCGCTTAGCTTTACGCCATCTGCAATGATCTTTTTCTTTTTTAAAGCATCCTGCAGTGCCTTACGGGTGAGAAACTTACCACCTTCAAGCGCTTTCTCAATTGCGGCATGGCTTTTCTTAAAGATCGAAGCGTCCAGTTGCTGCTGGCGATAGATAAATCCATTGATCATTTTTACGCGGGGTGCGGTAAGCATCAGTAACCAACGGATATCTGCGGGTGCAACAAAATGCCAGGTAGGCCGCATAAGATGTGTGCGAAGGATGGCGCCATCATTAAATGCCTTTTCAACACTCGCATCCGTGCTTTCCGTCAACCGCAAACCGATCGCCCATTTCGCCATGGCATATTCCTGGGCCTGCATGGCTACCAGGTATTCCACCAGTTGTTCTGGCCTGGTACATTCACGCCGGCTGATCTGTTGCTGTTGCAGCCGTAGCGAAACAAGACTCGTATTGGTCATGAGCAGGGACTCGTTTTTATTCTATGATGATAAAATAGCCGCATGGTGTGCTGCAAAAATACAATTCAGCCATCGACTATTAACCGGCGCTTTTTCATCGCCAACGTCCGTTTTATCCTCAACTTTTTCTGTTGAAAAAAGCAAAACAAACTGAGGTTTTTCACCTTGTCTGCCTTTTAGTGCGGGCTATTTTTATAAAAATTATCCGTTATGAGATCAACACTTATCGACACGTCTTAGCTGCAGTTTTCAGGGCTATTGGCCTCGCAGCATGTAGTATGTTTATCAGATAATCGCTGGTTGGTCCCGTGGTGGGAGCTGCGGGCCAACCTTTAAAAGATAGTATAAGCGGATCGCTGTGTTGTTATCCCGGTAAGAATGGCAACATGTTGCTTCCTTGGCTGAACGCGGAAGCTGTGCGAAAAATTTACTCATGTCCAATGGTATCTGGCTTATCCAAACCCAGTTGCTTTCTCATGTCTAAATTAAAAAAAAACAGCGCGTTGATTGGTATAGTGCCTCTCTCCGTTTTATCAATATCCTTTGCTTCCCTGGAGAAAAGAAATGGAGTGAAAGTAAACACCTTGTCACCGGGAAGTTTACTTACATCATTCTTCCAGTTTTTCCAGCGATAGCCATTGTAATAGCTGGCTAGATTGCCATTGAAACAAAAAGAAAGAAATGTTGTATATCCATATTCCATCGGTTTAAACTCAAGATTGCCGGGTGAGAAATAATAGATGTTACCGATATCTTCACCAAGTCCGCCGCCGTTCAAAAGATAAAAACCGCCAAGAGCATCATCTGCGATAACCAGGAAGCCCGGGTTTTGAGATTGGTATAGCTGCCGGTTCCATTTCATCACTTCTCTGTCAAGTCTTTTACTGCCTGAACCGAGGATCCGTATCCATCCATGATCAACCAGGATGCCGCCACTGTTCAAAACAACCGCGCCAAGCGGGGACCTGCTTGTAATCTGTAATTCATACAACGCATTTTTCGCGCGCACAGAATCGGCCGGCAAGATCTCTATACTATTTTTTGCACTGTCGATCATTTGCATCACTATTTTCCAGCCCGGATCGGTTTGATTGATCAGCTCGTCCAATGGACGCATGGCTTGCTGTGCAAATGCATTATTGTAAAAAAATAAAACGAACAGAAGTTTGAGCAAACGCAAGAGAAAATGTTTTGCTGCAAGATCAGTTATTATTTTATACGACCCATCTTTTTCAGGGTCTCGATGATCTGCTCAGCACATTTGGTGGAGATCATCACGGGCATCTGGTTTCGCCTAACGAGATAAATCCCCGTATCACCGGGAATGGTATATCCCTTTCCATTCTCGTTCATTCTTACACCATAACCGTATTCTTTGAACGGATTGAATTTTCTGACATGGATCTCTTCAATATCTTCCCATACAAATCTTTCAAAAGATGGCTGGTATGGTGTAAACCGCACATAGATCCCGTCTTCCCTGATCTGTGTGATCATTTCGAAGCCGTATAAAGAAAATACCTGAAGGAAGATAAATATCACAAGTCCGCTCCAGAGAAAAGCGGTAAACGCCAGACTCGGCCTTGAAGAAATGTAGTCAAACCCCAGTGCAATCGCGAAAATGATCGCAATGATCCCATAAAACCACTTGTGTTTCATCCGGCCTGATCGCTGCACTTCTTCGAATAGTATGACGGGGGTCTCCATACTATAGAAAGTTACACCAATTCAACGCAACAAGCTCATAAAACTGCCGGGCTCAGATTTAATTGACCTGTTATGCATGAACCCGGCAGTAGTATTCTATTGATATATCACGCTCAGTGTTATCGGAGTAGCGGCAAGTGCTTTTGAAAGAGGGCAATTCTCCTTAGCCGTTTTTGCTATCTCTTCAAACTGCTCTTTTGATACTCCATCGATAGCAGAGGCAGTGAGCTCCAGTATGATATTGGTGATGGTCTGTGTGGCCACATCCAATTCCACCGATGCCTTTGTATCCAGGCTGCCGCCGGTAAACCCTTTCTGAGACAATACCGCGCTCACGGCCATTGTGAAGCATCCGGCATGGGCCGCGCCGAGCAATTCCTCCGGGTTCGTACCCACCCCGTCTGCAAACCTGGTATTAAATGAGTACTGTGTTTTATTGAGTGTGCTGCTTTGTGTGGAGATCTGACCTGCGCCATGTTTCAGGTCGCCATTCCAATGCGCATTCGCTGTTCTTTTCATATATATCTGTTTAAGGTTATTGAATCTGTGCTTATCAGAAACGAATACAAAGTTCAAAAACAAGAGGGTTACAACAGTTGTATAATTGGACTATTCTCCTGTACTTTTTCCCCCGGTTTGAAAATTAATGTTAGCCCGGGTGTTGAATGGCCGCTGTTCATCTTTGTAACCCGGGTTCATTTGCAGCGGTTTATTCCATTTACAAAACCTTAACGCGATAGCTCAACAAAAGCTTCACCCCTTTGTTCTTAATAATATGGCCCTCCTGTCAGGACCTGGATTATTCACTCTCGCAAACAATTATTAATACCATGTCAACTGAAACAAAACCTTCCGCTTCTTATGTATTGGGTGGTGACCTCAAAATCAACCGGCTCGGGTATGGTGCCATGCAACTTACCGGTTCAGGTGTGTTTGGTGAAGTTGCCGATCGTGAGAATGCAAAAAAAGTATTGAAGCAGGCCGTTGCTGCCGGTGTCAATTTTATCGATACCGCAGAAGCTTATGGCCCAAAGCTGAACGAGTCGCTGATCGCGGACGCGCTCTATCCCTATAAAAACGATCTGGTAATTGCTACCAAGGGTGGCTTTAACAGACCTGGCCCAAATCAGTGGATCCCCAATGGTGATCCCGCGTATATCAAAAGCAATATCGAGGGAAGCCTGCAGCGGCTCAAAACAGACCGGATCGATTTGTGGCAATTACACCGGATCGACCCGAAATTCCCGGTAGAAGAAACGCTTGCCCCGGTGGCCGAAGCTGTGAAAGCTGGCAAGATCAGACACGTTGGTTTATCGGAAGTTACGATTGAACAGATAGAACGCGCAGAGAAAATCCTGCCCATTGTATCCGTTCAGAACCTCTACAATCTAGGCAACCGTCAATGGGAAAGCGTGCTCGATTATACTACGGAGCGGGGTATTGCGTTCATACCATGGTACCCGCTTGCCTCCGGTCCGCAAACACTGGCAGACAAGATCGGCCGTATCGCCAACACGCACAAGGCAACCGTTGCACAGATCGCTCTGGCATGGCTGCTCAAAAGGGCCGATAATATTCTGCTGATCCCTGGCACCAGTTCATTGCAGCATCTGAAAGAAAATTTGGACGCAGCAAACATCGAACTGAGCGACGAAGAATTTGAAGAACTATCCAAATAAAAGCTTACGTGATAAGGTAAGACGAAGAAGAACAATGTCCAACAAACAAAATCCCTCCGCAATTGCGGGGGGATTCGTTTTAAAAGGGCAATATCGTCTTTCACTATGCGCCGCCTTCTTCAGTTCCGGTGATAAACCATATTCTGTGTGATTTCGTTTTTGTTCCTTTTGATAAAAAAAGATAAAAACAAGCGGCAGGCCTGCTTATAGCATATCTTTCTTCTGAATAATTTTAGCCCGTCCAACTCATTCCGACTTCAAACTTTTCACTGGATTGCTTAATGCAGCTTTCAATGCCTCAAAGCTGACAGTAAAGATCCCTGCCAATAAAGCAAATCCTCCTGACAAAAGAAATATCATCCAGTTCACATCCACACGGTAAGCAAAACCATTCAGCCATTTGTTCGTTGCCCACCATGCCACCGGCCAAGCAAGCACAATGGCCAATGCCACCAGTGTGACGAAATCTTTGGAGAGCAACAACGCAAGATTTGATACTGATGCACCAAGCGTTTTTCGTATGCCAACTTCTTTTATCCGCAAGCGGATCGAGTAGGCTGACAAACCAAATAATCCCATTGCTGAGATAAACAAGGCAAACGCTGCGAAGAGTTGGATCACGCGGCTCATCCTGTTTTCTGATGAATATAACTGATCCAGTTTTTCATCGATGAATGTATAGGTGAATACGCTGCCCGGATAAAGTTTATTCATTACAGACTCCATATTGATCATGGCCGCTTTCAACTTCTCCGGTTTTGCCTTAAGTAAAAGATAATTTGCGCGGAAAGGATTGTACTGGATCACGAGAGGTTCTACACTTGAATGCAATGAAGCAAAGTTGAAATCCTTTACCACGCCAACGATCTCTCCTGTATCTCTATCCAGTACTGCTCTTTGTCCGATGGCGTCGTTTATTTTATAAGCCCGCACCGCTGCTTCATTTAAAATGAACTCAACCTTTTTTATTTCAGGGAACTGGTCTGTGAAATTCCTTCCTTTTATCAGAGGCACGTTCAATGTAGAAAGCAATTGATCGTCCGCCATCAGCACCCTTGCACTGGGTGTTTCATTACCCGTTGCAGCCGCCGCCAGTGTAGTGAATGGCTGCATACCGAACCGCTCGCCGGGAAGAGTGGAAGTGATCGCAGATTGTTCTATAGATGGATCTTTTTTTATTTCGCCCAGCAAAGCGCCAAACTTCGACCACATATTGTCATACATCGTAACAGCAACGAGTTGTTCCTTATCAAACCCAAGATCTTTATTGTGAAACAATCTCATTTGCCTGTATACAACCACCGTTGCAAAGATCATAAACACAGCCACCGCAAATTGAAATACAATCAATCCTTTTCTCACAAGATGAACAGATGATTGCGTATCTTTTTTTCCTTTTAATGAACTTACAGGATTGAATCTTGATACAAACCACGAGGGATAAAGCCCCGATAATAAACCAATAGACAGCACAAGTCCGGTAAGCAGTAATAAATTATTCAGCTCAAATAACTGAACAAAGTGAAAATTCTTTCCTGTAAAATCATTATAAAAGGGTAGCGCTTCTTTAAATAAAAACAATGCCGCAAAAGCTGCAAGCAGTGTTGTCAGCAACGACTCTCCTAAAAACTGCCTTATCAATTGCGGCTTTGATGCACCGATCACTTTTCTCAAGCCTATCTCTTTCATCCGGTTGAACGCCTGTGCGGTAAAAACATTAATGAAGTTAACAGCAGCCAGCAACAATATCAGCAACGCTGCTACGGAAAAAATATATACATAGGAGATATCGCTGTTCGCACCAAGCTCTTTTTCCAGTTTTGAGTGAAGATGGATGGACGCAATCGGCTGAAGATTCAATCTGACGGATGCCAATGTTTGCGCAACTGTTTGGCCGGGCTCGCCGAAATACCTGGCTGTGACTGCAGGCATTTTTTTGTTTGCCGTTAGCAAAGAGCCATCACGTAATAATGCATAGGTATAAAATCCGCTCCAGGTGCGGTTTTCAAGCATGCCTTTATCCGTGTAGTATTGGATGGCATTCATAGATACCAGATAATCAAACTGCAGATGCGAGTTGTAGGCCGGAGTTTTTAAAACGCCGGTCACGGTCATCGGTAGTTTTGTGCGTTCATCCTGCAACACTTTTCCGATGGGATCTTCTTTACCGAAATATTTATCAGCCAGCTCTTCACTGATCACGATTGCATTGTTCTGCGATAAGGCTGTTGCTGCATTTCCTTTTGCCAGGCCGATATTGAAAACCTGCAATGCGTTTGAATCAGCGAACAGACCACCTTTCTCCTGGAAACGTTTTGCTTCGCCGGCGGCATTCGTATAGCTCAGCAACTGATAGGGATAGGGCCGGTGAAAACGTACCACCTGCTCGATTTCCGGCACATCCGCCTGAAGCATTGTTGCGAGAGGAAAACCAGTGGCCGCCCAATGGCGTTCATCGTCACCAATGCCTTCCTGTGTTACGCGGAAAATGCGTCCGGCATTTGCAAAACCTTTATCATAGTTCATTTCTTCCTTCACATGAAAAATGATCAGGAGCGCACTGGCGATGCCGAGAGAAAGGCCAAGAATATTGATCAGGGAAAAGGATTTGTTCTTCCAGAGATTTCTCCAGGCGATCTTGAAATAATTACTAAGCATGAACGGTCGTGTATGGTTGATGAACAAGCCAACGAAGAAAATGCCAGATAATTAAACTTATATCTTTCAGCAGGTTGAGGAACGGCCGCGATAAAAAGTGTGCGGTTTCAATACAATCATCGTTCATTTTTAGATCACGAAAATGAACATTATTGATTTGCGTAGGGATCCCGCAGATCACGCAGATATCAGTTTAAAAAACGAAGATACTTGTGTCCGGTAAAACCTGTAAATCAGCATCCGCAGATTGCGCAGATCAGTCCCTGTTATCAGAAAATCATCTGCGAAATCTGCGGACGCTAATAAAACACAGTCGTTTATAAGTTGATCATTTCATTTGTCAGACTAATAAATCTGCGAGATCTGCGGGATCCCTACGCAAATCAACCAAGATCATTTAACAAGTTGAAGTTTGCTCAACTCTCCGGAAATCTGGTCGACTTCCTCCTGGCTCAACGAAACATCCAGTGCTTTTGCATTTTGCTCCGCCTGCTCTTTGTTGCGTGCGCCTGCTAATGCTACCGTGATCCCCGGCTGCGCGATCGTCCACAACAACACAAGTTGTCCAAGTGAAATTCCTTTTCCATCCGCCAGAGGTTTTATCTTTTCCAGGAAAGCATTGGTGCGTTGGATGTTTTCATCTTTGAAATAAACCAATCCGGCACGGTGATCTCCTTCGCCGAAAGTCTGACCGGGCTTCATTTTGCCAGTCAGCAATCCTCTTTCCATTGGACTGTAGGCAAGAATGGAAAGATCATGTTCCAGGCAGAAGGGGATCGTTTCCTTTTCGATATCGCGTTTCACCATGCTGTATGGCACCTGGTTTGAGACAAGCGGAACATATTTCAGCGCCTCTTCCAGTTGTGCTGCGTTGTAATTGCAAACACCCGCATAACGGACTTTTCCGTCTTTGATCAGTTGTGCAACTGCTTCCATTGTTTCCTGGATCGGTGTGGTGATATCCGGCCAATGGATCTGGTAGAGATCGATATAATCTGTTTGAAGACGGCGAAGCGAGTTTTCACATTCAAGAATAATACTATCCTTTCCTGCGTATTTATAAATATCGATGGCCTTACCGTCATTGTCTTTGCTGCTGAAACCGAAGTCGCCTTTTTTCAGATCCCAGCGCATACCAAATTTTGTAAGAATAAGGACTTTATCACGTGGAAGGGTCTTGATGGCTTCGCCAACGATCTCTTCGCTGGTGCCCTGTCCATAAATTGGCGCAGTGTCGATTGCATTCACGCCGAGATCAAAAGAAGCCCTGATCGCATCAACCGCATCCTTTCTTTCAACCCCACCCCACATCCAACCACCGGCAGCCCAGGCGCCAAAAGTGATCACGGAAGGCGTTAACGAGCTGTTCCCTAATTTTCTGTACTCCATTTTTTCTTGTTTTATTATTTGAACCAATACATAGATCGCCTTATTTCAGGCTTATTTACAAGCTTTTGTAAACATATTATCTCAACAATAGTCACCGGAGGCCGCCATTTGCCAGCTGCCAACGATTCATATCATAATTAATTAACTTAGTAAGACATAAACCTTTTGACGCAAGTTCGGTTTATAAACAATCGTCTTACCAAAAACCGGATCAATTATGCCAACGATCATGAGGAAAACAAGTTCTACGAATTTTCAAAACCAGGCTTACCTGGAAGAGAAATGTGCGCTTAACGAACTCATTTACCTGCTCAGCAAGCGATGGATCACAGAAGTATTGTTCAGCATTGAAGAAGGCAATAACCGCTTTTCGAGCCTGAAGGAAGATCTCCGTTATATCAGCGATAATATCCTGGCCGACCGCCTGAAGTTGCTTGAGCAACACAAGCTGATCTTACGCAATGATCATATTCCCGATGTTCCTTCACGCGTGGAATATTCGCTGACCGAATCAGGTTCAAGATTGAGTGAACAACTGGACGGACTTTGCAAATTTGCTGAACAGAATG
This sequence comes from Citrobacter freundii, assembly GCA_003243445.1. Lineage (GTDB taxonomy): Bacteria > Bacteroidota > Bacteroidia > Chitinophagales > Chitinophagaceae > Terrimonas_A. The sequence continues at coordinate 25,006 of QFQQ01000024.1, forward strand.
TTCATTTTCCAGCAAAAGCAACTGCTTTTTAAGTAAAAATTCAAAAGTAAAAAGTAAAAATTGGATGCTGCATGCCTGTGAGTTCTTTACCCATCACACGGCAGTTTTTACTTTTTACTTTTAAATTTTTACTTACTTACACACTACTTCTTGTAGGTGATCCTAAAAATCGCGCCATGGGAATCATCTGAAACATACAATGATCCATCAGGGCCCTGGGCAAGTCCGCAAGGGCGGTATTTTGCATCATTCGGAGAAACAGGATCGGGGTTTTGTGCAAATCCATTGGCGAAGATCTCCCAATCACCGGAAGGCACGCCATTCCTGAAAGGTACAAAGGCTACATAAAAGCCAGCCTGGTGCGGCGCCCTGTTCCATGATCCATGGAAAGCAACAAATGCTCCGTTCTTATATTTTTCGGGGAACATGTTTCCTGTATAAAATAACAATGCGTTCGGGGCCATGTGACCAGGGAAAGCAACTACCGGAGTCTCCGCATTTTCTCCGCCCTCTTTTTTTCCATCACCACCATATTCGGGTGAAACGATCTTCTTTTTCTGGATCTGATCATAGTACACATAGGGCCAGCCGCAATCCGCACCATAATGCAATTTATACATTGCTTCGGCAGGCAATTGTACGCCTGTGATGGTATCATAGATCTCCGGATAAAAATCATGCAGATTATCACGGCCATGCTGCATTACATATACCGCTTTGGTTTCTTTATTCCAGTCGAGACCAACAACATTTCTCAAGCCAGTGGCATAACGCGCGCCTTTGGCATAGGTCTGATGTAATGAATCCGCCTTAAAGCGCCAGATACCGCCTGCCGAATCCAGTACCGGGCAGGGATTCATACCAGGCGAACCTTTCTGACGATCCTGTACCTGGCAGATGTTTGAATAAGCGCCGATGTTTACATAGATATAACCGGAATCATCCAGCACGATCGATTTTGAATTGTGCTGACGGCGATCGATCAGGCCATACACAAGTGTATCTGGGTGTTGTGTGTCGGTTACTTTACCCTGGCCGTCCAGCTTGTAACGGAATACAGTGGTGTTTGATGATGCATAGAGATACCCATTCTTGATAGTGATCCCAGTACCACCATAATCACCAAACCCGGTGATCTCTTCCGCTTTGCCATCTTTGTCTTTATCGGAAAGCACCAGGATGCCATTGCCATTCCTGACCTCATTTAACTTCACATAAATATCGCCCGCGTCATTCACTACGATATGCCGTGCCTGCCCCAGGCTGTCTGCCACGATCTGTGCGCCAAATCCCTCTGGTAAAGTAAGACCCGCGGTAGCTGTTTCGCCAGTTGTACCAGAAGCTTTTTTATCGTTATTGCCGCAGGCGCTTATAGCGAGCACAAGTATACATGCTACCATAAACCGTTGCAAAGATTGTAAGTTGTATTGCATAGAGAGGGTTTAATGTTGAAGAATAGATACCGGGAAATGCAATACAAAAAAACGCCATTTTGATTAAAGGAAACCCTGCTTCGGAATTAGTGAGCGTGTGAGTGGAGGTGAGAGAGCTAATGCGGTACGGCAACCTATTGGGAACATGCTGTCGATTGCTTATAGATCGCGCACCCCTAACCCACAGTTAAAATTCAATGTGGTTTAGTTAACGGAAAGCTATTCGCTTGCCCGGCGTAAGGCCCCCTCTAAATCTCCCCCTTCAGGGAAGACTTATCACCGCTTGAAATAAGAGAAGCCAAATTGTATTGAATACTTATATTCTATACGATTTGACTTCTCGGTTATAATGACTGTTTAAAGTCTCCCCTGAAGGGGGAGATTTAGAGGGGGCCCTACGCCAGGCGCTTAATTAAACGACATTGAATTTTAATTACGGGTGAACAATGCACGACCACAATTTTTCCGGACACCAATAGTTCTCCGGTTATTTATAACCTTCAGGGTATGGCCCCTGCATCTACGGCAATTGATACTGCTGAAAAAACGTCCACAACAGATCATTTGCATTGATAGCTTTTGATGGTGTATCTCCGATGATACTGCCGGGCAATCCACCGGGCCATGCATGGCCTCCGTCTTTGGTAAGATAAAATTCGATAGACACATTATTACTGCAGCTGCTCCACTTGTGCAAAGTATAACCTGCGTTCGATGTAACCAGCTGGTTGGGATTTGCACAAAGATCTTTTTTTGACCATACATTGAATACAGAATCCAGGGGAGGAAAATAGGCATTTGAAATACCTACACCACCTGTATACGGCACATGTTCATCCAGCTCAGAATGCATATGTAAGATCGGCACCGGTCTTGAGGGATTGCACGGTTGTAATACAACCATTGAACAACCGCTTACTGCAATTGCAGCGATCTTATCTGACATTTCGCAGGCAAGTCTGTAAGACAACATTCCGCCATTTGAGTGACCGGTGGCATATACTTTTTTAGGATTGATCTTATACGTGGACGTCAGCTTATTGATCAGTTGCCTGATGAAATTGACATCATTGATATTATTATCTCTTGCATAGTCGCAGCAACCGCCGGCGTTCCAGGTGCGGGCCTGCAGTGCGCCGTCGCTTTTCACCCCATCTGGATAAACGACAATGAAGCCAGAGGCATTTGCTTTTTGGGTAAGAAGGGATGTTGCTTCAAATTGTTCTCCACTACCGCCGCCGCCATGCATTGCGATCACAAGCGAGAAGCCATCGGCTTCGTAATAATTCGGAGGAAGATTCAATATGTAGGACCGCTCCCGTCCATCTACGGTCATTGTGGCTTGAAGCCGATAAACTTTATCTCCGGGAGTAGCATTATCGTCTTTTTTATCACATCCGGACAGGATAACAATAGCTAACGCGAGACTGAACAGGTTTCTCAGGGCTGACATAGGCAGTATATTGAATTGGTTGGACTGTTAAAACGGAAAAAGTTTAATGGTAGTATGGGTTTTTTGAAAAGAGTCTCCGGAGGAAGGACCGCCGACGGCAGACCGCCGACCGCCGTACCGGCCATAATGAGTTGGTCTGTTTAGCTGGCCAGCAAGTTGCTTTCGATCTTCAGGGGCTGTTTCGTTGCCAGGCAATACGGCGGTCGGCGGTCTGCCGTCGGCGGTCCTTCTTTCCCCGAATCTAAATATCTTCGACCCATATTTCTTCATTCAACAATCAACAATGAGATATCTTCTCTCCCTCTCAGTGGCTACAGTATTCACGGCATCTGCCTGGGCGCAGAATACAACTGAGAATTATTTTAAAATGACCCGTTCGGGATTCAGCCAGGACAATGCTTATAAAACGACCGGTTATGTAGAACAGCGCTGGCGCCTGCCGGGTAATGCAGGCTTTAATGAAAGCATTTTTTATGTAGAAAAAATATTGAAGGACGCGGGGTTTGTATTGCAAAAGGAAAACGAACAGGAAGCGCCGATGACTTACCGGCTGGAAAAAAGACCATTGAAACAGGAGGCCTGGGAACCGGTGAATGCTTCAGTAACCATCGAGGGCGAATCCGCACCCGTGATCGAATTCAGTACGAACCGCAATATGATCCCGATCAACTGTGCCTCTACACCTGAGGGTGGGATTACGGCAGAGATCGTATATGTGCCGAAAGCCTCTCTTTCCACAGTTGCAACGATGGATCTGAATGGAAAGATCCTGTTCAGTGATGCTTCTGCAAACTCATTGCTGAACGCTGGTATTAAAGCCGGTGCCATCGGTGTCATGGGTTTTAATCTTCCAAAATATACCCAGCCTGAAAAATACCAGACATCGATCCAGTTTGGCAGCATGCCGGCTAACAGTAAAGCGTGGGCGCTATTACTTTCCTATGCAGCTAAAGAAAAACTAAAAGCCGCCTGCCTCAAAGGAAAAACGATGGTGAAGGTGAACATCCAGACAAAATCATATAAATCTGAAGAGCTTACACTTGTCGCAAACGTGAAAGGTGCTGTCAATCCCGCGCAGCGCTTTGTTTACAGTGCACACGTACAGGAACCCGGCGCGAACGACAATGCAAGCGGTGTAGGTACCCTGGCGGAAATGGCGCGTTTGTATGCATCATTGATCAAAGAGAAAAAATTCCAGCCGCAAAGAACGATGACCTTTCTTTGGGGAACAGAGATCTCCGCAACGCAACGTTATATTGCCGATGACAGCGTGCGCGCAAAAGGTATTTTATGGGGAATGAGTCTCGACATGGTTGGGGAAGACACAAAGAAAACCGGCGGATCTTTTCTCATTGAAAAAATGCCCGACCCATCTGCCATCTGGACGCGTGGCGAGGACAAGCACACTGAATGGGGAGCTGGCGATGTAAGTGAAAAAGACCTGTTTCCCCACTACTACAATGATTTTATCCTGAACATCTGCCAGCAGCAGGGTAGTTTTGCCAAATGGACCGTAAATACAAACCCTTTTGAAGGCGGCAGTGATCATACACCCTTCCTGCGCAATAAGATCCCCGGCCTGCTGATGTGGCATTTTACCGACGTATTCTATCATACCGATAACGACCGTCTTGATAAAGTATCTCCAGAGACGCTAAAGAATGTTGGCGTAAGTGCGCTCACTGCCGGTATGACATTGGTAAATGCGGATGAAAACACCGCGCTTGCCATTGCCAAAACGGTGAAAGCGGCTGCGGACAAACGTCTTGATGCCGAGTTTGCGCTCAGCCAGCAAGCGGTGAAAGAGGGAAAAGATATCGAAAAGGAAAAGCATATTCTTGAAACCTGGGGCAAGTGGTATATCGATGCGTTTGCAACCATTACTGAGATCCCTGTAAAAAAAGAAACCACAAGAGTCGGATCAAATCTGAAAGTGCTGACACTTGATCTGGAAAAACGCACCAACACTCTCATCCAAAAACTGCGCGAATAGAACGCGAATGGGCGCGAATGTTCACGAATGGTGTACTAAAGGAAAGAGTTCTCCTGCGTGAGGGCTATTCGTGAACATTCGCGCCCATTCGTGTTCTATTCGCGTTAGTAGTTTAGGGACGCTTTATACGCTCCATCCACCGGTATCAACAATACAATATCATTCTGAAAGATCAGGTCTCTTTCGCTTTTGCTATTCACCTTGATTTTTCCGTTCAACATCAGTTCACGGATAGGGCGAAGATCGATAATGGTCCATTTAACCTGATCGGTCAGGGTTATAATGTTGTAATACACTTCATATCCCATATTATAAAAATCCGCGACCGTGCCGTCTGCATTATAGCGGTAACGGCGCATGCAATATATATGCGTGGAGGTGTTTCCATTGAGCGCAGCGAGCTCTGCCGCGGTATTGCCGAGATCGAAATAGGAAAGATAGCTTTTCCCTCTCTCCATGTGTGCATTCCCAAATTTGATAATGGCTTTGAATGAAGATGGATTGCCTCCCGAATTTTTATAATAAAGATCTCCGAACGCTTTTTTGTACCTGGCGATACGAACAGCTTCGCTTTCGCGGTATTTCTTGTTTTCATAGAGACCATAGATCAGGAATGTTTTCCGCATCTCGTCTACGATGAATTTCGCGTCTTTATTTACGAGGGCAATGTGGTCCAGGAAGGTACTGATAGCGGAGTCTGTGCTGCATTGAGTGATATACGGATTATCCTCTTTTTCGTTTTCTTCCTTTTTGTAAACAGCCGCCCGTTTTAATGCTGCCTCGTATTCGTTTTTCAAAGACCCTTTTGTGGCATACTTACCCAATTCATTCAGCAGGTAATCGATCGAGCTGACATATTCTTTATCCAGTCCTACTATATTATATTTCTGTTCAATCGCGGCTTTGTACATCGGCACATCATTTTTCATAGCCATGAATTCGGCTGGCGGCGACCCATCTTTAAGTTTGAATTGCGTCAAAAATCCGTTCAGTCTTTTGCTGAACACGGTCTCATCTTTATCATACAGCGACACCAGCTTCCTGGAAGCAACCGGCCCGGTCTCCAGCAGAAAATGATGGAAGCCTTTTTTAGATGCGGCTTCCAGCAAGTGTTTGGTAAATAAGGACAGCAACGGAGAGCTATGATTTTCCCCAATCAGGATAAATTGCGATGTGCTGATATCGCGCTGCAAAGAATCCCAGCCGGCGCCGGTCACCGTATTCTTATCGAGCTCAAAGGTGTATGCATACCGGCGGGTGACCTCCTGACTCAGTGTATCCTGTGCGCTTGAAAAGCAGGGGCAGAGCAATAATGGTAGAAGAACGATAAGTTTCATGGTGGTGTGGTTTGGGGTTGATGGTTAAAGGTGTGGATTTGGGGGGAAATGTTGCATGGCAAGACGACGGACCGCAGACCACAGACGGCGGTACCATTCCTCACAGATGCTGGTAGCTGGTTTATCGAACAGGATCGTATACTATTGACATGACCTTCGATATGGATGACGCGCTCTCCATGATCGTTAAAAGTATGGTGTTGAGGCGAAATATTGCATGCGGGAGACGACGGACCGCAGACCACATACCGCGGTACCATTCCTCACAGATGCTGGTTGTCGGTTTATCGAACAGGATCGTATACTATTGACATGACATTCGATATGGATAACACGCTTTCCATACACTTTGTGAATCCACCATCAATAATGACCGGTACCGCGGTCTGTCGTCCGTCGTCTTTTCTACACCCCTTTCATCCCATACTGCTCAATCGTCTTCCTCAACCTCTTCTCTATTCTCGATGCCAGTATTCTCGGTGAAAGAACTTTCATGCATTCGCCAAATCCGAGGATCTCGCGTTCGAGTTCAAAGTTGAGGATCACGTCGATCCGTATGGTGATGCCGTTTTCATCTTCTTTTAATATAACCTGGGAGTGGTGGATAGGCTTTGTCATGATATAAGGCGCGTTCTGTGAGTTTACCCATAGTATCACCTTATGAGCGCGGTCGTTCAGGTTTTTAGAGACGCCGAGGAGATCGCTGTAATACCGGTCAAAGTCGACCCCGTCATATTCCACGAAGCGCTCTTTCGTCAGTTCCTGGAAACTGATAATCCGGTCAAGGGCGAAGATCTGGAGGATCTTGCTTCCTTTTTGCTTCGCGATAAGGAACCAGCGGTTACGGTATTCTTTCAGTAAATAGGGGTAACAGATCAGTTGTTGCGATTGCTGCGCTTTGAATGACTTGTATTCGATCAGTAATGAACTCTTTTTTAAAATCGATTGATACAAAGGGTTGATGTGCGCAAGGCCTCTCAGCAGTTTATTGTCTTCGAACTGTATGCAATTCCGGTGCTGATGAGTGGAGCGATAAAGTGAATTTTCGAGCCTTGCGATCATCTCGCTCATTTCATCAAAATAATTGAAGCCATTGAATTGTTTCAATACACCAACGATCTCTTTCATTTTAGCAACATCCGCGTCATTGATCGGTGCGTTGGTAATACTGTAGCTTTCATCTTCATACAGGTAATACTTCCTGTCCTTTACAATGATCGGCGCATTATAGCCAAGTTTATCACTTCGCATTGTCTGTATATCTGCCTGTATCGTACGCCGGCTCACACCGGAGGCAATTCCTTCATAGTCATAAAGAACCGTGGCCACTTTTTCAATCAGGTCTTCCAGCGTCCATTTACGGTACCGGTTGCGCAGACATTCATCAATGGTTTTATAACGAATCAGTGCAAGTTTATTGGCAGACATGGAGGTGTTTTGATCTTGTAAAGTAAAGATCATCTTTTGACTACGCAATAGAACTGCGCAGTAAAAGAAATTGATCCGGTTTTTGAATTATTTTTTTGTCCGGATATCCTGAAAATTAGCACATTAGGTTTTGCCCTTAGAAAATTTTTTTTCTACGCAGGTCTGCTGCGCAGATGGGTATGCATATTTGTCTTGTCAGCGATGGTCAAGGAAAAGTTACTTCAACACTCCACCTGTTACGTGAAACACTTTTTCAATTACCGTCAATGACAGTTGAAGCAGTAGCTCAGTTGGTTAGAGCAATGTTTGAGATTTAAAATTACCGGACAATTCAATTCTACTTCAATCAATTGGAACTGCCAGTTCGAATCTGGGTGAGTTGAAGATCACCGGTCAATTGAAGCTTACTTCTGACTATTAATCCATGGGGGCGTTGGTTCGAGTCCAACCTGCTTCACTAATCAAGGTCAAGTTCCGCTTACTTCAATCATTTTGGAAAATCAGCGGAAAAATTACCTGGTCTAAAAAACAAAACAATGAAATCATTACAAACTGTCCCGATCCGTCAGAACGCCGTCTTTATCCCGGCTAACGCGATCACTGCAGAACAAGCACCCTTCCGTCAGACAACTGCGGTACTTGTTGCCAATCTTGCTCAGCTTGGTTATGGGGTAAGCGAATCCTTGTTGAAGGTTTTGAACCTTACGACTCCTGCTTTTCAGGCGGAGCTTCTTGAAGCAATGCGTGAAATAACCGGTATAAAAAAGAACTGGACTCCATTGGTAAAAGGGTGGGATACTCCAACAAATGAATCCTGGTTTAATCATTTGTTCACCTGGGTTACCAATAAGTATAAGCAACCGGGCACAAAACTGCAGTGTGGTCATACCATTCCGCCAAATACATTTCCACTCGAGCGCTATAATGGTTGTCCATTCTGCGGAACTGCTTTTGAAGCGGGTGTGATCGAGCACTACAAACAAAACAGCTCTCAAAAAGTGCTCGAGCTCTGGCGTGACGAAGATCTGCATACATTTTTCATAGATCTTCTCCGTTCCAAAACGGCGCTTGATGCAACACAGACCGATAGCTTGAAATTACTACTGGGCATGTATGAGGTTCCCGTAGATGTACAGATCGGCATGAAGGAAACACTGGTCTGTGTGATAGATTTTTACCGGGAAAAGAATCAACCTGAGAAAGTGCAGGCAATGTTCTCTACACCCGCAGATATACTTCGGTATCTGTGGTACAAGCATACGGGCTTTTTGCAGATCATCGAGCCAAAAACAATTATTCATCGCGCAAGAAAAAATAATGTGCATGTAACGGCTGCGCTTGATGAATCTGCGGCGGCCAAACTAAAGGCAAAAGCTTCGTTGAAACTGAAGTATAGCCGTCGTGACTGCCTGATCGTTGCTTCCTGGTTGAATGGGTTGAATATGGATGCGGCAAAAGCCTGTGAGATCATGCATCCGAAGCGCGGGATGTGGGTTCGTTTTATCCGCGCCCTTCGTTTAGCGGAGTATAGCAAGCGTAAAGGTTTTGAAAAGCTCGCTGAATTGCTGGATGTTTTTTATAAAGAAGAATACGATGTATGGCAGGGCCGTGTGGATCATTTCCGCTTGCGGTATGATTCAGCAAGCACCTTCTGTTTGTTGAAACAACGTCCTGGTCTGTTTGCCCGTTCGCTTTTTTCAAATATGCTTTGGTTTGGAGCAGAAGAAACAGTGACGGCTTTTGTAGAGGTAATCGATAAAGTACCGGCACGTCTGGTATTTACGTTAGCGATGCATGCGGATTCGTATTTTGATAAGACCAACTCTCGTTCTGTAAAACCATTAGGAGGTGGCGCGGTCAAAAAGATCGCTGCGAACCACCTGTTGTCTGTATATGAAGGAAACCAGTTGATGGACATGCGTAAAGCGGTTGAGCGTCTTTGCCGGATCGTACTGGAACACCGTTTTGCGTCAAGGAAGACTGATGCAAAAACGATGTTTATCGATAAGGCTTTGTATTCAATGCCGCTGGCGATCGGCGATCGTAGTGAGACTGTGCAGGATATACCTGCCGCGTTACCGGGTAGCCGATTTGCGGTGGAAGGATCAAAAGTCCGGCTGTTCATGCAATGGGGAGCTGGTCTGCCTGCGCAGCACCTGGACATGGACTTAAGCTGTACGATCATTTATAAGAACTTTGTTCAGTCCTGTGCCTTTAACTCACTGAACGTTCCGGGTTGTAAGCATTCAGGTGATATGCGTTCAATACCAGCTCAGGTGGGAACAGCTGAATATATAGAGATCGATCTGGAAGAGTTGCGAGTGAAAGGTGCACAACAGGTGATCTTCACTTGTAATGCCTATCGTTCCGCATCCGGCGCTATTACGCCTAATCTGGTGGTTGGTTGGATGAACAGCCGGTTCCCGATGATGATCTCTGAAAAAACGGGAGTAGCTTATGATCCGTCCTGTGTGCAGCATCAGGTGCGTATCATCAATCGTCTTGCAAAAGGCCTTGCATTTGGTTCCCTGGATGTCGCCGCAGGTGAAATCACCTGGCTGGAAATGCCGTTCGACGGCCAGACGGTGGCAAGCCTGAATAAAGCCGCGCTGAATGCGTTGCTGAATAAGCTGGCTAAGAAAATGAGTATCGGCGAAGCGCTTGAGATAAAAGCGAAAGCACAGGGGCTGCAACTGGTACCTGACGAGCAGGCGGATGAAGTCTACTCAAAGAAATGGGCGTTGAATACAGCGGGTGTAATGAACTTGCTGATGGACTAAAACAAGAAGGCTCCGAAATCGGAGCCTTCTTAATTGACACTAAAAACTAAGAAAATCTTTCACTGCAAAAGTCAGTCAGTGTTACTTTTTGCATTTTTATCTTTTGAAGGCTGATGGCAATGACCACGATGATCAAACCAATAGCCTGAACGGAATAATGATCACACAGACTTCGGCTCTCCCGATGCTATGTTTATTCTTAAAAAAACATGCCACTCGCCAAACCAATTATCTATCAATATTTTGGAAGAATATAAATGCGCTTGACGTTCGCTTTTGATACAGCCGGTGCTTGATATTGATACAGTTGAATAAAAACAAAAAGGGCAGCCTTGCAGCCAGCCCTTTGTCTTCTCATGTGAATATATGACCAGGTGTATACGATATTGTTGGGATTGAAGGTTCCGGGTTTAAGCGGTGAGCGTAAGCTTCGCAAATCCCGACCTTTGATCCACTTGCTTAACAGGCGTCCGAAAACCGCTCCAGCGTTATCCAGTATTTATCCCGGCAGATATCATAATCTGCTTCTATTTCATGTTTGTATTCAGCAATCATCAGCCGTGCAATGCGCGAAGCATAGCGGAATTCAACACAGGCAAAATAGATCGTTCTGATTCCGTTGTATGTCTGACGGCCTACATTCAGGTATCCGTTTGAATCGAGCAGCAGGCTGCATAATTCCTTTTCAAACTGATCCATTTTCTGGAATGTTTTCCGGTCGGGCATTCCATTGGTCTGGTTGCTGCTGTAGTTGATCGTGATCGTCATCATCCATGGATGAGATCCTTTGGCGTCCCATTTCAGCAGATCAGTATTCATCAATCCTATCGAGGATCTTCCTTTTGAATCCTGGCCGCTGAAGGTCGCGTACCTGTCGGTCTCGGTATAATATCTTCCGCCCCTGTATTTTTCAACGAATTCTGCCTCCCTCCATTTCAGGTATGGTAACAGTTTATTCAATGGGATCAGCTCCCCGGTCTCCTCCTGTTTACCACCGATCTCGATCTCATCGATCATAGTAGCCAGATTCATTTCGCCGATGGCGTTCTCCAGGAAAATAAATGTACCATTCTCCACCTGCTCCGCATTCTCTTTACTATAGTCTGTGTGCACAAATACGAGCGAGATCTCGTCAGGGTAGGCAGGATTTGGCTTAGGGTAAAATGCGATCTTATGCTGATTATAATCGATGCCTTTCATGCTTGTGGATACAGCGTCGAGGCCGACGGGTGGCTTCAGGGCGGTGATCCTCCAACCGGGGATTTCCGGTGCATAAGAAACAAAGTCTTCTACAAAAACGAAGTTCTTGATGTTTCCCTCCGCAGAAATAATAAGCTCTGCACATTTATCGCGTTCGATGCCGCACACGCAATAGAATCCGGGATTTACTTTGTGTAAAGCGGGGATGAGCGTACTCAATAAGTTGCTTTCCACGTTGTCGCGTGACCGAAGTATCGAATAAAACTCTTCCTGGTGCAATGAAAACCATTGCCAAAAACTGGCATAGTCGGTTATAACAATATCCCGGGAAGAGGGTGTAAAAAGCTTCTTTAAAAAGCTCATGGTCTCTTCTCTTAAAATGGTGGTTGACTTGTAACGAAAAATAAAATAGATCATTCCGCGGAAAATCCCAATAGCGACCGCCAACTTTTTTTTCTTAAGTGCTTGTATTAACAAGCGCTTAAGAACTGTCACGCCCTTAATTCACCGGAAATTCTACATGTACAGACGTGCCTTCCCCTGGCGCAGATCGTATACTAAGTTGGCCTTTCAGGTATTCTACCCGGCTTTTGATATTGCTCCAGCCGATGCCGCTTGTTTGCTGAAGGGATGACGCATCGAAACCTTTTCCGTCATCTTCGACGGTAATGCTGATGATGTTGTTGCCCCGGCTAAGCTGCACAATGGCTGATGAAGCGCCAGCATGTTTAATGATATTATTCACCAGTTCCTGCACGATACGGTAAACCGGAATGGCCATTGTTTTACTGATCTCTTCTCCCATACCAATGGATTGATAGGCTACTTTCAATGCGCCCGACTGATTAATATCGTTGCAAAAATCTTTTAATGCTGTATCCAAACCAAACTTGAGCAATGCTTCCGGCATCATATTGTGTGCAACCCGCCGCATTTCCTTGATCGATATATCCAGCATTTCAACGCCGCGTTCAAAGGCGTATTGGTTTTCCGGTGTGAGATGCAGGTTTCCTTTCATCGTGTTGAATGAGTACTTGATACCGGAAAGAATACCACCCAATCCATCATGCAGATCTTTGGCGAGACGGCTGCGCTCCTGCTCTTCTCCCTTCAGTACGGCTTCGGTTGCTGCCAGTTGCTTTTCCGTTTCTAATTCGGAGATGCGTTGTTGTTGCAGTTTCTGTTTTTGCTTTTGTGTCCGATAGATCAATGCAGCAAGCAATGCAAGGACCACGGCGCAACCGATCAATATATAATTGATGATATTTTTCTGCCGGATGCTGAGCTGCTGAACTTTTTTTTCTGCTTCCAGTGCTTTGATCGCGGTTTCTTTCTTTTCTGTTTCATATTTTTTCTCGAGTTCTGCCGATTGCTGGGACATCAGGTCTTTGACCATTTTATCAAGCATTTTATTACCCTCCGTATCGTAATTCAATGCATTTTCAAGATCATGACGGGCATATCCGATTACGGAAAGCAGGCGGAGTTCGTTTACCTCGTCTTTAATATGGCCATATTTGCGTGAGATGGCAATTGCCGAATCGGCGAGCATTTTTGCATTGTCGAAATTTCCCTGTTGAAGATCGCAAATAGATAAAGTGCGCAAGCCCATAGCAACACCGCTAGGGTCATCAATTTTCCTGGAGATCTCAAGGTTTTTTTTAGCATAAGCCCTCGCTTCATTATAGCTGTGTTTCTGAATCGCGCAACCGGCCAGATTTGTTGCGATGCCGGCATCAAGCCATGGCTCATGCAATGGTATTGCAATAGCTTCTGCTTCTTTTAACAAAGCGTATGCGGAATCCATTTTATTTACTTCCATCAATGGCATCGAAAGGTTAGCGAGGCATTTTATTACCTGGATCTTATCCGGCATTTTACGGCTAAGCGCCAAAGCCCGGCGGCCATACATCAGCGCTTTATCATATTCGGCACGGTTATAATAAAGCTGCCCCAACGCATCCATGATCTGCACCTCATACTGTGGTGAGTTGCGCGGTTCTATGATCGCTAAACCCTGAAGGCAATAAGTGATGGCTTTTTCAAATTCAGACTTTTCGCGGTAGGCAATACCGATATTAAAAAGAGAGATGCCGATGCTGAGCGAATCCTTCATATCCCTGGCAACCTGCAATGCCAGCTGATTGTAGTAAAGCGCAGAATCATAATTGCCGGTGACGATGAATGAACCACTGGTATATTGCAGAGACCGGTATTGTCCGAATTTATAGGCGAGTTTGGAGGAAAGCTCGCCAGCCTGCCGGTAGTAACTGGTTGCCACAGCAGGTTCACTATGCAAATATGTTTCGCCTATATTGATAAGCACATATACTTTGTTGGTATCTTCCTTTGCCATTCGGAGTTTTTGCATCAAACTGTCTCGGTTCATCTGTGCATTAACTGCAACCAGGCAGCTCAGGAAAGCAAGGAGGGTGAAAGAGATTCTTTGCATAATTGAAAAATAAAGAAAATACTTTGATGATTGGGAAATCTTCCGGATAGATTGACGGCCCTAATCAGCAAATGGTTTAATGAGTAAACAAGTAAACAGGCAAAGCAGTAGACACGTAAAATCAATCTGATTTTCCTATACCGGATTTCGTGTATTTCTCAGCAGGAATGCCGGATAGCATTCAAGTCATATGAAACTGGTCACGGCATATACATTGGGGGTTTTCGAAGTTCATCACCGGCACATGGACCGGATACCTCCATCTCCTGAAATGCCAGATCCGTATAATTCCTGGATGGCAATCAGCAATTTTATACGAGACGTTCACCAGATCAATAAACGGCTTGCATCTGATGGCTTCACTGCGGAGGTACTTGAAAAAGCAAAGGAGATTTGTGACGAAAGCCGCTATTTGCAATTGACCGCAAGGATCAAACGTTATGACTAGTTTCAACAAATTGCTGTTTGTCTGCAGGAGTTCGCGCAATTGATGAACGAAGAAACAAATATGGTGCGGACACGTTACGACACACCGGCTGAGCTATTTGCCGATCTCAATAGTGATATCCGCAATATCCGGCTCTGCAGCTTTGCTGCGCTTGAGAAAGTTCGGATTGATCTTGCGCCAACATCTATCTATCAGGAACTTTCAGTCGCTAATGCATGGCCTGATGAATATATGCGGATCGCAGAGAGGATAAATTTGTTATCCCCGATGATCGTCAATTATCAGTTCAATGATCCAAGGGAAACCGGGCTGAAAAAGAAAAAGCCCTTGTGGAAGTCCTGGTAGACTTATATTATATTCCTATTCGTTCATTTCAATGCCTTAACACAAGAATAAGGAAGATATTAGCTTTAGTCAGGGCTGATCGATGTTAATTCGTACATATTCACTCCAATTCGTACTAAATCATGTTACCTTAGTTATCTAAAACTATTCACTATGCTAGACAATCTTCTTGACCTCGTAAAACAACACGCCGGTTCATCGATCATGAATAATCCGGAAATTCCGAATGACAAAAATGAAGAGGCGGTGGCCGCAACTGGTCAGGGCATTACTGGTGGTTTGCAACAGCTTCTTTCGCAGGGTGGTATTAAAGATGTGATGTCGCTGTTCAGCGGTAAACATGACATTGATTCTTCCAATCCGGCTGTGCAGCAGGTTTCGGGTAATGTAGTGCAGAACCTGATGGATAAGATCGGTCTTAACCAGCAGCAGGCTTCTTCTGTGGCCGGAGGTCTTGTGCCTGATGTGTTGAAGAATCTTGTAAATAAAACAAATGACCCGAACGATAGCAGCTTTGATATTCAGCACATCTTCAATTCTCTGAGCGGAGGTGGAACGTCTGGTATGAACGTGCAGGACCTGCTCAACAAATTCAAAGGTGGCCTTGACCGTGATGGAGATGGCGATGTGGATCTGCAGGATCTTACCGCGGCATTCTCCGGTAAAGGCGGCGGAGTTATGGATACTTTGAAGGGACTGTTCAAGTGATGACATTACCCTGAGATCGGGGTTTCACGTTTATACGTTTAAGGGTTTAAAAGCTTAAAGGCGGGAAAGGAATCACTGCTTTTGAGTTTTTAAACCTTTTTGTTTGGGCATTCGCTTGTGCAATGGTAAACATCTAATCCCCAGCACAGCATTACTCCTTTGCTAATTACTGAAATTCCAGTTTATGATCGGGAGCTTTCGTTTTTCATTCCGATTCAGCAAACCGATCTGAATGCCGCGTGTACGTTTGCTGTTATTGACGAACCCAATCTGGATACCGTTCATTTTATACGTGTAATTAAAAATACCGAGTTGAATACCATTATGAGTTTGTACAAAACTGACCGGACTGAATGAAAGTCCATTGATCTGGTTTTGGATCTGACCTATACCGTTGACGGCAACGCCGTTCACGTTGCAATGACAGGTTGTTCCTAATGCGGATATACTGAATCCGTATACTTTTTCTGAAACAGGTTGTTTTTTCAACTCAAGGATCGCGCTATCTGTTTCTGCGAGCGGGCTTGATGGGATCAACCCAACGACGAGGCCGGTGCCAGGCACTTCCAGCCGGAGGCCAAAGGTGTTGGTATTTCTGTGCATATCATTCATGGAATATAGTCCGCCAGACACTCCGAGGATCCTGGCATTTTTCTTTTGAAAGGTCCATGCCGGGAAGTAGAATTTTTTCGGTTGGGCTGACGTGGATATGGTCATAATACAAATACAGGCAACAAAAAGAACGCGAATGGTGATTTTTGAAAAAGAAAGCCGGAGGCTGTTTGCGCGGCGCATGTTCTGTTAAGTTTATTTAATGTTCAGCATTCACACGGATCTCAAATCTATTACAAGCTTATCGATTTTTTTGGGATTCCAGCTGCCTGTAAAAATGGTGAAACTCATGCAGATCGCAAGGATGCAGAATCATTATGCGGATCTTTGCGGGAATGCGATTGAAAAATACAGTTATTAAAAATAGCATAGCCTGATCACCAGGAATCTTTCTGACTATCTAAAAAATCCGGCCTGGACAAGCTTCTTCAATGCCTTATACACGCCCCATACTTCCTGTAGAACAACAGATTGATCTTCCGGAAAATCTGATTCGTCGATTTTAGGTTAATAGTTAGGTAATGGCTGTCTTTCTGCGTATTTCATATTCTATTTTTAACCCCTAAAAAAAATTGCATGAAAAGCCTTTTCACAATCGTGCTCTTATGTTTCATATCCGCGACACACGCTTTTGCCACACCGGTCGCTGATACCAGCATTACTCATCTGCAGGATGGGAAATTGGATGAATGGGACAAAAGCAGGTTTTATATGGATGATGATACAAAGATCAGTTATGCCATAGATAACGACGGACAGTTTTTATACATCGGTTTGCAAATTCCTGAGCTCTCTACGCAAATGAAATTAATGCGGACCGGCATGACTGTCTATATTGATCTGAAAGGAAAAAGGAAAACCGGTCGCGGTATCGAGTTCCCGGTCACACCGGACAAAGGAGATGGCGTTCCGGCAATGGAAGCCGGCTCACGTCAGTCCAGAAACGAAGACGAGATCAGAGATCCTGCAAAGAGAAACGCAACTATGATCATGATGCGAAATGGGATGGCGGTGAAGCAACTGAACACGCTCAGGTTGACGGGCTTTGGTGATGGCGATGCATCCCAACAGATCCTGAATGCGCCAGGTAGCGTGCAGGTGGCGTATAAATGTGACACGTCGGAAACGATGGAGATTGAATACAGGATCCCGCTTTCATTGCTTGACGGAAATGCTAAGTTGAATGGTAAGCAGATCAGTATTGGTTGTAAGATCCATGCAATGGAAATGCGCGCCGGAGGCGGGTTCAATGGCGGTAACGGAGGAATGGGTGGAATGGGCGGAGGAGGAATGCGCGCCGGCGCAGCCGGTCGTATGGGCGGTAGCGGCCGCGGCATGGGCATGGGCGGAATGGGAAGCGGAATGAGCCGGGAAACCATGATGCGTGAGCAATCCTTCTGGGCAAAGTATACATTTACCGGTCTCTAACCCTTCATATATAAAACAGGCGCAGCTCCGGATATAATGCCAGGGCTGCGCTATTTTTTTATGCATAAGAGAATGGGCTGTTGGCACCGATATGTGTAGTCCTGATCGATGGGAATTTCTTCTTGAGCCAATCGGCCATATAGGCGGAGCCGGGTTCTTCGCTTGGAATATGGCCAAGTATGATCAGAGAAAGATCGTCACCTTTTGATCGTGCATCGCGGACGTATTCTGCCGTTTCCCATTCCTGTATTTCGCCACACATCAGCACATCTGGTTTTTGCCGGCCAATTGCTTTTATCTGATTTTGGCCGCCGGAAGCGCCGGGCATCAGTAGTATCTTTTTGCAGGATTGCTGAGGTGAACCGATATAGCGAAGCTCCTTTATTTTCAGTGATTGTTTGGCATGTGCGATCAGTTGTTGCAGGTTCATCGGATTGATCATAGCAATACCTGTAGTGGTATCATAGGATTTTGTCCAGCCAAGCTGTTTGATCACATAATTATCCACTCCATCAGGGACGTGTGAATGAATGTAGTCATGATTTCTCCAAACAGCGATATTGTGTTTTTTCAGCAGGTTCATTTTATAATTGAACACATCGTCATTTTCAAGCCATTTGGTTTCGTCAAGATGATTATAAAAAGTCGGCTCATGCGCGATGATGAAATTTACGCCGCTGGCAATGGCTTTGTTGATGATCTCGATTGTAGCAAACATCGTTGTGATGACGCCTCTCACTTTGATATCGCGGTTACCCGCCTTCAGGGTATCGACAGTTTTTTCAAATGGCGCGCCCTGCACTTCGGCGATAAATGCATCCATGATGTTGCCGACGGTCAATTCTTCTTTATTTGCCGCAAATACATTTCCGGAAGCGGATAAGAGCGCAGCTGAGGCGAGTGCTTTCCCGGATAGGCTGATGAACTGGCGACGGGAGGAAGGGTTGATTTTTTGCATATGGGACAGGGGTATTAATGCTGTATTGTTGATATGCCCGAGGTTAAATTTATTGAATAAAGCTTGTATTTCACGGTTTCTGTTGTTGAATGATTGGTGAGCTCATAAAACATTTGAATGAGATGGGCTTTGTTTTTTCACCACGATCTTCCTGTTATTTTCCCCAAACCTTTTGTGTTTTACTCTTGGTATCCCCCCAGCCATGATAGTATCTTTATTCAACAAAAGCTTTTTATTCGCCGTCCTCATGGAGGACCAAGGGCGTCGGGCGGTTCTTCATTGAGGACGGCTTTTTTACTATTGACCGAAAGGTCAGAAACTTTAAAAATGAATGATATGAAACAGGAAAATATAAGAAATGAAGTAGATGAAGGGAAAAGAGAAAAGGGAACCAGGGTAGACATGAAGTTGTTGAAACAGCTTTGTGAAAGGAGTGCTTATATGTGGGCAGGTCTATTAAAAAAATTAGCAGTCAGCAGGAAGGCAAGAGATATTAAAAATTCAATATTGAGTTTTCCAGCTCATGGCTCAACTTAAACTTTCAGGATCACTTTTCGATAAATAGAAAATAGAAAACAGAAAAACAAGATAACATCCAGAGAAATCCTCCTTCCCCCACCCCCCGGCCCGGGGCACGGGAAGGTGTGCCTGGTCAGGATGAAAGCGCAGCAGAACTGCGACCGGCAGTAATGACCGGTTAAACGAGTTTGACCTGCGCCCTTCCCGCCATTCCGCCACAAAACTTTTTCTCCTCCAAATTGTTCCCGGCCATCCGAAGTCATTCTGCGCTGCCACTACGTCATTTATTTCAACTGGTAAGTCCTTTGATGTTCATTAACCATGATCCAGACAATCTCTTTCCAGCCGGTTGATGACAGCCGGCTTTTAGACACCTACAGCAATACCGTCAGCTCGGTTGCGCAGTCAGCATCCGATTCTGTCGTACATATTATTGTGCAGAAAGAAGTGGTTAATCGCCAGACCAGGCAAAAACAAACAATGCCCGGCAGCGGTACAGGCTTTATCATCAGCAGCGATGGTTATATCGTCACAAATAACCACGTAGTTGAAGATTCTACTTCCATCAAAGTCATTCTCACCAATGGCACTGAAGCAACCGCCCAACTCAGGGGAACGGATCCAAGCACAGATATCGCTGTTCTTAAAATACATGAGTATGGCCTTAAGAGCCTGCAATTTGCCAACAGCAAACAATTAAAACCCGGTCAGATCGCCATCGCAATCGGAAACCCGATGGGATTACAGTTCACCGTTACGGCCGGCGTTGTAAGTGCACTTGGGCGTAGCCTGCGTGCTTCAAACGGCAGATTGATCGATGATGTGATACAAACCGATGCGGCGTTGAATCCGGGTAACAGCGGCGGGCCGTTACTGAACAGCGCGGGACAAGTGATTGGAGTAAACACCGCTATCATCAACGGAGGTCAGGGGCTTTGTTTTGCAGTAAGCAGTAATCTCGCAGCATATGTTGCCGGGAAACTGATCATCGAAGGAAAAGTGCGCAGAGCTTACCTCGGAATTGCGGGCAATAATGTGGCGTTGACCGAAAGAATGATCGCATCAAACCGGCTGAACCATAGATCAGGCGTGTATGTAAGTGAAGTGATTGCCGATGCCCCCGCTATCAACAACGAGATCCGGACCGGTGATATCATCATTTCATTCAACCAGCAGCCTATCGCCGGTATAGACGACCTGCATAGTAAACTCAGTGGCGAAATGATCGGAGAATACGCAACACTTGGCGTATTACGGAATGGTTACAAAAAAGACCTGCAGGTATTGCCGGGAGAAACGCCCTGAGTCCTGGTTAGTCAACAGGATACTGGCCAATGGCATCTGCTCCACCCTCTTCAAATTTTATCACTTCAGGGCTAAGCGGGTGACCGGACTTTTTATATTCTTCCACCACAACGCCTCCGATCTTCTGCGTAAAGAAATCGAAGTCGGCATCAGAAAAAATGTAACAGAAATCCCTTACAGGTAATACTGCATAAAACGGGAATCCAAATAGCGGCTCAATTTTCTCCCGGATGGAAGGCGCGAACAACAAAGCTGTTTTTAATGACGGTTGATCAGATTCAATAAAGCCCAGCTTTCTTCCTTCGATCAATTCGTATTTGATCGTTGCTTCTCTCAACAACAGATCTGTATTCCTGCCGGCTTGTTCTTCGAGTTCTTTTTGTGAAATATTCCATCGCTCCATTTCACTGTAATCTATCCATGTCAGTTTATTGCCACCAGTATAAACGTAAACTTTTCCAAAGATCATCGTGATCGGCTGATAGATTGGGTCTCCGGCCAGTGCCGTTAACGGCAGTAAAGAAAAATAGATCTGATCCTTCACCTGCTCCCAACTGCCGGGCGCATTCATCTTTACGTCCGCAACAACCTTTACAAACTCCGTTATTGCGTTTTCATCGCCGTCACGCTCATAGTTACGTCTCAAATTATCCAGGCTGACTTTGAGTTGTACTTCACCACGAAATATATTGATCAATCCATCTGATTCTACTGAGGCTATCCTCATCCCCCTTTCCTCGATACCTGCCTTGAATTTCTCAAATACAAAGTCTTCTGAAATATGATCGGTCATCTTCTTTTATTTACTATCAATGATCACCGCAAAGCTCAATAAAAATCTCTTACTTTCCATAAAACACTTTATACCCCCAGGCAGGAAGTTCTATTGTATCTTCTCCCTGTATCGATTGCTCTTTTCCTGTAAACAGTTCCGTATATGTCCCGGTGAAATAGTTGGCATGCAGTACAACCTTCACCGGTTTATCACTAAAGTTGATCACTGGCAATACCTTATTACCATTCTTTTCTCTGAAAAATGAAATGACCTGTTGGGGCTTATCATTATATACCCTCACCATCTCACCGCCCGCTGCCCCATTCCACAAAGCCTGGTTCGTATGTTTTAATGTAAACAGTTTCTTATACATCTCATAGAACGGATGCTGTCTCCATTTGATCGGATCCTTATCGAAAAACTTCAGCGAACGATCCAATCCCGCTTCCTGCCCGCTATATACCAGTGGCATCCCATTCACTGTTCCCGCCATCACCATACATGCTTCCAGGCCTTTTCCGAAATTGGTATATTGATTTCCCTCCCAGGAGTTTTTATCATGATTTTCCGTAAACGTCATTCTGTAAGCATCCGGCGGAACCGTATTCACATCATGCGCCATATACTCCACCAAACCACCAATTCCTTTTTTGCCAGTTGCAGCATCCTTTAGTTTATCCCACAAGGTCCAGGAGTAGGTCATATCAAATGCTTTCTTATACAGGTCGCGCGACTCCCATTCGGCCAGCATAAAGACCGGCTTGATCGCATCCAGTTCACTTCTGACATTATCCCAGAAATCAACCGGTATAAAACCGGCCACATCACAACGATAGCCGTCAATGTTTGCCTCCTTTACCCAATACTTCATCGCATCTGTCATATATTTGCGAAGGCCCGGCTGATTGTAATCAAAATCGATTATATCTTCCCAATCATACCAGGGTGTCGGCTGAAAATTTCCTTCCCGCGTTTTCGTATACCATTCAGGATGCTCAGTCACCAACTTATTATCCCATGCAGAGTGGTTGGCCACCCAATCCACGATCACGTGCATACCCATCACATGGATCGTATCCACCAGCGATTTCAGATCAGCCATCGTACCAAACTCAGGATTTACGGCCAAATAGTCCTTAACGGAGTATTCACTTCCCAACGAGCCCTTCCTGTTCTTCACACCGATTGGGTTAATGGGCATAAGCCAGATAATATCAATCCCCATCTCTTTTAATCTTGACAAATGCGGACGGAAAGCATTGAAGGTACCCTCCGGTGTAAACTGCCTTATATTCACTTCATAGATCGTCGCATTCTTACTCCAATCAGGATGTTTTAATTCCACATAGTTTACTGGCTGGTATCGGCTGCTGTCGGAACTTACCGTACTGGCTTGCTCCGTTTTCACCTGATCTGATTTATCACGGCATTGGCTAAAACCAATCATCAAAAAAAGACCGGCAATAAAAAAACGTCTCATTGGCAAGAGTTAAGATGAAGAATCTGGATATGGTCCTGAAGTTATTTCATTTGTATCAGGCAGTAAAACCATTTCCTACAGATATCATGCCTTATCAATAGTTGGAAAGTTTTTTTACTTTCACAGAGCAATTCACCTTATGAAAAGACTGCTGGGCATTTCTTGTATAACGGTCACCATCCTGGGGCTTTTCTTCTTCCGGAATTATCAAGGTTCTCTCATTCCTTTTCCTTTTGTTTGGGTCACTCTTCTCATTGGCATCGGCGGATTCGGTTTCTTTTTGATCTATCTATCTTATAAGCAAAAATTCGATAGGATTGACAGCACGGTCAATGAACAAATCAAATCATTTAAGGCGAACGCAACACGTATCCTGGTAGATTTCGACAAATGTGAATTCAGGAGCGGGTCTTACAGGATCGAAAAAGATCACCCAAGTGTTCCTCTGGTCGCCATACTTGTACCGACTGCGCTGGCTTTTGATGATAATACGGTCATCGAAAATATCAGCTCATCCTATTTGATCTATACACATGACGAAAATGGTACGGAGAGGCGTTATATCAGTCAGGCCTTTCCTTTTGAAGAACCTGTTTTGAAAATGCATGTGCTAAAAAAAGAAGTCAGTCTGTATGTGAGCAACCTGGGAGATGGCCGTTATTATTTTGAACTGGAAAATAAATAACGAAGGCTTCGGCCCGCCCCCCGGCAATCGCCTTATCGCCAGCTCAGACGTTTTCTTATTCTGATAAAAATGGCCGGTCATTGCAGACCAGCCATTCAATTTTCAGATCTCAGTAAACTTAATGGTCACTATCGGGTTTGTCTGCGTTATTTTTTTGAGATATGGATGATGTAACAAAACATCACTGCTATCCTTATACGCAAAATCAAACTCCTGTATATACCCCGAAGGAAAATTCCCGGATCTGTCCAGCAACTCAGAAAACTGTTGACGGTACTCCCTCCGTTGCTTTTCCTTCAGCACAGTCCTCCAGTATTTCATCGCATCATAACGCGATAGTTTTCTTCCCGCACCATGTGCACACGAGAATAGCGCTTCGGAAAGTAGCTGTTTGTCAGCTGCCGTTACAAGCAAGCTACCGCGGGACATTGACAACGGAATCACCGCGATCTTACCCATATTCAACTCGGTACTTCCTTTTCTATGCAAGATCCTGTCCTTTTCAAAACGGATGTGGTTATGCATTGAGTCCTGTATTAAATACGGTGTTCCATACAGTTCACCTGTTTCAGGGCATGTTTTGTAATCATTAAAAAGATATGTTTTCGGGATCAGTCGTTTTTCACAACGGATATATCCCGCCTGCTGCAGAAAGATCATTGTCTTAAGCACAAAATTCTTTCGTCTTTCATATCCTGATAATAATACACTTTCATACTCTTTTAAAAATTGAGGTGTTAAAAAATCCCGGTGAACATACCCCGCATTTTCACCCGTTTCCAAAGCGAATTGCCGTGTCAGCTCAACACCCGATTGATATAATGCAATTCCACGATTACGCGTACCAGTGTGACAAATAATATACACCGCCTCTTCGTCTTCTTCAATGGAGAGAAAATGGTTGCCGCCTCCAAGTCCTTCATCCGTCATTTTGGAATGAGCGAAACTAAGCGCCGCATAATGTTGCTGCTTGTCAAATGGCTTCAGCCAGTTTGTTTTCGATATCTTTAAAAATTGTACCCCGCAGCCGATATCCTTTCCGGTAATGGACAGATACACATGATCACCTGTTTCGAAAGCAACGCCTACGGGCAATGCTTTTTCCTGACAATAGTGAATATCCGTAAACGCGCAGATCCGGTTTACATACGGCTTGCCGGCATACTGTTGCAATTGCTCCAGCGCATTGTGTTCAATGGCCGAAGCATTGCAATTGAATGCAATAGACTTCATGTTCTTTGATTTCTTATGAAAAAAGATTAATTCGTGGGGCTTGGCAGGAACATCTGCCCCTTCAGAGATGTCAGCAGCCGAATTGTTTTCGGAGCTGCAAAGCTAGCAATAAAATTTACATTTCCGAAACGTTCAATCCGTAAAGGTCGCAACCAGCCCTTATTTTGGCGCGATCGGGCATCGTCCAAATTAAGCTGGTATGGTAATTTTAGAAAGTTAATAACTGAGCCTGCCAGAAGATCTCAGATCAGATTGCCTTAACCAAACTTAAACATATGGAAAAGATTCATTTTGACATCGACATCAAAGCGCCCGCAGCTACCGTGTTTAATGCCGTAGTGGACAAAAAACTTTTCGAAGAATGGACTGCGGAATTCAACCCCACCTCCACCTATGAAGGCGGATGGAACAAAAACGATAAGATCCTTTTTGTAGGTACAACCAAAGAAGGAAAACGTGAAGGAATGGTTTCAAAGATCAAAGAAAACATTCCTCACAAACAGATCTCCATTCAACATCTCGGCTTTATAATGGACGACAAAGAAGTAATGGAAGGACCCGAAATCGATAAATGGAAAAACGCGATGGAAGAATACTTCCTGGAAGAAAAAAACGGCCTGACCAACTTCAAAGTAGCAATTGATGTCGCATCAGACATGAAAGATTATTTCGTACAAACCTGGCCAAAAGCACTGAACAAACTGAAAGAGATTGCGGAAAGAGAAGCATCTTAAGTCCCGGAATAAATAAAGCCAGCGTTAAACAGGTTTGAGATTATTTCAACTCTGTTTAACGCTGGCTTTTTTATTGCCCGGTAATTTAATCAGATCAGGATCAAATACCGCGTTCCTTAAAAATCCATTTCACACCTAACTCCCGCTCGCTATTATCTTGCAACCGTCATTCTCTTCGAGGTCACCATTCGCTCCCCTACCCACAAACTATATACATATTCGCCCGCAGCAAGTGAACCTTTATTGAGCTGTACCTGGCCGCGGCCCTTTCCATTCAGGTTAAAGCTGCGGATGGTGGCACCTTTCATGTCAGTGATCACCAGGCGGCCGGCTCCTTCATTTTCAGGGATGGTATAATTAATGATCGTAGACGAAGAAAAAGGATTGGGTGCGTTCTGGTCAAGTTGGGCAGCACTCAATGTTGCAGATATATTGTTAGCTGATTCGCCTTTCAACACCAGCGCTTCTATTTTTTTGAGGCGCTCTTCCAGTTGCGCATTTTTTTCTTCGAGGGCCGTATTCTTCTTTTTCAGTTCATCTATTTCGTTAGTTTTTGTATGAAGTTGCTGAACCGCTTTTACCAGCGGTACCACAAACTCCGCGTAACGCAAACCATAAAAATCAGCATTGCTTTTTGGTGCATCTACTCCGCTGAAATCATAACCAAGTTCCTTCGCGGCTTTTTCTACCTCCTGTGCAACAAAACCGGTATGAATAATGCTCGCTTTTGCCTGGCGCGCTGCGATCTGTTCGCGGCTCAATTGTTTTTGCTCAACACTTGGTGCGCGCATTCCTTTCATCATTGCACCTTTGCCGGAAAGATTTGGAGTTGTCTCAAGCGCTTTTTCCAGACCATCTATATCAAGTGTATAGGTTACCGGGCGAAGTTTTTCGATGAACTCAAGGCCTGGCACATCTTCTTTCATATTCTTCTTGAAACGGCCGTCAGAAAGATTGGTCCAGTTTGCATAACCTCCGATGGAGGTAACCAAGTCATTGCCAATCCTTACCTGATTGGAAGCTGTAACCTGAGTCATTGAACCAATTGCCGTACTATTGAAAATATTGTCTATGATCCCGCCGCTGCTTGCGCCCACAAATGTTATCGCATTCAACTCGGACCCGTTAAAGCCGGCATTACTGCCCACCGCCACATTATTGTTTCCGGAAGCATTGTTGATCAGCGATTGATAACCCAGCGCCACATTATGAGAACCTGATTGGTTATAAAATGCACTGTATGTTCCCGCTGCGGTATTTGACACCCCATTATTCAGTTGTAGTGAACCGTAGCCAAACGCACTGTTGAACCAGCCTTCAGTATTCCCACCCAGTGCACCGAAACCAAAAGCACTGTTGATCTCGCCATAATGGTTATTGTACATTGCCTGGTAACCAACAGCCATATTCGACTGGCCAAGGTTATTGTACAGCGCTTCAAAACCGATTGCGACATTCCGGCTTACGTTTTCCGCCATAAAAGAGGCATTCGTGCCGATCGCAATATTCTCGACCCCATCAGAATTATTGCCGAGAGCATTCGCTCCAATGGCAATATTGTTCTCTCCGGTCGTATTCAGTGCAAGACCGCCATAGCCAACAGCCACATTCGCACTGCCGGAAGTATTGGAGTAAAGCGCATGGAATCCGTTCCCGGTATTATTTATTCCATTATTGGCGACGCCTGACTGAATACCGGTAAACGTATTCCCCGATATATCACCGGTCAGGAAACGGAATCCATTTATATAGATCGCATCATTTAAATGAAGCGCCTTCCATCCAATAGAAGATGATCCAAGGTTAAGTGAATTACCAACCCCTGGTAAAAGATCGGCGTTCACCGCTGTCGGAGCTACAAGGTTTGATAAAGTAACGTTAGCCCAGACATCGTTTATCTTCGGGTTTAACAATATTCCTGTTACAGGTAAAAGTTTTTGCTGACGTGCGCTGGTCCGCGGTTTTATCTGGCCTTGAACAGTGGACTGTAAAATGAGGACTAAAGAGAAGGCAAAGCAGTAGTGTACGGTTGGTAAATGTTTTTTCATAAAGTTCTCCGTTTGGTAGGTAAGGCATTTAATTACAAAGTATATACCGATCGGTGGATACGATGTGTCAGTCAGAGGATCCGGATTGGATTCGCGAATTGCGAAGAGGGGTAATGCGCAGGTATGGATTTCAGATGCCTTGATGCAGTGCGGGAGTATTGCGTCTTACGAAGCTCAGAGAAGAAGCAAATTCATTGGCAGCAGCAAAGTCAGGCGGCTAAAATACATAAGAGCCGGTCGATATACAATACCACGAACGGGTAAAAACAGGCGCGATGATAAAAAGCCCCATTTTTTGGGTATGTTACGTTAAGACGTGGTGGATAATCCACAGGTTAACACGGGATAACGTATGTGTGAATGAGTATGAAACTGACCGGTTTGGGGCATAAATTGTTGCAGGCGGGAACAACGGTTCTGCATTTTTCCGGCCTTTATACCAGGTGGTAGAAGTTCTATTCGCATAGATCCCAGGTTGAGGTTGCAAAGATATTTACAGGCAGATCTTATTACACAACGAGTGAGCCAAACGGGACTTTTTATTAGTAAAACGACATTATCGAATTGAAACGCTGATTTAAATCCGGCAGATCGCATGCCTGCCGCTTGTATCCAACAATCAGGAAAAGCAGCTGACCTGGAAAACAGGAAGCCGCTTTCCCGGATCTTCTTACCGTGCTTCCCGGCTTACCGGTAGAAAATTAAACCGGTAAGCCGGGAAGCACGGTAAGAATTATGAGTTTGGGTTCTGGCAAAACTCATATTGCCGCAAGCCCATAATACTCATTTCTCTATTTTATTTTTAAATTCTATTACTTTTTACTTTTTACTTTTTACTTTTTACTTTTTACTTTTTACTTTACAAAATGTCTTTTATCATGGTCGATATAGAGAGCGACGGCCCGATCCCCGGCGACTACTCTATGATCTCTTTTGGTGCAATTATCGTCGATACATCGCTCGATAAAACGTTTTATGGAACCCTGAAACCAATTTCCGGAAAACATATTCCGGAGGCTTTGGCTGTATCCGGATTCACCCGTGAAGAAACGCTTGCGTTCAAAGATCCCAAAGAAGTCATGGAGGAATTTGCCGTGTGGATCAAAGCCCATTCAAAAGGGCGCCCCATGTTCATCAGTGATAATAATGGGTTTGACTGGATGTTCATCTGCTGGTATTTTCATCATTTCACGGGCAGCAATCCCTTTGGATTCAGTTCCCAGAACCTGGGCAGCATATATAAAGGCGTAATAAAGGATATGTCAAAAAACTTCAAACATCTCCGCAAAACAAAGCACACCCACAACCCCGTGGATGATGCAAGGGGAAACGCGGAAGCGCTATTAACCATCAAACATGAGCTGGGATTGAAAATAGGTCTCTGAGTGGTATTGAGCCTGGCCGGAACTGATACCAGCCGCCGACACCTATAACCTCATCAGTGATCATTTCGGAGTACTATTTTGAAGTTCAGGAGGTTGCAAGTATGAAAATCCTTTTATATTTTGTTGCCTCAAACCACTATCCATCATGAAACGAACCACCCTGTTCCTGGGAATATGCTGTCTTCTCACGGCATCTTCCTGCAGAAACACTCACCACGATCCACTGATCGACCTCCGCAACAACTGGTACAGTTTTATCCGCACCGAAATTCCGGGCTACCATTTTTCCGGCTTTGAAAACGACAACTCTGTTGATGTGCCTGTTACCAACAACACAGATTACACCCTTGACGAAGTTGTTGTATCCGTCAACTACATCGGCGAAGCCGGCGGCATTCATCGCTCAGAAGAAGTGAAAGTGTTCAACATTCCGCCTCATTCCATTAAAACGATCAAAGCGCCCACCGCACCCAGCGGCATGGACATAGACATTGAGATCCGCAACATCATGTCCAGGCAAATGCAGTTCATCTATCCCGGCTCAAGCACGAATGCAACGGACCCGTATTTTTTTAACTAAACCAGGGAGCGATGTTGGATGGTCGATGTTCGATGATCGGGCTTCAAGTCGATAGTTAACAATATCCACGGAAGTTCTCCAATTCAGGAGGGCTTCGAATCGGGTTCACGCCGCCGCTGGCCCGAACATCGACCATCAAACATCTAACATCCCTTCTTTGTGTTCAACGGCGCCCGCCTTCCCCCAACTTAAAATACCTTTACGGCAGCGATTTTAAATTTTATTTCAGCATTTAAACATCACTGCATGTACACTCGTCTTTTTACCGTAATCTTCTTTGCCTTTATTGCAGCTATTGCAAACAGCCAGTCCTATCAATACAGTGTAAATCTCAATGACACTGCGAATGACCGGTTGAACATCACGCTTATAACTCCTCCCGTCAGTCAATCGGAGATCAACTTTTACCTGCCACGCATTTTGCCAGGCACATATATGAACAGCAACTTTGGTAAATATGTGCACGACCTGAAAGCTTTTGATAAAAACGGCGCGGCATTGCCGGTAAGCCGTAAAGACGACAATGGCTGGACCATTAAACAAGCGCAGACGCTTAACAAGATCACTTATGCCGTTGAAGACACCTGGGATTCGCCAATCGATAACCAGGTATACGAAATGGTGGGCACAAACTTTGAAGGCGGAAAGAATTTCGTTATCAATACCTGCGGCCTCTTCGGTTATCTTGATGGAATGAAGAAAACACCCTTTGAGATCAGCTTCATCAAGCCCCAGGGATTTTATGCGGCAACTGGTTTAAAACCCGTTTCCTCAACCAATACATCAGATGTTTTTCGTTGCGTGAATGTGGATGAGTTATATGATTCTCCCATCATGTACTCGCTTCCGGATACAGCGACCATAAAAGTCGGCAATGCAGATGTGCTGATCGCTGTTTATTCACCACATAAAGTAGCGCATGCAAAATTTATTGCAACGAACTTTGAAAAATTAATGAAGGGTGCTGCTGCGTATCTCAAAGGAAAATTACCCGTTGATAAATACGCGTTCATCTTTTATTTCAATGGAGAACAAAAAGGATTCAAAACATCGGGCGCATGGGAGCATTCGTATTCTTCTTTTTACGCGTTGGAGGAGCAGGACGAACAGCAAGCCATCGGTAATTGGATAGATATTGCCGCACATGAGTTCTTTCATATCGTAACCCCGCTTACCATCAGTTCGAAAGAAGTAAAGGAATTCAACTTTAATGAAACCGTTCTCTCCAAACATTTATGGCTGTATGAGGGCAGCACGGAATATTATGCTAATCACATGCAGGTTTGGTCGGGCATTACCAAACCGGAGGAATTTATCAGCGCGCTTGAAACTAAAATAAAATATTCCCGCCTTTATTTTAACGATTCGCTTCCGCTCGCTGAAATGAGCCGCGAGAGCGCCGGTAAATGGCATGAGCAATACGGCAACATCTATATGAAAGGAGCATTGGTTTCAGCTTGTATTGATCTTTACCTGATGAAGCTTTCCGGCAACCAATACACGTTGCGGGATCTGAAACATGATCTCGGCATTCTTTACGGAAAAGACAAATATTTCCTGGATGATGAATTGTATGATGCGATCGCGAAGCTCAGCTATCCTGAAATAAAAGACTTCCTGGTAACGTATGTGGACGGTTCGAAACCTGTTCCTTATGAAGAATTCTTTGGACTGGCAGGCATTGACTACCTGAAGAAAAAAACGGTGAATACGATCAATCTCGGCAGCATCAGCATTAACAATGAAAAAGACAAGCTGGTGCTTGATGCCGCCGACGTAAATGCGTTCGGAAAGAAAATGGGTTATCAGACCGGAGACGAACTGTTAAGCATCAACGGGGAAAAAGCCACAAAGGACAATATAGGTCTGCTGATCCGGAAATTCAATAGCAGCGCAAAAGAAGGCGATACCCTGACGGTTGAAGTATTACGCAAAACCGGAAAGAAAAAAACACCTGTCAAACTTTCGCAGACCGTTTTCAAGTCTGACCGTGTGATCGAACACGTACTGGAAATAAACCCGAACCCGACACCTGCCCAACTTGAAATGCGCAAAGCATGGTGGGGTCAGGGCGTTTGCAAATGATGAGATCCTGCTAATATCCGGTACATTTTTATTAAAATCGATCTCGTGCTCATTAATCCATTTGCACTAGGTTTGTAGCACATTTTTCATATATGAAACTGAATCTTTTTTCTTCCGGTACGTATACAAGCAGAAGACAGAAACTATCTTCTGCCGTAAATGGTGGCTTGATCCTTTTGCCTGGCAACACAGAAGCCAGCATGAATTATACAGACAATCATTATCCGTTCAGACAGGATAGCTGCTTTCTCTATTATGCAGGTCTTGACATCGCCGGTCTTGTGTTGATGATCGACACAGACAACGGCACATCCACTCTTTTTGGGAACGAGTTGAGTATGGATGATATCATCTGGACGGGACCTTTACCCTCTTTGCAGGAACAGGCGGCTTTGGTGGGGATCAGTTCCGTTCAACCTTTGTCTGCTATTGCTAGTGTGTTGAAGAAAGCACAGGATAAAAAGCAGGGCATTCATATCCTTTCGCCTTATCGTGGCGATACGGCTATTCAGCTTGCTGAATGGCTGGGTGTAGCCACCACAGCATTAAAACCCTTTGTTTCGGAAAAGCTGATCAAAGCGATCATTCAACAGCGCGAAATAAAGGAAGCTGCCGAAATACAGGAGATGCATGAAGCTGCTTCCATCAGTGCAGACATGCATGTTGCCGGCATGGAACTGACGCGCGAGGGTTTGTACGAATATGAAATTGCCGCAAGGGTTGAAAGCATTGCGCTTTCAGGAAATGGCCGCCTCGCTTACCCGATCATTCTTTCTGTGAACGGGCAGACTTTACACAATCATTATCACGGCAACCAGCTTGATGCCGGCCGTATGATCCTTTGTGATGCAGGCGCTGAAAATAATAAACATTATGCGGGAGATCTCACCAGGACCTTCCCCGTCGCCAAACGCTTTTCCGTTCAGCAAAAAGAAATATATGAAGTGGTGCTCGATGCCATGAATCATTCGGTCAGCCTGCTGCGCCCCGGTATCACCTTTCACGAGGTGCATAAACAGGCCGCTACCAGGATCGTTGCCGGCTTGAAAAATATTGGCCTCGTAAACGGAGATGTGAACGAAGCCGTTGCCGCCGGAGCACACACATTATTCTTCCCGCATGGGCTCGGCCATATGATCGGACTCGATGTGCATGATATGGAAAATCTTGGCGAAGACCTGGTCGGTTATACTGACACAATAAAGCGCAGCAAAGAATTTGGCTGGAAATCCCTTCGCCTCGCAAAAGAACTAAAAGAAGGATTTGTATTGACGATAGAACCTGGCATTTATTTCATCCCCGAGCTGATTGAAAAATGGCAGGCAGAAAAGAAACTGGAAGAATTTATTAATTACAAAGCCCTGTCATCCTATCTGTCATTTGGCGGAATAAGAATAGAAGATAATTACCTGGTAACTTCGGATGCAAGCCAGAAGCTGGGTAAACATCTTGCGAAGTCGGTGAAAGAAGTGGAGGAATTGAGAGGATAAAAAGAAAGCAGGCATAATTGATATTGGTTATGCCTGCTTTCATTTCCTTTATATTACCCGGTATCATTACTCTCCTCTGGAAAATTGTCCAACACCTTCACTCCTTTGACAATTTTCCGCTTAAATCCTTTTGAAGCCCCCAAGAGAAGTTTAGATGCGGCTAAAGGATACGCTGGCCTTGTTAGTAATTCAAGTGATCATTAAAAGAAATAAAAAGTTCAATGATCTCGCAACATTGGATGCATTTTTTATCTATCTTATCACGATCACCATTTAACCAAAACAAATCACCTCTCTTTACGCTTCATGCGCAAAAACTTTCAACTGCTTATACTCCTCCTGCTTTCCTTACCCTGTATTTCACAGAACAAATCATTGAAAGAACCGGTATGGGAAGGACCTGCTACGGACACCATCCCCGTGGAGTTCTCCAATGGTTCAATGATCATCACTCTCAAAATAGATCAACGGTCCTATCGCTTCATTTTCGATACGGGCGCTTGTTTATCCATTTCTGAAAGCCTGTTTGAGCGGAAAAAATACACCACACTTGGGGCAAAGCCCATCCAGGATGCAACAGGGAATATCAGCTCTTCTAAAAGCGTTTTTATACCCCAATTCAAACTCGGAAAATTTACGGTCAGTAATTGCAAAGCCGATGTGCTGGATTATCAGAAATCGAGTTTCTTCAAATGCCTGGATATTGATGGTGTGATCGGTGGAGATATCTTCAAAACAAGCTTGCTGGAAATGGATCTGAAAAATCACCGGCTGATCATATCGCCAACGCAGGCGCTTCGTCCTGCTGCCAGCAATGAACTTCCTGTTCAGTTTGATGAACAGTACAATCCGTTCTTCAATATCCGCTTGAAAGATCACTATACGTTGAATGTGTTATTTGATACGGGCGCGGAAGACCTGCTTACCATTCCTGAATACATTTTTGAAGAAAGCAGTCACGTTTGCGGTTACAGGATCCTGCGCAAAGGAAGATACAGTCTTGCAGGAGCACATAATATTCCGGTAAAAGACAGCTACAGGATCGCGTCATTGGATAGCCTGATGCTGGGCAAAGCCAGCCTGAAATCTGCCGAAGTGTGTGTGGTAGGAAGAAATGATATCAGTATTCTCGGACTCGATATTCTTCAATATGGCATTGTGCGGCTTGATTACCGGAATGCAACGATCAGTTTTACTCCTTATGACCAGGAGATGCAATTCATTCCAAAGGAAAACTTTCCCGGGTTTTCCATTGGCCGTGAAAACCGGATGTATATCATCAATGGCATTGAATCGGGCTCCGATGCGGATCTGTGCGGAATAGAGGTCGGCATGCAGGTTACGAAGCTGGCAGATATGGACCTGACAACTTTTTCACGTAATAAAGATTGCCGCATTCTCCGGAAAAATCTGGCGATGATGAAAAAGTTTACGATCGAATACCTGGACCATGAGCGGAGAAAGAGAAGTTGTATACTGATCAGGCCCTGATCTCACAGATACAGGAGCCTGTCTCAGGTGATTTCAGTTTATCCCTATTGAACGTTACTTCTTGTATTATTCACCGTATCACTTCCCGCAGTCTTAAACCGTATCACATACTGTTTCAGTCTGTATCCACGCGTATTAATAAAAGACCGTCCCGTTAGTACCATCTCATATTCCTTTCCAGGCTTCAGTTTTACATTCACCCGCAACGCTGTATTTTCATTATTATAACCAACAACTCCAACCACCGGGTCTGCCTCCTTTCCCAGCTGACCCGTTGTAAACGAATATCCTTTACCAATCATCGGACCGTTAAACCGTATGATCAATTGCGTGATCGACGTATCAACACTCTCCGTGTTATTGCCGATCGGTTCTATTGAAACAACTTTCGGCAATTTCATTTCATGATCCGCTTTGATCTGTGAAATATTGGTGGCGGTCCTTCTGAAAAAATCGATGATCACCGGGTAAAAATCAGTGAACGCCGGATATTTTGATCTGTCACTTTCGTAAACACCCAGCAATGCCACAAGGTCTCTCGTCCATAAAAATCCGCGGTTCAGCTGATCCATCATTTCATTTTCCGTATTCTCGACCGGCGTACTTTTTTGTGTCATCATATAGCGGATCACGGAAGCACGCACCAGCGATTCGATCAACACGGTCTCCCATTTCTTGTAGGCCTGGCTGGTCATTTCAGTCTGCATTGTATCCAACAGTATTTGCATGCTGTTATGCAATGAAATGTTGCCGGTCAATGCCTCTATAGAAGGATTGATAAATGAATGATTGAATTCATGGATCAGGGTTGGCAGATACGCATCCTGCGGAAAAACAGGATCCTGTTTCGCATCAAAACTCCAGCTTCCCATGATCGCAAACACTTTCTTTGATCCGTCACGATTGGTGACAGAAGGCCCATAGTTCGAACCGCCGTTTGCACAACTGATCACCACATTGAATTCGTCCCTGGGCTTAACGCCGTAATAACTGAAATACCATGATTGATTAAATCCATTCAGCACTTCAGCAAAAGCCTTCGTCGCTTTTTCATAATAAGGCGCCTGTTGTTTAAAAAAATCATCGGCATGACTATGGCTGTAGAATTTGCCCAGTAGCACAACAAAACGTTTTGCCGTACCGGCAGTCCATCTTGGATCAAGATCTTCCTGCCAGTTGGATTGAAGCGAAAACCTGCGGCCCTTTTGTTCCAGGTTAACGGCCATAGACATCACCGCGTCAAAGCTGATGCCTGACTGACCGCGGATCTCCTTTGCAAACCTGATCAATGAATCTGTTGTATAGCGATCGAAATAGGCCTTGATTGCTGCGGCATATTCCGCAGCGGCATTATCATTGTATTCATCATACCCGGCGAGACGTGCGACAATACTCATGATCTCGACCCGTTTATCAACCTGGGGTGTGATGGTGGCGCGGCAGGAATCCCGGATTACAAAAGCCAGGAAAAGTAAAACTATCCTTCTCATAATCAAACTTCTGACGAATCGTTTCATAAGATGGTTTGCAGCTAATTTAAGGAAATGTGATACATCGGCGATATTATCTGACTGGTAAACTGCAGTTGGGGCGGGACATGACATAACTGCGCGGATTTATAAATGGTCCCCCGGGCGGCATTTGAACGCTCTATGTTATACAGCACGTTCTGACTAAAAAATATTGAAACCGTTAACACCCTTCATCACTATTTTCGCCGCCAAATAACACCGAAACAATAGTTTTGTATCGATACTGAATGACTGTTTTAACACCAGACATTCCCAAATTATTCGCCATGAAAAAACTTTCCCTATTCCTGTTTGCAGTGTTGTTTCTTTCTGCCAGCCGCGCGCAAAACATCAATCTTCCGCTCAAACAGGAACTTGACAGTATTCTTTTTAAGGACCAGCTTTTCAGGGAGTACGTTTCAACGAAGCTGGACAGCGTCCGCATAGACTCGATCAGCCGTGTATTCAATATTCCCAGGAAGAACTTCTTCAATGGGCTTTCCAAACTGATGAACAAAACGGACTCTTCCAACCTGCGTCGTATCGAGGCCATTATTGCGCAATACGGATATCCTGGCAAATCAATGGTTGGCGAAAAAACAAATGAGGCCGTCTTTTATGTGATCCAGCATTCCTCTAAGATCGATCAATACCTGCCACTGATTGAAAGCGCAGCCACAAAAAATGAGTTGCCCTTCTATCTCTACGCCATGATGAAGGACCGCTCGCTGATGTACAACAATAAACCACAGATCTGGGGCTCACAGGCAAAAGGCATGGGCGTTCCCAACAAAACAACGGGTAAATCCGATTGGAAATTCTTTATCTGGCCAATCGAAGATGCAACCCACGTGAATGAACGCCGGAAAAAAGCAGGCTTCACCCAGACGGTTGAAGAAAATGCAAAGAGACTTGGGATCGACTACAAAGTGATCACCATGGAACAGGTCAAAAACGGTGACATTAATTAGGATCAGCGGCGCCCCGCTCCGGTTCGTTTAAATTATTTTTGAAATCGATTGGTTGAAATATTTGACGATATCCGCCGCTTATACAAGTTCCGGCAGCCCTGCCCTGAATTGGCCGGGTTGATCGAATTTTACTCGGAAACATCTGCCGAGCATGCAAGGCATTGCATTAACAATAGTCCATTCACCGTTAAATTGTTTCCCAGCTACACGCCTACGATCTGGATCAACCTTGGCGCTCCGTATTATCTCCAAAATGGTAATACAACGCATTATGTTGATTCGGATAAAGACATTCTTTTGCTTCGCGATTGCATTGTGGAAAGACAAAACCTTCCTTCCGATAATATATTTACGATCAAGTTCACCCCGGGCGCACTGGAGATCCTTCTTGGGGTCGAACAACAGAAGATCGTTCACGATATATTTGACGCAAGCTCCATCATTCCCGCACAGATCATTCGTCAGATGAAAAATAAAGACTCTTTTGAACAGCGATACCAGCTTCTCGAAAATTTTCTGCTTGATAAATTCATCCGCAGTAAAACAGAGGCAAGACTGATCGCGCCGGTTACTTCCGCCATTGAAGCGTTTATTGATTCAGGGATGAAGTTGCAAACAGAAGAACTGGCGCAGCAGCTTTATCTCTCCGGGAAAACATTCAACCGGTATTTTCATTCCGTTACCGGAACCAACCCAAAGCGATTCCTGGCCAGTGTTCGCGCACGTGCCGCATTGACGGCTTATCAACGAAACAGGAAAGATTTCTCGGTTTATGATTTTGGTTATTTTGATCCGGCGCATTTCTATAAAGATGCGGTTCGATTTACCGGGTTAAAGCTTTCCTCCTTTCGCTGATTGTCCGTTTTTTACTTTTCTTTCCAGGTCAAGGACATTTCCTTTGTGGGATAATAAAAGTCATGAAAACGATATCTCTACTTTGCCTTGCAATGATATGGACGGGGTTTTCTTATGGACAAACTCCCGGATCAAGCATTGAGACCGGTTCCTGTCCTGTAAAGATCGGCCCGGGTGTGATCAGCATCTGCGGTTATCTCATTGCTCCGGAAAACCGTAAGAAGCCAGCCGGGCGGAAAGTAAAAGTGCCGTTCATTTTTGTACGCAGGCCGGAGATGTCCGCCGCAAAGAATACCACGTTGTTTACAACCGGCGGGCCTGGCTATAGTACGGTGGCAAACATTGACAGCATTGGTGAAGGGTCCGGGTGGTTGGCGTATGGCGGATTTATCGCTTTTGACCAGCGCGGCTCCAAGCGATCCATTCCAAGTCTTGAATGTCCCGCCGTTACAGAAGCGATCCGCCAGAGTTATCGCACCGGTCAGGATCGTGACAGCCTGGTGAGACTGGCGGTTACACAGAGCAGAAAGGAATTCACCACAAAAGGCATTGATCTTTCGTCTTACACAACCATCGAAAGTGCTGAAGATATCAATGATCTCCGGGTTCTGTTGAAAATAGATTCGCTGAATCTTGTTGGTATTTCCTACAGCGGAGGTTTGATGATGACTGTTGCACGTAATCATCCTGAAGCTGTTCGCACGCTTGCGCTTGGTTCACCTCTTCCTTCCTTTGTGAATTATGAAGAACATGCGCTTGTGAATATAAATGAGGCGCTTGAAAATTTTTTCAATTATTATGATACAGACAGTGCCAGCCTGCGCCCTTATGGAGATCTGCGCAGCCGGTTCCATCATTATTTTACCAGTATCACCGGCAAACGCTTTCCGCTGAAATACTATGATGCGCTCAAGCATGATACCATTCAGATAACGTATGGAAAAGATGAATTAATGGATATTGTGCTGGATGGTTTATCCACTTACGGTTTCAAAACTCTTCCGAAGACGATGAATGATCTGATCGATGGAAAACACTCTCCTTATATAGATCATGTGATCGATGGGTATTTCTCCGCAAACCAAAGCCTGTCACATGGCATGCGATATTCGATCTATTGTTCAGAGCAGATCGCATATTCAGATACAGCACTGATCAATAAACAATCAACTCTTTTTCCCTGGCTTGCTGGCTTTGCGTTTAACAGTCCGGATAAGGCCCTTTGTGACTGCTGGAAGGTAAAACCCGAACCAGCTCATGCAAAAGATCCCGTGTATTCGAACGTTCCTGTATTGATCGCCGCAGGTGATATTGATCCGTGGTGCAGTCCATTTTATAACCGTCTTATTCAACGGACTTTTCCCAATGCGCATTCTTTGATCTTTAGAAAACGCGGGCATGTGCCGGGTTTCTCTGCTGGCGGAGTTGAATACATTGCTCTTTTTTTTAAAAATCCGTATCAACGATTTAACGTGAGGAATAATGATCTGTGGTCGGAATAGAAAAGCTTTATCGCAATGTCATACAGACTGGCGTAAGGTTCCCGCAGATTTCGCAGATTTATTCACCTGATTATTGCAATTTTATCCTTCTATAGAACCGGCTTTAATTTTTATCCGCAGATAACTTGAAGATATCTGCGTAATCTGCGGATGCTAACAAAAACACAATCGTTTATAGGCAATCATTTCATTTGTCGGGCAGACAAATCTGCGAAATCTGCAGGAACCCTACGCCAAACCGCGCCAGAAGTGCTCATCGATCAACATTTATTCACTCCTCAATGATTTCACCGGATTCGCCATTGCAGCTCTTACCGACTGAAAACTGATGGTCACCAATGTGATCAGCAAGATCGATCCTATTGTGAGCACAAACACATTCATCGTGATCGATGTCCTGTACGCAAATCCATTCAGCCATTCGCCCATCACCCACCAAACAGCCGGTAATGCAATGCAGGCTGCCACCAGGATCAGTTGCAAAAATCCTTTCGACAGCATAAACACCACCGCCTGCACGGATGCCCCGACGACTTTCCGGATACCGATCTCTTTTTGCCTTTTCTGCGCGGTAAAGGCAGCCAGACCAAATAATCCCAAACAGGAGATGATGATCGCCAGCCCTGCAAAATATTTGGACAGGACTGCTACGCGGCTTTCCGATTGATATAAAGCCTGGTATTCTTCATCCATAAAACGATAATCAAAGGTCAATCCCTTATTGAATTTTTCAAAGATCGATTGTACCTGTGCGATAGTCTGCCTTTCTGATCCCGCTCTTATCTTCACAATTATATTTGGCATCACCGGAAATACCTGGAAAAAGCAGGGCTGCACTTTTGCATATAACGATTCAAAATTGAAGTCCTCTGCCACACCTACGATCACACGCTCCTGGTCCCAAAACTTCACCGTCTTCCCGATCGGATCCTTTATCCCCATTGCGTTGATCGCTGATTCATTAAAAACAATTTCGTTGGATGGTTTGAACGGAAAACCGATCGCAGCCTTGATCGCCCGGCCCTCTTTCATTCTTATACCAACGGTTTCAATAAAATTTGCACCCACCTCCAGATTCACAAAATCGATATTCTTATTGGGATCTTTTCCCGGCCATTGAAAATTCCCTATACTTCCGTGATTACCCGTGAGATTATGATAGTAGCTTGAAGCATTCACCACGCCCGGAATGTTTTTCAACTCATTCATCATACTCATGGCAGACGCAAGCTGCACTGAATCAAAACTGACCGGTTGTTCAAAATGAATAATGTTATCGCGCTTGTATCCAAGATCGCGCGATTGGATAAAACTGATCTGACGATAAATGATCAAGACCGCAGCTATTGCAAAAATTGAAAGCGCAAATTGAAATACCACCAACCCTTTTCTTGTCCACAATTCTGCAACAGATGTTTTCAACTCGCCTTTTAAAACAGCGACCGGTCTAAACCCCGAAATATAAAGCGCAGGATAGCTTCCCGCCACCAGGCCTGTGATGAATGTGATCGCAATCGCAGCCACAATAACAGAAGGACTAAGATCCAGCGTCAAAGATTTCCCGGTGATCTGATTGAACGCCGGCATCAGCGCAGCAATCAATACCATTGCAAGGGCAAGCGCAAAGAAACTGGTCAATACAGACTCGGAAAGATATTGCAGAATGATCCGGCTTCTTGAAGCGCCCATTGCTTTTTGTATCCCGATCTCTTTTATCCTTCTTACCGCCCTGGCGGTTGATAAGTTCATGAAATTGATACAGGCGATCACAAGAATGAATACCGCGATAAAACCAAAGAGTTTTACATAGCCAATACGCCCCCCTGACAGCAGGCCGCCTGTGTATTGTCCGTATAAATATTTATCCGAGAATTTCCTTAGGAAAAGCGTGCTGCCTGCATCCTTGCTTTTGACTTTCAGATAGCCTTTCAATTTTGCATCCAGTTGGGCAACGCTGGCATTTTTCTTCAATACCAGATACGTGCTCGGATCGCTGCTATTCCACGACTTCATAGAAGGCCGTTTGTCAACAAACAATGCATAATTCAGCAGCAGATCAAATCTTTCTGTAGCATTTTCCGGGTTCTTTTTGAAAACTGCCACGATCCGGTAACGGCCGTTGAAATCATCCTGGTTCCAATCCAGCGTTTTGCCGATGGGGTTTTCATTCTTAAAGATCTTTGCTGCAAACTCGTCAGAGATCGCGATAGTCTGAAGGCCGGCAAACAATTCATTTGGATCTCCCTTCAGGATAGTGCAGGAAAAAGTATTAAAATATCCTTTACTGATGAACTGTCCGTTCGTCTTCAGTTTTACTTCATCAATCGAAGCAATCCCATTTGAGCCGAACCATGACGGCGGAACAACGGTAGCCGCAGATTCAACTTCAGGCATTTCTTTCACCAACGCGTCAGCAAGCAGGCCCGGTGTGTACTCAATCGTTTCAATTCCGCTCTCATGCGGGATATTCTGCATCACCTGGTAAAGCCGGGCATCGTTGGCATTGTATTTATCTACCTTTCGTTCGTCCATTATCCACAAATAGATCATCAGGGCGCAGGCGAGACCGGAGGCAAGGCCAAGAAGGTTTAATATGGA
Organism: Citrobacter freundii; assembly: GCA_003243445.1. Taxonomy (GTDB): domain Bacteria; phylum Bacteroidota; class Bacteroidia; order Chitinophagales; family Chitinophagaceae; genus Terrimonas_A. The sequence continues at coordinate 66,828 of QFQQ01000024.1, forward strand.
GAACTGGCGATCTTTTACCAGGCTTCTCCATGCGAGCTTGAAGTTTGAAACGGACATAAGGCTTTAGTTGAGGTGTTAACCCAACTGCCCAAGCGTTATGCCAGGAGCATAATCCGTTGAATGTAGATTCTTTGTATTTCCGGAAAAGAAGGAGGCTGTCCGTTTCCGGACAATTGATGAGGTAAACTGTACGGATGTGCTTATTCTGTTGAACGTTACAGTTTACAAGGGTTATGTGTAATCTCCGGACTACACATCGGCTTCGTCAGAAGCTGCCTTATCACTTACTCGACCACGCCTTATCTCCCTTTTTATACGCCATTGCTCCATCATATCTGCCCGGCACTGCCACGTGCCGTAAAGCCTGTGTTGCTCCGGCTTTTGAAGTAAAAAATCCGATCATCACCAACTGCTTCATCATCGTGAAGTAATGAGGCGGCATCTTTTCTTTTTTGAAAGATGCATTGTTTTCCTGTCTGGCTTTTTTCGCCAGATCGTCTTGTTCGCTATCGAACTTATTTTTTTGTTGCTGGTACTCTTTTGCTTCCTTGTCTAATGAGATCAATAACTGCTCACGTTGTTCCGGCGTGCATTTAAGGAATGCGCTTCCGTGCATTTTTTCAGCGGCTTTATCAATGGCAGGTATCCCGTTACGCAGGGTTTGCTGATCATCTTTTTCATAGCAATCCCTGATCATGATGTTGATGAACTTTCCGACTTCCGCAGCTTTTGCTCCGGGAGAAGAGGTGGCAGGCAAAATTGTTTCGCCCACTTCATCGAGAAACGCCATTTCACCTGCTGAAAGAGTCGTGAATGAGGTTGTTGTTTCCGTTGAGTTACAACCTGACAGCAAAAGTTCACTGCCGATCAATGCGCTTCCCGTAGCTAATGTAACGAGCCGTAATAGTTCTCTTCGGTTCATAATCGTATAATAAGACTAAAGATTTCCTTTTTTCAATTCGCTTACTGCAAAGTCCGCTGCTCTTGCTGTAAGCGCCATATAAGTAAGTGATGGGTTGACGCAGGAAGCAGATGTCATACATGCTCCGTCGGTCACAAACACATTGTTTGCATCCCATACCTGGTTATGTGCGTTCAGTACTGATGTTTTTGGATCACGGCCCATACGGGCTGTTCCCATTTCGTGAATGCCCATGCCTGGTTCATATTTTTCGTCAAACTCAGGCTTGAGTTTTTTAACGCCGGCAGCTTCGAGCATTTCCATGGCATCATTCATCATGTCTTTGCGCATGCGATGTTCGTTCCCTTTTATCTCCACATCCATGTCAAGCACGGGCAGGCCCCACTTATCTGTTTTGTTTTTGTTCAGCGTGATCTTGTTCTCATGATAAGGCAACATTTCTCCAAATCCACTTAAACCCATTTTCCATGATCCGGCCTCACAGGTTGCTTCTTTAAAAGCTGCACCGATAGTGAGTTCTGCCACTTCATGCTTCCAGCCTTCACGGCTGGCGCTGCCCTGGTAGCCGAAGCCACGGAGATAATCGCGCTTATCATCATACACGTTGCGAAAGCGCGGAACATAGATGCCCGTCGGTCTTCGGCCGTAAATGTATTTGTCTTCATAGCCTTCCACCATTCCTGATGCCCCCGCATTCAGGTGGTGATCCATCACATTATGACCGAGCTCTCCGCTGCTGCTGCCAAGTCCGTCCGGCCAGATATCTGTTGCGGAGTTCATCAATACCCACGTTGAATTAAGTGCGGATGCATTCAGGAAAATGATCTTTGCCTTGAATTCGTATGTTTTATTTGTATCCGCATCCAACACTTCAACGCCTGTTGCTTTCTTTGTGTCTTTATCATACAACACCTGCTTTACAATGGAAAATGGACGCAGCGTCAGGTTGCCCGTAGCCATTGCTGCGGGCAGTGTTGCAGATTGCGTACTGAAGTAAGCGCCATAAGGGCATCCCCGCCAGCAGCGATCGCGGTACTGGCAATTTACCCGGTTCTGTTCCGGCTTTGGCTGAGTGATATTTGCCGAGCGTCCTATAAATAAGTGACGCTTACCACTGTATTTTTCTTTGATCCTTGCGGCTACATCTTTTTCAACAACGTTCATTTCCATTGCCGGAAGAAACTCACCGTCAGGTAAAACATCCAATCCCTGTTTGCTTCCCTGTATACCGGCAAACTTTTCAACGTAGCTGTACCAGGGGGCAAGATCCTCATAACGGATCGGCCAGTCAACAGCAATGCCTTCTTTTGCGTTTGCTTCAAAATCCCATTTATTGAACCGGTAGCTCTGACGTCCCCAGGTAAGAGAACGGCCGCCTACATGATAGCCACGAAACCAGGAGAATGGTTTTGTTTCTGTATAGGGAGATTCCAGATCCTTTACCCAGAAATCAAGATTGGCCTCATTCAATACATAATCACGGCGAAGCACGGGATAATCTTTCAGCATCTGAAGTGTAGGACGATTGGTGCGATGTTCAAACTCCCATATTTCCTTATTGGCATTCACGTAGCCTTTCACGTGCTCAATGTTGCGGCCGCGTTCCAGCAACAACACTTTAAGGCCTTTCTCTGTAAGTTCTTTTGCCGCCCAGCCACCGCTGATGCCGGAGCCAACAACAATTGCATCGTATGTATTATCTGCCATGATCAGAGTTATAATGATGGTCAAATTACAGAAATATCCGGAATTCCGGGTACGTTACCGTAAAATTTCACCCCTATGAAAAAACAGATTGATGATCCTTTAACAATTTCCCCGTATTCTTACTACAGCAGTTCTAAAACATTCTCTAATGTACAACAAGGTTGCTAACGCAGGGCGCCCTTCCCGTCCTTCCCGGCTTACCGGAAAAAATAAACCGGGAGCCGGGAAGGATTCAAAACGATTTGATATTTTCATTTCAGGCTTGTTGTAAGAAGGAACCACGCAGATATGCCGTAAAAAAGTGGATTCCAGTCCTGATAAAGACGTTCATTGGATGGTGCAAACAACATTCATAACCTCCGGCCATCAACGCCCCATTCGCGAATTTGTGAAAAAACTCACCAGAACAGCCGTCATCCAACTCATCATTTTCCTTTTTCGGAATCAAAAATTTGCGTAATCCCCCCGTACATTTGCGCTAATAAACAATCACATAATGAAAAAAACCCCGTTTACTGAAAAGCATATTGCACTCGGAGCAAAGATGGCCGAATTCGCCGGGTACAATATGCCGATCTCTTATTCCGGAATCAACGACGAACATGCAGCCGTCCGCAAGAACGCCGGTGTGTTTGACGTAAGCCATATGGGCGAATTCATCCTGAAAGGGGAAAACGCGCTCGACCTGATCCAACGCGTTACAACCAACGATGCTTCCAAACTGAAAGCCGGCCAGGCACAATACAGTTCACTTCCCAATGAGAACGGCGGACTGGTAGATGACCTGCTGGTGTACTGTATCGAAGAGAACAAAGTCTACATGCTGGTGGTGAACGCTTCCAATATTGAAAAAGACTGGAGCTGGATCAGCCGCCACAATACAAAGAATGTGGAAATGCATAACGTTTCCGATAAAACCGGTCTTCTGGCGATCCAGGGACCCAATGCAACAAGCATTCTCCAGCCTCTCACAGAAATAGACCTGCTTAATATGAAATATTACACGTTCGCTAAGGGCAAATTCGCGGGCGTAGACAATGTGCTGATCAGTGCAACGGGTTACACCGGCGCCGGCGGCGTAGAGATCTATTTTGAAGACAAAGATGATTGCGGAGAAAAGATCTGGAATGCAATCTTCGAAGTGGGTGAGTCTAGCGGCATCAAACCTGTTGGCCTGGGTGCACGGGATACCCTCCGCCTGGAGATGGGCTACTGTCTTTACGGAAATGATATCGATGACAACACCTCCCCAATTGAAGCGGGCCTAAGCTGGATCACCAAGTTCACCAAAGATTTCCCTTCCAAAGAGATTTTCGCGGAGCAGAAAGCAAACGGTGTTGAAAAAAAGCTGGTTGGATTTGAAATGATCGATAAAGGCATTCCGCGTCATGGTTATGAGATCAAAGACTTCCAGGGGGCAACTATCGGGGAGGTCACTTCAGGAACACAATCGCCAAGCCTCGGCAAAGCCATCGGCATGGGCTATGTACGCACGGCTTATGCAACGATCGATACCGAGATCTATATAAAAGTCCGCGATAAGCTGTTGCTGGCAAAGGTTTCCAAAATACCTTTCGTATAACAGCCGCTTTCTGGTGAGATTTTTGCTGCTACGCAAAAATGCCCAACGGGCAAGAGTTTGAAGTAAACCGGAAATAAAAAGACCGGTCGGCTAATACCTTTAAGAGTCGACCTCAATTCTCTCTTCCCGTCCTTCCCGTCTTACCGGTATTAATTTTACCGGTAAGACGGGAAGGACGGGAAGAAGGAATACGATAAAGGAGTTCTCTCAGGCAACGAGAAGTCAGCTGATCACAGTTTCATGATTTCCGGTTTATCTTCCAGTTCAGAAAAATCCGATACTATTGTAAAATTCAATTCTGTAAAGCGATTATGCCCACCATCCATCTCACTACTTTCGTTGCCGCCCCGGCTGAAAGAGTATTCGATCTTTCTCGCAGCATAGACCTGCACAAGCAATCAATGAGCAAGCATAAGGAAGAAGCCGTTGCCGGCGTTCGCTTTGGATTGATCGAAAAAGATGAAACAGTAACCTGGAAGGCCAGGCATTTATTCAAAAACCGGATCCTGAAAACACGGATCACGGAAATGAAAAAGCCCGAAATGTTCACCGATGAGCAGGCGGAAGGCGATTTTAAACTCCTCAAACACGAACATCATTTCAAACCCTGCGACAATGGCACCATCATGATCGATATCATCAACTTCGAATCTCCTTATGGTGCTGTCGGAAAAGGGTTTAATAAAGTATACCTCACCAAATACCTGAGAAAACTGATTGAACAGCGAAACGCCGTGATCAAGAAGTTTGCGGAAGGGTCTGACTGGAAACGTTTCCTCCAACGCTAACGCTGGTCACGAATGGCACACGAATTAGCGCGGATGTTCGCGAATAGCGTTTGCACCGTTTGAACCAGTCTCCGTTTGACGCCCTATTGTTGTATATGGAAATGGCCGGCTTACTTTCCTGGCTCAACTACCAGGCGGCCTTCGCGGTATACCGGCAGTACGTTCGCCGCATCCTCTGTAAGGCAGAACCTGATATCGTCAATAAGCCCGAAGCGTTCAACAAGACGATGATAGTGGGTGAGTTTAGTGGCAAACCCCATCAGGTTGTTCTTGTGCTTGTTATACATCGTTTCTGCCATCAGTGAGCTATCGCAATGGATCTCAAAGTTCTTTTTAATGCGGCTGATCACGGCTCCTGCAAACAGCGTATCCTCCAGGTTAAAGCGGTCTTTCCAACCGGCGCAACCCAGTACTACATTCTTATTCTGTGCGATCAGGAAATCGCAAACAGCGGAGAGGTTCGGAAACGAACCCGACACGATCGTATCTGCACCGCGTTCAAGCGCCATATGCAGCAGGCGGGTTCCGTTGGTCGTAGTGAGTACAAGCATTCTCCCCCCGATAAATTCACGACTATATTCTAAAGGAGAATTTCCATGTGTCAGCCCTTCAGCGATCTGGCCATCACGCTCGCCGGCAGCAATCCCGTCTATATTCCGGCTGATCTCGATCGCCTTCGGCACGGAATCAACCGGTATTACACATTTCGCTCCGTTATAAAGCGCTGAGGTAATGGTAGATGTCGCACGAAAAACGTCAATGATCACCACCACACTATTACTCAGGTCATACAGATGTAACAATGCGGGAGATATTGAAGTATGTAAGGTTGGCTTGCTGCTCATAATTTTTCAGGCGGCAAAGGTAAGGGTTTCAATGTTGGCAGAGGGGATTGAGTTGGTCGATGGTGGATGATCGATGGTCGATGGTCGGGCTACAGCAGGATTATCTAATATATTTTATTGCCTTATGCCAGAAGTTCATTCACCCTAAGTTCGACCATCGAACATCCACCATCGACGACCGTTCTCTTCGGGGCAACCTACTAAGATACTCCTTTTTCCCTCTCTAAAAATTATTTAATATTTATGCTATTTTATAAGGAAATCCGGTTCACTTTCTTTTAGATTTGCCGATTGCCCTTGCCTGAATGGGCCGGGCAATAGCCACACAGTTTTACCACCCATGCTGTGTGCTTATTGTTAACCGGAAATTGAACTATGGCATTACCACATTTGCTCAAATATGTTTACACGCATGGAACAGACGAAGTGATCCGTCGCGGCAAAAAGATACATGCGATCGGATTTGTGGAACTGATAGAATATGACGACTTATTTGGCTCTGCAGTATTCCGCGTCAAAGATGATAGCTATTCCACCTTCTATAAAGTGTATATCCAGAAGTTTAAGGATCCGAAAGGCCTTTCACTTCGCTGCAGCTGTCCTTATAATATCGGCGATATCTGCCGCCATGAAACCGCAGCACTTTTTCAGCTGCAGGAAATGATCGATAAAGGACACCTGCAGACAGAAGAAGTTGAATATGATCAGCGCCATACCGTGGCCAAGATGAAGACGATCGACCTCAAAACACTTCGCCTCCTTTCGTCCCCAACCGTATTTGCTGACGCAGAAAAATATCTTCGCACACAAAAAGCAACCATCGAATTAGCAGAGAACGAAACCGTAAAAGCTTCCGTGCCTCTCGATGGACAGATCTATAAAGTCCTTCTTCGCAAAAATGAAGAAAGGAACTTTGATACGAGCTGCGATTACCAGGATACCGAACACCCTCTTTGCCTTCCCAAAGTGATCGTGTTCCTTCAATTGCTTAACGCTTTCGGTGCAAACTATTTCGACAGTATCCGCAACTGGGATAAAGAGAAGAACAAACTCCTGGAAGCCTACGGCTATTCTTTATCTGACGATCTGAAAGGCAAGTTCGAATTCGTATATAAAGATGGTAAACCCTTCCTTCGGGTACTTGACACAAGTATCAAACGCGTGGCACCGGTTGCCGCTCCGGCAAAACCCGTGCTGATCCCACAAAAAGAAAAGGAAATCGAAATTCCCGAAGAACAGGAAATACTGACGCCCAAACCTTCACAAAGACTCGGCGTCGTATTCAATCTTAATAAAAAGAATTACCCCTACTTTACCATAGATGCCGTGATCGGTGAAGCCAACGAAGCCGCCGACGGATTTGCAGGAAAAGTAGAAAAGCCGGACATCAGCCGCTATATCGATACAGATAAATTATCAGAAGAAGATAAACAGGTGCTCAGCCTCCTCCGTAAACTGCAGGAAGCTGAGATCAACAAATATATCAGCCGGAACTCTCCTTTCTCCGGCATCTGGGAAAATATCATTCACCAGGAAGAAGATGACCTGCCTTCGGAAACAAAAGAGCTGATGGCGGAGTATCTTTTTCCAAGACTCAAAAAACTTTGCTCAGAACAGGCAGAAAACACGCTGTTCTTTTTACTCGAAGACGGGAAGCAATTCAAGACGGCCAATCTCGCTCCGCTACAGGTATCATCTGAAGATGCAAAGCCTCATTTCATTGTAAAAAAGAATGGACGCTATACGATCCAGTGCAGGGTACAGGCTGGAAGCATGGAATATGATCTTGGCGAAAATGAATCAAAGAGTCCCTTATTCTTTCTTTATAATCACCAATTGCTTCTTTGGAAAAGCAACGAAGTTGTTCATCTCGCAGAGAAATTCATGCCCTCCGGCAAAATGACGATCGATGAGGACGACTGGAGCAAAACCATGCAGCAAATGGTATTGCCGCTTGCCAAGGAACACAAGGTTGATTTTGATAAAAGCCTTGTAAAAGAAGTAAAAGACGGAGAGCCGGAAGTAAAGCTTTTCCTTTTGGAAAAAGGCGATTACCTCGTATTCCAGCCGTCGTTTTCTTATAAAGGTTACGAAACAAAGGCAAAGGACCGGGACGAGATCGTAGTACCCCAAGGCGATAAACTCATGATCGTCCATCGCAACCGCGAAGCAGAAGGCGCCTTCATGGCTAAACTGCAGAACCTTCATTCAAATTTTATCGTGAATGAAGAGAATGGTTCGCTGGCATTGAAAGGTTCAGATGTACTGAAAAATAACTGGTTCTTCCTTTTTGTGGATGCAATGAAGGATATGAAGACGCCAGTATTTGGATTTGAAGCATTGAAGAATTTCCGCTTTAATACAGCAAAACCACAGACCAAGATCTTCATCAGCAGCAATACAGATTGGTTTGATGCAAAAGTGGATATCGTTTTCGGAGATCAGAAAGTCACCGTCGCAGAAGTAAAACGCGCACTCGCCAATAAGCAGCAATTTGTACAATTAAATGATGGTACACTTGGGATCCTTCCGGAAGAGTGGCTGAAAAAATATTCATTGCTGTTCCGTGTAGGTGAAGGCAATTCAAATAATCTTAAGCTCTCCCGTTATCATTTAAGTGTTGTTGACGAATTATATGAGAACCGGGATGAAGAAGAACTGGTCGTTCAACTGGAAGAGAAATATGAAAACCTCCGCCAGTTCAACCAGATCAAGGAAGTTCCGCCGCCATATCATTTAAGACAGATCCTTCGCCCCTACCAGGCCGCTGGTTTCCAATGGCTGAACTACCTGCGGGAGATCAAATGGGGTGGCATTCTCGCGGATGACATGGGTTTGGGTAAAACCGTTCAGGCACTCTCCTTCCTCGAACACAGACGCGTGGAAGAAGGAAAGATCAAGGCGCTGGTTGTATGCCCGACCACACTGATCTATAACTGGGAAAGTGAGATCAAGAAGTTTACGCCGGAACTCACTTACCGCATCCATCACGGTGCAACGCGCACGCGTACGCGTGAAGAGATCCTCGATCATGACGTGACGATCACTACCTATGGTACACTCCGCAGCGATATCAAATTACTGATGAGCGTTGCATTCGACTATGTAGTACTGGATGAAAGCCAGGCGATCAAAAACCCCTCGAGCAAGGTTACAAAAGCAGCTTGTCTGCTCAACGCAAAGCACCGTCTTTGCATGAGTGGTACCCCGCTCCAGAACAATACCTTCGACATCTTTGCGCAAATGCACTTCCTGAACCCTGGCATGCTGGGAACGATGGAGTTCTTCCGGCAGGAATTTGCGATCCCGATCGACAAGTTCGGGGAACAGGACCGTAAGGACCATCTGAAAAAGATCCTCTATCCATTTATATTAAGAAGAACAAAAGAGCAGGTGGCAAAAGATCTTCCTGAAAAACAGGAAATGATCCTCTGGTGCGAAATGGAAGATGAGCAACGCAAGATCTATGACGCTTACAGAAATGATTTCCGCGACAGGATCCTTGGAACGATACAGGAGCAGGGCATTCAACGCTCTCAGCTCACGATCCTGCAGGGCCTGATGAAACTTCGCCAGATCTGCGATTCGCCCGCGATCCTGAACGAAGAAGAGAAATTTGACAATCATTCTATCAAACTCGAGGAATTAGGCCGCGAGATCACAGAGAATATCAGTGATCACAAAGCGCTCGTGTTCTCGCAATTCCTTGGAATGCTGGGCCTGATCAAAGCAAAACTGGACGAGCTGGGTGTGAAATACGAATACTTTGATGGCAGCACGTCGGCACCAGACCGGGAGAAAGCCATTCAGAGCTTCCAGAATAACAATGAAGTACGCGTATTCCTTATCTCATTGAAAGCCGGTGGCGTGGGTCTTAACCTTACCGCGGCGGACTACGTATACATTGTGGACCCCTGGTGGAATCCGGCTGTTGAGCAGCAGGCCATCGACCGTACCCACCGTATCGGGCAGACAAAGAACATTTTCGCTTACCGCATGATCTGCCGGGACACGATCGAAGACAAGATCCTTCAACTGCAGGACAAGAAACGCGCCCTTGCAAAAGACCTCATCGCAGATGACACATCGTTTGTGAAGAGCCTGACAAGGGAAGATGTTGAGTACCTGTTTAGTTAAGTAAAAATTCAAAAGTAAAAAGTAAAAATAAGAGCCCGTCGTCTGCAGGTCGCCTGCAACGACGGGCTTTTTGTTTTCATTAATGGTAATATAAGAGGCCCAGGACCGGAATCCGTGTCGGAATAGCCGGCATTTTTACTTTTTACTTTTGAATTTTGACTTTATTCCCGGTCCGTCCGCCGAGACATTTCAACCATTCATCCGGTTTTGCGCTTTTCCGCCTACTCCCCACGCAGGTTAAAACGCTTCGTTACGTCTAACTTCGTACAAGCTTATAACCGATTTATGAGAAAATTTCTAGCACTCCTTACACTCAGCCTTTGCTTTGCTGGCGCGTATGCGCAGAAAGCTGATGGCAGTATTACCGGCAAATTAATGGACACGACCAATAAAAAGCCTGTTGCCGATGCCACCGTTTCTTTACTGAACGCAAAGGATTCTTCCCTTGTGACGTTCACGCTTTCCAACAAGCAAGGCCAATTTGAGATCAAAGGTCTTGCCGCCGGCAATTACCGCCTGGTCATCACTCACCAGGAATACACGGAGATCAAAAAGACCCTGTCCCTCACCGAGGAAAAAAAGCAACTCAACATAGGCGAGATCGCAACGTCCAATAACGTGCGGGAACTGGCCGGCGTAGTTGTTACCAATGAAGCCCCTATCGTTGTAAAAAATGATACGATCCAATTCAACGCCAATGGTTTCAGAACGCAGCCCAACGCTACCGCAGAAGACCTGCTCAAAAAACTTCCGGGAATGGAAGTAGATAAGGAAGGCAACGTGAAATCACAGGGCGAACAGGTTCAGAAAGTGTATGTTGATGGTAAAGAGTTCTTTGGAAACGACCCCAAACTCGCTACCAAAAACATCACCGCAGACATGATAGAAAGCGTACAGGTTTTTGATGACATGAGCGACCAGGCAAAATTCACCAAGATCGATGATGGCAGTCGTACAAAGACGCTCAATATCAAGTTGAAGAAAGACCGCAATAAAGGCTATTTCGGACGGGCAACTGCAGCTTATGGCAGCAATGACCGTTATGAAGGGAATCTCAGCGTCAATAAATTCAATGGTAATCAGCGAATTTCTCTTTTATTCAACGCTAACAATATCAATAAGCAAGGCTTTTCTTTTTCTGATATCATCAGCTCCATGGGTGGCTTCAGCGGCTTCGGTGGCGGAGGCGGTGGCGGAATGATGGGCGGCGGAGGCGGTGGCTTCGGCGGCGGAGGAGGAATGACCGTGCGCGCTGTCGGCGGCGGCGGTGGCGGATTCGGCGGAAGCAGCACCGGCATCATCAAATCCCTTTCAACCGGACTTAACTATACCGACCAATGGAGCAATAAGATCAAAGTGACCGGCAGCTACTTCTTCTCAAATTCAGATAACCGCCAGGAACAAAGCAGTCTCCGCAGAACGACTTATGAAGACTCAATAGCGGTCCGTGATAGAGAGTCATGGTCTACCAACAAGAACCAGAACCATCGTTTCAACCTTCGTTTTGAATATGAGATCGATTCCATGAACTCGATCCTTTACACTCCTTCCATTACCCAACAACATTCGGAAAACTATTCCTTCGATACCACATCATCCATCACGCAGCAGAACGGCGCTGAATTCCTCGCAGTTTCGGGAAAAACCGACAATCAGAATAAGCGGAACGGCCTCAACTGGAACAATAACTTTCTATACCGCCATAAATTTGGAAAAACAGGAAGGACCATTACACTCGGATGGAACAATACCTATGGCAACAGCAGCTCGAACAGCCTGACGATCTCCAACAATGATTTCTATTCTCAGAACGGAACACTTATCAGGTCCGTTGATCAGAACCAGCGCTCTTATCAGAAAACAAATACGAATAATAATGTGCTGAGCACTTCTTATACCGAGCCGTTCGGTCTGAACAAGCTGCTTGAACTGAATTACCGCTATACCCGCAACGTTGGTACATCCGATCGGGATGGATATAACTATGATCCTGTTTCCGGTAAATACGAAACGCCCAATCTGCTGATCACAAATAATTTCAAAAACATCTTCGAAGGGCATCGCGTAGGTGCGAACTTCAGAGTGCAGAAGGCAAAATACAATTACCAGTTCGGCCTCGGTGTTGAGCGTTCTTCATTAGAAAGCCAAAGCTTCCAGGCGATCACCAATAAAGATTCGGTGAGCCGCGCGAGTTACACTAACCTGTTCCCAACAGCCAATTTCAACTTTACACCAACAAAAAGCAAGAACCTGCGGTTCATGTATAATGGCCGCACGAACCAGCCTTCGTTGTCGCAGCTGCAGAACGTACCTGACTACTCTGATACATTGAACATCCGCATCGGTAACCCCTTCCTGAAGCAGGAGTTTGCGCATAATTTCACGATCGGTTACAACAGCTTCAATATAATGACCTTCCGTTTGATCGCTGCCAACCTGAGCTTTGCGACAACGCAGAATAAGATCGTTAACAATATCACCACCAGGGGTCCGCAGCAGGTAACTGAATACCTGAACATGAACGGATACTATCGCGGTAGCGCATTCATCACACTTGGCCTTCCTTTCAAAGATCCAAAATGGAAGGGCTCAAGCCTGAACTTTACCAACAATACTTCGTATACCCAGGATGTAAGCATGGTACAGGGATTGAAAAACTTCACCCGTACGTTCATGACATCACAAGGGGCAGGGATCAACCTTAATAAGGCAAAGTATGATATCGGTCTTCGCCTGAACCTCGCCTATAACGATGTGAAGTATACCGTGAATAAAACGTTGAATGAAGATTATCTCACGCAGACTTACGCACTCGATGCATCTTACAATCTTCCTTTCAGCTTTATTCTTGCAACTGACTTCAACTACCTGATCAATACAGGAAGAGCGGATGGCTATAACCAAAGTATCCCTTTGTGGAATGCAAGCCTGCGCAAACAGGTCTTCAAAAAGAAGAATGGTGAGTTGAGATTCTCTGTAAATGATATCCTCAATCAGAACCAAAGCATTCTCCGTACAACGGCAGATAACTATGTAGAGGATACAAGAAGCATGGTATTGCGTCGCTACTTCATGGTCAGCTTCCTTTTCAATCTTAACAGAATGGGCGGACAAACAATGCCACAAGGTCCTCCCGGTATGCCTGGAAACAGGATGATGAACAGGAATATGGATAATATCAGGATTTCTCAATAGCAAACCCTCTTTATCTCTTTATACTCTTTTACTTCTTAGCCAACAAAAAGGCCGCGTCTAAAAAACGCGGCCTCACTATTTGGGGGGTTAGTAAGAAAACAAATTACCTTCTTCTGCCAACGGCGCTTGCTGCCGGTGATGAACCGGAAATGAAAACGATCAAAACTGATTTGAGAAGTTGAAGCGGGTTGAGAGATGGTTTGTAATAACGCTGATAGATCTTAGCCTCTTCGTGAGAGTGGATAATGCTTCTGTTTTTCATATTGGACATGTTTATAAACGGGTTAACGAAAAAACTTTCATGAAATTATATAACGGAACTGATATTTTATAATCTTTGCATTACTTATTAACCCTAATAATCCATTACTTGTGAAAAGAATCGTAAAATCCCTATTTTTTACAGGGCTTGCTATGGCCCTTGCTTTCCCTTCCATCTCTCAGGTTCGCATTCCCGGTACAGATCCAGTCAGCACAGACATGAAGAAAGTGATAAAGGAATATCCGCATCACTTCTCCAAATTACAGGGATCGGTCATCGAAGAAAACCCGCAAACAGTCAGCTACGCCTGCAACTTTGAAGTAAGAGGCGCTGAATCCTCCAGCATCACCCGTTACTCATCAAAGGCCAATGACGTGTTCAGCTGGCAGGCCACAATGCTTACCACGGAAGACTTTGACGTCGCAAAGAAAAAATTCCGCTCGCTGTTCAATTCATTGAACAACCTCTCCGTGAAAATGGATTACGGTGACACTTTCTATCTCTCCGGCAAATACGAAACACCAACCGAGGAAAGAAAATTCACTACCATAGTTATGTCCTTCGAAAAAGCCGACCGCATCACTCAAAAAATGAAACTCGAATTATCCATGCAGTATGAAATGCTGGAGTGGAAGATACGGGTGGCGATTTATGAGAAGGATAGGGAGGATGATGAGCAGGGGGAGACGATTGAGTGAGAGAGACGACGGACCGCAGACCGCGGACGATGGACGACCGAGCGCAGACCGTGTACCCACATCTTTTAAGTAATTCGAATGGCGTAAGGTTCCCGCAGATTTCGCAGATTTGTCTTTCCTGCTATCGAAATATCATTTATAAAGGGAAAATTTCTGTGTCAGTATGCGCGGATTACGCAGATGACAGTCTGTTATCAGCAACTAATCTGCGAAATCTGCGGGCTGTGTCCGCCGTAGCGTAGCGGAGGAGGAAACCTTACGCCAGCCAAAGTTGTGGGGGTACACGGTAGCGCGAATTGAGAAGCACCCGGCTCTAGCTGTATTAAAAGTTGTGTGAGATCTTAGGTCGCCGATGACAAACATCATTATCCCATCAACAACAACAAATTGAATCTGCCAACAAATATCTTCGAACAACAAAGCGACTTGCAATGTCAATGACTCGTCTGCGGTCTGCGGTCGGCGGTCCGTCGTCATTCATTAACCTTCATTAACATTATTCCAACCCTCATTAACCCCCTTTCCCTCCCTCTAAGAATATTTTCGTAGCCGAAAAAAATCAAAACCACCGGCTATGCGAAAGTTTTACTCTCTGCTATTGTTATCTCTATGCCAGTTGGCAGTACAGGCACAAAAAAATGGAACAGTAAAAGGTGTTGCTTATGACACGATCTCGAAGACGCCTGTACCAGACGCCACGATCACCATCCTGCTGAAAAAAGATTCATCCCTTGTCTCATTTGGAATGACGGACAATGCGGGACGCTTCAGCATCGACGCATTACCCGTTGGAGATTACCGCCTGCTGATCACCCACGTTTCCTATCATAACACCACTCGCTTCTTCTCCATTACAGAAAATGAGAAAACACCAGACCTTGGCAATATCACCATGAACGATAAGGCCAAAGTGCTGGATGAAGTGATCGTCAGCAGCGAAGCACCTCCCGTTACATTGGTTGGTGACACCGTTCAATACAATGCCGGTTCATTTAAGACACAGCCAAACGCCAGCGTAGAACAGCTTTTGAAAAAACTACCCGGCGTTACCGTAGACAAGAATGGAACAGTAACCGCACAGGGCCAGAAAGTAAACCGCGTATTGGTGGATGGAAAAGAATTCTTTGGCAATGATCCAAAGATGGCCACAAAGAACCTTCCTGCAGATGCCATCGATAAAGTGCAGGTATACGATAAACAAAGCGACCAGGCTCAGCTCACAGGCTTCGATGACGGTAACAGCGAAAAGACCATCAACCTTAAACTTAAAAAAGATAAAAAGAAAGGCGCGTTTGGAAAGATCACAGCCGGTGGCGGTACCGATGACAGACTCGAAGGACGCTTCAACGTCAATTCATTCAAAGGTGCGAGACAAATGTCCCTGATAGGAATGGGCAACAATACAAACGCCGAAGGTTTTTCATTTATGGATATGATGAACTTCACCGGTGAGCTCAGCCGTATGATGCGCGGTGGCGGCCCGGTCACGTTGAATGCTGATGATCCGCTTGCAGCTATGATCGGAAACAGCAACAGGGGCATCCGTACCATTTGGGGCGGCGGGGCTAACTATAATAATATTATTGGCACTAAAGCCGAGCTTACCAGCAATTACTTCTATAACCGTTTCAACCCGAAGACGCAGTCGGATGTTCATCGTCAATATATTCTTAAGGATTCTTCTTATTTCTATGATCAGAACAGCCTGGCGGATAACATCAACAACAGCCACCGGCTGAACCTGAGCCTTGACTATGTGATCGATTCATTTCACTCTATCAAGGTATCACCATCTATCGGCTATCAGAAAACAGATAACAGATCCATCAGGGATTATTCGCAATATGGCAGCGATGGACAGATCAGCAATCTTGGTAACTCAAACTCACTCACCAGGAGCACGGCATTCAATCTTCGCAACGATCTTTTGTTCCGTAAAAAATTCAGACGTAAAGGCCGTACATTTTCACTCAGTCTCCAAAATACGTTCAACAACAGCGACGGAAACGGCAGCCTGGAATCTGTAAATGAATTCTATGATAAACTCGGCGTTAAATACCGGACCGATTCCATTAATCAGCGAATCCAAAATACCGGCGATCTGAACGGATATACAGCAAGAGCGGTTTATACAGAACCCATCTTTAAACGTTCGCTGATAGAATTGAGCGTTGGCAAAAGCAATACAAAAAGCACTTCTGATAAAGTTACTTACGACTATAACCGGAACAGTGGTAAATATGATGCACTCAATGATTCCCTGACCAATAATTTCCGCAATACTTATGGCTTTACCAATGCCGGCTTGCGCCTTCGTACACAGAAAAGAAAATACAATTACGCGATCGGTGCAACGATACAAAAAGCAGAACTGGAAGGAAAGATCATAAGCGGTATTAAAGATTCTGTGATCACCAAGAACTTCACGAACATTTTACCCAATGCAAGATTCCAATACAATTTTACGCGGTTCAAAAGTATCACCATGAACTATCGGGCATCAACCAATCAGCCAACGGTTTCCCAATTACAACCGGTGCCGGATATCTCGGACCGCCTGAATATCCGTAATGGTAATCCTGATCTGAAACAGGAATACATACACAATCTTCAGATCAATTATAATGGACTGAATCCCTATAAAAACAAGACCTTCTTCGCGTTCTTTAATATCACCAGAACGGAAAACAAGATCGTGAACGATGATTCACTGTTCTCAAACGGCGTAAAATCAACCCGGCCGGTAAATGTGGATGGCGTTTACAATGTGACTGGGGACGTGAGTGTAGGTTTCCCCATAAAAAAGATCAAAGGAAATTTCAGGCTGGGCAGTAATATATTTTATAATAGCGGCGCACAGTTTATCAATGGACTCAGAAACGATATCAAAACCTTTATCGCGGGTCCGCGTGTAAACCTGGACATGGATCTGTCTGAAAAGATAACCTGGTCTGTTGGAAGCACATTCAACTTCAACCGCAGTACGTATTCTTTGCAAAAGGCCTTCAGCACAAGCTATTTCTCACAGGAATATGAAACGCAGTTTGACTGGCAGCTGCCGAAAGGTTTCAATTTCAGCACTGAGTTCACCTATACGATCAATAATCAGCTGGCGAGTGCATTTAATACGAAAGTTCCTTTGTGGGGAGCTTCTATCAGCAAGCAGATGTTGAAGTTCAACCGGGGAGAACTTAAGCTGAGAGTAAATGATATTCTTAACAGGAATATTGGTGTGAGCCGCAGCAGCAATCAGAACTATATCGAAGATTCAAGAGTGAATACGCTGCGCCGGTATGCGATATTGTCGTTTACATATAGTTTGAGTAAAACGGGTTTGAACAATGCAGGCGGGTCCGGGGGAATAAGGATGATCTCGAGATAAGAACAGGATCAACCGCAATTAAAAAACCACCGGGAAACACCTCGGTGGTTTTTTAGTTATGACGAATTACTTCATCTATCTGACCAGCTTTATTGATATGACTTGATGGCAGTTCTAAGAAACCGATTTATATCTCCGCGTACGGGAAATGCGCTTTTCCGGGCATAAATGCAAGGCTATAGCGGAAACGTTAAGCTAGAACAAGAACACAACTAACCTACATCAAGAACAGATCAAACACCGTTCAAAGAGAGAGGTCTTGTATGGGTTTTTACGGGCATGAAAGAATGACACCTGAACGGGGATTTATTGGATTATTGGGATTAGGAGGATTACTGTCTGATAATTGAAATTGCCGAAGCCCTGTAATGTGTGAAAATGCGATAATTCAATTGGCAGTTCCTGAATTGAATTCAATGTTGTTTAAGGAGCAAAAAGTTTGTCATCCCGGCCGGGCGACCTAACGTTTGATGCAGACTTAAAACTGCCAGAGCCGGGAGCCCCTCACTTGTGGAGATCCCGGCTCTGGCTTACACTAGGTTCGATAGTGATCTAAATTTGCCCGGCCGGGATGACAACCTGATAATCGCTTAACTAACCCAACTTGCTAGTTAAACTAACATATTTTCAAAGGTATAGCTGATAATAAACAGTGCTATTTTGATAAA
>QFQQ01000106.1 GCA_003243445.1 Citrobacter freundii
ATATATATATATATATATATATAGCTATATATATATAGCTATATATATATATATATATATATATGTACCATTATTATTATACATAATAATAATGGTACATATAATAATAAAAAAGCCAGAGATTACAATACGGGCAAAAACACAACGGTAGATGCCCCGCCAAGTAAACAAAAAATAAAATTTCCTCTCCGGCCGAAAGAAGAAAATCTTTTATAAAAACCACATACCATTTAATTTGCAATTAAATATACTCAAATTATACTAGGGTTTCAAAAAAAATAAATTTATTTTTTTTCTATTTATAATTATTGCACGCACCATAATTTTTAAAAAATAGCACTTAAACATCCTAATCACAATTCTTAATATAACTACAAAAAAGAATAATTAGAGTTATAAATCTTATGTATGCAAAACATATATTTTAAATTAAAATAAAACCCCAAAACATTAAAAAAACAAAAAACACTAAAATAACAATCCTATTATAATTTAAACTTTTCAAATAAACATTACTAAAAAATCCTAAATTATTATAAAAAGAAAAACCCTTAGAATTTAAACCATTTAAAAACAAATCTATAAACTTAAAATTCTTCATCTTTAAAATACTATTCTTTGCCAAATAATCAACCAAAAACTTATATACTAATTCTTTAAACAAAATTTTCAAAGTCAAAAAAGACAAAAAAATTATTATAAACAAAAAAAATAAAGGGGCAAAAAAATCTAAATATAAAAATAAAGATGGAACATTTAACATATTAAAATTCAATCATCACAAAAATGAAATAGAAAAAACTACCAATAAAAAACTCAAAAAATTCATAAAAACCCTTCTTCTATAATGATTCATAACTTTATTAAACCTCAAAAAAAAACTTTTCCATAAACGATAACTATAACCAAAAGTTAAAAAAACAGAAACAAAAAACATTAAACTAAAAAACATCTTATAAGTATTAGAAAAAAATATTTCTAAAATAAAATCTTTTCTAACAGCACCTCTAGAAAAAATTAAACCACACAAACAAAACAAAGTAACTAATAACTGCAACTGAATAAAATAAGGTAAATTTCCATTATTTCTATAATTACGCCCATCCTGTTGACCAAAAGAACAATGAATAATATAACCAACCTGTATAAACAAACAACTTTTAAACAAAGCATGTCTAATCAAATGAATAAAAGAAATAAAATTCAAACCCAAACCTAAAGTAACTATAGAAAAACCTATTTGAGATAAAGTACTTAAAGCAACAACTTTTTTTAAATCTTCCTCAACTAAAGCAGTAATCCTAGAAAAAAACATAGTAAACAAACCAATAATTAAAACAATACTAATTAAGTTCTTCTCCATAACTAAATTATTAAAATTCATTAATAAGATTAAACCAGCCGTAACTAAAGTTCTACTATGAACTAAAGAACTAACTGGTGTTGGTGCACTCATAGCTTTTGGTAACCAACTACTAAAAGGGAACTGAGCTCTTTTAGTAAAAGCTGTTAACAACAACATAATAGATATAAAAAAACTAAATATACTAAAATTTAAAAAATAATAACCCCTAAAAATAGAACCACTAAAAAAAACAAACATAAAATAATCACCTAGACGATTAGTTAGAGCAGTATTTATAGCACCCCTACATCTATCCCAATTATTATAAAATAAAACCAAAAAAAAACTAGAAATTCCCAACAAATCTCAACTTAATAACATAGTAAAAATTCTATTACTAAAATTTAAACTAAATATACTACCTACAAAAACCAATAAGACAAAATAATAATAATTAAAATTTAACTCTCTATTTAAATAATAAGTACTAAAAACCAAAACGCTTAAAGTAACTAAAAACAAAATAAAAGAAAATAAAATACTATTAAAATAAAAATTAAATTTTAATCTCAAAAAATCTCACTCCAAGACAAACAAACTCAATTTCAAAACGGGTAAACTCCAAACTATAACTAAACCAAAAAAGAAAACCAAAGAAATCAAAAAAATAGAAATATTAATTTAAATTACTCAAACCAATTTACCATATCACCACTCTATATAAAATCCCCCCAAAATAAAAAAAAACATCATTAAAAAACTAACAAAAGAAGTTATATCAGAAACCAAAATACCCAAAAACATAACAATTTCCAAATCAAAAATAACAAATATTAACATTATAATAAAAAAATGAATACTAAAAGAATTTTGAATTTTACCAACACTAACAAAACCTCTTTCAAAAGCACTGATCTTATTCTTACTAAGATCCTTAATACTCAAAACAAAATTAATTAAATAAAAAGCCAACAACAAAATCAAAGTAAAAGATAAAACTATCAACAAAATTAAAATAAAAGATAAAATCTTTAAAAAAGTTTAAAACTTTTATAATGTTCCTTTCGTACTAAATACATTAAACATAAGTATTTATCAAGATAAACAATTCTATCTCACGATGAATTAAACTAATATCACGTTAGATTAAATAATAGAAGAACAGTCTAAAAAATTAAGTCTTCTCCTCCCTTAAAATATCTAAATACAACATCGATGTAAAACTTACCTTACTATAAGAACTAGATTAGGTATGATTTTCTGTTAACTCCGGAGTAATTCTTTAAATTATAAATAGTAAAACAAAATTATATAATATTCTACCCTAGAAAATTTATTAATTAAATAAAAATATAACTAATAATAGAATTTCCGAAGACTTATCTTTGTATAAATACAATTATTTTTTCTTAAATAAATATTAAATTCTAAAACAAAATATAAAGATAACCAACCAATAACTTCATTCATACTGGAACTCAATAAAAGCACAAATTATTTTGCTACCTTAATGTCCTCACGCTAAGACTGCCATTTAAAATATCATAGGGCAGAAGCCAGTTTTATAAAAAAACCTAAGTCTTTAAAAAACATTTGATCAAGATTTCAAGTTATTCAATTATATTCAAAAAAATAATTTAATATAAAAATATACTAATTTTTAGATAATATATAAATTAAAAATTTAATTTAAACAAAAAAAACAAAAAATAATAAAAAAGAAAAAGTTATAAAACCTATAACAAAAACACTTCAAATTATATTTTTCCAAAATTAAAACAAAAAATATATAATTTTCTAATATAAATAAAAATACAGTTATCATAAAAGTCGACATATCAACACTAAAGATAATAATTTTTATTATGAAACAATAAAACTAAATATCCTTCTACCTTTTATTTCTATTTTTTATTAAATATAAAATTTTACTAAAATGATATGCAATACCAATATTTAAACAAAAAAAATTTAAAGCTTCATAATCTTTTGTATCACAAACAAAAATTTTTAATTAAACTAAAAAGCTTTTAATCAATATTCATAAAACATCAACTCTTAAAATTATCTAATAAAGTAACCTCCAAAACAACTGGCATAAAACTATGATTAGCGCCACAAATTTCAGAACATTGTCCATAAAAAACACCAACTATAGGAAAACTATAACATAAAGTTCTTAAAATACCTCTTATAGCATCCAACTTTACAGATAAACTAGCCAAAGCCCAAGCATGAATAACATCAGCAGAAGTAATACAAAAACGAATATTCGTATCACAGGGTACAACACAACGATTATCTACTTCCAACAAACGTGGTTCACCCAAAGTTAACTGATCCAAAGACTTCATATAAGAATCAAATTCTAAACCAGGAATATCACTAAACTCATAACTTCAATATCACTGATGACCAGTAACCTTAACAGTTAAATTACTATCTAAATTTATTAAACCATAATAATATAATAAACTTAAAGAAGGTACCATTTGTAACAATAAAATTAAAGTAGGAAAAATACTACACAACAACTCACCAAATTGATACTCAATTTTTTTTCTCTTAAAATAAAACTGACTAAAAATTAAATAAAAAAACAACAAAACAACAAAAATCAAAACACCCAACAATAAACTACAATTAAAACTATGAAATCAATCTATATAACTGGCAAACAAACTATGTTGAAATATCAAATTATAACCTTGAAAAAAATTATTTATTAATCCTTAAATCCTTTTGATTGGAAGTCAAATATACTAAAATATACTAAAGAATCTAAAGTTTTAACCAGTTTATTGACAATAAACCATACTAATTTATACTAAAACTTTAAAAAAAATAAATAGTAAGAGAAAACCACCTCAAGGGTATGAACCTTACAGACTTAATTATCCTATCTTACTATTTTGCTTTTCCCTAAAGGAAGCAAAAATTTGCAATGTATTACATTACAAAAAATACAAAAAAACAGACAACCTGTCTGTATAGCCATAGGCCTTTATTAATTTTTTAAAGAAGAAATTCTAAAATAAATCTCAGACTGATATCTATGTCCAAACACATGTCCTCTTAATCTATTCTCAGGTCTTCTATTATAAAAATAATCATTTAAAACTAAACGATATCTGAAAAATGACTCCAATAAAACATAAATAAATAAAAATAAACCAAATGTTCTAATTATAGATCCATAAGAAGCCATAATATTTCAAACCGAATAAATATCAGGATAATCTAAATACTTACGAGGATAACCATGTAAACCGGCAAAATGTAACGGAAAAAATGTTAAATTTACACCAATAAATATTAAAATAAACACCGCTGTTATTATCATTTTATCATAAACAAAACCAGTAATAAAACTTCATCACAATCTAACACCTGTAAAAATACCAAATACTGCACCTAAACTTAAAACATAATGGAAATGTCTAACAACATAATAAGTATCATGTAAAATAATATCTAATCTTGAATTAGATAATACTACACCAGTTAAACCACCAATAGTGAATAAAAAAATAAAACCCAAAACCCACAATAAAGTTGGTTGAAATACTATTTTCATACCAAACAAAGTAGCTAATCACCTAAAAACCTTAACACCGGTAGGTACAGCAATAACCATAGTGGCTGCTGTAAAATAAGCACGAGAATCTAAATCTATTCCTACTGTATACATATGATGTGCCCAAACAACACAACCAACTAAACCAATTCTTAAAATAGCATATACTATACCTAAAGAACCAAATACCTCCTTTTTACCTGTTAAGTATAAAGTGGATTGACTAATAATACCAAAAGCTGGTAAAATTAAAATATAAACTTCAGGATGACCAAAAAATCAAAACAAATGTTGATAAATCAATGGATTACCACCAGTTCTAGGGTCAAAAAAAGAAGTGTTCAAATTACGATCAGTTAATAACATAGTAATAGCACCAGCTAATACAGGTAATGATAAAACTAATAAAAATACAGTAACAAAAACAGTTCAAACAAATAAAGTTATATGCTCCAAAGAAATTGAACTTCTACGTAAATTTTTTGTTGTACACATAAAATTAATACCACCTAAAATAGATCTTAAACCAGCACAATGTAATCTAAAAATAGCTAAATCAACACTTCTACCTGGATGTCCTAAAGTTCTTAAAGGGGGATAAACTACCCACCTTGTACCACAACCTATATCAACAAAACAAGCGTCTAAAATTAAAAACATAGAAGTAGGTAATAATCAAAAACTCAAATTATTTAAACGTGGAAAACTTATATCAGGTGCCCCCAACATTAATGGTAACATTCAATTACCAAATCCACCAATCATTCTAGGCATAACTATAAAAAAAATCATTAATAAAGCATGAGCAGTAATAACAGAATTATATAATTGACCATTTCCCAAAAAAAAACCAGGTTTAGCTAATTCTAAACGAATAATTAAAGATAACCTAGTACCAATTATACCAGATCACAAACCAAAAATAAAATATAAGGTTCCAATATCCTTATGATTTGATCTCTCTAATCATACTGATAAACCTCCTTGATATTTCTTATATAAATTAATAAAAGAGAATTTTTTTAAAAATTACTTTCACTCTTAATATTAATAAAACATCCTTAACCAAAAAATATTATACATTATAAAAATTAAAGGAGAAGAAAAACCAACATTTCAATTATTAAAATTAATAAAAAATTTTCCCATCAAAGAGCTAGTAATTAAAAACAAAGAATAATAAAAAGAAACTAAAAAATAAACAAAAATCATAAAAAATATAAATTTTAAATACAATAAACTATTAGAAATAACAATAAACTCAGATAAAAATGACAATCTGGGAGGTACACCACTATTTGATAAAAAAGTTAACGTAAACAAAATACCCATAATTATTCTAGAACTAAAAAAACTATTCATAAAATAAATTATACGGCTACCAGAAGTATGATAAAATTCACCAATCAAATAAAATATTAAAGTAGAAGTATAACCATGAGCTAATATCAACATTAAACTTCTAATTTTACCACTTATAGAAATAAAAATTAATGACAACAACAAAAATCTTATATGGGTAACAGAAGAATAAGCCGCTAAAGATTTAGAATCACTTTGAAATACACAACAAAAAGCAGCTAAAATCATACCCAAAAAAGAAATAATCATTCAAACATTATTATGAATAAAATTTATTCTTCCTAAAATACGCAAAAATCCAGCAGTACCCAATTTTAATAATAAACCTGCCAACAACATTCTAGCTGTTGTTGGGGCTTCAACATGAGCTTTTGGTAATCACAAATGCAAAAAATAAACAGGAAATTTTATTATAAAACTTAAACTTAAAATAAAAAACAATTCTCAAGAAATAAAATAATTGTAATAACTAAAAACCAAAATAAAATCCCTTTTAAAATAAACAAATAAAAAAGGAAAAGAACAAAAAGCAGCATAAAATAACAAATAATAAGAAGAATTAATCTTTTCAATCTGCGACCCATAACCCAAAATCATAACCAAAATCGGAAATATAGATAATTCAAAAAATATATATAACATCATTATATTTCTAGGAATAAAAAACAAAATACAAACCAAAATCAATATTTCAGATAATATCATTAAATTATTATTTTTCTCACTCATTAAAATAATACCAAAAATAAAAACTCTTATTAAAATCAACAAAACAAAAGTATAAGAATCCAAAACCAAAAACAAACCACTTCAAGAAAAATTATTAAAAATAAAAAAAGAAAAAAATAACAAAAAAAAAAAAAAATAAACAGGTTTCATTATTCATAAAAAAGATAAAAATAAAAATTCTAAAATTGCTATAAATACCTTATAATTACAAGTTATAAATTCTAAAATTGAACTAAAATAGCTAAATTAATATTAATATGATCATCAATAAATAAATACAAACAAAAACAATCAAACTACATCAACAAAATGTCAATATAAAATTGCAAATTCTAAACCCAAATGATGATTATAATTAAAATGAGATTTTAATAAACGAAAAAAATTAAAAGCTAAAAATAAACCACCACACAAAACATGGATACCATGAAAACCTGTAGCTAAATAAAAAATTCTACCAAAAATACCATCTGATATAGAAAAACTAGCTTCACTATATTCCATTAATTGAATCCCAGTAAAATAAACAGCCAAAAAACAAGTTAAAGCTAAACTATTAGTACACCTCTTATTACTTAATAAACTATGATGAGCTCAAGTAACAGTAACACCTCTTCTTAATAAAATAATAGTATTTAATAAAGGTACACCAAAAGGATTCACTAAATGTATACCAATAGGAGATCAAGTCTCACCTAACTCATGAACTGGAACCAAAGCAGCATCAAAAAATGTTCAAAAAATTCCAAAGAAAAACATAAATTCTCTAAAAATAAACAAAACAGTACCTAACTTAAAACCATCCATTACAAAAAAATTATGATAACCCCTTAAACCCTCTATAGAAATATCTTTTCCCCAAGCAAAAGAAATTAACAAAACAGAAAACAAAGAAAATAAAAACATTCAAACTAAACCATATTTAAAAAATATAACCAAAGAAGAAGTTAAACCTAAAGAAGCAAAAAATATATAAAAAGCATAACTAGACAAGCTTAAAATATGAAAATTATGAAAAATTACATAAAAAATTTTTAAATTTCTAAAATTTAACGTATTTATTATACTAATTATGTAAAAATTACTTAAACAAAAGTTTTCTTGTCATAAAAATAAATAACATAGTAAAAGCCAAAGTAAAATAAATAATAGAAAATAAAGGACTTAAAATAGTATAAGGGTCTTCCACAGTACACTGACCTAATCAACTCAAAATAACAGAAGAAATGATAAAACTAAAAACCAAAAATTTATTTAATTTAGTTAAACAAGAAGTATAATTATTCACAAAAGCAAAAAAATAAAAGGTTACAATACTCATTAACAAAGCGATAACACCTAAAATTTTATTAGGAATAGCACGTAAAATAGCATAAGCAAATAAAAAATATCACTCGGGAACAATATGAACAGGTCTTATCATAGGATCAGCCTCAATAAATATTTCAGGGTCCCCTAAATTAAAAGGATAAATCAAAGAAAATACAATAAACAACAACCAAATAATCACATTATAAGCATCTTTCCCCCAATATTCTGGACCAAAACAAATTTTATCATAATCACCATGACAATACAAACTGGAGGTTCTACCTGTATCATGCAAAAAAACCAAATGTAATAACATAACAACTAACAAACCTCAAGGAACCAAAAAATGTAAAACAAAAAAAAACTTCAAAGTAGCCCCAGTAACACCAAAACCTCTTCAAATTCAAGTAACAATAGTAGGGCCTCAAATAGGAATAACACTCAACAAACTAGTAATAACAACTGCCGCCCAAAAACTCATTTGAGCTCAAACTAAAACATAACCTATAAAAGCTTCCATCATAATCAACAAATATAAAGTTAAACCTCTTATTCAAACTTTCTTCAAACGATATCTCATAAAAAACAAACCTTTAAAAATATGCAAATACAAAAAAACAAAAAACAAACTAGCACCATTAAAATGAAAAATACGAAAAATTCAACCAAAATTAACCTCATATATAATATACTGAACAGTAGAAAAAGCTATCAAACTATCAACAGTATAATAAAAGGCCAAAAAAGTACCAGTTAAAATCTGAAATACTAAAATCATACCCAATATTCTACCAAAATTTCAACTCAAAGTTAATCTTTTCCTAGAAGGTAAAGAAACTACTAAAGAATTCACAAAATTAATAATATTATTATTTCTTTTTATTACTCCTAAATATTCTTGACTTCTTCAGAGTCATATTTTATAAATAAACTAAAAGAGTATGTAATCAAACCCTTTTGCATCAAAAACAAATATTCTTTCTAAACTAAATTACAAAGATGTAATTCTTTTTGGACCGTAACCAAACATAGGAAATATCTATTTTTCATCTTACTTCTCCCAAAAGGAACTTTACCTTATCAAGATAATATAATATATTTTTACTAGAAAAGTTTAAATAACAGAAATCAATATTAAAGGAAATAATAAAAAGTAAAAAAACTTATTATTAGTAACATTCATATTATTATTTTTTATTCTTAAATTAATTAACCAAAAACTAAAAGACAAAACAGACAAAAATATAATAAACAATATCAACAAAATAAAAAAACTATCAAATTTAAAAATTTCACTTAAAGAAAAAACCTTAACAAAAAAAGAAACTCTAAAAGGAATATTCAAAAAAACTAAAGTAGTTTCTCAATTAACAAAATTATAACTTAATTTATTAAAATTTCTAATCAAAATAACTATCAAAATAAAATAATACAAAAACAAATAAAAAGAATTCAAAAAAGAAACAAAAATACCTAAAATAATTCAATTAAAAGATTCAGTAGAAGAAATAATCATCAAATTCTTATAACTTTTCATAACAAACATTTGTAAATAACAAAATAACAAACCCAAAATTAAAATATAAAAAGCACCAAAAAAAAACATTTGCAACAAAATTACCAGAAATGGTAATTTCTGAAAAGTCAAAAACCATATCAAACTATAATTAAAAATATTATTAGTAACATTAAAAACCCAAAAATGTAATGGAGCAACACCAATTTTCATTAAAACAACAAAAAACTGAAAAATACCACCAGAAAAAATTAAAAACAACAAACCTAAACTCTCTTGAATAATAAAATAATTAAAAATTCTCCTATAACTTTTACTTCTTTTATTCAATAAAACAAACAAAATAGTTATCATCAAAAAAATACTTCATCAAACTAAAATATTACTAGTTAATAATCTCAATAAAGTAAAAAACAAAGTCAAAAAAACCAAAAACAAAATAATAAGCGAGCAGGAATAACCTAGAACAAATTTAGAAGACTTGTTTACAAACTCGCTAGTTGACGTATATCTTTTGCGCTTAAAACAAATGCACTTCTTATGCTATATCAACTGAAATGTGGAACATCCATTTCCAAATTAAAAGTTTGGCACTTTAAATTTAAGTTAACACTTCTTTAAATTACTCATTTAAATACAAATAAATCAAACGAGAAAAAATATAACTTTGAATAAAAAAAACAAAACACTCTATCATAATAGCTAAAACCGAAATTCAAATATATTTATCTCCTAAACTCAACTCTAAACCTTGATATAATATCATACTAATTAAATGACCTACCATAATATTAACAGTCAAACGAACAGTTAAAGCCAAAGGACGAGAAAATTCTCTAACTAATTCAACCATCAACATACTAAAAGTTTTCAAAAAACTATCACCCTCTTTACTCATATAAATAGAAAATTTCTCCCTAGAAATAAAAGTTAATAAAGTTCTTATTCAAGCAACTGCAGCATAAGTAAAAGTAAACTCAACTATACCACAAGGACAAAAAGAATAAGTAAAATAACCACCAAAACAACAAGTTAACAAAACAATAAATGTAAAAACAGAAATAACAGAACTTAAAGGCAAAATTCTAGAATAACTAAAAACACCAACTAAACTTCTTAAAAAATTCTTAACTAAAGAATTCAACATACCTTCCTTAAAATAAAACAAATATTGTAAAACAAAAACAAACATAAAAATATCTAAAAAAAAGACCTGATTAATTTAATAAAATAACAAAGCATAATAACCCAAAAAGATCAAAGAAATTGGTAATAATTTAAATCAAAATAAACTCATCATCAAATCATAACGATAACGAGGATAAGAACTACGAATAAAAATTAAAATAGAAAAAATCAAAAAGCTAGCAAAAATAGAAAAATCAAAAAATATAACAGAAGATAAAACACTAAAAAAAATCAAACTCCCATATTCACTCAAAAATAACAAAACAAAAGCTACACTGGCAAATTCAACATTATAACCTCTAACCAACTCTCTTTCACCCTCAGAAAAATCAAACGGTGCACGATTTAATTCAGCAATAATTATAATTAAAAAAGGAATATAAATAATCAACAAATCCAAATTAAACTTATAAACAAAATTAAAAACATTATTATGAATAATAATACACAAGATATACAAAGAAAAAGCAATTTCATAAGAAATTCTCTGTCTTCTAGCACGAATAGCACCAATCATTCCATACTTAGATTTACTAACAATACCCCTAATCAAAGTAGTATAAACAGAGAAACCAATTAAACACAAAAAAAACAAAACAGCAAATTCAAAACTTAAAAAATCAAAAAAATAAGGAATAGTAAATCACTCCATATACATAACAACAAAAGAAATACCAGGTACTAACAAAAAAGAAACCTCAGAAGAATTAATAGGTGTTAATTGTTCCTTTTTCAACAACTTAACACCATCCAACAAAGCTTGAGCTAAACCCATAAAAGTAACTTTTGTTGGCCCCAAACGATTCTGAGAACTACCTAACAAATGACGTTCATATAAAGTAATAAAAGCAATACTCTGAACAATAAAAATTATTATCAAAATAATTATCAATAAAACCAAAATAATCAAGAGTAATAAACTTTAGATTTACAGTCTAACATTTTAAATTAAACTAAACTCTTCAAAAAATTAAGAGATTAACTCTTTGATTAACAGTCAAAAGTTCTTAAATTAAACTAACCCTTAAAATAACTACGAGAAAACTCAAAAATTGCTTTCAAAGCAATTCCACAAATAGTTAATTTTTAAATTCAGGTTCCCCTAAATTTACTTTACTACAACTTACTCCCCTTTGGGGAATTGATGGATGATTTGTACCACTTCTAGATAATCTTCAAAGAGATATAAAAAC
This sequence comes from Citrobacter freundii, assembly GCA_003243445.1. Classification (GTDB taxonomy): domain Bacteria; phylum Bacteroidota; class Bacteroidia; order Chitinophagales; family Chitinophagaceae; genus Terrimonas_A. The sequence continues at coordinate 12,222 of QFQQ01000106.1, forward strand.
TCTTTTACTGTCTTTTACATTTTCAATCAATATACTAATATTAATATCCACATAACAAAATATTGTAGGTCAAATGTTACTTTTGTCATAAACCAGGTATATATCTATTTTACTAAATTAAAAATTTTTATTTATAATCCTTAAGAATAAAATAAACGATCATACATGAATCCAAAGACTAAGTAGTTAATGAGGGTTCTCAATTATTACTCAACCTCCAAAGATAATTTAGAAAGTCTGCCAATATTTTTTCAGTTTAAATACTACTCTACTCCTGCTCTTTTTATTTTTAACTAATTAGGTACTAATCTAATTCGTTCAATAAAATTTAAAATTATAAGAAAAAATAAAAAAAAATTCTAATTCTACCTAAAATTTTTAAAGTCAAAAAATAATTCTTATAATTAAACACAATTAGAGTACAAGCTTCAACTAGTCTAGCCGATTATTCTGGAACAAGTGTTATACAAGCGATAAATTGCCAAGATAAAATTTCATTGTCTATTCAGTAAATTAAAATTAAATAATACCATTTTAAATCGTCAAAAACCATAATCAAATTTTTAAACTCTGGAAGAAAACTTCAAATAAGATAAATAACCAACTCCTCGAAAAAGAATTATACTTAATTATACTATTATCTCTTAAATACAGAAATAAATTTTTGATTTTGAAGATCAATAGTTTAAACTTAACTTACATCTGTAAAAAATACAATAATCATTACCATAAAATTTCATATTACCTACCATAACAATTATACCCAAAATTCTAGAAACAACAGAAAAACATATAAAATAAAAAAACATCATCTCTGTTAAAAAAGAAGAAAACTTCAAAAATAAACTCAACATTAAAAATTCTAAAGAGATTAAAACAAAAATCAAACGCTGTCACTTAAAAATAAATATAAATAATCTAACAAATAAAAAAATAATCATTATAACTTACGTAAACCACCAGAAAAATTCAAATAATAACTACTAAAATTCATAAAAAAAATTAAAATACCTAAGATAAAAACAAAAACAAATCAGTAAATTCTATAATAAAATCCCCTCAAAGATAAAAAAGAAAAATTAAATAAATAATCTAAACTTAAATAAATAATCCTTAAAACAAAACAAAACAAATACAAAAAACTTTTATTTAAATTAATTTTAGACAACCTAGAGAAATAAACCAAAATAACAAAAATACCACTTAAAAACAACAAACAAACAAAATAAGAAAATCAAATATGCAAACTAAAAGACATTAAAGGTATCCTAAATAGCAAGGAAAAAATTAAAAAGAAACTACTCTTTATAGGATCAATATTAATATAACTAATTACCCCACTTAAGAAAGAAAGAAATAAAAACAACTTTAAAATAGAATTTTAAACCTATTCATTGTAAGTGAATTATTCTAATTAAACTAAAAATTCTCTTATTTTCAGCAACAATTCTTAACGTCCCAAACGTTATATTTTTAATAAACTAAATGCTGATTAACTTATTATATAAAGATATAACTATATCTTTTTTTATATTATATATATCATTATTGTTATTTTTATAAATAACAATAATGATATATATATATTTATTTATATTTATTATATAAATATAAATAAATATTATATGTATATATTTATTTATAATCTTATATCTATATTTCCCTTTTAAGGGAAATATAAATAAGATGTATAAGATTATAAATAAATATTATATGTATTATAATTTTATAAATATAAAATTATAATACATATATAAATATATTAAATACTAGTATTATTTTTAATTAGAAATTTTAATTTCTAATTAAAAAATAAGTACAGTATTTAAATATATATATATATATATATATAGCTATATATATATATCTATATATATATATATATATATATAT
>QFQQ01000025.1 GCA_003243445.1 Citrobacter freundii
TTCGATGTTCGATGTTCGATGTTCGATGTTCGATGTTCGATGTTCGATGTTCGATGTTCGATGTTCGATGTTCGATGTTTTTGGGGGCGCAAGTTACGGTAAAATATTTTTACGACCCGGACTGATATTCGGCCATCGACGGCATCCGCCGAAATGAAATGAAGGAGGATCATCCAACATCCAACATCGATTCTTATATTTACATTTCTAATTTTCTGACTATGGTAAAACCGCTTTTATTATTTATTTTCTTTATTGCTTCTCTTGCGGGTTTGAATGCTCAGGATGGCCTGGTGGTAAAACAGGGCGATAAAGGATTATATCTTGAGCATACGGTTTCGTCAGGGCAGGGGCTGTATTCAGTCGGAAGATTATATAGCGTAAGCCCGAAATATATCGCTTCATTCAATAAGCTGGATATGAATAAAGGCCTCGAGATCGGCCAGGTTGTTCGTATTCCGCTCACCGACACTAATTTCACTCAGAAGAATAATAAAGGCGTTCCCGTTTATTACACTGTTGGTGCAAGCGAAGGGCTGATGAAAGTGAGCAATGTCAATAATAAAGTGACATTGCAAAAACTCCGCGACTGGAATGGTCTTAAGAGCGATGCATTGCAGGTTGGTCAACGCCTGATCGTGGGTTATCTGACGGCAAAGGAAATGCAGAACTATACAGCATCTGCACCCAAACCGACACCAGTCAAACAGGACGAAAAACCCGTGACCAAACCAGGCCCGGTAGAGGATAAGCCTAAAACGCAGCCGGTAACAACGACGCAACCCGAACCTGTACAACCTGCGCCAAAAGAAGAACCAAAGAAAGAAGAACCGAAGCGCGAGGAACCGAAACGCGAAGAACCTAAACGCACCGAACCTGTTTCAAAACCTCAGGCGCCCAGCAGCGAACAGGGATATTTCAAGACAGATTACGAACAACAGATCAAGCAAAACCCTGTTTCAAAAAATACAACCGTTACCGCCGGCATCTTCAAAACCTCCAGTGGATGGGAAGACGCAAAATATTATTTACTGATCGACGGCGTGGCAACGGGCACGATCGTTCAACTCATCAATCCCGACAACAACAAAGCCATCTACGCAAAAGTATTGGGCGAAATGAATGGCATCCGGCAGAACCAGGGACTGGGGATCAGGATCAGCAATGCGGGAGCTGCTGCGCTGGGACTGGGAGACACGGAGAAAGCTATTTTGAAAATTGCATATTGATGGAGAGGACCTCGGACCGCCGACCGCCGACCGCAGACCGCCGACCGCAGACGTTTCATGATAGGAAGTAGTATCCGTTGTCTTCGAACTTCAATGTGACACAACTAAATAAAGGGAGAGCCTTCTGATTTCAGAAGGCTCTCCCTTTATTTAGTTGTGCTCTATTTTCGTTGTTTTATTTTCATCTGTATAAACGACCATCTTACATCAGACACGTCTGCGGTCGGCGGTCTGTCGTCCGCGGTCCGACCGCGCAGCGGTCGATCCCTCACACATTTGCCGGCGGAGGCCTGAACCCTCTCAAAAAATCCTCCACATTCATTCTCTTTTTTCCCTCAAGCTGCAATTCTTTCACATCAAGATATCCATCTGAGCAAACAAACCGGAAGTAAGTTTTACCATCCGTTACATAATTACCCGTCTCCTGTTGAGGCTTGTGATCCTCTCCTTCATAATGTTTTTCGCTGCGATAGATCTTGAACGTTTTGCCATCGAGGGCAGTGAAGGCGCCGGGAAAAGGAGAGAGGCCGCGTATAAGATTGTGCACTTCCTGCGTGGTTTTGGAAAAATCAATGCGGCTGGTTTCAGTGAAGATCTTGGGCGCGTGTTTGAGTTCTTCGTTGCTGACGGATGATTGAGGGATTGGTTGCAGGGTGCCGTCTGCAAGCCCCTTTACCGTTTTGACGAGTACTGCTGCACCGATCTCTTTCATCCGGTCATGCACTTCACCGGCGGTTTCGTTCTCGCCTATGGGAAAGCTTTCCTGCATCAGGATATCACCCGTATCAATGGCATGCTGAAGTTTGAACGTGGTCACGCCTGTTTCCTTTTCACCATTGATCACAGCCCAGTTGATCGGTGCTGCCCCGCGATATTGCGGCAGTAATGATCCGTGAAGGTTCACCGTGCCGAGAGGCGGCATATTCCAAACCACTTCAGGCAGCATGCGGAAGGCAACAACGATCTGCAGATCTGCCTGTAATGATCTTAATTCTTCCAGGAATTCAGGGTTCTTTAATTTCTCTGGCTGCAATACATGCAGGTTGTGCTCAACCGCGTATTTTTTTACAGCGCTTTCCGTCATCTTCATCCCGCGGCCCGCAGGTTTATCGGGAGCGGTGATCACGCCAACGATATTGTAGCCTGCGCGGACAAGCGCATCCAGCGACGCTACGGCAAACTCCGGTGTACCCATAAACACGATCCTTGTTGCCGGTACCAACCCAAACGATACAGTATTTGGTCCTAACCCTTTCTGCTTATGCTGATATTCGATCATGCTGCGAAGATAGAACAGCGATCACTCAGCATACAACAAATATTTTTGACGGATCTCCCTGAACTTAACCAGGTCAGGTTCCCAGCTTTTGCGGATCGCAGCTTCAGACATGCCCTTTTGAATTTGTATACGCAGTTCACTGTTGCCCGCCAGCTTATCAAAAAAAGATTCTTCCATCTTTCCTGATTTCGGAATAATAAAGAAACTGTCTTTTTGCGGGAAGAGGCGATAGGCTTCCAGCAGCCATTTCAGTTGCAGTTTATTGTCAACTTCTTTTTCTACTTTTTCAACAGAGCCGCTGAGATCCCAGCCATAACAACGCTTTCCATAAAGTTTGGAATTCTTTGCTCCTTCATTCGGATTCGGGGTGAAGGAATAAAGATCCTTTGGTAAAGATGGATGACCAAAAACCTGGAATGGCTTATCAGTACCGCGGCCTTCGCTTAAGACCGTTCCTTCAAAGAAACAGGTGGAAGGATAGAGATAGATCGATTGAATGTTTGGAAGATTCGGTGACGGCTTTACCGGCAGCACATAGCGGCTTTTATGCGTGTAGTTTTCACAGGTAATGACCTTAAGGGCAAATTCTTTTTTACGGAATCTTACAGGATTGAACCAGCGATAAGAAGCGAGATAGATTGTGGGATCCTTATCCGGATGTTCATTTTCCAGTGCGATCGTATCCGCCAGCGATTCGAGTTTTTTATTCAATTCAGGCTTCAGCCATTTTTCCGTGGTGATCATTCGGGCATATTCGCCGATCGTCATCCCATACACAACAGGTACTGGTTGACGGCCGACAAAGGACTGATATTTTTTGTCCAGCACCGGTCCATCCACATAATGCCCATTCGGATTTGGACGGTCCAATATCAGTAATGGCTTATCATTTTCGATCGCAGCTTCTATATACGCTTCAAGTGAAGAAATATAGGTGTAAAAGCGGACACCGACATCCTGTATATCGAACAGCATTATATCCACCTCTTTCAGATCTTCCGGCGAAGGTTTTGTTTTACCCCCGTAAAGTGAAACAACCGGGATACCTGTTTTCGTATCCGTATAGTTCCCGATCTTTTCGCCCGCATCAGCCGTTCCCCTGAACCCATGTTCGGGTCCGAAGATCACGCTGATCGCAATACCCAGTTTACGCAACGTATCTACCAGGTGTGTATTCCCGACCATCGATGTGGGATTGGCAAACACACCGATCTTTTTACCTTTTATGAATGGCAGATATTCATCGATCCTTTCTGCCGCAGGTTTTATATTACCTGGCTGGGCAGTCAGCAACAACGAAAGAAGAAAGGCTGGGAATAATAGCAGAATACGGCGCATGGGTTCTTTTTACAAAGTTCAAAAAGATTCAGAAGTTTTTAGAGGTTCCAGAAGTTTCAGAGGTTCCAAAGGTTGCTACCGCAATCTGTGGATCTCTGCAGTCGCGGAAAATTGCCGCTGTAAGAATATCTTGGTTCTGGCAGCAGTTTTATCTCAAACAGGCAACGGCTTACAAATTGCGGTAGCAACCTTTGGAACCTCTGAAACCTCTGAAACTTCTGGAACCTTTTTTCCCTCTCCAACAAGTCAAAATAAACCAATTTTCCCACTCAGACGCCCCAAAATATTTACATGGTTGCATTGTCAAAAAAGCTACCTTGCAGGCCAATACTTAATTTAAAATTTTACAATGCAACAGGTAAAAAGTGGTGACAAGGTGAAGGTTCATTATCACGGCCGCCTCACCAGCGGAGAAACGTTCGATAAGTCTGAGGGTCGTGAGCCTTTGGAGTTCGAGGTTGGCAGCGGTGCGGTTATCAAAGGGTTTGATGAGGGCGTTACCGGAATGGCTGTTGGCGAGAAAAAGACCATTAATATCCCTTTCATGGAAGCATACGGACCGAGAAATCCTGAAATGATCATTGAAATGCCAAAAGACCGTTTCCCTCAGGATATGGAAGTGGAAGTAGGTATGCCACTGGTGATGAGCGATGGACAGGGTAATCAATACCAGGTTGTTGTAACCGAACTGAAAGATGAGGCCGTTGTACTGGATGCCAATCACCCTCTCGCAGGAAAAGACCTGATCTTTGACCTTGAACTGGTTGATATCAGTGGCGCAAAACCGCTGATCATCATGCCTTAAGCAATAGATGAAACAAATGTTAAGACCATTTTCATAAATGGTTTTTATAAATTCATTGCATAACTTTGGAAAGAGCCTGGCAAAAGCCAGGCTTCTTTGTCGAATCAGGTAAACACTATACATGTTCACTAATTATACATTCACGGCTGCTGAGAGATTCCTGCGTTATGTTCAGATCGATACACAAAGCGATCCGCAATCCAACACGCATCCAAGCACAGAAAAACAGAAAGATCTTTCCCGGTTGCTTGCGGAAGAACTGAAGCAGATCGGTCTCGCCGATGTACATACAGATGAATGGGGCTATGTCTATGCCACCATTCCCTCCAACACAGATAAGAAAGTGCCGGTGATCTGTTTTTGCTCACACGTAGACACTGCGCCTGATTGCAGTGGCACGGGTGTAAAACCGATCGTTCACAGAAATTATAAAGGCCAGGATATTGTATTGCCTGATGATAAAACACAGGTGCTGCGTCTTGAAGAATATCCGTATCTGAAACAACAGATCGGTAATGATATCATTACCGCAAGCGGGACAACCCTGCTCGGCTCTGATGACAAGGCTGGTGTAGCAGAGATCATGGATCTTGCGAATTTTTTGCAGACGCATCCGGAAGTCAAACATGGTGAGGTCAAGATACTCTTCACGCCCGATGAAGAAGTTGGCCGTGGTACGGCAAAAGTTGATCTGCAGAAATTAGGCGCGCAATACGGGTACACACTTGATGGCGGAGAATTGGGCAGCGTGGAAGATGAAACCTTCAGTGCCGATGGTGTGGAACTGATCATTCACGGCGTGATCGCACATCCTGGCTATGCAAAGGGAAAGATGGTCAATGCGATGAAGATCGCGGGACAGATACTTGCCGAATTACCCAAAGACAGGCTTTCTCCTGAAAGCACCGAAGGTAAAAGAGGCTTTATTCATCCCGTACGTGTGGAAGGTCTTGCAGAGAAATGCACAATTGAATTTATCATCCGCGATTTTGAAACACCGGGCTTGAAAAAGAAAGAAGATTTTCTCAGAACACTGGTGGAGGAAACGATCCGTTTCCACATTGGTTCTTCTTTTGAATTTCATGTGAAGGAACAATACCGCAATATGAAAGAGATCCTCGATGTTCATCCGCAGGTCGTTGAATACGCAAAGCTTGCTGTTGAGCGTGCGGGCCTGCAGGTGAAAATGGAAAGCATCCGCGGGGGGACAGATGGAAGCCGGTTGTCATTTATGGGATTGCCCTGCCCGAATTTATTCACAGGTATGCAGGCGATCCATTCCAAACTTGAACATATCAGTGTGCAGGATATGAATAAGGCAGTGGAAATGCTGGTGAATCTGGTGCAGGTGTGGGAAGAGAAGAGCTAGAGGTTTGGAAGGTTTGGGAGGTTTGGGAAGTTTGCCGTGTTTGATGGCGTGAAAGTTTTTTTATTTGTGTTTTTGAAATGCGAGCTTATTGCTAATCACGATGGCGCATTCTTCACCCACGATTAAAATTCAACGTTGGTTAGTTAGTAAAACCTGCCTGAATTGCCCGATGTAGGGCCCCCTCTAAATCTCCCCCTTCAGGGGAGACTTTGCTTTCCGACACAAGGCAATTGTTTTTTTAATCGTACATCTGTATTCGATATAAAATGAAAAATCTTTAAAAAACGACCTAAAGTCTCCCCTGAAGGGGGAGATTTAGAGGGGGCCTAACGCCGGGCGATCGAATAGCTTTCCGCTAACTAAACGACATTGAATTTTAATCGTGGGGGAGGAATGCGCGATCTATAAGCAGTTGATCGCATCTTCCCAAGAGAAGAGTCCAATTGAACAGCTTCCCCTTCAAAATACACTGTTATCTGAGGTTAAATGTCTGCGCCAGCAGCCTGTAAGAATTCAGCCGGTCTTCCTTTGTTTCGGAAAATGTAGCAACCACAATTTCTTCAGTGCCGAAGTTGACGGCCAACTCTTCAAATTGTTTCTTTAATTCTACAGGTGTTCCGGCAAAATAACGGTTGCGGTGATATTGCAACCGTTGCAGATCTGCAGCAGTATATTCATGATCTTTGATATCGTCATAAGAATAGAGCTGCTGATAGTTTCCTTTTTCAAAACTCAGCAAGCGGTAATCGTAAAGCGCCCTTGCCCGGGCATTTTTTTCTTCGTCTTCGGAGCAGAATGCAAAAATGCCGACATTGGTGACCGGGCCGGAGAATTCTTCTGATGGTTTAAATTTGTCTTTATACAATCTTACTGCTTCAGGACCTCCGATGGGATTGATGAATTGTGCATAGGAGAGACCCATCCCGAAATGAGCTGCCAGGAAAGCACTTTCGCCGCTGGAGGTCAGTGCCCACATGGATGGCGACGATTGTATGGAAGGAATGGCTTTGATCTTTCCATTCAGGTTATTGGGTGTGGGTGTTTCGTAAAAATAGTCATGCAGTTCCCTGATCTGCTGGATGTATTCCTGCGGATCAAATGTGTTGGAGGGATTCAATAGCTGTGAGGTGGCGCGGTCGCCGCCGGGCGCTCTTCCCAATCCGAGATCGATGCGGTGCGGGTAAAGCGCTTCCAGCATCCGGAAATTCTCTGCCACTTTCAATGAGCTATGGTTCGGCAGCATGATCCCGCCGGAACCAAGCCGGATCTTTTTTGTTTCACCCCCTAATCTTGCGATCATTACCTCAGGTGCTGCGCCGGCAAGCGTAACAGAATTATGGTGTTCTGAAAGCCAGTAACGCGTGAATCCGACACTGTCTGCCAGCCTGGCCAGTTCGATTGTTTCCTGTAACGAATCCTCCGCAGTGCTGCCTTTGCGGATGGGAGTCTGATCGAGCACACTTAATTTCAACTGCATGTAGGGGTAACAAATGGCAGAGTAAAAGGTTTTGCGGGAGGTTTTCAGCGGGCAGGCCGGGCAATGTCATTAAGTTAAGAAGTTTGTTCCTCCAATACTGGCGTATGGTTCCCGCAGATTTCGCAGATTTATCAGTCCGGCAAATGAAATGATTACCTGTAGACGACTGTGTTTTATTAGTGCCCGCAGATCTCGCAGATAATTTTCTGATAACCCGAAGATATCTGCGTAATCTGCGGGCCTCGTCCGCGGTAGCGCAGCGAGGAGGATACTCACTTGCCGGCACAATGCAATGCGAAGAAGCCCGATGATAATTCTTAAAATAAACACCCTATTTTAGACGATAATGCGTCAACTGATTTCCTCCATATTCCTGCTCTTTTCCCTCCAATCTTACACACAGGGACTACTCGCCAATGGCGGATTTGAAGACGTAAACATATGTACCGAATACAATGCACCTTGCGCGCCTGAAGCATGGATGAGTTCTTCCAGCGGCTTCGTTAATTATTTCAAAGATCCCGGGAGAGCGCATACTGGCCTCGCCTGCATGGCTATTGAGGCAGCGCATCTTCAGAAAAAATATAACCGCACGTATCTGCGGACAAGGCTGGTCTGCGGATTAAGAAAAGATAATCTCTACAGGATCGAGTTCTATATAAAATCCATTCATCCCATTCTCGACAGTGTGGGTATTCTTTTTACCAGCAATGATCCGTTATATGGAAAGACGTTCATGCAGGGCATCGCACCCTCCGCATACCTGCAGGGAAGTGTATTGCCCGGCAGTTTTGGTGACAGCGCCTGGCGAAAAGTGCAGCTAACTTATAAGGCCACGGGAGAAGAAGTTTATCTGCTTGCAGGATATTTTGCAAAAGCTGACTATCGTGGCGACAGGAAGGATCAGCTTGAGAACCGCTACTTCATTTTCCTTGATGATTTTTCCATGTATCCGTTGGATCCGAATGAACACCTCTGCTCAAACTGGCAGGATGCAACAGATGAGATCTATGCCGAAAATGAAAGACATGAACTGATTGACCGCAAGATGAGGTACTACAGGAATGCACCGATGCCTACACCTGAATTGCAACGGAACAGTGTGACCGTGATCGACACACTTGTATTACCGGATATACTTTTTGAAACGGGAAAGGCTGTTCTGCAATCATCCGGCTTTGGTGTGCTGGACAGTATCATCCGTGCTGCAAATGGTAAGCAGATCGATTCGCTGATATTCAAGGGACATACAGACAATACAGGTTCGTTTGCATCCAATGAAGTACTTTCAAAGAACCGTGCAAGAACTGTTGCGGATTACGTTGCGCCGCGCATCAGTAAGAAGCCTGTTCCGGTGTTCATTTATGGAATGGCCGACCGCATACCGGTTTCGGATAATAGTACGCCGGCTGGCCGTCAGAAAAATCGCCGCGTAGAAGTACTGGTTTACCTCCGGGAATAATTATTATCAGATTGTCAGGCCTTATCTTATCTTAGTTGACAAAATCACGCACAATGGATATAGGTCATTTCCTGGCAAGCTACTGGTGGATACTTGTTATCCTCTTTATCTTTTTCAGTTCGCTGTTTACGATCAATCAGGGTTATGTTGGTGTTATCACGATGTTTGGTAAATACCGGCGTGTGGTAAGGCCGGGCTTACAGATAAAAATGCCGGTAATCGAACAGTTATCTAAAAAGATCTCTATACAGAACAGATCAGTGGAACTCGAGTTCCAAGCAGTAACGCAGGATCAGGCAAATGTTTATTTCAAAAGCATGTTGCTCTATGCTGTACAGAACGAAAGCGAAGAAACGATCAAGCGTGTGGCGTTCAAATTTATCACAGACCGTGATCTGATGCAGGCGCTGATCCGAACGATCGAAGGAAATATCCGTTCATTTGTTGCGACAAAAAAACAGGCGGAAGTACTTGGTCTCCGCCGCGAGATCGTACAATATGTAAAAGTAGAGATCGATCATACACTTGAGGAGTGGGGTTATCATCTGCAGGATCTCCAGATCAATGATATTACGTTCGATAAGTTGATCCTTGATTCCATGAGTAAAGTGGTAGCAAGTAATAACCTGAAAGCTGCCGCGGAAAATGAAGGTCAGGCATTGCTGATCACCAAAACCAAAGCTGCAGAAGCCGATGGTAATTCCATCAAGATCTCCGCCGAAGCGGAGAAAGAAGCAGCGCGCTTGCGCGGTCAGGGTGTGGCACTCTTCCGCAAGGAAGTTGCCGCCGGTATGACCGAAGCAGCAGAACAGATGAAACAGGCCAATCTCGATACCAATGTGATCCTCTTCAGCATGTGGACCGAAGCGATCAAGAACTTTGCTGAATACGGCAAAGGCAATGTGATCTTCCTGGATGGCAGCCCTGATGGAATGGAAATGACGATGAAGCAGATCCAGGCGTTGATGGTGAAACAGGCGGGAGCGAAGAGTTGAGAGAGAAGACCGCGGACCGCAGACCGCATGGACGAGGTTGAATTGCGATGTTCGTTCAGAGAATTGAAAAGCAAAAATGCATCTTATAGTTGAAGCCTTCTGATTTCAGAAGGCTTCAACTATTGTAACAGGTATATTCTTCGAGGAACAGAAGACCATTTCTTAATTAATGACTGGTACGGCGGTCTGCGGTCTGTCGTCCGCGGTCTCTCTTCCCATCGTCGTCCGTCGCCTTGTTAAAAATATGCCAACCCCTTCAACCCCAAACAATCTGGTACTATTTTTCCCGTTTGACAACGTGGTTATTCAGGGCTGTTGATAATAATCGAAAACCTTTTCTTATCGCATGCCTTACATTTACGCATTAAAGATGATGATCTATGTTTGACCTCTTACAGATTGTTGATACGCTTGCCGGAGGTGCTCCTGGCGCTACTGCAGGAAAAGAAGAAACCATCCGTTTTTTTGACCTCATCTATATGGGCGGCTGGATCATGGTGCCGCTGGGCCTGATGTTGTTGCTTACTGTATACTTTTTTGCAGAAAGACAGATCGCGATCAGGCAGGCTTCAAGGCTTGATCCGAATTTTATGAATATTATCCGCGACAATATCATCAGCGGAAATATCAGCGCTGCAAGAAGCTTTGCAAAGAATACAAATAATCCGGTAGCAAGGATCATCGATAAAGGGATTCAGCGTATCGGCAAACATATCGACAGTATTGAAAAGAGCATGGATAATGTAGGACAACTGGAGATGTATAAGCTGGAGAAGAATCTTGGTGTATTATCCTTTATCTCCAAAGCCGCGCCGATCTTTGGTTTCGTGGGAACCCTGATCGGTCTGATGCAATTGTTCTCCCAGATCCAGCGTGCCGGTGAGGTAGATCTGAAGATCATTTCGCAGGGTATCTATACAAAGCTGATCACGTCTATCACAGGTCTCGTGATCGGTCTGCTGGCTTATCTTGCCTACAGCTATCTGAATACACAGATCGATAAGGCCGCAAATAAAATGGAAAGTGCATCTGCAGATTTCCTTGATGTATTACAGGAACCAACCACCCGATAAAAAGGAAGGCGAATGAAGTTCAGAAAGAAACATAGGGAACAATCTGAAGTATTTACTGACTCGCTGAATGATATCCTCTTCATTCTGCTGATGTTCTTCCTTATTACTACCACAATGGCAAATCCAAATGTGGTGAAGGTGAACAATCCGCGCGGGACTCGTGATACAAAGGCAAAGCAGAACATTGTCGTCTCTATCAATAAAGACCAGAAATTCTTTATCGGTCAGCGACCGGTTGAATCGGGCATGCTCGACAGTTTCCTGATACAGGAGATCAGGCGTGCACAGGCAACGGTTGACACTCCATCTGTAGTGATCAATGCGGACAGTATTGCTTATTATGGCGAGGTGTTCCGGGTAATGAAACTGGCCAAATCAGCCGGTGCCCGTCCGCTCGGCGTAGTGAAATAACCGGGATTTTACTATTGGTTTTGCAATCCGTCTACGCTAGTTTTGGACGGTTCCAAATCCAATACAAATGAAGGGTCTCCGCCTCTTATCAGGCCTGATACTTATCGGCTTTTTTTCCTCCTGTTCAAAGAATAAGGATCTTGCTTCAACCCAGCCTATCGTGGGTAAATGGGTGAGCACTGCCGTATACGCAGAGGACTCCGGCCAGTTCAACTGGGTGGAAGCCAATGGTTTCCGGGAATTTCTTACATTTTATCCTGACGCCCGCTTCAATATATTTACGGATGTGCCCGGAGGCAACGGCACTTATGTGTACAACAACTCCGCGCGTTCTCTCAGGCTTCATTTCCAGGATCAGACCGGTGGATACACCAGGGAAGAAGAGCGGGAAGTGGAGAAGATTGATAACGGGAAGATGACGGTGTCGTTGTTTTCTCCACAGGGCAAACTGGTGGGAAAAGTAGCTTATGAACGCATAGATTAAAACACTTAGAAATACGCGTGAACCAGCTTCTAAGCTACTACTAACATAACAGACTTCAATTCCAGTCAGGTCCTGCTTAGACTCCGGAAAATTCAGGCCATATAACTCCTTATCATCCGGTCCTTGCCCTGCATATCGCGTTTCAGCTCAGCCTCATACCCTTTGTTCTCAAATAATTGCCGGGTCTCGTTTCCCGCGCCTTCATAGATCTCTGCATAGATGTTTCCGCCTGTCTTCAGGTGCGTAAGCCCGAATTCCGCGATAGCCTGGTAAAAGATAAGCCCATCGTTGTCAGGAACGAATAACGCCAGGTGTGGCTCATAATTCAGCACGTTTGCGTCCATATTCTCTTTATCTTTTTCAGGCACATAAGGTGGATTGCTGATAATGATGTCGAAAGCCGGCAGGTCTTTCCGTGCTTCGGCTGAAAGAAAATCCAGTTGGATCAAATTCACATCAGCCCCCAGATTCCGCGCGTTCTCTTTTGCAAGGGCCAGTGCACCCGGACTGAGATCGCAAGCCCAGACCCTGCATTTTCCCAACCGCCGCTTCAGCGCTATGGCAATGCATCCGCTTCCTGTGCCTATATCCAGGATATTCAGTTCATCCAGTGGAAATTTACAGTTATCGATCACCCATTCCACCAGTTCCTCCGTTTCCGGTCTGGGAATGAGTGTGTTGGAGTCGACTTTGAATTTCAGTCCGCAAAACCAGGCTTCACCAAGCACATATTGGACGGGTTCATGGGTCAGCAGTCTTTCCAGTAACAGGCTTTGCTCCTGTGCTTGTTCGGCCGAGAGCTGCTTCTCAGGGTTGGCCGCCCTGTCGGTCATCTTTGCGCCGGTTATGTGTTCTATCACCCAGTCACTGATCGTTGCCGCTTCCCCGGTTGCGTAGATTGCGCTCAAACGCTGCATTCCAAGTCTTCTTGCTTCCTGTATCGTCATCCGGCAAACTTAATTCATTTACATTTGCGGCCGATGACCGGCGATCAGTCTTTACAATCACACGAAAACTTTATGCGGCGCTGTATTCAGCTGGCAAAGCTGGGTGCGGGCAGCGTTGCGCCCAACCCGATGGTTGGCGCGGTGCTCGTGCATAACGGCGTGATCATTGGGGAAGGTTATCACGAGTTGTATGGACAGGCGCATGCGGAAGTAAACTGTGTAAAACAGGCGATCGAAAACGGACATGAAGCATTGCTGCCATTATCCACAATCTATGTTTCGCTTGAACCCTGCGCACATTTTGGTAAAACGCCGCCTTGTGCAGATTTGATCATCCGTCACCGGATCCCAACTGTAGTCGTTGGCTGCCGTGATCCTTTTAAACAGGTGGACGGAAAGGGGATTGAAAAATTACGACATGCAGGTATCAATGTAACAGTTGGTGTGCTTGAGCAGGAATGCCGGGACCTGAATAAACGTTTTTTTACATTCCATACGGAACATCGTCCTTATGTAATATTGAAATGGGCGCAGACAAGTGATGCACGCATTGGCACAAGCGGAAGAAGACTGCTGATCAGCAATGATTACAGTAACCGTCTTGTACATAAATGGAGAAGCGAGGAACAATCCATCCTGATCGGTACGAATACGGCAAGTGCGGATGATCCTGAATTGACCACACGTCTCTGGCCCGGGAGATCTCCCGTTCGTCTTGTGGTGGATATGGATTTGAAATTATCTGCTTCATTAAGGATCTTCAATAATGCCAGCCAAACCATCATTTTTAATAAACACCGGCATCAGGAGAATAATGGGATCGGTTATTACCAGGTCACAGAAGATACCAGTGTTGTTCACCAGATCCTCCATGCGCTCAAGCAACTGAACATACAAAGTGTACTGGTGGAAGGTGGCGCTTATCTTCTTCAATCATTCATTGATGAAGCGGCATGGGATGAGATAAGGTTGATAGAGAACACAGCGCTTACGGCGGGAGTCGGTCTTCCTGCACCCATGATCAGACAGGCCGGCCTTGTAAATGAGATCCAACTGGAAAATGACCGCATCAAATTTTTTGAACCAGTAAAAGCAACATCATAAATGACGCCTGATTATTTCAGTACCGTGGAAACATCTTCTTCGGCAGAATATAAAGACCGGGGAAGTACATTCATCGCCTATACGTTCCCGGTAATGTCTGTGAATGATTTTAAAGAGCGATTGGCAGAGATCAAGAAAGAACACCCAAAGGCAGCGCATCATTGTTTTGCTTATCGCTTAGGTCTCGATGGATTGCAATACAGGGTAAGCGATGATGGCGAACCGTCCGGCACGGCGGGCCGGCCCATACTGGGGCAGATAGACAGCAAGCAACTGACGAATGTACTGATCATTGTCGTCCGTTACTTCGGTGGCACTTTACTTGGCGTGCCCGGTCTGATCAATGCCTACAAAAGCGCCGCCGCACTTGCATTACAGGTAACGCCCTTTGTACAGAAACCGGTATTGATCAATTATAAACTTGAATTCGATTACACGCAAATGAACGAAGTGATGAAGATCATCAAGTATTTCGACTGTGTGGTGGATAAACAGGAAACGAATCTGTTTTGCGTGATGGAGATCGGGATACCGAAGAACAGGTTGGATGAGGTGTTGTTTAAGATAAAGGATTTGCGGACGGTGGAGGTGGGGGAGGTGTGAGGGGGAAAAGTTCGAAAAGTTTGGGAGATTTGATAGGTTCCAGGGGTTCCAGGAGTTCCAAAGGTTTCATAGGTTGACTCAACAATGGAAGTCTATCACACCTACGAAGTTGAATACGCAAGAAAACGGATATTAAGTTTAATCAGTAAGTAAACTTAATATCCGTTTTCTTATACCAGCTGTTAATAAACCCGTCTCATCCGGTTACGACAACCGTTGGAACCTCTGGAACCCCTGGAACCTATGAAACTTCCCAAACATCTCAAACCTCTCAAACCTCTTGAACCCCTGCTTACCCTTAGTCCAACGAATAAACAATCGCATTATACGGCCCCAGGTTCACCCTTGCATGAAAAACTCCCTGATCATCGGCAGTGGAGTCGAGTGTCTCGGTATCGTATGCAAAGCTGTCATGAAACTCCGGATCGTAGCCTTTCCAGTCGCTGTTGAAACGCACTTTCCAAAGACCCGCTTCGGGGAAGGGTATGATAAAATCCTTTTGTTCTTTATTGGCGAAATTAATGATGATAACGGTAGTATCTTTTGAACCGCCCTGGTCTTTCCTGCAGAAAGCGATGATGTTCTCTTCTTCATTGATGTATAAGATCTCTGTTTGCCTTCCGGTCAATCCTTTCGTCACGCCGTGACGGTTCGTGCGCAGATGTATAAGGTCTTTATAAAGTTTTACAATGCCGTCGAAGGCACTGGCTTTTGACCAGTCGAGCGGTCTTGTGTCGGAGAACCATCCATCTTCCAGCATTTCCTGTCCCTGGAAGATCATCGGGATGCCGGGTGAGGTGAACACCAGCACAGCTCCAAGTGTTGATCTTTTCCTGGCAAACCAACTGTGTGCTTCATCGGGTGTGATCTCATCGGGCACACGTTTTTTGCCATTGGCAACTTCGTCGTGTGATTCTGTGTAGATCACCCGCTGCCAGGTATCGCCATTGTAAGTGAACGTGATCGCTTTTGCAAGATCTTCCATATTACGTTCCTGGTCATCAGGAGCGGAAAGCACGCGTCTTACCGGGTGCACAAACGAAGCGTCCCATTGTGTATCGAATCCTTCGCCGCCATCTTTTCTATCTTTGGTGATCCATTCGTTGCATTGCATGTCTTCACCGATGGTGATCTTCCAGGGAAAGCGTTCGGCAATTTCCTGGTTGATCCATTGCATCAGGCTCCAGCCCTCGGGAATATCATCGTCCGGATTGTTCTCACCATTTACATTGCGGATAAAGGCGATGGCGTCTGTACGAAGTCCATCAACTTTGAATTCGTCCAGCCACATAAGGGCATTATCGCGAATGTACTGACGGACTTCCGCGCGTCCGTAATCAGGTCTTGAATCACCCCATGGTGTTTTTCTTCTTTTGTCCTGGTAGAAATAAATACCACCACCATCATTTTCGCTCCAGCCATCGAAGCGCCAGAGATCAAGATCATCCGGGCCAAAATGATTGTATACGATATCAAGAATGATCGCGATACCGCGTTTATGTGCTTCGTTGATCAATGACTTGAATCCATCGATGCCGCCATATTCTGATTCGATCGCAAAAGGATGGGAAGGATTATAACCCCAGGATACGCCGCCCGGAAATTCCACGGGTGGCATGATCTCCAATGCCGTTACACCGAGCTCGTGGAGGTAATCGAGCTTTTCGATCACATCATAAAAAGTTCCGGGTTTTGAATTGTCTTTGCGGTTGAAGGTGCCGACATGCAATTCATAGATCACCAGTGTATTCCAATCGGGCATTTTATAGTCGTGATCCGACCATTCAAAACTACCCGGGTCGGTGATGATCGAATTGCCGTAAGAGCCTGCTATTTCTTTCGCGTAAGGATCGTTCCGGTAAAGTCTGCCTGCATCTGTTTCCAGTACATACTTGTAAGCCTGACCGCTTTTTGCCTCCGGAATATTCACTCCCCAGTAGCCATTGTCTTCATGCTTCATTTCATCTTTGTCAGCGGCCCAGTCATTGAACTCGCCGGTTACAAAGATCTTCTTCGCATGCGGCGCCCATACTCTGAAGAAAACGCCTTTGCTGTGGAGAATACTCCCCATTCCGTCAATAGAAACTTGCGGTATTGTTTTAGAAGGAGCTTTTGTTGCTGTTTCCATGTGTTTGTGCGTGTTGATAGAGAGTAGTGTGATAAAACAGTGCCATGTTTCGGGGGGAGAAAGGTTTAGGAGGTTTCATAGGTTCCAGGGGTTCCAGAAGTTCCACAAGTTTCAGAGGTTGTCGTGAACGGATGAGACAGGTTATGAACCGGTCAGTATAAAAAAACGGATGTTAAGTTACTTACTGATTAAACTTAACATCCGTTTTCTTACGTATTCAACTTCGTATGTGCGATAGACTTCCATCTTGGAGTCAACCTCTGAAACTCGTGGAACCCCTGGAACCCCTGGAACCTATAAAACCTCCCAAATTTCCCAAACCTTCACCCTACCTGAACTGCCCACTCACCACAAGCTCTTTACTCCCCTGCGTATACACATAAAACCCTTCCCCTGTTTTTGCGCCAAGTTTGCCGGCAGTGACCATGTTCACGAGGAGCGGGCAGGGCGCGTATTTGGGATTGCCGAATCCTTTGTGCAGTACGTCGAGGATGGAGAGGCAAACGTCGAGACCGATGAAGTCGGCGAGCTGGAGTGGTCCCATCGGATGAGCCATGCCGAGTTTCATGACGGTGTCGATCTCTTCAACACCGGCAACACTTTCGTATAAGCTGTAAATCGCTTCATTGATCATCGGCATCAGGATGCGGTTGGCGATGAAGCCGGGATAGTCATTTACCACGCAAGGGATCTTGTCGAGCTTTTTGCTCAGGTCTACGACCGTATCTGTTACACCTTTTTCTGTTGCATATCCATTGATCACTTCCACCAATTTCATCACCGGCACAGGATTCATGAAATGCATGCCGATCACATGACCGGGGCGTTTTGTGGCTGCTGCTATTTTGGTAATGGAGATGGATGAGGTATTGGTTGCAAGAATGCATCCTGCCGGAGCTGTTTCATCGATCTGTTTGAAGATGGATAATTTTAGATCGATATTTTCTGTTGCCGCTTCAACCACCATGTCTGAATCTTTTATCCCTGCAAGGCTTTCCATTGTTGCGATGTTTGCAAGTGTCTGCGACTTTATTTGTTCTGTAATGCTTCCCTTCGTCACCTGTCTGTCCAGGTTTTTTTCGATCGTTGCTATCGCCTTATTCAACTGCGGCTTCGACAGGTCGATCAGGTTCACCTTAAATCCATTTTGTGCAAACACGTGTGCAATACCATTTCCCATTGTGCCTGCACCGATTACTGAAACAGTTTTGATCATATAGCAATTGATTTTCGCAAATGTACGCAAAACGCAGGGGTTGAAAATTGATCGGCGTAGGCGATGTCGGATGGTCGATTTTCAACCTGAGGGATTCTGTCTTATAGATTCTGGTAAACTTTAAAGCCTCCCATTTATGGAAGGCTTTAGTATCTCTTATATTCCTGCGTTAAATTCGACCATCGACCATCTGACATCGATCATCGAACCAACCGGAACGATCTTACTTATTCTTGAAATCCCCTCTCTTCCAGCTCTGAATAAAATCCGCCCAGGCTGCCGGGTTGAAGATATTCATCGGGGGTACCTGGCCCTGGTAAACGGCTCGGTTGGCTACATTGCGGAACTGGATGCTGGTTGCCTCGCGGCCGTCGCCGGGAACGGTTTTGAGGAGGACACGGCGTTTGGCTTCGCTGGTGTTCTGACGGGCGATCTCGATATCATCATCGGGAACTTTAGCGTTCACAAAATCACGGGCAAACTGCTCAGGGGTCGGGCGCGGTTTGATGATCGTGGCGGGAAGATAAACGGTATCGGCAACCATAAGCTGGATCACGCTGTATTGATTCCCTTCAAGTGATTTGGGAATGCTGATGGTCTTTGGTTTATAGCTGACGTGAGAAAACTCGATCTCATCACCTTTCAACACAACGATCGAAAAAACACCCTGGTCGTTAGTAAGCGTACCGCGGTTCTGACCTTTGATCGTAACGCTGACTGCGGGAATGCCCACAAGACTGTCTGCGGTCATGATCACACCATATAACTGGACTACAGAATCCCGGGCTGTTTCAAACTGCGCTTTTGCGGTGGTGGGTACTATAAAAAAGGCGGCGATCGCCAGGTATTGTATAAGTTTCTTCACGCCCTAAAAATAAGGGGAAGTTGTGTAAATCTGTCAACTATTTAGCTTTACAAGTGTTTACCTTTGCAGCTCGATTCCATTTTAACATAAGCTTTGAAAATGACGCAAGAAAAAATACTGGAAGCCCTCGGAAATGTACAGGAACCTGATCTCGGGAAGGACATTGTGACCCTCAACATGGTGAAAGACATACAGATTGATGGAAATTATGTTTCGTTCACAGTCGTGCTGACCACTCCGGCCTGCCCGATGAAGGATATGATCAAGAACGCCTGTATCAATGCCGTAAAGCTACTGGTAAATA
The DNA here is from genome assembly GCA_003243445.1 of Citrobacter freundii. GTDB lineage: Bacteria > Bacteroidota > Bacteroidia > Chitinophagales > Chitinophagaceae > Terrimonas_A. The sequence continues at coordinate 19,090 of QFQQ01000025.1, forward strand.
AAGACGCTGCGGTAAATGTTAAGTTCAGCGCTAATACGACCACCAAACGCAATGATCCCGGCACTGTGCTGCCCCGTGTAAAAAATATCATCGCAGTGGTGAGCGGTAAAGGTGGTGTGGGAAAATCAACGGTATCATCCAATCTCGCGCTTGCCCTGGCATCCGGCGGTGCAAAAGTAGGATTGATGGACGCGGACATCTATGGGCCAAGCGTGCCGATCATGTTCGGCGTAAGAGGTGAACGCCCGATGATGGTGGAGATCGAAGGAAAAGGCATGATCGTGCCGCTGGAAAAATATGGCATCAAGCTGATGAGTATAGGTCTGCTGGTGGACGAAAAGAACGCCGTTGTATGGCGCGGACCAATGGCCAGCAGTGCCATCCGTCAGTTTGTAACCGATGTGTACTGGGATGAACTCGATTACCTGGTAGTGGATATGCCTCCGGGTACCGGAGACATCCACCTCACGCTGATGCAGACCGTTCCGGTCACCGGCACGGTGATCGTTACCACTCCGCAGGATGTTGCCCTCGCCGATGCAAAAAAAGGTATTGCCATGTTTGGTCAGGCGCAACTGAATGTTCCGGTGATCGGACTGGTAGAGAACATGAGTTATTTCACTCCGGCTGAGTTGCCTGATCATAAATACTACATCTTCGGAAAAGAAGGCGGCCGCCGTCTCGCCGACGAATATGATCTGCCATTCCTTGGCCAGATCCCGCTTGTACAAAGCATCCGCGAAGGCGGTGACCAGGGCGAACCGATCATGGTAAGCAATGACGAAGTGACGAAAGCAGCATTCAAGGAGTTCGCAAGCCATGTGATCAGAAGTGTATCGATGAGAAATGCGAATATGAATGCGGAGAGTGTGGCGGAAGTGGTAGGATAAGGATGTTCGATGTTAGATGGTCGATGGTCGGATTTAAGGCGGGAGTCTTCTCCCGGGCGTAGTAAGATGACAAATTTTGTAATAGCAAGATAAGCCCCTGGTTTAAATATACCAGGGGCTTATCTTGTTTCACGGGTTTTGAAGATTGAACATATAATACCTCATCTCATGCTGTAAATCCGACCATCGACCATCTAACATCTAACATCGAACCCAACCCCGCATTATCTTCGCACCATGTACAACCTTTCCTATTTTAAAGAAAACGATCCCGCAGAAGTGATCGCATTTGCAAGAGCGCATCCGTTCGCATTTATCTCCGGTGTGGATGCGAATAACCAGCCTGTAGCTACGCAGATCCCTGTGTTTATTGATGAAAGGGAGGGAACACTTTTTTTGTCAGGGCACCTGATGAAAAAAATGGACCATCACCTTGCCTTCGAGCAAAACCCCAATGTGCTGGCTGTATTTACCGGACCAAACTGCTATGTCAGTGCAAGCTGGTATTCCGACAAGGGGCAGGGCTCAACCTGGAACTATGTGAGTGTGCATTGTAAAGGGAAGATCCGGTTTCTTGACCATCAGGCATTACTGGATGTGCTTGACCGGACAACAACACATTACGAGGACAACCCGGATTCAGGTGCAAATTTCAAAGACATTCCACAGGAATATATCAACAGGATGACAAAAGCGATCGTTGCTTTTGAAATTGAAGTGGAGAAAACCGAAAATGTATTCAAGCTCAGCCAGAACAGGGATGAATGGAGCTACGATAATATCATCAGACAACTCAAAGAAAAAGACACGAGTGCGCAATGGATTGCGAGGATGATGGAAGAGCGGAGGGGGAGGGTGTTTCAGAAATGAGATAAAGCGGGGTTTAGAAGTTCCAGAGGTTCCAAAGGTTCCAGGAGTTCCAGAAGTTCTGCGAACAGAAGTTTTGATCAGGCAATGCAAAAGTATCAATTCGCGGCAGCAACCTCTGGAATCTTTGGAACTTCTGGAACCTCTGAAACTTCTGAAACCTCTCAAACTCCCCGAATCGCGCCGTATCTTGCAGCATGAACATTTCCCTTCAAGATAAAACTGCGATCATCTGTGGCAGCACCCAGGGCATTGGGCTGGCCATCGCAAAAGAACTGGCGCTGCTTGGAGCGCAATGCATATTGCTCGCGCGGAATGAACAGTCATTAAAGGAGGCGGTTGCTTCGTTGCATCCTGTTATAAAGAAGCATGAATATCGTGTGGTTGATTTCAGCAGCAATGAGGCGGTGAAAAGCGTGGCAGCTGAGATCGCGCAATCGTTCACCATTCATATTCTTGTTAACAATACGGGCGGTCCGCCGCCGGGACCTATTGCTGATGCGGGTGCAGAAGCATTCATGGCCGCATTCAGCCAGCATATCATCAATTACCAGCAATTGACACAGGCGGTATTGCCCGGAATGAAGCAGGCGGGTTATGGACGAATCATTAATATCGTATCTACTTCCGTGAAGATCCCGATCGCCAATCTCGGCGTATCAAACACGATCCGTGCGGCTACAGCCGGATGGGCAAAGACACTCGCTAATGAAGTGGCTGGCTGGGGGATCACCGTTAACAATATTTTACCCGGCTATACAAAAACGCAGCGCCTCGAAAGCCTGATCACCAATAACTCCGCCAAACAACAAACAACCAAAGAAGACCTTGCGACTAAAATGCAGCAACAGATCCCTGCCAAACGATTCGGCGAACCAGAAGAGATCGCAGCTGTTGCCGCCTTTCTTGCATCACCGGCTGCTTCGTATGTGAATGGGGTGAATCTTGCGGTGGATGGGGGGAGTACGGGGGCTTTTTAGAGGTTCCAGAGGTTTCGGAGGTTTCAGAAGTTCCAGAGGTTGCTACCGCAGTTTGAAAAGGAATGTGTTAAAAGCTGTCTCAACGTCCTGGAACCTCCAAATAATCGACAGACTTTCCAAAGCGCGGTAGCAACCTCTGAAACCTATGGAACCTCTTAAACCTCTTAAACTTTTTTTTGACTCTTAAACTTTAAAAGAAATCCATGGCTCACTTCCGTCCCGAACTGGACTTCGCCCGCGAACTGGATCAGCAGGATCCTTTGAGGGAATACCGCAATAGGTTTGTCATTCCTGAAGAGAACGGGAAACAGCTTGTTTATTTCCTGGGAAATTCATTGGGCTTGCAGCCAAAGGCGGCGAAGGATTATATGCAGCAGATCCTGAATGATTGGGGAAGCCTTGGCGTGGAATCTTTTTTTCATGGGAAAGAACCATGGATGAATTATCATGATACGCTTACGGAAACGCTTGCGAAAGTTGTGGGTGCGTCACGGGCGGAAGTGGTGGTGATGAATCAGCTTACGGTGAACCTTCACCTGATGCTGGTGAGTTTTTACAGGCCAACAAAAAAACGCTTCCGAATCATCTGCGAAGCAAAAGCATTTCCAAGCGATCAGTATGCATTTGAAACGCATGTGCAACATCATGGGTTTGATGCTGCAGAGGCGGTCATTGAAGTAAGTCCGCGCGAAGGCGAATTCACTTTACGTACAGAAGATATTATCAGCACCATAGAGAAATATGCCGATGAAACGGCACTGGTATTGTTTGGCGGGATCAATTACTACACCGGTCAGGCTTTTGACATGAAAGCAATTGCTGCGGCTGCCAATAAAGCCGGCGCTAGAGTTGGCTTTGACCTGGCGCATGCGGCGGGAAATATTCCGCTATACCTGCACGACTGGAATGTTGATTTTGCCTGCTGGTGCAGTTATAAATATCTTAATGGAGGACCCGGAGCGATCGGCGGTGTATTTGTGCATGAGAAAAACTTCAGCGAAGATCTTCCCCGCTTTGCCGGATGGTGGGGTTATGATAAGCCCACGCGTTTTAAAATGGACAAAGGGTTTGTGCCAATGGCCGGAGCTGAAGGCTGGCAATTAAGTACGCCGCCTTTCCTGATGTATGCCACACTGCGTTCCTCCCTGGATATTATACAAGAAGCTGGTTGGGAAAAGATGCAGGCAAAAAGAAAAACCCTGAACGATTATTTGTGGTACTTACTAAAACGCGCGAACCAGTCGGTAGAGCCTGCGGTGATACAATTTATTACTCCTGATACTGACAACGATCATGGCTGCCAGGTGTCCATGCTCATGAAGCAACGTGGCCGCGCCATCTATGAATACCTCATGACAAAAGGATTTATGGTGGACTGGCGTGAACCCGATGTGATCCGGCTTGCACCGGTCCCGCTTTATAATACCTATGAGGAAGTATGGCACTTCGCTGATGCACTCGAAAAAGCTATTTCCTTCGACGGTTATATTTCCTGATCTGTTAAAACTCTTTTTCTTCATCTGTCCTCAGCCCGTAAATTTGCGGAATTATGAACCGTCAGCAACTCGTCGCCCAGATCCGTCAGAAGAAGTCTTATTTGTGTGTAGGATTGGATACGGATATTGACAAGATCCCCAAACATCTTTTAACGGAGAAAGATCCCGTATTCGCGTTCAATAAAGCGATCATTGATGCAACACGCGATCATTGCGTGGCATACAAGATCAATACGGCTTTTTATGAAGCACTGGGATTAAAAGGATGGGAGGCTATGGAGAAAACGGTTCATTATATCGGCACAGATCATTTTACGATCGCGGATGCCAAGCGCGGTGATATCGGTAATACGTCCGATCAGTATGCAAAGGCATTTTTCTCATCCCTGCCGTTTGATTCTGTAACCGTGGCGCCTTATATGGGTGAAGATAGTGTAAAACCTTTTTTACAATATGAAGGTAAATGGGCGATTGTATTGGGCCTTACTTCCAATAAAGGCGCGGCTGATTTTGAATTGCAGAAAGCGGGAGAGGAGTTGTTATACGAAAAGGTGTTAAAGACTGTCGGCACTTGGGGCAGCCCCGATAACCTGATGTTTGTAGTTGGCGCCACGCAGGCAGATGAATTCATCAATATACGCAAGCTCACTCCTGATCATTTTTATCTAGTTCCGGGTGTTGGAGCGCAGGGTGGAAGTTTAAAAGAGATCTCAGAAAAGGCGATGAACAAAGATGTGGGTATTCTGGTGAATGCGAGCAGAGCCGTGATCTATGCCTCTTCCAAAGAAGATTTTGCAGAAGCGGCGGCGAAAGTGGCGAAGGAATACAGGGATGAGATGCAGCATTATTTGAAAGACTAAGCTGGAATGATCAATCACTCCGGTGTCTGCTGATCTATAGATAGATCTTGCTAGTGCGCTATTGGATTTGTTTAGTGTGAAAGCGTTCGCTCAACAGCCCGTTTTTTCTGCCAGAGAGCAAGTTTATATCCTGCTAGGCTTCCTGCATAAATTGGAAGTAACAGTGCTAATATGCAAGCCGCCTTTTCACCTAATGTTAATTTTGGAATAAAAGCGATGGTCAATGTTGCTGCCGCCGGTAAGATCGCAACAATTGCGACACATTTTTTTTCCTGACCTCTATTCGACATCGTAGCGCATGCCCATGTTGCGGCAAGCAACGTTGTAAAGCTCCATGCCAGCGTTAATATAAGCAGGATAACCGTCATATTCCCTTCATTGTGATCATACTTCAGGCTTGCAATATATGCAGCAGGGAAGAACAATGCAACCCCTGTTAAGGCACCAGTAAGCAAGCCGCAAAGAATAGCTGCCAGTGATTGAACAGCTTTCATTTTCTCCGCAGAGTTAATGGTCTTCATTTAGCAGCTTATTTAATTTATTAAAGGTCGTTGTTTTTGTTTTTTACGAATCTGTATCTTGGCTGCAGTAAAATATCCGGCGGGACCAGGAACAATAGCTGCAACTGATAGCTTGAGAGATGGGGCTTCCATCGTTGAATAAAGTATAGCCGTTGCAATGGCCCAGAGAATGGATAAGAACAATGCATGACTGTATTCATGATCCTGTCCGGATCGCTTCGCACAAATCCATCCGCCAGAAAATGCTGCCAGGAAAAGCGATAGGATAAACAGGGTAATAAAGAGAATCGCTACAAGAAGAGTTCCCTGCCAATTGCTCAGCAGCGATAAAGGTTTGCTAAACCATAAACCCAAAAAATGAGACAAGAGCAATCCTCCGGGTATGAGCAGCAGCACACCTGTAACGGCTGTAGTGATCACGCCCATCGCGATGGCAGGAACAAAATATGATTTACCAGTCATCTTATTTAAAGATAAATTTTCCTTTCGCACTCCACCATGGATAGTACTCCATTTTTAATCTTCCTGTGATAACGGCTGTATCTGTATTGACCAATTGTGCAACTTCCGCAGAATCTTTTGCATTCATAATAAAGATGCCGCGGATGGCTGCTTCAGCACCGATCGGCCCGGCCATGATGATCTTTCCTTCTTTTGCAAGCCGGCTTATATTGGCTAAATGAGCAGCCTGGATCTTTGCTGCACTCGCACTGTCCTGGTCCCGGTTATTACCCGATTTCAATAACACAAGCCAGAAGCGCTTCATCTCATTGCTGTATACGGTTGAGTCAGTATTGAAATCATAAGGGGCAGGGGCCGTTTCAGGTTCATTCGTTGTCACCACGTTCTCTTTGCAAGCGCTTAGTATCAGCAGCGGGATCAGTAGAAGAAGGAGATTCCTTTTCATGTCTGGTGGATTGGCAGTACAAGTTAAAAGAATTTTGCCTTTTATAAAGCAACGCCTTCCGGAGAATGATCCGGAAGGCGTTGCCTGCTGAGTTGTCATATTTTGTTTCAGAAATAAATTCCCGGAACGAGATCCTGCATCAGACTGTCTCCTGTTGGCGTCCAGCCCAATGTATCCTGTGTTTGCTGGCTTGATGCACGGCAATCCATTTTTGCAAAATGAGTGAACCAGGTAAAATGTTTCTCTGCTTCAGCGGCGCTTTTGCTGACGGTTGGAATATTCAGTCCCTTTCCAATGGTTTCAGCGATCTGTCTGAAAGGGATACCTTCTTCCGCAACTGCATGATAAACCTGCTGAGCAGGTTGCTTTTCTGCGATCAGCTTGTATACGTTGGCTGCATCAAAACGATGAACGGCAGGCCAGTGATTCAGCCCATCTTCTATATAAACTGATTCTCCTTTTTCTTTTGCCATGCCAATGATCATCGGTACAAATCCATGATCGCCTTTATCGTGAACAGTGGGAGGAAGACGTACAATATAAGTTTTCACTCCTTTAGCAGCCACTGCATGCGCAGCTTCTTCCGATGCTGCACGCGGGATCACGGATGAGTCCGCAGGCCGGTCATCTTCTGTGATCAAACGGCCGGTGCTCAGCAGGCCTATTCCGGAAGTGATCACCAGGGGCCGACCGGACCCGGCCAATGCATCTCCCAATGCAAGAATCACCTTCCGGTCCAGTTCGCAATTCTCTTTGAATCTGCTGAAATCATGATTGAAAGCGGTATGAATAACTGCATCGCAATCTTTCAAACCCGTCACGATCGTCCCGGGCTGATCCAGGTTGCCGGTATGCGTTTCAGCGCCGCTTTCCCGCAATCTTGTTGCCGCCTCTTCGGAACGAACTAATCCTGTCACCTGGTGACCGGCCCGCAGCAATTGCCTGACGACTGCAGAGCCCACAAATCCTGAAGCTCCTGTAACAAATACACGCATATGAATTGATTTTATAGGGCAAAGTTGTGTGAAGGGAAGTTGGAAAATGGGGTCATTTGACCAGGATTTCTGAGAAAGGTTCCAGAGGTTTCAGGGGGAGAAAAAGGTTCCAGAGGTTCCAGAAGTTTCAGAGGTTTCAGAGGTTGCTACCGCGATCTGCCAATTGCCGCCCTGATCATGAAAAGACTACTATCAAAAATTTCTTAGTTTAACTTCTAATAGTGCCACGTTCGATAAATGAAACTTTTACAGATCGCGGTAGCAACCTCTGAAACCTCTGGAACTTCTGGAACCTCTGGAACTTCTCATACCTTTTCTTCCTACCTGATCTGCATCCTCCTTATCCTCGTCAGCGTTTTCAACGACATGCCGAGATAAGAGGCGATCATATGCAAGGGTAAACGCGGTAACAGGTCCGGGAAGTTGCGGACAAAATCTTCATACTTTTCCTGTGGCGATCCGCCTAATGTTGTGAGTATTCGCTGCCGGCTGTTGTAAATGTTGTTTGAGATAAGCCGTTGTGCGAATGCCTTGAGTGCGGGTATGTCTGCGAGGAGGAAATCGAAATCGCTCTTTCGCCAGAGTAAAACATCACTGTTCTCAATGGCCGCTATATTGAGTTGAGCGGGCGTTTGCCTGTCATAGCTTTCCACATCGAGCGTCCAGCTGCGTTCGGGCGAGAATTGGAGAACATGTTCACCACCATCGGTTGTCGTGCCAAAGGTCCGGAGGAGGCCTTTGAGGATAAAGATCTTGTGGCGGCAGATCTGCCCTTCCTGGAGAAGCAGTTCATTGCGGTGAATATGACGGAGGGTAGCGCGTTCAGTGATGCGTTGAATGTCCGTGCCGGTAAAGTCAGCGAGGGAGCGGAGATATGTTTCGAATCCGGAAAACATAGGCGGAACAAAGGTAAGGGAGTTGGTTGAGTTGTTGCTGACGGGTTATAGCTGTATGGCCGTTCGATGACCAGTGGCTGAAGGCCGACTCAAAACCTGATGTGTAGCCCGGCAACAGACAACGGGTAACGGACAACCCATTTTCTCCTACCTTTGCCCGAAATAAAAAACCCGATTGCATGGCAGCCCGTACAGACCTGTTTACCAGCCCGGATTATTTTAATGTAGATGAATTACTCACCGAAGAGCAAAAGCTTGTGCGTGAATCTGTCCGTAATTACGTGAAAAAAGAAATATCGCCGATCATCGAGGATTATGCACAACGCGCAGCGTTTCCTCAGCAGATCGTAAAACAGCTGGGTGATCTTGGTTGTTTTGGCCCTACCATTCCTGAACAATACGGCGGTGGAGGCCTTGATTATATTTCCTACGGATTGATGATGCAGGAGCTCGAGCGCGGGGATAGTGGTGTTCGCTCAACTGCATCGGTGCAGGGGTCGCTCGTAATGTACCCGATCTATGCGTATGGTAATGAAGAGCAGCGTAACAAATATCTTCCCAAACTGGCGAGTGGTGAGTGGCTGGGTTGTTTTGGCCTTACCGAACCCAACCATGGCAGTGATCCAAGTAGTATGCTGACGAATATCCGTGATGCGGGTGATCATGTTGTACTGAACGGTGCTAAAATGTGGATCAGTAACGCGCCTTTTTCGCAGGTGGCGGTTGTTTGGGCAAAAGATGAGCAGGGTGTTGTAAGAGGTGTGATCGTTGAACGTGGCATGGAGGGTTTTTCAACACCGACCACGCATGGCAAATGGAGTCTTCGCGCTTCGGCTACTGGCGAACTTGTATTTGACAATGTAAAAGTTCCCAAAGAAAATATCTTACCGAATGTGCAGGGTTTGAAAGGACCATTGGGTTGTTTAACCAAAGCGCGTTATGGTATTTCATGGGGAGCGATCGGTGCAGCAATGGATTGCTATGATACGGCGCTCCGTTATTCAAAAGAGCGCGAGCAGTTTGGCAAACCCATCGGCGGTTTTCAGCTGCAGCAAAAGAAGCTGGCAGAGATGGTAACTGAAATTACTAAAGCACAACTGCTCAATTGGCGTCTCGGTGTGCTGATGAATGAGGGCAAAGCCACTCCTCAGCAGGTGAGCATGGCGAAACGCAATGCCTGCGAGATCGCCACGAATATATGCCGCGATGCACGTCAGATGCTTGGCGGCATGGGCATTACCGGCGAATATCCCGTTATGCGCCACATGATGAACCTGGAAAGTGTGATCACGTATGAAGGCACGCATGATATACATTTGCTGATCACGGGAATGGATGTGACGGGAATGAATGCGTTCAAGTGAGTTTCGATGGTCGATGGTCGATGATCGATACGAAACGCCTGTTATTCATGAAATAGACTAAATAGTAAAGATCATCTGAAACTGATATCGATCATCGACCATCGATCATCCAACATCGAACCACTATCGTCAGCTAACAAATTATGAAGATATTCCTCATCGGCTTCATGGGTTCCGGCAAAACGCACCGCGGAAGGCAATTGAGCCAGAAGCTGAGCCTGCCTTTTTTTGACCTGGATGAGCAGATCGTGAATTCGGAAGAGCGGTCGATCAACCAGATCTTCCAGGAAGAAGGGGAGGAGATGTTCCGGTTGAAAGAGAAGGAGGTGTTGAATATTATTACGGAGAGTCATCATTCATTTGTGATGGCTTGCGGCGGCGGTGCACCGTGTTATTTTAATAATATCGAATACATGAATCAGTCGGGCATTACGGTTTGGCTGAACACACCATTGCCCACACTGTTCAAACGGCTGCAGAAGGAAAGGGAACACCGGCCCCTGTTGCGTGATCTTAGTGATGCGCAGTTGAATAGTTTTATTGTAAGGAAATTTTCAGACAGGAAAATATATTACGAACAAGCGAAAGTAACCGTCGAGGATGACGAACATACTTCGCTGGATCAGATCATTGAAAAGATATTTCATGCATAAGTCATTTTTAATGTCGGGTTCTTTACTGGGTGGGCTCGCTGTTGTTCTCGGCGCTTTTGGTGCGCATGGATTGAAAAAATATGTGCCGGCGGAAACGATCACTACTTTTCAGACAGGTGTGCAATACCAGATGTATCATGCCCTTGCATTGGTGCTGACGGCGGTCGTATTTGAAAAAATGGGCCAGCAACCGCTGCTGCAATGGGCCGGTTATTGTTTTATCATCGGCATAGTACTGTTCTCCGGATCACTGTATCTGCTTACCGCCATGAAGGCAACGGGTAATGTGGGTATGACCGGAATAGGGATCATCACCCCGTTTGGCGGATTGTTCTTTATTGCCGGATGGCTGCTGTTCTTTTTGTCTGCTATGAAAATGGTAAAGTGATAGATCTGTTTTGCGTACCGGTGGGATTCTGCCGGTATACTGTTCTTTGATTATTGGTGTGGAGGTTTGTCTGCCATTTCATTCGCGTACGCCCTGTAGTTAATGGCATGGGCGCACGTTTTCATTGACCGGCAAATAGCTTAAAAATCTGCCTCTTAATCGTATCCAATTCTATAAGGGTAATTGTAAGATCGTCACAGTTCCGCCATCATTTTTGATCTCATAGGTGCCGCCGATGCTTTCCATCCGTTTGGCAATATTCTTCAAGCCGTTCCCGAACTGGCGCATTTTCTCTGGCGTGATGCCTCCGCCATTGTCGTGGATGATGATCGTCAGACTTGTATCGATAATAAAATCGATCTTCAGCTCTGTTGCTTTTGAATGTTTCAACGCATTGTTGAGCGTTTCTTTTACACACAAAAAAAGGTTGCGTCTTTTTTCACCGGTCAGTTCTGTGGGCGCGATCTCATCCGGTGTGGAAATACGGCAATCGATGTGCGTGTATTCAAAATACTCAAGTGCGTAGGCGCGGATATAAGAAACAAGATTGTCTACCGTATCATTGCCGCTGTTCATGCTCCAGATGATCGCATTCATTTTGTTCAGTACTTCATCTGCAGAATGCGAGATCTTTTCAATCTCTACGGGGGTGTTCTCTTTCATCTTATTCCGGGCGATCTCGCTCATAAGCCTGATGGCGGTCATGCCGGAACCAAGTTCATCATGCATGTCCGCGGAAATGCGTTCGCGTTCCTGCTGCTGTGCTTTATAGACCGCGATCTCCTTTTCATATTCGTTCATCTGGTTCTCTGCTTTCAATCTTTCGCGCTCTCTTGCTGAAGCGATAAGCTGGCGCCGGTTCTTGTAATTCAGACCGGCAAGGAAGAAAACAAGTTCAAGCAATAGCCCCATTTCATAATACACTACAGCGGAATGGAAGATATAGGGCCAGGTCTTCGGGATCATATTCCAGAAGATCAGTAACTGAGACATGAGGGAGAACACAAACAGGAACAGGTTTCCCCAGAACAGGTAGCGAAGCAGTTTATTTTTCCAGCGTTGCAGGCTATATACACAAAAGATGATCACCATCACCAGCAGTAGTGCTTTGGTGATGTTCTCTACATTTTTTTCGATGGCATAATTATCAGTAAAAAAATGAGAGAAGCTGTATGTTGTAATAGAAAATACCAGCAGCAGGATCCCTATGTTATACAGCTTATGCAGGAAGGGGTGATTGCGTTTTGTGGCCAGGTAGCGTTGAATGAACAGCATATAGAAAAGATGGCCGATACACAGCATCACATAATCAAGATAGCCTTCCTGGAAGAAGCTCATGCGGCTGCTGTGATAACTGTACACGGCTTTGACCAGTAACATCACGCCGACAAAAATAGCATAGCCGGAATAGTAAAGAAATTCCAGATTTCCTCCCTGGACGAAGCTCGCCAGTGAAAAGAGGATCATCATCAGCAGTAAGCCGCAAAAAAGATAAGTGAAAGTCTTTGATTCGTTGTTGGTACTGTAGGTGTCGTTGATAAATGAATTGAGATAAGCGGGGCTGACGAGCTTGGGCCGGATGGTGTTCAGGTAGGTTCTCACCGGGATCAGTTCTGCAACAAACACCGCTGAATCGTGTGGCTGCAGGGTCATATAGCGGTAGCTGATCTCGTTCGTCTCTCCGGGCGCAATGGAGTTGATGGGCTCCAGTCCTTTGCCGGTTTCTTTAAAAAGATTGATATCCCAGTAGTAATAGCCGGGATAGAACCAGACTGATGCCGCTGTGTCTGCATTATTGCTTGCTTTGAAACGGAGGATGATCTTGCGGGTGACATTCTCATCATCCACATATTTTTTATGGATACTTTCTCCCCACTTGAACGGAATGGAGGCGTACCTGGCCTGGAGTGATTCATCCGGGTTTATATAACCGTATTCAATATTTTTCTCCAGCGTTTTTGACAGATGGATCTGGCTCAGGTCTACAGACGACAAATGGCTTTCCTGCGCCGTCACCGGTTGCCAGAAGGCCATGAAAAACATAAATACCGCCAGGTAAAGATTACGCATGCATCCGCATTATTAAAAATATAGCTCAAATGTAATGTTTGCGGCTTTCTTTTCGTTGGAGGATGCGTACCACTTTGAGGTAATTTTTTGAAGGAGAAGGGATGTTGGATGATCGACGCCCGATGGTCGATTTCTACAGTAAAACAGTTCGACAGACCTTCTGGATCCGGACAATATCACCTTGCGGGAGTTTCCGGCAAGATTCGACCATCGAACATGGATCATCCATTCCCCGATTCTTGTAAGATTACAAACTGTTATATCTTTGCCGATATGGCCAATAAGTCGAAAAAGAGTCCTGCGAAAAGCGCGAAAAACGGTAAGAAAAAGACCGATGGAAAGGCCTGGAAACAGGAAAAAGAAGAAAAGATCGATTGGAAGAAACTTGCCCGCGATGAACGTACCTGGAAGATCACCGGTGCAGTATCATTGCTGGCGTCCGTATTCCTGTTTGTTGCCTTTACATCCTATTTTTTTACCTGGCGCGAAGATCAGTCGAAGGTCTACAACTCCGGCATCGGGATACTGGTAGAGAATGGCGTAAATGTATCCAACCTGCTGGGCAGGCTTGGTGCTTATATTTCCCATTTTTTTGTGTATAAGGGATTCGGGATCGCAGCACTGCTTATCTGCACTTTCTTTTTTGTGGTGGGTATAAACCTGCTGGTCAACCGCAAAGTATTTTCTATCTGGAGAAACCTGAAGTACGTGACCATCGGGTTGCTGGTGTTATCCGTATCACTGGCCTTTATGTTTGGAGGAGGGCTTGATCAGTTCCCGTTTGGCGGCGGTGTGGGAAATATGATCAGCAGATGGCTGACGGGGATCTTCGGAACGATCGGTACAGCCGCATTGCTGGTGCTGGTTGCTGCCGGTTATATCATCTGGCAGTTCAATCCTGCGTTTAATCTACCTGAACGTAAAAAAGCGGTAATCTCTCCTGTGCCCTTAACAGAAAATGAGGAGGAAGAATCTGAAGAGGAAGAGGAGGAGGAAGACGACGCGAAACTGTTCATTCCTGTTACCAAAGGCAATAAACTTAAGCCCGGCGAACAGAAGGTGACGATCGGGACGGAAGAAGAAGAACAGCTGCATGATCTGCAAATGGTGGAGAGGGAAGAGGAGGAAGAAGAGATCGGCGATACGCCATTGACAATGGAAAAAGAGATCGTGAACGATATGTTCCACCGGCATGATCAGCTGGAGATAAATGATCTTCCGTTCAGACAAACGGAACCGGAGCCTGAGATCACCAGGCCGGAACCGGTGAAGCAATTCACCAGCGGGTTGGAGCTTGAGATCAAAAGCGTGCCTGATGCAGAGCCACCGGAAGACGAAGAGAAAGTGGTGGAGAACCTGCCGCCGTATGAACCGACACTTGACCTGCGCGATTATAAATACCCGGGATTGGATCTGCTGGAGACGCACGGCAGCGAAAAGATCATACAGGATCCTGCAGAGCTGGAGACGAACAAGAACCAGATCATCGCAACGCTGCGTAACTATTCTATCGAGATACAAAAGATCAGTGCGACGGTTGGTCCGACTGTAACACTGTACGAGATCGTACCTGCTGCGGGTGTTCGTATCTCACGGATCAAAAACCTGGAAGATGATATTGCGCTGAGCCTTGCGGCATTGGGTATCCGTATCATTGCGCCTATTCCTGGTAAGGGAACGATTGGTATTGAGGTGCCGAATGTAAAGAAGACGGTAGTAAGTATGAAGACCCTATTGTCTTCAGATAAATTTCAGCATAACAGTTTCAGTTTGCCGATCGCGATCGGTAAGAAGATCGACAACGATAATTATATCGTAGACCTGGCGAGCATGCCTCACTTGCTGATGGCGGGTGCTACCGGTCAGGGTAAATCAGTCGGATTGAATGCGATCCTTGTTTCGTTGCTGTATAAGAAACATCCATCGCAGATGAAATTCGTATTGATCGATCCGAAGAAGGTGGAGCTGAGTGTATACCGGCATATCGAGAAACATTTTCTTGCAAAACTTCCCGGTGAGGAAGAAGCGATCATTACGGATACAAAGAAAGTGGTGCACACGCTGAATGCGCTTTGTATTGAGATGGATAACCGTTATGATCTGTTGAAAGAGGCAGGCGCAAGGAATATCAAGGAGTATAACGAGAAGTTTGTAAAGCGAAAACTTAATCCGCAGAAAGGGCATCAGTACCTGCCGTTCATCGTGCTGGTGATCGATGAGTTCGCGGATCTGATCATGACGGCCGGTAAGGAAGTGGAAATGCCGATAGCCCGCCTGGCACAGTTGGCGCGTGCGATCGGTATTCACCTGATCATTGCAACGCAGCGTCCTTCGGTCAATATCATTACGGGTACGATCAAGGCGAACTTCCCGGCCCGTATTGCCTTTAAGGTATCATCCAAGATCGACTCACGTACGATCCTTGATACGGGTGGTGCGGAGCAGTTGATCGGTAAAGGTGATATGCTGATCTCTCACAATGGTGAGGTAACGCGTTTGCAGTGCGCATTCGTGGATACACCTGAGGTGGAAGAGATCGTTGATTTCATCAGCGAACAGCGTGGCTATCCGCAGGCATTCCTTCTGCCGGAATATGTGGATGAAAAAGAACTGGAAGGCAAGGACTTTGACCTGGCTGATCGTGATGCTTTATTTGCGGATGCAGCCCGTTTGATCGTGCAAAACCAGGTAGGCTCTACATCATTGCTGCAGCGCCGCATGAAACTTGGTTATAACAGGGCCGGAAGATTGATGGATCAGCTGGAGGCAGCGGGCATCGTTGGGCCAAACCAGGGAAGTAAATCAAGGGATGTACTGATCAAAACAGAGATGGAGTTGCAGGAGCATCTGGATCTGCTTGGATAGAGAGAAAGGTTCCAAAGGTTCCAGGAGTTCCAAAAGTTCCAGAGGTTGTTCTGGCCTGTGTAAGGCCGTTCAACTTCCGGGGCGTTTAAAATTGTTGAACTGTTCATTATCAGCCTTTCTCTTCGAAGTTTAAAACCTCTGGAACTTTTGGAACTCCTGGAACCTCTGGAACGTTTTCGGGTTAGTGTTGAGTTAAACGCGGAGGTGTTTGCAACCCGGTACGGTACTTGACAGTCTAAGTTGGTAAATGCCTATTTTTGCGCACCCTATTTAAACAAGGGATACTTTAAAATTAAATTAACAATGATGCGGAGTTTATACCTCGTGTTCGCTTTACTCGGTAGTATGGCTGTAATGGCTCAGAAAAATGACCCTGAAGCTAAGAAAGTGTTGGATGCTGTAAGTGCTAAGTTTAAGACTTTCAGCTCGGTGCAGGCGGGATTCTCTTATAAGGTGGAAGATGCAAAAGGAAAGGTACAGGCAAATAAAACCGGTACGATCCTGATGAAAGGAACAAAATATAAAGTGAGTTTTGGTACACAGGAGATCTTCTGTGATGGCAAAACGGTCTGGAGCCTGGACAAATCATCGAAGGAAGTAACCATCAACAACCTGGATGCATCAGGTGGTACACTTACTCCGCAGAAACTGTTCACTAATTTCTACGATAAAGACTTTTTGTATCTGCTGACTGGTGAAAAGAAAGTTGGTGCAAAAACATTGCAGGAAGTGGAAATGACGCCGACAGATAAAAGCAAACCTTTTCATAAAGTATATCTGCAGGTAGATAAAACCGCAAAAACTATTTACAGTACCAAAGTACTGGAGAATAGCGGCAACCGCTATACATATACTGTAACAAGCATGAAAACAAATGCTCCGGCAGCGGATAACATGTTTGTGTTTGATAAAAGCAAATATCCGGGAGTAGAGGAAGTGGATCTCCGCTAGTCGGACCAGAGTTTGAAGGTTCCAAAAAAAATCAATAGTTCCAGAGGTTCCAAAGGTTTCAGAAGTTCCAGAGGTTCCAGAGGTTTACGACAACTTCTGGAACTTTTTCTATTTGAGGGGCTTTGTTTGTTCGGCGAGTTGCGATGCTTCTTGCTTGCCGGCGCGGCTCAATGCACTTTGTACGATAAAGAATATGCAGCTTATGATCATACCGATCCAGAAAAGGTAGAAGCCCATGTGAAAGCGTTCCTTTAAGAGGCGGTGAGTGTAGGTATGCAGGAAATCATTGTAAGTAAATCCAAGACCAACTAAAGCAGCTGCTGTAATGCCGAGTGCCGTGTATACAGTCGTTTTCCGGCTGCGTTTGCTGTGCAGGAAATACAATATGCCGATGATGATCAGCTGTATGATGAAGAACAGGAGAAAGGTCTTCCAGCCTGATCTGAGGATCTTGTATTCTTTATAGAAAAGGGCAATACCGATCTTGCCGATCAACGAGATCTTTGAGATCAGGTAAGCGGAAATAATGCATAGCAGCGCCTGTGCTGCTGCAAGGATGGCGACTTGTTTCTTTAACATGGTGGATGGCGGTGGTTAAAATTTGCTGACTACTTTTCTTAGTTCGACCAGTTGTTTTAACAGATTTTCGAGGAGATCCAGTCTCAGCATATTGGCGCCATCGCTTAATGCCTTTGATGGCTCGGGATGTGTTTCGATAAAGAGGCCGTTTGCTCCGGTTGCGATAGCCGCTTTTGCGATCGTGCCGATCAGTTGAGGATTACCGCCGGTAACACCGCTTGTCTGGTTGGGCTGTTGCAGCGCATGGGTCACATCCATTACTACCGGAGTATTATGTTCCTGCATCCAGGGAATATTGCGGTAATCAACTACCAGGTCCTGGTAGCCGAATGTGGTACCACGTTCAGTGAGGATCACTTTTTCGTTGCCTGTCTGCCTGATCTTTTCCGCGGCAAACTTCATGGATGGTCCGCTCAGGAATTGTCCTTTCTTTACGTTCACTACTTTGCCTGTTTCACCAGCGGCGATCAGCAGATCGGTCTGACGGCAAAGAAATGCCGGGATCTGCAGCATATCGATATATTTTGCCGCCATTGCTGCCTCTTCATGCGCATGGATATCCGATACGGTTGGGATCTTGTATTTATCGCCGGTCTTTTTCACCAGTTGCAATGCTTCTTCATCACCGATACCTGTGAATGAATTCGCGCTTGTGCGGTTTGCCTTCCGGTATGACGATTTGAAAATGTACGGAATGCCCAGGTTCCGGCACCAGCCTGAAACTTTGTCTGCCACTTCCATCAGCAGTTCTTCGTTTTCCACCACGCATGGCCCTGCGATCAGAAAGAAATTGTTCTCGTCGTATGATTGATTTTTGAAAAGGTCTTGTAGGAATTTTTGCATGATGCAAAGGTAAGGATGTTCGATGATGGATGTTCGATGGTCGATGTCCGGGAGGAGTCGGGGGAGTTAAGGTCTTTGATTTTAAGAATTTTACTGATTAACGTACTATGACAGTAAATGTGGACGACCATCGACCATCGAACATCGATTCACCTTTCTTACATTTGCGGAAAACCCCTTCATGCAAAAAGAAAAGATCCTTGTCATTGGCGCAAGCGGACAGATAGGCGTTGAACTTACGTTGGCTTTAAGGAAGATCTATGGGAATAATAATGTGATTGCTTCGGATCTGCGCGAGCAGAATTCATTGCTGGAAGGTACCGGGCCTTATGTGAGCATGGATGTGATGAATAAGGAAATGCTGCATGTCCAGGTGATCCGTCAGAATATCACACAGATCTATCTGCTGGCGGCGATCCTGTCTGCCACAGGGGAGAAGAATCCAAATCTTGCCTGGCATCTTAATATGCAGGGGCTGCTGAATGTGCTGGATATTGCGCGGGAAGAGCATATTCATAAAGTGTACTGGCCTTCATCCATTGCGGTGTTTGGGCCGACGTCTCCAAAACAAAATTGCCCGCAGCAGACGATCATTGAACCGACCACGGTCTATGGCATTAGTAAATATGCGGGTGAGTTCTGGTGCAATTACTATTACCAGCGTTTTGGCGTGGATGTAAGAAGCCTCCGTTATCCGGGATTGATCTCATACAAATCTGCGCCTGGTGGGGGAACTACAGATTATGCGGTTGAAATATATCATGAAGCACTGGAAGAGAAAACGTACAAATGCTTTCTGAAAGAAGATACCTACCTGCCAATGATGTATATGCCGGACGCGATCCGCGCAACGATCGAGCTGATGGAAGCTCCTGCGGATAAGATCTCGGTGCGTACCTCGTATAATCTTTCTTCTATGAGCTTTTCGCCGAAGGAGATCTCGGCATCGATCCAAAAGCATATTCCTGAATTCAGGACCAGCTATGCGCCGGATTATCGCCAGGCGATTGCTGATAGCTGGCCGCAGAGCATCGATGACTCTGTGGCGAGAAACGACTGGGGGTGGAAAGAAGAGTATGATCTTGATGCTATGACGAAGGATATGCTGGATAATTTGCAAGGGACGGAACAGGTTGGAGGATAATAGCTGCTGTAAGTGATGTCTGATATTAAGCTATTCTTCAAAAAGCCGCGCGTAATTGCACGGCTTTTGTGTTATTGATTTGCTGCGCCGCTACGGCGCACGCGATCGCCGTAAAAAATGCGCACGCAAAAATTAGCTGTCTGTTGACCCGACTTGCGAGTTAGCGCTCTGTGATCGTTCGAGAGCTGATGATAAGTGATTGATGACATCCGTTATCAGCCTGCTTTGCTTCTGGTTGCGCACGATTGTTTTCCAATGTCGTTTAGTTAAGAAGCAAAGAGTATGTCATCCCGGCCGGGCAACTTAAGATTACTTTCTACTGTCGGGCTGCGAGAGCCGGGATCTCCACAATAGAGGGGCTCCCGGCTCTGGCAGCTTCAAATGTGCATCAAACATTAGGCCGCCCGGCCGGGATGACAAAGCATTGAAACCTCAACTAAATTACATTGGATTGTCCCGCCTCTGATCCGCTTTCTGTGCATAATTACTGCGAAGGCAACCGGTATTGGGGGCTGACTAATGAAAAAGGTCCTGCAAACGATTTTGCAGAACCTTTTCTATTAAAATTTTGGAGATTTTCTAAAGAATTAAAAACGAGCGTATTTTTTTGCTGGTTACAATTATGCTATTTAACTTAGCCACCCAGAAAACAAAAAAGGCCTTTCCGTAGAAACGGACCGACCTCTAACGATTGCTTGCCATATGAAAATTCTTCGAATTCTGTTTTTTGTCCGCTGAGCGGATCTTGTGATAATCTTGCCAACTTTTCCACTGTATTCTCTATCTCTTTGACCTCTGACAGCTTGCTTCTTAACGATTGCCTGCCGTATGAACTATCACGACACAAATCTAGTTCGCGGAAAACTCCCCTTCAAAACAACTTAGCCGTGTTTTGACTATCTCAAACCTGCATAAGGATCGCTGAAACCTTTGCTGGTATTGACTTTTAGTAAGGTTATTGCCTTACGCCCAAGCCCAAAAAATGATTCAGAATTTACCGGATAATTTTAAAGTGCAGGAAATTGCGGGGTGTGATCGCAGTGGTTTCGACTTTGTTAACTATGGCTCTCGGCGGCCCCTGTTTGCACCATTCAAGGTAAGTAGTGAGTGTGTCTGGTTCTCCCGTGGCAATGATATGTACGGAGCCGTCATCCTGGTTGCGGACTTCACCGGTCAGCCCAAGTTCGAGCGCTTTATCCCTCGCCGATTTCCGGTAAAATACTCCCTGGACCTTACCCGTTACCACTATGGAAATGGTTTGAGTCATCTTTAGAATGAAATAAGATCGACGATCTGTTCAAGATATTCCTGGTCGACGGTATCAAATTGGGCAAGTTCCGTTGCATCAACATCCAGCACGCCGATGACTTCTCCATTTCTGATCACAGGTATCACGATCTCTGAGCGGGAAAGACTGCTGCAGACAATATGCCCCGGGAATTTTTCTACATCGGGCACGATCAGCGTTTTTGCTTCGGCCCAGCTTGTTCCACAAACTCCGCGACCCTTCCGGATCCGAGTGCAGGCCACCGGTCCCTGAAAAGGCGCCAGCACCAGTTCATCATTCTTCACAAGGTAAAAGCCGACCCAAAGCCAGCCAAACTGCTCTTTCAAGGCGGCCACTGTATTGGCCAGGTTCGCCACAAGATCCGGCTCGCCTTCCAGCAAACCTTTGATCTGCGGGATGAGGGACTGATACTGCTCTTCTTTTGTTCCGGTATGGATGGATAGATCTTCTGCCATGCGGCAAAGCTACGGGGAAAAAGGCGATGTTGGAGGATCGATGATCGATGTTGGATGGTCGATGGTCGACTTTAGGCGGATACATCCTTGTTTTTGGGGGAGGCGACACTCTGTCCATAATTAAGGTCTAAGTAACTCAAGGTGCTAGTTATAGCCTCAAAGCAGTTTGATGGCCGATGACCGATGGCTGATGGCTGATTTCCTCTATTTTTATTTTGGCCGAACCCCCTGCTTCTTATCGGCCATTTCATCGCTGTATTACCGGATTATGTCCCTTAGGCGTTGAGTCGGCCATCAGCCATCGGTCATCGAACTACTATAATACTTTAACTGGCAAGTCGGGTTAAGTAATCCCACATGCACGGTTGTATGCAATGGCATATGGCTTTCGGCCGACGCGAGGGGTATAGTGATGGTACTTCGAACACACAGTGATAGCGGAGCGGAGGGGCATAGATCAGGTTTAACAACAATCCAGGTCGAACATCGACCATCTACCATCCAACATCGACTATCGCTTTCACTAAAATTTCTTCGACGGATCTTTAATCCCATCACTCTGATTATATTCTTCAGAACCTCCAACCGGGATCGACAGGCTTTGCCATTCTTCACCACGGATCATGCGGCCAATGTAGACGATCTGACCGACGTGCGAAGGGTAGTGGGCGAGTTGACGATTGATAGCATCAATGACGGTAAGCGGTTCCCTGCGGATATAGACCGTTTTGAGCAGATCTTCCCCGGTCAGGGAGGACAGCGTGTCCAGCAGGCAGGTCCATCCCTTTTCCCATAGGTCGATCAGCTCTTGTTTGGAATAGCTTATGACACCGGCAAATTCGCCGTCGCGGTCGCGCCATTCCTTTTCACCGTCTTCCGTAAGAAAATTAGTCCAGCGGCTGAGCATATTGCCGGAAACATGCCGGATGATCACTGCAATACTGTTGGATTCTTTGGTTGGACGATAATGAAAGTCAGCATCGCTCAATTGCGCAAAGGTTCTATCCCCGAGATCTTTGTGTTGTTTGAACCGGCGGATGGCGGTTTGGAGGTATTCGACAGCGAGAGTCATGGGAGAGGGTTTGAGATGTTTGAAAGGTTTGAGAGGTTTGAAAAGTTCCAGAGGTTTCATAGGTTCCAGAGGTTCCAGAGGTTGCTGCCGCGCCTTGAATCATCTTTAAAGTTTGGGAAGTTTGTACTTTATAAAAAACATTTTTTTATGAAAAATTCGTATTAACTGGCTCTCGTTCTCTAAAGTAAATGCTGTTCTTGAATATCGTACGGATCAAACCGCGGTAGCAACCTCTGGAACCTATGAAACCTCTGGAACTTTTCAAACCTCTCAAACTTCTCAAACCTCAGAACCCCTCCGCCGTATCATCCCCCCGTCTATCCGCCACCGCTTCGATCTTCCCGTTTGGTAAAACCCTGATCACTTCCATGCGGCCGATGGCAGAAGAAGGAACAAGCTTATATCCCATCGCGCGCAGTGTATCTGCCGTACGTGGCTGAAAGCCGAGTTCAATATTCACTTCATCGGGTAACCATTGATGATGAAACTTGGGTTTATCGACTGCATCGGTTGCGCTGAGGTTGAATTCGAGGATGTTTACCAGCGTTTGAAATACGGACGTCGGGATAGTAGTGCCGCCGGGTGTTCCCAATACGAGGAAAGGCTTTTTGTCTTTCAATACAAGGGTCGGCGTCATGGAGCTGAGCATACGTTTACCCGGGGCGATGGCGTTCGCTTCACCGCCGATCGCACCATACATATTAGGCACGCCGGGTTTAATGCTGAAATCATCCATTTCATCATTCATAAAAAATCCTGCGCCACCCACGACGGTGCGGCTGCCATAGGAATTATTCAGCGTGGTGGTAACGGATACGGCATTGCCATCTTTATCGAGCACACTGAGATGTGTCGTTTGCGGACTTTCATAACCGCCGATCATACCGGGTTCCGTGATCCTGCTGGAACCGGCATGATCGGGAGAATAATCTTTCATGCGGTCCGCGAGATATTTATCAGCGGTGAGTTCGGCTACAGGGACTTTATAGAAATCAGCGTCACCCATGAACTTCGCGCGATCTGCATAAGCACGGCGCTCTGCTTCGATCATCAATTGTACCGATTGTGGCGTTTGAAAACCCATCGCGCCAATATTCCGGCCTTCGATCATCTTCATCATCTGGTTCACCAATAGCCCACCGCTGCTTGGCATAGGCATGCCTACGATCTCATAGCCTTTATAATTGAATATATGTGGCTGTCTGCTTTTCGCTTTATAGTTTTTCAGATCTTCATAAGTGATGATGCCTCTGCCGCGTTGCATTTCTTCCACGATGAGCTGCGCAGTTTTTCCTTCATAAAATCCTGCAGCGCCTTTATCCCGGATCCGTTTAAGCGTGGCAGCAAGATCTTTTTGTATGAGGATATCACCTTCTTTCCATTTTTCTTCCTTCACAAAGACGGGCATTTGTGTATTGTACTGATGAAGGTCACGCTGCAAACGGTTCAGCCCGGCTGCTTCTCGTGCCGTGATCTTAAAACCCTTCTCTGCCAGGATGATCGCCGGCGCGATTAGTTTTTTGAACGGCAATCTGCCATACTTCGCTGATTCAAATAATCCGGCAACAGTGCCCGGCACTCCGCTCGCCAGGTGTCCATCCTGGCTGAGATCGGTCCTTGGTTTACCGGCTGAATCAATATACATATCGCGATGGGCTTTGCCTGGTGCCGCTTCGCGGTAATCGATCGCCACGAGCTGTCCATCTCCAAGGCGTGCCACCATAAATCCGCCACCACCGATGTTGCCCGCCTGCGGATATACGACTGCCAGCGCCAGCTGCATTGCAATAGCCGCATCCACGGCATTGCCACCCTGTCTCAATATTTCCACTCCAACCTTACTTGCCAGCGGATGCGCCGATGCAACCGCACCATTACTTGTTTCTGTTCGCTTGGTAATACTGTAATTGAACGGGTCAAAAGGTAGTTTTCCCGATTTATCAGAAGTATGACACGCGGAAAATATTGAGGCAACAAAAAGGATGATCAGTTGTTTCTTCATGTGTGCAATTTAGGGAAAGGTTTCAGAGGTTTCAGAAGTTTGAGAGGTTTGAGAGGTTTGGGAAGTTTTGGAGGTTTGGGAAGTTTGGAAGGTTTCGGAAGTTTGGACAGTTTCAGAGGTTTCATAAGTTTAATAGGTTTCATAGGTTGGCTTCGCGCGTAACGCTTAATGCATCAACTTTAAAAACCTCCCAAACCTCCCAAACTTCTCAAACCTCTCAAACTTCTCAAACTTCTGGAACCTTTGGAACCTTTGAAACCTCTGAAACCTCTGAAACCTCTGGAACCTCTGGAACCTCTGAAACCTCTGAAACCTTTACCCCCTTTCCCCTCCGAAACAACCCACAACCCCTATATTTGACGCATGAAAAAATCAATTCTACTCTTCCTGAATATTTTTTCTTTCCTGTATTTGCTGCGGGCGCAGTCGTATCCTGCATGGACTTCGGCAGAAATGTACCAGGCGATCAGGAAACTGAATGTGTTGGGATCGGTATTGTATGTGGCAGCACACCCGGATGATGAGAATACAAGACTGATCACTTATTTATCGAAAGAACGGCTGTACAGAACGGGTTATATGTCGATGACAAGAGGTGATGGCGGACAAAACCTCATCGGCAATGAACAGGGGATTGAGCTAGGATTGATCCGCACACAGGAATTGCTTGCCGCAAGAAGGATCGATGGGGGCGAACAGTTTTTTTCAAGAGCATATGATTTTGGTTTTTCTAAAAGCCCTGAAGAGACATTTACCAAATGGGACAAAGAAAAAATATTAAGTGATGTGGTTTGGGTGATAAGAAAATTCCAGCCGGATGTTATCATTACGCGTTTCCCGACCACAGGAGAAGGTGGTCACGGTCACCATACAGCCTCGGCGATTTTAGCCAACGAGGCATTTACCGCGGCAGCGGATCCTTCCCGGTTCCCGGAACAATTGAAATATGTCAAACCATGGCAGGCGCGCTGCATCTTATTCAACAGTTTCAATTTTAGTGGTAATAATACCATCACCAGCGACCAGCTGAAAGTGGATGTGGGTGGTTATAATCCCCTCCTTGGGAAAAGTTATGGAGAGATCGCCGCGGAAAGCCGCAGCCAGCATAAGAGCCAGGGCTTTGGTGTGCCGGGTTCACGTGGTGAATCGTTTGAAAGTTTTAAAACAACCGGCGGCAAGGCTCCATCAAATGATATCATGGATGGCATTGACCTTACCTGGAAAAGAGTGGCTGGCAGTGAAAAAGTGCAGGTACTCGTGGATGAAGTGACTAAAAACTTTGATCTGCTCAAACCAGAACAGTCCGTTCCGGGCTTGGTGAAATTATACAAGGCGATCCTGGTGCTGCCCGATGGTTACTGGAAAACACAAAAACTCAAAGAAGTGCAGGAACTGATCGCGCAATGCACAGGTCTTTTCCTGGAAGCAACGACCGCTGAACAATTTGCTGTGCAAACAGATTCAGTACGCATCAATATCTCACTTAATAATCGCCAGGGAGCAACTGCCACTTTCCAGCAATTGCAGATAGATCAGTTTGACAGCACGTTCGCGCAGGCATTGCCCAAAAACAGGAATATCAGTTTCTCCAGGAAACTTTTTATTCCAACCACCAAACCGGTGACCCAGCCATACTGGCTGGCAAATAAAATGGAGGAAGGATATTTTAACGTAACAGATCAGCAACTCATCGGCAGGGCGGATGTTGAGCCGGCTTACACCGCAAAGATCAAATTAAAGATAGAAGGAGAAGACTTTGTTTTCGAACGTCCGGTGAAATACAAGTTCACCGATCCGGTAAAGGGCGAATTATATGAGCCGCTTGTGATCGTACCGCAGGTACTCGTTTCAGTTGATCCGGCTACCGTTATCCGCACATCACAGGAATCGCCTTCATTCACCGTAACGCTGAAAGCGAATAAGAAATTCACGCCGTTGAAAACAGCGAGTGTGGAACTGGCTGGAAAAACAACGCCCGTTGTATTGCGCAATGATCTTCCTGCGCTGGACAAGGACAATATTGTGGGATATGATGCAAAACTGCAGGACACGATCAGCAGCGATTACCGTGGTGTATCATTGGTAAATGGAAAAGAGATCTTCAACCAGGGTTTGCGCAGCATTCACTATGATCATATTCCTTTCATCGCTTATTATAAAGCCGCAACATTGCAGACAAGTTTTGTTGACCTGAAGACCGTCAACAAACGCATCGGTTATATCGTTGGTGCAGGCGATAAAGTGCCGGCCAGCCTTGAGCAAATGGGGTATGAAGTAGTGATGCTGGGTGATAAAGAACTTTCACGCAACAATCTTCAGCAGTTTGATGCGATCATTACCGGCGTTCGTGCATACAATACAAATGAATGGATGAATGCTTATTTTGATAAGCTGATGAAATACGTACAGGATGGCGGCAATCTGATCGTACAGTACAATACCAGCAGTAATATCGGCCCTGTACGTGCGAAGATAGGACCATATCCATTCAACATTTCCCGTACACGCGTAACCGACGAAAAAGCAGAGGTGACCTTCCTCAGACCCGAACACCAGGTGCTGAATTATCCCAATAAGATCACTGCTGCGGATTTCAACGGCTGGATCCAGGAGCGCAGTATCTACCATGGCTCCGACTGGGACAAAAATTTTGAAACAATTTTAACAATGCACGATCCCGGGGAAAATCCAGATGCCGGAAGTTTGCTGATCGCAAAATACGGCAAGGGCTATTTCACCTACACAGGCCTTGTGTTTTTCAGGGAATTACCTGCGGGTGTGCCGGGGGCATACAGGCTGCTGGCGAATATTATTGCGTTGAACAGGAAGAAGCCGTTTTAGAAGTCGATGTTGGATGGTCGATGTTGGATGGTCGATGGTCGATGGTCGATGTTCGAATCTTAGTCAGAATATTATTTTTTACTTAGCTTACATTTCCCAAAATGTATCGACCATCGACCATCGACCATCGACCATCCAACATCGACCATCGAACATCGATCAAACCAACGGCTATTCCAAATTACAGATCAACTATGGCTGACAACAAACCCGATACACGACGAGGCGAAATGGCTTTCATTTTTGCCATTGTCATCGGACTATTAGTAGGGATATTTATAAAGAGGATCAGGGTGGGATTGATCATTGGGATCGTGCTGGGATTGCTGATCGTATTTTCCGGAACACTCCGGTCAACCAGGAGATAATTATGCATCAACAACCAAATGAAGAGAAGCCGCCGCTGTTCAAAAGCTGGAATCACTGGTATGTGCTGGTGATGGTTTTCCTGGTTTTGCTGATCATCTTGTTTTCATTGTTCACCAAAAGATTTACATGAGCCAGCTCGATTGGATAGTACTGGTCATAACACTGCTTGCCATCATTCTCTACGGTTTGTCAAAAAGCCGGACCTCCCGTAACCTGGATGGTTATTTCCTGAACGACCGCAGTTTGCCCTGGGGACTCGTGCTGCTCAGCATTATGGGTACGCAGGCCAGCGCCGTTACATTCATCTCCGCTCCCGGTCAGGCGTATACAGAGGGGATGGGGTTTGTGCAATATTATTTCGGCATACCGCTGGCTACGGTGATCATCTGTATTTTCTTCGTCCCCATCTTTCATAAACTGAAAGTGTACACTGCCTACGAATACCTCGAAGGCCGGTTCGATGGAAAAACAAGAACCCTTACCGCTTTTCTGTTCTTGCTGCAACGAGGTTTATCCACTGGTATCAGCGTGTTTGCACCTTCGATCATTCTTTCTTCACTGCTTGACTGGAATATTTACTGGACCAATCTTTTCATGGGTGGCCTGCTAATCATTTACACCATTACCGGAGGTGCAAAAGCGGTTGCATACACGCAGCAGTTGCAACTGATCATCATCTTCATTGGCATGTTCCTCGCGGCTTACCTGGTAGTAAGAATGTTGCCGTCGAATGTTGGCTTTACCGAAGCGCTTGAAGTGAGCGGTAAACTGGGAAAGCTCAATGTGATCTCATCAGGCATTAATAATGGAAGGATCGACTGGAGCGGGAGGTATAACCTGCTAAGCGGATTGATCGGTGGCTTTTTCCTTGTGCTGTCTTATTTCGGTACAGATCAAAGCCAGGTGGGAAGATATATTACCGCTAAAACCGAAAAGGATAGCAAGATGGGCTTGATCATGAATGCATTTGTAAAAGTACCTATGCAATTCCTGATCCTGCTGGTCGGCGCGATGGTATTCACGTTTTATCAGTTCAATAAAGCTCCCGTATTCTTTGATCAAAAACAGATCGACAAGATCCAGCAATCACCGTTAAAGGATTCTTTCAACCTGGCCAATACCCATTACAATGAACTGGCTGCGCAGAAGCAGGAAGCCGTGGTCGAATACACCGACGCGCTGAGGGCAAAGGATGAATCGCGGACTGCCGCAACCGCTGCAAATCTGCAGGCGCTGGATAAACAGTCAGACAGCGTCCGCGCGAAAGTCAAGCAATGGATCGGCTCAAAAGAAGTGGGAGGGGATGCAAACGATACAAACTATATCTTTCTTCGTTTTGTGATGGATTACCTTCCGTCCGGATTGGTTGGCTTGCTTATCGCGATCATCTTCCTGGCTTCATGGGGAAGTATTGCGGCTGCTGTGAATTCGCTTGCTTCCTGTACAATGATCGATTTTCATAAACGGTTTTCAAAGAAGCAACAAACCTGTGAACAGGAATACAAACTATCCAAATGGTACACATTCGGATGGGGCGTATTCTGTATTGTGGTAGCAATGTTCACTTATAATATCGGTAACAGCCTGATCGAAGCGGTGAACATTCTTGGTTCATTGTTTTATGGTGTAATACTCGGCGTATTCCTGGTAGCTTTTTTCTTTAAAAATGTAAAAAGCGGAAACGCGGTATTCTGGGGTGCGGTGCTGGCGGAGATACTGGTGTTATTTGTATTTACGCTGACCAGACTCGATAATCCCGTCATTAAGATGGGCTTTCTGTGGCTGAACCCCATTGGTGCGATCGGTGTGATATTGTTCACGTTACTATTGAATCTCCGGGTGAAAAAACAATAGGCAATAAAAAAGGTGATCTAGCAGATCACCTTTTTTATTGCTGATAACGTTGCTTACTTAAGTTCCGCGATTAGTTTATCATTCATTCTTACATAATCATCATTCTTTGCTTTTGCGGCAAGTTCTTTTGATCTCATTGCAGCTTCTTTTGCTTCAGCTTTCTTGCCAAGCTTAGCAAGGCAATTCGCGCGCTGGTTGTGCAGCCAGTATGCTTCCGGCTGCGCTTCCACGGCTTTATCATACCATGCAAGTGCCTGGTTCAGGTCTTTATCATTGTCCATGTAATACTGTGCCGCCTGGCCGTAAGGTGGCTTATCAGTTTTCATTGCCGCATCGATAGAGGTCATGATCTTTGAATCGATATCTGTTGTAACTGGCAATGATACTGCGGAGTTCCCCCATGATAATTGCAGGTCGCAGCTATTACCTTTCACATTGGCAAAACCGATCGTAAATGTTTCAACGGCAGATTTGACTTTTTTCACCGGCACTGTAACACGTACTACATCGCTTTCCTGTTTGTATGCGGCAGGGCTTGTTACGTTTGTTTGTTTACTGATGATCAGCACCCATTCTTTTTTATTGGGAATGCTGAGCAGGCCATATTTTCCGGCAGGAACTTTTACTCCGCCGATGGTCACTTCGTCGCCGAATGTCAGCGTCGTGGCGTTATTAGCGCCAGTACGCCATACTTCTCCGGCAGGAGCAATGTCTTTGTACATTTTTCTGCTCTTGATGCCGGGGCGTGAGTAAGAGAGTTCGATGGAGGAGATACCAAAGTCCTGTTTAACTGTTTGAGTCGGGCTTGGTGCAGGTGTTTTGATTTGAGCATTACTGCTGATGATCACAAATGCAGCAACCGCTGAAAGGAATAACCGTTTCATTCAGATGGTTTTTGGTTAGAGTATGCGCAAAGATAGGGAAGAGAGTGCGGTGGAGGTAATAAGTCTGAGTCAAAGTCAAAAGTAAAAAGTCAAAAGTAAAAAAGTTCAGGTCAGAGGATTTTTCTCCTATGGAGCCTGTGTTTTTTACTTTTTACTTTTGAATTTTGACTTAGAACGGAATCATTATTGAAGTCCGTTTTCCTTTTTTCGCCTTCCTTTTCCATTTTGGTCCTTCCTTCAACAGGCGGATCGCTTCTTTGTCGCAGATTTCGCAGAGGGATTTTTCTACGCGGATATTGACCGGCTCGCCAAGTTGGTTCACTTCAAAGGAAAGCTCCACCTGACCACCCTGTTTTTGCGTTTTCTGGTAATCGTCAGGCACTTTAAGATTATTGGCGAGATAATCATCATATTTTGTCCAGCCATCTGCAGGCTCCGGCTCTTCAAGTACCATGCTGTTCTGGCGCATTCTTGCATTTACTTTCTTATCACTGAGAACGATCGCTGTAACGCTGTTGTCTTCCTTCAGTTCAACATGGTTCATTGTGAGACCATTTTGCAGCTGAACATTGTTGTTATCAAAGCCAAGTGATCTTACCTGCACATTCATGACCGAATCAGGTGATGTAAGAACGAAATTTCCCTGCGCATCCGCATACGTTCCAACATTGTCGCGACTGTTGGTGATATTGGCAAATGGTAAGGGATTATTCTGATCATCTGTTACTCTTCCGCGGAAAATATTTGGTTGTGGTCGCAACGCCTGCTCGGGTTTTGCTCTAAATGCCGGATTAGCATTTTGCCCGGGAAGGGCATTGGCGTATCCCCTGGAATTATCAGTCTTCGCATTAGACTGTTTTGCCCAATTGTCTCGTGCAATTGCCCGGACAGAATCTTCTGCGGCAAGAAATTCCTGCTGTGCTTTTTTCTCTCTTTGCACTTCGAGGCCCGGAGCACGGCCATTCAATGCTTTTGCAACTTCTTCGTTGGCAGGTGCTGCTACAGGTTCAATTGCTTTCGCCGTCCCTCCCTGTTTGTTCTCGTTGATCAACCCGCTCCGATCTTCCTTATCTGCCTGAACCCGGGAATTCGCACTTGTTTCCTGCCCGGTGACGGAAGGTTTACTGAGGTTTGCAGATCCCCCGTTAACTTTGGAAGCAGCTGCATCTTTATCATGTGCAAGATCAGTTGTTGTTGAATCAAGCTGCACATTTCGCGCTTCCGGTTGGACTTCTGTCGTATCACGAACTTGTATCTGTTGTGCAACTTGTTTTTTCTCTCCTGCATTAAAGCCGAGATTATATACGATAAGACCCGCACCAGCTACGGTCACGATCATCGCAGCTACGCGGAGCCATCTTGTTGGTGATGCAGCGCGGGAGATAGGGATGATCTTTTTATCCTTGGTTCTTTCCTGTAATCTTTTTTTCAGTTCATCGATATCTTCAGGAACGCGTACTTCATCCACGGCATAACCCTCCAGTGCATCGGCGAGGAACGGATCTTCCAGCGCGGCTTTTTCAAGCGCATGCATTTGGCCGGGTGTCAGCTTGCCTTCATGATATCTGCGGATATCTTCGGCGGTGAATAAAATATGGTTCTTATCTTCCTGCACTTTTTGTGATAGTTCTTTTATAATAGTTTCTCAATCGATGTTGCTGTTGTTCCCGTTTTTTCCATACAGATCTTCAGGTTGCGTCTTCCGTTCTGGATCGAACTTCTGATCTGGTTCCAGTCTTTACCCGTTATCTCCGCTATTTCATGGTAGGATTTTCCTTCCAGGTAGAACATGCGGATGGCATTGTGTTGTTCCTCCGCCAGGGTTCCGATACAATGCTCCAGTTTTTGAAAGTTCTCTTCTTTCTCCAGTACGCCATTCAGATGCAGATTTTCTTCGCTTTGCACAAGTTCGGTCTTGAATTCCACGGTTTTCAGGTTCCGTGGTGTGCGTAACTGCATAAGGCAATGGTTCTTAGCTACCTGGTGAAGCCAGCCTTTGAAATTATCCACCTCATGCTTGCGCAATTTGGATACCAGTTCTTCAAAGATCTGCATCACAGCGTCTTTGGATAGTTCTGCGTCTTTAAAATATTTCAGACAAACACCATATACCAGCTCCATATACCGCTGGTATAACTGGCCAAGAACGGCAAGATCGCCGGACTCTTTATACAGGGAGACCAGCTCTTTATCACTCAGGGAGTTGTCTTGTATATTTTTTATGAAAGACACGCGGATAAAAATAATAAATAACTGGCAATGCAGGTGATATAAATGGTTTTAATGATCGCTGTTCATTTTTTGATCATTAATGGGAGTGTATCCTTTGAACTTAATAACGTTTGGCTAAGCTGCGACCATCATACATTCTTACCGCCTTCCCGCCTCGCCGGTAAAAATTAAACCGGTAAGGCGGGAAGACGGTAAGGAAGTCTGAAGAAAACAACCTTGTCTTCAGTTAATGTGTAAAAATGCTAATACATGACGGAGGTTAACCAAATGGAAATAGAGCGATGACATGATCGACAAGATGAAGGATCTTCAGCCAAAAGGTAGGAAACCGGCCATCAGCCATCGGTCATCAGCCATCGAACTTCTTGGGATTATAACTGGCAAGTTGGGTTAATTAAGTGGAATTGCCTTTGAATGGCGGAAAATTGATGCCGGCCGGTCAGCGCGCGTGTGAAGCTGTATCAGTCTTTAACAACTTTTTTTAAACCACTCTGTGTAATTCTTCCAATCCTCACATCCTGTAAAAAACAAGCTGTATGCAAAAAATACTCTTCATGGTTTCACCATTAATAATATGCCTGCTGGCATTTGCTCCCGTAAAAACAGTGATAATAAAAGGTAAGATAATGGATGAAAATGGCAATCCCCTTCCTGCTGCAACTATCACGGAAAAAGGAACGAAGACCATAGCGATGGCTGCGCAGGATGGCACATTTACATTAACTGTTTCCGGAGAACACGCAACGCTTGTGTTTTCAATGGTTGGTTATAAAACACAGGAAGTAAAATTACAAGGCCAAAAAGAACTGAAGATCACATTGAAGCCTTCCGGGCAAGAACTGCAGGAGGTGGTAGTGGTCGGATACGGAGTGCAGAAAAAAATGTCGGTCACAGGATCCAGTGCGCGTGCCGATAAAAGCCTTACCGGAAGAGCGCCGGGTATACAGGTAACAGGCGGCAATGGTTATTTTTATAGTCCGGCTCCGCAGGATAATGAGGATTATGATCAGATCGTCGAAACAAAATTCCTTTCCGCACTTGATAATCCACTTTCCACTTTTTCCATAGATGTAGATGCGGCTTCCTACAGCAATGTGCGCCGGTTTCTTAACCAGGGACAATTGCCTCCCGCAGATGCGGTGCGCACAGAAGAGATGATCAACTATTTTAAGTATGATTATCCGCAGCCAACAGGCAATGATCCTTTTTCGATCAATACGGAGATCGCTGATGCACCATGGAATAAAAATCATAAACTGGTACTGATCGGTATGCAGGGAAAAAAGATCGACGTGGATGATCTGCCTGCATCCAATCTTGTATTCCTCATAGATGTATCGGGATCAATGAGCGACGCGAATAAATTACCATTGGTAAAAGCTTCTATGAAAATGCTGGTGGAACAATTGCGGGAACAGGATAAAGTTTCGATCGTGGTATATGCGGGTGCCGCAGGTCTTGTATTGAAGCCAACATCCGGTGCGGAAAAAGCAAAGATCAAAGATGCGATCGATAACCTGGAAGCCGGTGGATCAACCGCCGGTGGTGCAGGTATCCGGTTAGCTTATCAAACAGCAAACGGATCATTTGTAAAAAACGGGAATAACAGGGTGGTGCTTTGCACTGATGGCGATTTCAACGTAGGCGAAAGCAGCGATGATGCCATGGAAAAGCTGATCGAAAAAGAACGTAACAGTGGTGTATTTCTTACTGTGCTTGGATATGGTATGGGTAATTACAAAGACAGTAAAATGCAGAAGCTGGCTGATAAGGGAAATGGCAACCATGCGTACATCGATGGTATTACCGAAGCCAAAAAGGTATTGGTGAATGAATTTGGGGGAACGCTGTTCACCATTGCAAAAGATGTAAAACTGCAGGTTGAATTTAATCCTGCCGTTGTTCAATCCTATCGATTGATCGGTTATGAAAACCGTATGCTGGCGAAAGAAGACTTTAACAATGATAAAAAGGATGCAGGAGAATTGGGCAGCGGTCATACGGTTACCGCACTTTATGAGATCATACCTGTTGGTGTGAAAAGCGAGTTCCTGCCTTCGGTTGATCCGTTAAAATACCAGGCACAGACCGCCGTTAAACCTATAGCTGGTAACACAACTGAGATGTTCACTGTGAAGTTCAGATACAAAGCTCCGGATGGCGATAAAAGCAAACTGCTGGAGAAAGTAGTGTTGAATAAAACGCAGTCGCTGAATAGTACGTCTGAGAACTTCAGATGGGCGGCGGTAGTAGCGGAAATGGGCATGCTGCTGCGTCAGTCGGAGTTCAAGGCATCTTCCAGTTACAAGCAGGTGATCGAACTGGCAAAAGGAGCGAGAGGAGTGGATGAGGACGGATACCGCGCGGAATTTATCCGCCTGGTAAGCAGTGCACAGTTGCTTGCAAAAGGTCAGCAAACGGAACAGGCAGAAGAAAATTTAGGAAAAAGATAATTTTTTTATGTAACGATGGTGTTTCTTGAATCGTATACTAAACACAATCATCTAACAGCCGGTTAGTGATACGGGGCTGGTGTTTACCAGCCCCTCTTTTAACCAAACCGTTCATTTAATTGCAGCTACATGAGATATCTCTACGCTTTATTATTTGTTGTTCTGCAGGTTCCCGGTTTCTCACAAACGACCGATACAATAGATACTGCTTTGAAAAGTAAAAATGGTACGCCTGTTATCCGGATCTATTGTGGCGCAACATTGAGACCGGATCAGCCTCCTCTGTATATAATAGATGATGAACTGATAAATTCCGCGTCATTGGATTTTTTGAGTAAAAATGATATCAGATCGATCGATATATTGAGGGACTCGTCCGCAACAGCACTTTATGGCACAAGGGGGAGCAGTGGTGTAATCATCATCAAAACAAAGAACTCCCGCTTTCGCTCTTTTCAGGCAATAGATGCGGAAGATGGTACCAGCCTGGCCGGAGCCACTTTCACTTTCACCGCAGTTGATGGCGATGAAGTTATCCGCCTGATAGCTGATAAAGAGGGGAGGGTGATGTCAACATCCTTTCCTCCTGGTAAGAAATATACACTCATGATCAGTTCTGTCGGGTATAAGGATTTTCAAACAGTTTATACAAGAGAAAAAGAAAAAACTGTTCAGCAGTACAGGCTGTTGCGTGACGTGAAAGATAATATACCTGTGATAGTGAAATCTGATCTCAGCGTCGTCAAGTGTAGATATGCAGAATGCTGGGTTCGCGGGATTAGAGTAACACATAATTCCGGTGATGCGGAGGTTAAGAAACTGATACAACCTATTGCCCGTTTATACCCAAATCCTGTGGTCAGAGGTTCTACACTGAAACTGGAATTGAACGTAAGCGAAGACTTCTCTTTTCAGGTTAAACTA
Organism: Citrobacter freundii; assembly: GCA_003243445.1. Taxonomy (GTDB): domain Bacteria; phylum Bacteroidota; class Bacteroidia; order Chitinophagales; family Chitinophagaceae; genus Terrimonas_A. The sequence goes on from QFQQ01000025.1 coordinate 54,733, forward strand.
ACCAGTCTAAGCGGAGCGGCATTAAGCACACTTACATACAAACCGGTTAAGGGATTGAACAGAGTTGACATCCCGGTTGCAAATCAATGGGCTGCCGGTGCATATTTTTTACAGGTGATTTCGCAACACGGAAAGTTATTAAAACAGGATAAACTCATCATTCAATAAGATATTATGGCGACAAAGATCAAATTGGAGATTGCAAGTCCCTGTTCGGAGAACTGGGATAAAATGGACCGGACGGAGAGGGGCCGGTTTTGTCAGTCATGTCAAAAACAGGTGATTGATTTTACGGGTATGAGTGATCAGCAACTGGCCCTGTTTTTTAAACACAATAAAACAAATGTTTGCGGCAGGACGAGAAATGATCAGCTTGGTCAGGAATTGGAACTCCCCCGCAAACGCATTCATTGGTTCCGCTATTTTGTACAGGTGGCGCTGCCTGCATTGATCTTTTCCAATAAGGGTTATACCCAGGGTAAAATAACGCCGCTTCCGAAAATGGAGCGTTTTATTCGCGGGCCACAGGATACGTCGAAGATAATCGTGCCCGCAGTGGATTCAACGCCAGTGAGCCGCATCATCAATGGCCGCGTGATTGACAGGAGTGGTATTCAGTTATCGGGAGCCTCTATTATGATAAGGGGAACAACAAAAGGTACGGCTGCAAACGAACACGGACAGTTTTCGTTAAGAATTACCGATGAAGAGATCATAACATATCTGGAGATCTCTGCTGTCGGTTATGTACGCCGCACAATCGAGATAAAACAGCATGAATTATTCAACAGTGAAATAGTTCTCGACGAAGCAACAGGCGTATTGGGAGAAATAGTCGTGTTTGTTGCGGGAGGAATTACGGCTGTCCCTGTTGACAAACCAAAGAAAACGAAAGACAAGCCTGCAACAATTCAGCCTGCTGCATCTATTCAACCAAATATTGATGCGGCCGGTAAAACACTCAATCTGTATCCAAACCCTGTAACAAGAGGAACAAAGGTGATCGTTGAAATAGATATAAAGGAACCGCATTCGTTCCGGGTAAATCTGACCAATCTAAGCGGAGCTGTTTTAAGCACGAACCCATACAAACCCGTAAAAGGTATAAACAGGGTAGAAGTTCCGATTGCAAACGAACTGGCGACCGGTATCTATTTTATACAGGTGATCTCCGGCAACGGTGAAGTATTAAAACAGGATAAACTTATCATCCAATAACCTGTTATGGCATCAAAGATCAGATTGGAAATTTCAACTATGAGCGACCAGCAACTGGCCCGCAGCGTTGCTTTAAAAAAGAACGATGAGTAAAAAGAAGCAAAAGAAATATTGTTATGCATGAAAGATCCAACGGCCTCATCATTCAACGTATTTCCCAACCCGGTAATATCAGGAAGCAGCCTGAATATTGAATTGATCAGTCAACTGAAAGAAGGTTATTATAATCTTGACATTATTTCGATCGATGAAAGACGCGTATTCACAAAAAGCGACCTTTGGATCGATAGTGGTGCGCGGGTATTGAACATTACTATTCCGGCGCTGGCAGCAGGCAACTATGCGCTTGCCTTGCGGCATAAAAAAGAAGGGAAGATACATTCTCAACTGATCCTCATCAAAGCTGAGTAAACATTATTTTCGGAATGCAGGATGAAAATCCTCCAGGGTCTTCTTCAGGAATTCCCTGTCGAGATGGGTATAGATCTCCGTGGTGGTAATACTTTCATGTCCGAGCATTTCCTGCACGGCCCTCAGGTCAGCGCCTCCTTCCACCAGGTGAGTGGCAAAAGAATGACGGAAAGTGTGCGGAGAAACGGTTTTGTGGATGCCCGCTTTCTTTACGAGGTCTTTTATGATCAGGAAGATCATGACCCGCGACAATTTGCTCCCGCGCTTATTTAAAAACACGATATCCTCACTGCCGGGCTTAGCTGTTGTATGAACCCTGATCTGTTTGATGTAAATGGTCAGGAATTTGATGGCGCTGCTGCCGATCGGCACAAGCCTTTCTTTATCGCCCTTACCCACCACTCGTATAAAACCGACATCCAGGTAAAGTTGTGACAACTTCAGGTTGACCACTTCGCTTACCCGTAAACCGCAACTGTACATTGTTTCCAGTATCGCTTTGTTACGGCCGCCTTCCGGTTTGCTCAGATCGATCTGCCCAATGATGTTTTCGATCTCATCATAACTCAGCACGTCGGGCAAAGCACGTTTTAGTTTTGGTGCTTCCAGTAATACCGTTGGATCTTTTCGGGCGATATTTTCAAGCAGGCAGTATTTGTAAAATGCTTTGATGCCGGAAATGATGCGGGCCTGCGAAGCCGGTGTCATACCAAGCTCATTGATCCATTTCAGGAACTGTTGCAGTTCTTTCAGCTCAAGATCAGCCGGATTTTTCAGGGACGATATTTCCTGCAAAAACTGTGTGAGCTTGTCAATATCCCGCAAATAGGCTTCAATGGAATTATCCGCCAGCGATTTTTCAAGCTGGAGATAAGCTTTGAATCCTTTTTTGTAGGCTTCCCACATGGGTTGGTTTCAAGGTTGAGAGATTTCAGAGGTTCCAGGAGTTCCAAAGGTTCCAGGAGTTCCAGAAGGTTATTCAGATCGCAATTTCAGGAGATCAGCCATTGCCATTCGCGGCAGCAACCTCTGGAACTTATGAAACCTCTGGAACCTTTAAGTCAACTCTCTGGAACTATCAGAACTATTGGAACGTCGGAACTTACTTCAGCTCGATGGTCTTCTGCAACTCTTTCCACTCTTTACCGATCTTCACCTTTGTCCAGATCTTAGAAGAGGTGATGTTCACTGAATCGATGTATTCATGTATGGCATCATAGTCGATCTCCAGGCGTTGGCCGAAGGTCATCATTGCTTGTTTGCCTGTAGCCATATCTTCAACGAATATGTTGCCACGATCTGAATAAGCGATCAATCCTTTCTCCACCGCGAATTTTGGATCGAATGAGTTGATGGCACTTGTCTTTCTGTCCAGCGCATCACGGCTATTGAACGGGAATTTCAGCAGGTAACCGCGTCCGTTGCTGCAGTCATTGAACGCAAGCCATGCATAGCTTGTGTCTTTGATAAAACAACTTACCGCAGCCGGGTTCAGTTTTACCTGTGCGCCTACAAGACCGGCCAGTCCCATTTTTTTATTTGATCCGAATCCTGAATAACTCCAGGTAACAGTATCTGCATTACAGTTGGAAGCGCTGATATACACATAAGGCTTCAGCGCATGATTCTCATCAACGAACTTCATACTGTCTTTCAGGCAGATCGTATCGCAAAAGCTCGCAGGTCCGGCGGCTGATTTACAGGCGGAGAATGCGAGGGCGATGGAGGCGGAGGTGAGGAGGAAAAAAAATATTCTCATATACAAACAGTTTACGCGGATTTTATGACGCGAATTACGCGAATTAAAAGTGTTTATGAATGAATTGCTAAAATTCTAATGAAAAAATTATAATGGTTATTAAATGTATGTTGACTTTACAATGGTGGCAAGCTACCCATATAAGAGAAAAGTCTTCAACCTGTCGTTATTAATTCACAAAATCAGTGTGTTAAAATCAGCGGTTTATGATTAGCGTTCTCCGGGCGACGCTTAATCCTGAACTATCGAAATTCCAACGAAAAATAAAGATTCCCGTATGTATATCGATCTCACTAGCGGCGACAAGCTCTCCATACATGAGAACGGCCTTCCATCTATTATTATTTAATTCGCGAAATCAGCGTTTTAAAATTAGCGGTTTAAAATTAGCATTCTCCATGCGCGTTTTCATCTTTTCAACCATCTTATACGTCGCCGGACAATACTCAATATTCTGCTTATGCACATGCACATAATCTTTCATCTTCTTCGGAAGATGCGGGAAGCCGGCGCAGTCAGCCGGGCGTACAGCATAGATGCTGCATTTGTTGTCTTCCAGATTGAGGAACTGGCAGGGTTCGGTCTTGTTGAGCCAGTCACGGTCACCACCACGTTCGCGGCGAAGCCATTGTTTGGTGAATTCTTCGGGCGTTTGACCGAGATGTTTCGAGATGCGCTTGATATCGGCGTTGGTGAATGTCGGGGTCATGGTCTTGCAGCAGTTGGCACAGCTGAGACAGTCCACTTCCTGCCAGACCTGTTTTTCCAGCTCGGCGGTTATTTTTTCGAGACCACGCGGAGGTTGCTTTTCCATTTTGGACAGGAAACGGCGAAAAGCGCTTTTATTTTTCGCCGCAGTCTTTTTGAACGCACGCAGGTCGATCGGTTGCATTTCACTCATATATCGAAGATAGTGATTTGAATGGTTTGACAGGTGGAAGTGCCTCTTTCTGTGTGCACTCTTCCCGTTCTTTCCGCCTCCGGTTTAGCTTTACCTGGGCGGGAAGGACGGGAAGAAAGCATGATATTGGATGCTGGTCAGATTTCAGGTAAAAAGAATAGCCACGCAATGCAAACACTAATGCTGAGAAGTTGTATTGCGCTCCTTCTTACAAAAACACGTCCTGCAAGAGGAAGAATTCCGGCGGTTTGGAGCGATGAATGGTGATAGAAAGAATATCGTATTGCAGCCATTTATATTCCGGATGCAATGAAAGGAATTTATCCGCTGCACGCTGGAGATGCTTGAACTTTTTCCTGGTCACACTTTCTTCCGGATAAGCACCGGGAAAATACTTTCGTGATTTTACTTCTACTATATGCAGGGTATTGTTCTTACGCGCGATAATATCGATCTCATAATATGAGTAACGCCAGTTAAGGTGTAAGATCTCGTAACCATTCTGCTTCAACCAGGCTGCTGCCATTTTTTCTCCTTCTTCTCCCAGCTCATTATGTAGTGCCATATTGTATCTTTACTTTTTCGAAAGGTAAAAGTTTCAATATGCAGGACATTGGGAAATTAACAGGAACTGTTAAGCATTATGACTGGGGTGGAGCCGTTTTTATACCGGGTTTGCTCGATGTAAAAAACGCAGATGGAAAGCCATTTGCGGAATATTGGCTGGGTGTTCACCCGCAAGCGGATTGTAAAATTGTATTTCCTGATAAATCGGAAACATTACTGCGTGATTATATCGCAGGCAATCCGGAACGTTTACTGGGTAATTATGTCTACCGGCAATTTGGCAATATGCCATACCTGCTGAAAGCGCTGGATGTAAATGACATGCTTTCCATTCAGGTGCACCCCTCCAAAGCGGCGGCGGAACATGATTTTGCTGCTGAAAACGCAGCAGGTGTACCGTTGTCTTCACCCGAAAGAAATTATAAAGACACCAATCACAAGCCCGAATTAATGGTTGCCATGGGAGAATTCTGGTTACTCCATGGATTCAGACCAGCGGATTCAATGAAGGAGATACTGGCTGCCACGCCGGAACTTACTTTTCTCTTGCCTGTTTTTGGCGACGGTAATTATGCGGCCGTGTATAAACAGGTGATGGAAATGCCACAGGACGAAGTAAACAGCCGTCTTGATCCGCTGCTTTCACGTATACTGCCGTTGTATGAAGCAGGCAGGATCAGTAAATCCAGCCCCGATTACTGGGCTGCAAAGGGAAGTCTGACGTTTTCTCAACCAGGAAAAACAGATCGCGGGATCTTCTCCGTGTATCTGTTCAATCTTGTTGAAACGAAGAAAGGACAGGCTGTTTTCCAGGATGCCGGTGTTCCGCATGCGTATCTTGAAGGGCAGAACATTGAGATCATGGCCAGTTCAGATAACGTGCTCCGTGGCGGATTGACCAATAAACATATCGATGTAAAAGAATTGCTGAAGCACACCAGGTGCGAACCAACCCATCCCAATATTCTCAGTGGGGAAAAGCAAGGCACTCAAACGGTATATAAAACGCCTGCCCCGGATTTCGAGCTCAGCTCTTTCGAATTGAAGAAAGGAGCGTCTGTTTCCCTGGATATAGTTACCACCGATATTCTCCTGCTCGTAAAAGGTGCGGTGGAGATCATCAGTGAGCATGGATCAGTACCGATAGGCATTGGCAACCCGTCTGCGGTATTGTTCCCGGCTAAAGACACCGTGCTGAAAGCCAGCGAAGACAGTCTGGTTTTTAAAGCAACCGTGCCTGGGGCTTAAGGGATTGCAGATAATGCTGAGGTAGCCGGCTAAATGATCGGGATTTTAGCGTAAATATTTTACTTTTGCTTATCGCGTTAAAGCGGAATAAATCTTAATGTATGAAGTTTAATAAATCAACCATATGGGCATTTGTCATTCTTTTGCTGACCGCGGCATTGTACCGCAGTTGGGATGGACGTCCTTTTGGTTTTGCTCCTCAGATGGCCATGGCTCTCTTTGGAGGCGCTGTGATCAAAGACAAACGTTTCGCCGTTCTTTTACCAATATTGTCGCTGTTCCTGTCGGATGTATTGTACCAGGTGCTTTACATGAACGGACTTAGCACCATACAGGGTTTTTATGAAGGTCAATGGTTGAACTATCTGCTTTTTGTTGGCATTACTTTCTTTGGTATGCTGATGAAGAAGATCGATCTCAAGAACGTAGTTGGTTTCAGCATCAGCGGTTCGCTGATCTATTTCCTTGCATCTAACTTCGCCGTATGGGCCGGTGGCGGCGGTTTCCAACGCCCGAAGACTTTTAGCGGTCTGCTGCAATGCTATGGCGATGCGCTGGCTTTTGTACGCGATTATGGCCTGATCAAAGGGTTCGTGGGCAACCAGCTGATCGGTGATCTGTTCTTCTGTTTCCTGCTCTTCGGAATTTATGCACTTGCAAAAAACTATTTCATCCGTACAGAGGTGAAAACAGCTTAGGCATTGTTGAGGTTTGAGAGGTTCCAGAAGTTCCAGAGGTTCTTCATACGGCAGATCTGCCAGACCAGTGCAGACGTTTCAAATTGCGGTAGCAACCCTTGGAACTCCTGGAACCTTTCAAACCTTTAACCCGACAGATCTTCAAGTGCGGCAAACCAGTAGTTGTCATGCTTCAGTTTTTCTGTGATCTTCACATGAATTCTCTCTGTAAAAAGCGGGCAGTTCACTACCAGCGTATGAAACTCTCCATTTTCCCCGCATGGATCTATTCCCATCTTCTCAAGTTCATCCACCAGCGGTTTATCGATCGTTTTACCAATAAAGCGCTCGCCCATTGTTTCATTACAACTAACAATGACCGTCTCAATGCCCGCGTCCAGCATTTCCAGCACCAGTTTTTTCCGGTCCTGCAGCCATAGTGGCAATAAAGCCTGAAGGCCTGCATTGCCGCAGACCTTTTCCTCCCAGTCACGGTGAGCCTGCAGATCAATATCACCGAATACAGCAGTATCCACCTTGTAAAGATCTTTCAGTAACACAAGTGCACCGATGAACTTGTGCTCGTATTCATTCCATGAACTGCTGATTAGATGAACGGGCAACTTTGCGCGCGAAGCCTGTTGCTGCAAAATAGAAGAGGGGATACCATGCGAGCGGGAGATCTTCCCTTCTTCATTCAATACATTTAATAAGACCCGCGGTCTGTATCCCTGCGAGATGGCTTTGATCAGTGCAAAGCAACTGTCTTTGCCGCCGCTCCATGAGCAAAGTGCATTTAGTTTTTCCATCTGCTATGCGTTTCGCTCGTTCTCATAACCGGTATCGGGAACAAGATTTGCTCCGTCCGCAGCTGCGGTAGCCAGTTCATCGCAACGGTTATTGTATGGATTGTTGGCATGGCCTTTTACCCAAACAAATTTCAATTGATGTTTTTGTGCAAGTTTCGAAAAAGTGGTCCACAGATCTTTGTTCTTTTTACCGCCTTTGAAATCTGTTGCCAGCCAGTTTTTCAACCAGCCTTGTTCAACCGCTTTCACCACATACTGGCTGTCTGAATATACGGTGACGGCCATGCCATCTTTTTTCAGTGCCTGTAAGCCGGCGATAACGGCCATTAGTTCCATGCGGTTATTCGTCGTCAGCCGGTATCCCTGCGACAATTCCTTGCGATGCGGACCCGCCATAAGAATAGCTCCGTAACCGCCCGGCCCGGGGTTTCCGCGTGATGATCCGTCTGTGTATAGTGTGATGTTTTGAGACATGGGTTTGGGAGAATGAGTTTTTAGTTAAGGTCGAAGAGCGGCTAATAGGTTCAAGAGGTTTCAGTGGTTCCAGAAGTTCCAGAGGTTTGGCTTACATCAGACCTGAACTGGTTTCCAGTACAAATAAAATTTCTTTCAGATCCGGTTACGTACAACTTCTGGAACTTCTGGAACCCCTGGAACTGCTGAAACCTTCTCTCTCTCTAAACCTGAAACACCCCGGTCTTCAACGCAGCAGTATAAGGATTATGATTTGCCGCCCTGATGCCTTCGGAGATCAGCTGCCTTGTCTGGATGGGATCGATGATATCATCTACCCAGAGCCTTGCGGCTGCGTAATAGGGAGATGTTTGTTTTTCATAACGTCCCTTGATTTCATCCAGCAGTTGCTGTTCCTGCTGGGCAGTTACTTCTTTTCCCTGTGCTTTCATGCTGGCAACCTGTATCTGAAGTAAGGTCTTTGCCGCCTGATCTCCGCCCATCACAGCGATCTTTGCTGTTGGCCATGCATAGATAAAGCGGGGATCATAGGCTTTGCCGCACATGGCATAGTTGCCTGCTCCATAAGAATTGCCGGTGATGATGGTGAACTTTGGCACAACCGAGTTTGCCACCGCATTCACCAGTTTTGCGCCGTCTTTTATAATGCCTGCATGTTCGCTGCGGCTGCCGACCATAAAGCCGGTCACATCCTGCAGAAATACCAGCGGGATCTTTTTCTGATTACAATTCAAAATGAAACGCGCGGCTTTATCGGCACTGTCATTATAGATCACGCCACCCATTTGCATTTCACCTTTCCTGCTCTTTACGATCTTGCGCTGATTGGCCACGATGCCCACGGCCCATCCGTCTATACGGCCGTAACCGCATACGATCGTTTTGCCATAATCTTCCTTGAACTGTTCAAATTCAGAATTGTCAACAATGCGTTCGATGATATCGATCACATCATAGGGTTTGCCATCTGCCGGGAACAGTCCATATAATTCCTGCGGATCTTTTTTGGGTGGGGCGGGAGTGGAGCGGTCAAAACCCGCTTTCTCTTTTTCTCCAAGCATGGACATGATCTTCTTTACCTGGTCGAGACATTCATGCTCGGTCTTGAATTTATAATCGGCAATACCGGAGATCTCCGTATGTGTAACTGCTCCGCCCAGTGTTTCGGCATCTATGTCTTCGCCGATCGCGGCTTTAACGAGATAAGGGCCAGCCAGGAATATAGAGCCGTTATTTTCCACCATTAATGTTTCATCGCTCATGATCGGCAGGTATGCACCACCTGCAACGCAGGCACCCATCACTGCGGCGATCTGCGTAATGCCCATTCCGCTCATCTGTGCATTGTTGCGGAAGATGCGGCCAAAATGTTCCTTATCCGGAAAGATCTCGTCCTGCATCGGCAGATAAACGCCTGCACTGTCCACGAGATAGATCACGGGCAAATGATTTTCCATCGCGATCTCCTGCAAACGCAGATTCTTTTTACCTGTGATCGGAAACCATGCACCGGCTTTAACGGTCTGGTCATTGGCCAGGATCACGCATTGCCGGCCGCTGACATAGCCAACGCCGGCGACCGTGCCGCCGGCAGGGCAACCGCCCTGATCTTCATACATACCTTCTCCCGCAAATGCACCGATCTCTATGAACGGCGCATCTTTATCAACGAGATAATCGATCCGTTCGCGGGGCGTCAGTTTATTTTTTTCCTTCTGTTTGGCCTGCGCTTTTTTACCACCACCTTCATAGATCTTTTCGAGCTTGCGGCGGCGTTCACTGAGCATCAGTTTGAGATGGTCTTCGTTGCGGTTGAATTCGATATTCATATTACAGATCGTTGAGTGGCAAAGATAGGAGGAAGAGTCTAACGACTGTTAGATGTTCCCGCAACCACAACTGAATAACCGACCGTTAATTTCAGGTGAAGTCTTGCTGGAGGCAGGTACATAAAAAAACTGTCCGCCAATTGGCGGACAGTTTTTTTATAAGAAATCTGATCTCCTATTAGAATGAATAACGCAAACCAAGTTGCATTGCCCAGGTAGTAGAAGTAGAGACGTTGTCCTGGAATGAAGCCGCTACAGGAGCGTTGTTGAATGAAGTGAGCCTGAAAGTAGGCACTCCATTTGCCACGCTTGCGATCTGCAGAGGATTCTGGATAGTAGTGATCTCACGGATACCCCAATCTTTATTTAACAGGTTCAGCACGTTGAATACGTCAGCAGTGAACTGCAGGGTGTGCTTTTGTTTGCCGATGTTAGTAAAGATGTCCTGAACCAGTTTACCATCCAGGCGATGGTAGAAAGGCAGTTTGGCGCCGTTTCTTTCTGCAACCTGGCCCTGATGTTTGCTCAGGTAAGGATCCTGTGCGATATACTTGAAGAACAGGTCAGACTGTTGTTGCGGAGTATAAGTTACACCGTTGTAAGTAACCGAAGCGAAATTGATCTCTGATGGAGATTTTGGAATATACATCAGGTCAGCTGTATTACCATCGTTGTTATAATCACCGTTGTAGATATAGCTGTAAGTACCGCCATGTCTTCCTTCATAAACGAGGGTTATAGTCGTTGCAAGGTGTTTCAGGTATTCAACTTTGTAAGACACGTTTGCAATGATCCTATGAGGGATGGCGAATGAAGAATAAGCCAGCTCCAGGTTGTTCTGTGTTCTGGAAGTTGGGGTCGCCTGCCATACTGAACCAGCCTGGCTGCCGGAGTTACCCGTTACATCCTGTGCATAGGTGTAGGTATAAGCTACTGAAGCAAACCAGTTCTTGTTGAAGGCTTTTGTCAGACCAACAGTTGCAACAAAAGAGCTACCTCTGCTTGTGTTATCGAGAACGATCGCATTCACGTTTCTGCCTGAAGGAACATACAGTCTTCTGACAGCCGCAGTGTTGGCGGAATAGCGGCCTCTTGTATCAGAGCCGGAAGTTACTGTACCATCAGGAGCTTTCTGGTTAGCGTTGAACATGTAGATCGCGTTAAGATCCTTTGTGTACATCAACTCTGCAGTGAATGTCAGATCCTTTGCCAATACTTTATCCACGGCAATGTTTGTTCTCCAGATCTGAGGGAATTTGAAGTCTTTGCTTGTGAATGCAACAGTTGCAGGTACGCTTGTTCCGGCGGAAGTCGGGAACAGTGCTGTTGGCAGATTCTGGTTATACTGAGGGTTGTATGCTTTTGGATCAGGATTGAACAGGAAATTGTTCAGGTTTGCTCCCGGAGTTGTAGGAGTGATCAGTGTACCGAACTGATACATACCACTGTTTGATGGGATGTTTGTCAGGTATACGAAAGGAATACGGCCGGTATAAATACCTGTACCACCTCTCAGGATCATTGAGCGGTCTCCTTCCATATCCCAACGGAAACCTACGCGTGGTGACAACATCAGTTTGGCTTTTGGCCATTTACCGGTTGTATACTGTGTAGGGGTGCCGTTGATATCTGTGAATTGCGTTACAGCAGATACTGCAGCATTTTCCAGCGGATCTTCCATGTACATCGGCACGTCACCACGAACACCTACCGTTACGCGGAGTCTTGGGTTGAAATTGATCTCATCCTGTACATATAATGCACCCTGACCGATCTTCATGTTCGCAGAGTAGATCGCATCCTGACCTTTCACCAATGAATAGGTTTGGGAGAACATCAGCGGCGCCTGGTTGGTGATAAAATCATTCACATTACGGAACACATAATAACCCTGTGAACCGGCCATGAACATATTACCCACTTTTTGATACTCATAAGAAACACCGCCTGTGAGTGTATGTTTTCCTGCGAAGTAAGTGAAGTTGTCAGTAGCAGTGATGATGTCGTTGATCACACTGTTATTATTACCATTGAAAGCTTCATTACCAACAGTGATATAGTTGTTGTTATCGCCGGCAGGATAAGCGGGAGAACCAAGTATATCAACATAAGGGAACGGTCCGCCGCCATTGTGGATCTTGTCAGACGAGTTCTTTGTATAAGTAACCAGGAATTGGTTAGCGAATCTGCCACGGAAGTTACTGTTCAGTTCGAGTGAAGCTGAGCGAACAATATCTACCTGGGAATAAGTCGTGTTAAAGAAGCCCATTGCGCGGTTAGAGAAACGCTGGCCATACGTTGCAAGGCCGGTTGTATTGGCACCATTGATACCACCACTCTGGCTTGGTTGGAAGTCCTGAGTTCCTTTGAAATCACTGTACTTCGCAGTCAGCTTGTGGGTTTTATTGATATTCCAGTCGATCTTAGCGAGGATCTTATGGTTATCATTTCCGAAAGAGGGGAAATTGTCATATGCACCCGGGTCATATCCTTTTGATTTCACGTAATCTGATACAGCTTTCAGGTCTGCGACAGTCACTGTGGAAATATTACCGGAACCTGATCCGCCGGTTGGGGAGAACGTGATACCTGCTGCAGGAGGCTTTTGCTCGTACTCACCGTTGATGAAGAAGAACAATTTGTTCTTGATGATCGGGCCACCAATGCTACCACCATAGATCTTCGATTTGAAGTCAGGGTTAGCCGCTTTTTTGTTTTTCACTTTATCACCAACCAGACCGTCATGCTGGAGGAAAGAGTAAGCTGTACCGTGAAAAGTGTTTGTACCGCTTTTGGTGATCGCCGCGATGTTTGCACCGGTGAAAGTACCCTGGCGGACATCAAACGGAGCCATTGTTACGGAGATCTCTTCGATCGCATCGATGGAAACGGGGTTGTTACCGGAACCTGGAAGTGGGTCGCTGGACAGGCCAAAGTTGTTATTCAGGTTGGCACCGTCCATGGTAATATTATTATAACGCGCGTCACGGCCGGCGAAGTTTGTACCGTTTGACTGCGGCGTCAGCTTGGTGAAATCGGTAATGCTACGGCTAAGAGTGGGCGTATTCGCAATAATCCTCTGGTTGGCAACAGTACTCATACCACCCTTATCAGTGGAAGCACGGCGGCCGCGACCAGTTACCGCAACAGCTGCGAGTTCTTTGGTATCAGTACCGAGTGTAGCTGTAATGTTGTAAGGTTCACCGAGTTGCAAAAATACATTGTCGAAAGTTTGTGTTTGCTGGCCTACAAATTCAACTTTAATAGTATAAGGGCCACCTACGCGAAGACCGGGAAGGTTGAAGGCCCCGTCTTTTTTTGCAATTGTAGTGTACACAGTTCCGGAGGGAACATGGGTTGCAGTGATGGTAGCACCTACCAGGGACTCGCCGGTTGCAGACTTGGCCGTACCTGTTATGCTACTTGTCGTCACCTGCGCCCAAAGGGAAGAGCTTGCTACAAAGATCATAGCAAGAAACAAGATTCTCTTAAGCATAATTAGTTAAATTTTCGTGATTGTGGTGCAAAGAAAGGGAATATTCCCATTACCCCATCTTGCAAAATATTAACAAATTGTCACGCACCAATGCCCACAAGGGACAGGCTGGTAGGGGTTTTCGCTGCTTTTTAAGGTGTTGGGAATAGCAGGATTATACCGGGTCCGGATGTTAGATGATCGATGTCCGATGGTCGATCTGCGCCCGTTAGGCGGAAAGTCGCTCATCGCATCAATTTTTTCGTCTTTTTACAGGATTGTTTTGCTCATTCGGATCAGCCATCGAACATCGATCATCGAACATTGTTCTCCGTTACTCTCAACTTTCCCTTCCCTTCATTGTTTATTACCTTTGTAAAAATTCTGATTATGTTTGATTCGATCGAGGATGCCATCCGGGATATAAGAGATGGGAAGATGATCATTGTAGTGGATGACGAAGACCGCGAGAATGAAGGCGATTTTATAGCTGCCGCTGCCACAATTACCCCAGAGATAGTGAATTTTATGAGCAAGCATGGCCGCGGGCTGATCTGCGTGCCATTGCCCGAGGAACGCTGCGATGAACTGGGGCTTGACCTGATGGTTTCCAATAATACCGCACTCCATGAAACCGCTTTTACGGTTTCCGTTGATCTCCTGGGTCATGGCTGTACCACGGGGATCTCTGCGCAGGACCGTGCAAAAACCATCCTGGCACTGAACGACCCGTTCCTTAACCCCAAAGATCTTGGCCGCCCGGGTCATATTTTCCCGCTCCGCTCAAGAAAAGGCGGTGTGCTAAGGCGTGCCGGTCATACCGAAGCTGCTACCGACCTGGCCAGACTGGCCGGATTGCCCGCACCTTATGGAGGTGTGCTGGTGGAGATCATGAATGACGACGGATCAATGGCGCGTCTGCCAGAACTGATCGAAGTGGCAAAGAAATTTGATTTCCGCCTCATTTCTATAAAAGACCTGATCGAATACCGCATCAAACGCGATTCGCTGATCGAAGAGATCGTCCGCGTGGAAATGCCGACCAAATACGGCGATTTCAAACTCGTTGCCTTCAAAGAAAAGAACTCCGCCAACGAACACCTCGCCCTGATCAAAGGTGAGTGGAGCAAGGATGAACCGGTGCTTACCCGCGTACACTCTTCCTGCTTTACCGGCGATATTCTCGGTTCACTCCGTTGCGATTGTGGCGAACAACTCCATAAAGCCATGGAAATGGTACAGGCCGAAGGCCGCGGTGTGATATTATATATGAACCAGGAAGGCCGCGGTATCGGACTGCTCAATAAATTAAAAGCCTACCGCCTCCAGGAAGAAGGAATGGATACCGTTGAAGCCAATCTTCACCTCGGCTTCCAGATGGATCAGCGCGACTATGGCGTAGGCGCCCAGATCCTGCGTTCATTAGGCATCACCAAACTCCGCCTGATGAGCAATAACCCAAGAAAAAGGGTAGGGTTGATCGGTTACGGACTTGAAGTGGTTGAGAACATCCCTATCCGCGTGAATCCGAACCCGCATAATGAAAAGTATTTGCAGACGAAAAGGGATAAGCTCGGTCACGAGTTGGAAAAGTAAATTCAAAGTAAAAAGTCAAAAGTAAAAAGTAAAAAATACAGTCCTGTGGAGGGGAACACTTCAGCCCTCAGGACTGCATTTTTTACTTTTGACTTTTTACTTGAACAGAGTCCGGAAGTATCGCCGGTGGTTGAAGACTATCTTTCACAGGTTGCCCGTTCTGGCCTTTTTTCTTCTTGCCAAAAAGATGATCGAATTCTTTGCGGTAGGCAATATTGGCGCCGGAGCGCTTGGTACGCGCTGCACCGGTGCTGCTTGTTGTCAGATAATCGAGATTCTGACGATAAAAGAAGCTGGCACGGATCGTTCCGCTCTGGTTGATCAGCCACTCCGCCGTTACATCAGGAAGGAACTGCACGTTCTGCTGGATCGTTGCCTGTAAAGGAACGTCAAGGTTACTGCCAAGTGTAACGATAAAACGGTCGTTGAATAACGAGATCGGAACATTCACATTGAATGTGCTCTGGTTGATATTAAAGTTGTTGCTGCTTTGCTGGTCAAGCAGGTTGCGGTTATATACAGAGCCACTGAAATTGATACTGACGTTGTCCGTTTTCAGGATCTTGGCCAACTCAGAGTTAAGTTTCTTATTGATCTCATTAAAAAATAGGCCCGACAAGCTCGAGATCGTATTATACGTAAGCTCATTGATCGCAGAGCCAAGCCCGTTCGGATTGGTAGCTGTTTCTGGCGGAGCAAAACTGTTGAACACGATCAGGTAAGTCACCTGGCGGTTGATCTCATTGTCGTTTTTCTCCATCTGCTGGATGTTTGACATAACGGAGAAGTCACTGCTCACTTTGCTGTTCTGCGGAAAGTCGAGATTGAATTTGAACTGCGGTTTGAACAGATCTCCTGAAAGATTCGCCACCACATACACGTCTTCCCTCAATCTCGCATAAGCATTATCAAAGTTCAGCGCATTGGCCAGTGGCGCAAAGCTCACTTGTTTTGCAACATACATCGCTTCAAAGCGGATCTTCGCATCATAGGGATCGCCGCTCCAGGAAATATTGTTTACTGAACCGGGTTTGATCACAAATGGTTTTTTGAAGAACGACTGGAAGGTAAACAGGTAATCTCCTTCCTGGATATCAAAACTGCCACGCATGGTCAGCTTTTCTGTTGTACCGGAATGTATGTTCAGCGAACCGCTTCCTCTTCCGACGATCTTATCACCGGTCAGGTCATCAAGGATCACGCGCACGGTTACCATTGGGTTGGCCGTTACGTCAACATCATACGTGATATTTCCCGCACCCGCATTCAGGCTGCTGTCACTCATTTCGCGTCCGTATTTTCTTTCCACCAGGAAGTCTGCAATACCGGACTCACGAAGCTTGGAGGAAGGGATCGTCACCGTACTGCTGTCCGTTGTAGAGGCGATCGCATCGATCTTCATAAAGATCTCCGACTGTGGGCCGGACAGAGAGAATGAACCGGTTCCTTTCACGCGGCCATAGAACTGCTGGTTATCGTTCACGGTTGTGTTCAGCACCAGGATCGGCCGGTTATTTTCCGGACCGGTCGTATTGGGTTTACGGGTTGAAACGGTCAGGTCAAAGAACATATCTCGGAATGCATTGTGCTGAATGCCGCCGGTAAGATAAACCGGGTTGCCGGTAACCGTATCGGTCAATACAATGCCATTCAGGTCGATCTCATTTGGTTTCATTTCAAGATCAGTATCCCTGATCTTGTAGAAACATTGCGTGAAGATCACTTTCATTCCCGCGTCCTGTAACCGTCCTTTTCCCGTAACGTTGATCTTATTCAGTTCGCCCCGCAGGTCGAAATCACCCGTTACGTAACCGGTAATGTCTGTAAATAATGTTCCCAGGAAACGTTCCAGCACGCTTAGCTGGAAGTGATTTGCTTTTAACGCGATCAGGTTCTTTTGCTGTTCGATAGGAGAGCCAAGGAAAAGGTTGATGTCAAACCCCAGATCCCCATCGGGATTAACGGTCTTGCCATTTACCTTTAACTGTTTTGTTTTGTTCTCATAAGAAAGCTTTGCATTGATGTTGCCGACAGAGTCGTTATCCAGCCTTGCGCTTTCCACCAGTATATCATTGGATGAAACATAGAGATTATTGAACGGATCTTCAACAAGTATATTCCCGGACACCAATCCTTCCACGCGGTTTCGCGGCATAAAGAACGGAGCGAAGTCACCCACGTTGATCTTCTTCAGTTCCACTGTGAGATCGTTCCAGTCACCGGTCTCCGATGGTTTTGTTTTCACGCGCACTTCCTGGTTGCCTTCATGTAATACCAGTGCACCGCTGGCCGGGATATTGTTCCGGAATTCAAGCTCGCCATTTTCTTCGATCGTCCAGGTCTTGCTGTTCACCACAAATGAAGAGGGCTGTACTTCTATCTTTACTCCGTTTTCAAATGTCAGTACCCGCGCATTGATATTCGCGCGGTTGATCGCCTGGTTGGCGCCCGTATAAAGTTTTACCAGCGATGTATCGTTTCTTGCTTCCACACGGAAGATGGCAAGCGGTATGTTCAAACTGTCACTCACATTGATATTGCTGACTGAGCCGAAAAGTGAAAGACTATCACGCGTGCCTTTCGCCGTGAGGCGGAAATCATTAAAATTATACCGCTGGTATCTGAACTGCGGGATCTCCGCGTTCAGGTTGAGTTCGTTGTTCTTTGTCCGGAGGTTGCCATAGATATGACTGTTGTCAAATCCGGCAAGGCTTGTATCGATCAGTTTGATATACTGATCAACATATTTTGTGGTGATATCAAACGTCAGCGAATCATTTTCCGGTAGTCTGGTCGGCGGCTGGATATAGGATGGGTAATATTTATTCAGGAATAATTTGAATGCATCAGGCAGTTCCCGGATATTGAAGTTGCCGGCGATATCTGCTTCGAATTCATTGGAACGGGCTTTCAATGTTTTTACTCCATTCAGGAATTCAGAAGAGATGATCAGCGAATCAAAAGGGAGAGGATTGCCGTCTTTTGAAAGCGATGCGTCCGTAATATTCGCATGGCCAAGAAAGTTGTCAATGCTGTTGCCGGTGAAATTCAGATTGAATTTACCTGCAAAAGCAAGATCATCATGTGTAAGATTCAGTTTTTTCAGATTGGCCTTTTTTACTTCGGCGAGAAAGTTGAATGTTGGCGCCTGTGCATCGCTGAAATCGATCAGACCATTCAATGTCAGTTGTGCTTCCGGATCATCAATAGACGCCTGTCCTTCGAAACGTTTTTTATCAAGCAGTCCTTTTAATACGATATTATTATAACGATATCCGTTGTAGTCAGCAAAGCGGATCTTTCCGTCAAGATCGGTCCTGAGCGTTTTTATATTGAACCCTTTTCCTTTTACGGAACCGTTGAGTGCCACGATGCCGATCTTCGGATCTCCCAGGAAATCCCCAAGTTTGAAATAATCGGTAGCGATCGTACCAGAATAAACAGGCTGTTGTCCTGCCGGTAATTTCATATTGAGGTCACTGGTGAAAATACCGAGATTGGTTTGTATGGTTCCAAAGGTTACAAAGTCGCGGATGAACCCGGTGAAGTTTCCATTGAACCGGAGGAACTGCAGTTTGCGCAGATCAGGCTGGGTGATCGTTTTTATATCCGGCACAAATGCAACCGCATCGGCATAAGTGGTGCGGAAATCATTTGCTTTGAAATCGATAAATGTCTGGTTGATATCAGGCAGACCGGTCATGCTGATATCACCGTTGAGCAGGGTATTATTTCCTGCCTGTATAACGAGATTGCTGCCGAAGAGGTCGTCCACCGCGCCGCGGATCGTTCCTTTCAGCGTGATATTCTTTTTCCAGGTGCGCATGGCCGGTGCAAAGAATGCGATATCATCGCTGTCGATCTGTGAATCATCAAAACGGCCAAGCATTCTCACCGAGTGGAGGAAATCGTTCAGGTCCCCGAACTCGCTGAAGCGCATGCTGAAATGATCACCGATAATGCTGTTATTGGTCCTGATCGTGAGTTTATTGAAAGTCATTTCCTGCGGTGTGACCTTCACAGCCGCTTCCATATTCTTTACTTCAAATCCGCTGCGTTCTTTTGTTTGTAAGGATAACTGTGCTGTAACGGTATCTTTTTCCCAGCGGAAACCGGTAAAGCTTGTGTTGATCTTTGAAAATTCGATATTCTTTCCATCGAATACGCCATTGATGGCGGGTCCTGCGGAAGCGGAGCCGGTTTTGAATGTACCATTCAGGATATCGAGTTTCTCAGCTTCTACGATCCAGCCGGCACTGTTCCATTTCAGCAATGAATCTGCTTCAACCGGGATCGCGGGGTTGATGGTATCCGGCAGGGCGTCGGGTTTTCGTTTTGTGTAATTGTACAGCGCGAAATAGGGATCGACGATCTTCAGTGAACCCAGCTTGATCGTTTTCTTTGCAAGGTCAACGTTATCTGCGTTCAGTGCAAAAGATGTCAGCCTTACGGTCATGTCCTGCCCAAGCCAGCCGTCCTTTTTTACAAAAGAAATATTCTTAAGATCGATCTCTTTGAGATTGAACTGCGTGGCATCTTCTGATTTTCCGGATGAAGGCGAACTGAAATAATCGATCAGGAATTGGTGATTCCATACCGAATCGGTCCGCTGCATTTTTATAACGGCATCGGAGAGTCCGATATATTTCAGTTCGATATTCTTTTTAAAGAAGAACCAATCCGTGATCCGCACCCGTGCTTCACCGGCATACAGCAATGTGTCATGTTGCAGGTCTTCTACCAGTACACCCTGCAGGTGCATATTATTAAAAAGGGAAAAATCGACCCGTTTGATCTCGATCTTCGTATGCAGGTCTTTTGACAGTCTCTTCGTCACTATCCCGGTGATCCAGTTCTGCCCGAAGGGCGTTTGAATAAAGATCCATGTTGCCAGTATCAGCAACAAAAGTGACAATAAAATCCAACCTGCTATTTTTCTAACTTTCTTCAGAGGAAACTGCCATTAAACGGTGTAAAAATACTGGAAACGTGGTGTCAGGGCAAATATGATACCCGATTTAGATGTTAGAGAGGGAGATTAGGTTGCCTGATGTTGGATGTTCGACGTTCGATGATCGATGGTCGATGTTCGATGTTCGAATTTGGGGCGCCCCGTTTGCCATCCACCGATCCTGATCAATCAGGGAAAAATAAATTTGGCGGCCGGCCTGGTCGACCATCGAACATCGACCATCCAACATCGATCTCCGCTCCATTCTCCTCTTCCCGCTCTTAAGTCGTAAATTGCTCCAAAAACTGTACATGAGAAACTTCTTTCTGCTTTTTTCACTTTTCTTTTTCCAAAATCTGCTGGCGCAACAGGGGGTAAATCCGGCAAGGGGCAAATATGTACTGGTAATACATGGCGGCGCGGGGACGATCCTGAAAAGTCAGATGACGCCTGAAAAAGAGAAGGCGTATACCGAGGCATTGAATATGGCGCTTGGCAAAGGCGAGGCTGTGCTGGCAAAAGGCGGTACGGCGCTGGATGCGGTGGAAGCAAGTGTACGTTTCCTGGAAGATAACCCGCTGTTTAACGCGGGCAAAGGGGCGGTTTTCACCAATGAAGGCAGGAATGAACTGGATGCGGCGATCATGAACGGCGAAACGCTGGCAGCCGGCTCCATTGCGGGCGTGACGACGATCAAAAATCCAATTTCCACAGCCCGCGCAGTAATGGAGAAAAGTCCGCATGTGATGATGGCGGGCCGCGGCGCGGAAAAGTTTGCAGCCGAACAGGGACAGCAGATCGTCGATCCATCCTATTTCTTTACGGAAGAACGCTGGAAAGGATTGCAAAAAGCAAAGGAACTGGACTCACTGGAGAATCTTCAAAAGAAAGATTCGCTGAAAGGAAAGACCGGTTCACTGCTGAAGCAACCGGAGAACCGCGATTACAAATACGGCACCGTTGGCGCGGTGGCGCTCGATCAGTATGGCAATCTTGCGGCAGCAACCAGCACGGGCGGCATGACCAATAAGAAATTCGGCCGCATCGGCGATGCGCCGATCATCGGAGCAGGTACATACGCCAATAATAAAACTGTTGCGATCAGCGGCACCGGCTGGGGCGAATTTTACATCAGGCTCGTAATGGCAAAAACGATCAGCGATATGATGGAATATGGCAAACGGACGCTGAAAGATGCATCCGATGAAATGGTGATGAAGCAACTGCCCGCACTTGGCGGAGATGGCGGGCTGATCGCCGTGGATAAGAGGGGAAATATCGCGATGCCGTTTTGCACCGAGGGAATGTACAGGGGATATGTAAAAGAGGGCGGTGCAAAAGTGGTGAAGATCTACAAGGACTAATATTCAACGGGATTTAGGACAGACCAACTGGTTCCCGCAAATAGCGCAGATTTTATCAGACTTGTATTCTGATCTTTCTTACAACCTTTAACTGTATTTATTTGATGGCGCAGATTACGCAGATCTGTTCCGCTATAGGAGACAGATCTGCGCGATCTGCGCCATTTGTTTAAGGACAGTGCATTAACAGGTATTGGTACAATTAAAGATTGATAAATCTGCGTGATCAGCGGGAGTCAGTACGCAAGGCGATATAAATGTTATATCTTACAATAAATAAACTACTGCATGCCTCGCCGCCTTCTTGTATTCCTTTTATTCATCCAATTTTCAACGAACCTCTTTGCTCAACGATTCGGCGGTACTCCGCCCGGCGTCACCTGGAAACAGATCAATACGGATACTGCCCGTATCATTTATCCTGCCGGCCTCGACAGCCAGGCACAACGTGTGGCACAGCTCGCACATTACCAGGCATCGAAAACACCGGCTGCACTGGGCGACAAAATTCACAAGATCAATATCGTGTTGCAGAACCAGACGACGTTTGCCAACGGTTACGTCGGTCTCGGGCCATACCGCAGTGAGTTTTATCTTACGCCGGGGCTGAATAATTTTGACCTGGGCAGTTTGTCATGGACAGATCAGTTATCTATCCATGAGTTCAGGCATGTCGAGCAATTCAATAATTTCCGCAATGGTATCAGCAATCTGATGTATCGTCTTTTCGGAGAAGAAGGTCTTGCCCTTGCTGTGAATGCTTCGGTGCCCGACTGGTTCTTTGAAGGAGATGCGGTGTATAATGAAACCGTTCTTTCCAAACAAGGACGTGGCCGTCTGCCGCTTTTCCTGAATGCTTATCCTGCATTATGGAAAGCGGATAAGCATTATTCCTGGATGAAATTGCGTAATGGTTCATTCAAAGACTACGTGCCGGATCATTATAATCTGGGCTATCTGCTCGTGAACTATGGTTATGAGAAATACGGACTTGATTTCTGGAAAAAGGTAACGCATGATGCTTCTGCTTTTAAAGGACTGTTCTATCCGTTTCAGAAGGCGATCGAAAAACATGCAGGTGTTTCTTATCCCACATTCCGCGAAGCGGCATTCGAACATTATAAAAAAAGCCTTGCTGCGCAACCTGCGGGAGAGGCCGGCACGGCGCCTGTTCTTCCGCTCAATAAAAAAGTAGTTACGGATTACCTGTACCCTTATGTGATCTCCGCGGATTCATTATTATACCTGAAGAAAGCATATAACAAACGCCCCACATTTTTTATCCGGGATAAGAATGGCGCTCACTATCTCAGGGTGCGTGATATCTCCATCAATGACCAGTATTCATACAGGAACGGCAGAGTGGCTTATGCTGCGTATGAAAATGATCCACGCTGGCGCTGGCGCGATTACAGTGTGATCAAGATCTTTAACATTTACACGAAACAACAAAAGACCATTACCCATAAAACAAAATATTTCTCACCGGATATTTCTCCCGATGGTGATCGTGTGGTTGCGGTATATGCAGGCAGCGATGGACGTAGCGAATTACATATACTGGATATTGAAACGGGGGAAAAACGTTCATCGATCAGTGCAGCGGATATCGGATTGTTTACCGATCCGAAGTTCATTTCCCCGGATTCCGTTATCAGTGCCGTAAGATTAAAAGACGGAAGAATGACATTGGCCATATCTTCCATTTCTGCTGGCAGCACTATGCGATTGATCTCTCCTTCATTCAACGTGATCGGTTTTCCATGGATAAATAATGGCACAGTTTATTTCAGTGCATCATTTCAGGGGAAGGATAATGTTTTCTGTTTTAACCTGGATGACAGGAAAGTTTATAAGATCACCAACTGGCCACTCGGTAATTATTTCGCCAATGCAAAGGATGGCAAACTGGCATGGTCGTCGTTCACAGCGGAAGGCCTTCAATTGCAGCAGGCAGATGAAAGCTCACTGGTGAAGGAAGCCGTGACGGAAATGGAAGTGCAAACCCTGAAACCTGCGTACGACGTGGCGCATGCAGCCGAGATACCTGAAGTAGTGCCCGGAGAATTACCTGCGCGTTATTTTCAAAGTTCTAAATATAAGAAAGGAACAAGGCTGTTCAATTTTCATAGCTGGCGTCCATATTATGAAGATCCTGAATTTACGTTTTCTTTATATGGAGAGAACGTGTTGAATACATTGCAGACGCAGGTGTATTATCTGTATAACGAAAATGATCGCACGAGTGCGGTTGGTGCGTCCACTACATTTGGACAGTTGTTTCCTTATCTGAGTATAGGTTCGCAATACACGTTCAACAGGACTGCGGTATTGAATAATAAGGAAAAGAAATGGGGACAGTTGGATTCAAGAGTGGGAGTGAGTATTCCGTTGAGCTGGACGAGTGGGAAAACGAATAAGCAATTCAATATAGGTACAAATTATTTTTACCGCAACGATTTCAACCGGGGTATTTATAAAGATTCATTTGTGCAGAATAATTTTGGTTACCTGCACCATTACCTGCAATGGACACAACAGGTGGAATCCGCAGTGCAGCATATCTATCCAAAATTGGGTTATAGCCTGAGCGGTGAATATCGTCATGCAGTAAATAAATACGATAGCTGGCAATTCCTGGGTGGCGGTTCATTGTATCTGCCGGGTGTATTGCCTTCGCATAGCCTGGTTGTTACAGGCGCATTCCAGGAAACAGATACCCTGTATGCATTGTTTGGGAACCGCATTGCTTATGCGCGTGGTTACAACGAGGCGTACTTTGCAAGAATGTGGCGCACCTCGTTCAATTATCATTTCCCTTTGTTTTATCCTGACTGGGGTTTCGCCAATATCCTTTACCTGAAACGGATCAGGGCTAACGGCTTTTATGATTTTATGAAAGTGTATTCGCCGGATAAAACAAGAACGGCCAATCAATCGAGTGCAGGTGGGGAAGTGTATTTCGATACGAGATGGTGGAACCAGTATGAGCTTACATTTGGTTTCCGCGTAAGCCACCTGTTGGACAGGGATTTTTTTACGGGAAGAACGGGGGCGAATGTGTTTGAATTCATTATGCCGGTGTCGATCTTTCCGAGGTGATTACGCGGATTATATCAGGCTTACTAATTGTGACCAGCTTTGATAAAGAAATGGTTTTTAAATGAAAGGCCCTGCGCAAATTTCACGAATTATCTGCGTGATCTGCGCAGGGCCATTCCTTATCTGTATGATGTGTTGACGAAAGTATTTCCTGGATGATGACTGATTGATCTGTGTATTCTGCGGGAACCTTACGCAGAACTGCAATCGTTATGCTCCCTTTAGTTTTTCAACCAGGGAAATATATTCCTGCATTGCTGTCTCTTTCGCTTTTCCTTTTAATGAAGACCAGGCTTCGTGCTTTGCTTTATTTACAAAATCAAAAGGATTGGAAGGAGGATCGGTGTTCACATCACCTTCTGTTCCCTGCTTGTATAAAGAGTACAGTTGCAGCAATACATCATTTGAAGGTTTTTCCGGTAAAGTTTTGCTTTCAGCAACAGCTTTTTCAAATTGTTCTTTCAGTTCCATAGTTATCGTTTTTGAGGATGCAGTTTTTATTTTGTCAGTTCTTCCACCACATGGCCTACTGTGCCGTTTGGCATTTGAATATGCAAAAGGGCTGCAATGGTTGGTGCGAAATCTGTCATATAGGTCTCGCGGTTTGTTTTACCGGGTTTGATCTTCCAGCCAAACCATAGCATGGGGATGTGTGCGTCATACGGGTTCCATGTGCCATGTGTGGTGCCCTTGTAGCTGCCATCAAACCACTGCGGCATGAATACAAACTGGATATCACCGGAGAGCTTCTGGTTATAACCATTCGTCACTCTTTCCTTGATCGGGTTTGGCAATGTGGTTGATGATAATTCATGCAGATCGAACGCGCTCATGATCGCAGGCAGCTGGCGCAGTTCTTCGATCGCCCACTTCTTGATCACATCGATATCTGCCTTAGCGGTTTCAATTGCACTATAGTTCAGGTACAGTTGGTAATTCATCACTGTTTCTATAATGTTTTTGATCCCGAATTTTTTTTCGCCGGTCTCATTCAGCATTTTCCTGATCTCAAGATCGTCCAGTGCTCCGGCAGGAATGTTATGTTCTTTCATAAAGTTGGGAACATGTGCGGCTCCGTGATCTGCCGTAAGGAATACCAGGTATTGACCTTTGCCCAGTTTTGTGTCAAGCAATGTCAGGAATGCACCGAGGTCTTTATCAAGACGAAGATAGATATCTTCTGCTTCGATAGAGTTTGGTCCGAAGGCGTGGCCAACATAATCAGTAGAGGAGAAGCTGATGGTAAGAAAGTCCGTTATACCTCTCTGGCCAAGTTTTTCCCCATCGAGAGCTGCTTTTGCAAGATCGAGCGTATACGTGTTGCCGTAAGGCGTTGCGCGGAATGCTTCATACTTGTTGCCGGTGATAGCAGAAGTGGTGTGGGGGAATGTATTGTCTTCGCCGGAAAGATTTGATTCAAAAGCTTTGCTGTCTTCGGTGCTTTGTTTGTAAGTATTGATCGGATAAAGCGTATTCCAGTCTTTTGACATGTACTGATCAGGCAGTTTTTTATCGTTCAGGGCTTTTACCCATTCAGGCAGTTCGTTCATGTAATAAGTGCTGGTGATCCAGCCGCCGCTGGCATTGTCGAACCAGTAAGCTGCATTGGCTGAATGGCCGGCAGGAAGAATGGCTCCACGGTCTTTTAATGCAATGCCGATCGTTTTGCTGTTGAAGTTGGTCGCGAGTCTTAATTCGTCAGTAATAGTGGTGGTCCACATATTACGTGGCGACATTTTGCCTGCAGCAGAATTGCTGCCCACGGTTTTCACTGTGGTATCTTCTGCGCAATACCAGCTGCGCTTCAGATCACGGCGATACCAGTTATTGCCGATGATGCCGTTTACAGCAGGAATCGAGCCTGTATATACAGACGTGTGACCCGCGGCCGTGTACGTAGGCGTGTAGGGAATGAATGTGTTCTCGCAGCTGAAGCCCTGGCTAAGCATGCGTTTAAAACCATCAGGAGAGTAACGGTCATAATACCTGTAAAGATAATCCCAGCGCATCTGGTCGACCACGATCCCTACTACCAGTTTTGGTCTTTGCAGTGGTTGTGCAACCAGCGTGTTAAAGGACAGGATCAGAAAGGAAAGAATCAGAGTTATTAACCTGTACATAGATGATACTGTTTTGGTGCAAAAGTAGGGGATTGCGGGGGAGTTGGACATTAGTAATGGAATAGTAATATAGGGGGAAAAGGTTTAAGAGGTTTAATAAGTTCCAGGGGTTCCAGAGGTTTCAGAGGTTCCATAGGTTTGAGAAGTTTGAGAGGGTTGATAGGTTTGGCATAAACAGCTTTCCGCATAATGCACAACTCTTCAGGTTGCGGTAGCAACCTCTGGAACCTATGAAACCCCTGGAACTCCTGGAACTTATTAAACCTGTGAAACCTTTTCCTCTCTTGCTTTCCCCCACATCTTATAGTACCCCATTGCAGCAACAAGGGAGAGTGTTCCCGCGAGCCACCATAGCGTTTTGAAGCCGAAATGTTCGGCAACCTGGGCGCCGCTCATGGGACCAAGCGTTTGAGCAGCGGACCATGCCATGGTATAGAGCGCGGCATACTGGCCGCGATTGGAAGGACGGGTGCGGGAGATCCAGTAGCTGTTCATAAAGGGCATGGACAGGATCTCTCCAAACGTGATACCAACGATCATGATAAAAGCGATCATCACTCCATGCAGCGGAAGGTTGAGCAACCAGAACGAAATGCCCGCAAGCGCAATGCCGGTTGTGATATAGACAAGGTTATTGCGCTTTCCTTCCAGTTTATATACCATGACCATTTCCACCAGGGCGATGATAATACCGTTGATCGCCATTAATAAACCAATATACGGCTCAGAAAGATGTAATTCTTTCCGGAAAAAAACCGGCAGGTTGGTGAAGATCTGGAAGAAGCACGCGGCGAAAAGCACGGCAATGCTTATGAAAAGTATATAGGTCTTGTCGCGATAAGCGGATTGAACAGGCTTCACCTGTTCTTTTTTTACAGAAGCATGATCAGCCTTTACGGGTTTAAGGGCAAACCACATCAGGATAGCGGCAGCGATATTGGTGGATCCGTCGACCCAGAATAATAACTGGTAATCGATTTTTGCGAGCACACCACCGATCGCGCTGCCCAATGCCCAGCCCACGTTTATCGCAAGCCTGTTGAGCGCATACGAACGCGTGCGGTTTTCTTCGGTGCTGTAAAACGCGATAGCTGTTGAGTTGGCTGGCCGGAATGCTTCACCCACGAAACTCACGAGAAAAGTAAACAGGCAGATCATCGGATAAGTCTTTGCCTGTCCCAATACGATAAAGAGAATGCCGCCGCCGGTCAGTGTCATCAGCTGCACCGGATAATAGCCGATCTTATCTGTAAGCCTTCCTCCGCACCACGCACCGGTGAATGCGCCAAAGCCAAACAGACCGAACACAAATCCCGCCTGACCGATACTGTAACCCATCGCCGGGCTTGTAAGGTACAGTGTCATGAATGGCACCACCATAGTACCGCTGCGATTGATCAGCATGACCAGTGACAATAGCCAGGTGGACCTTGACAAGCCAGCATATGCATTGCGATAAGTGAGAGCGGTTGATCTTAGCATGATAGTATCCAAAGATAAACCAAGAGCAAAAAGAGGGACCGAGGAAAAAGATGAGCGGAATGGGGGGGCTGGGATATGCACATTTTTCTCTGAATGCCCCGATCGGGATGCGGATTTTTCCGTAAGGGTTATTATTTATTTTTTCTTGAAAATGAATGTGTTGAAAATGGTTTTGACTGTCAAGCAAAAGATCTCCCCGGTATATTTCCCTGGCATTCTACTATTGCAACAGGACTGGCAGCGATGTATTTTGTGACAAATTCAATGGTATGATAAAAACCAGTCTGTTTACTAAAGTATTCCGCTACGTACTTTTTGCTACTGCCTTTACTTTGTACCTGTTGTTGTTGTAAGTTCAAAAGTTGCCCCGGAATAAATTCATAAGCCACCTTTATGGTGGCTTTTTTAGTTATGCTTTCCTCAGATCAGCTTACCGTCCTTACCGCCTCCGGTAAAAAAATAACCGGTAAGTACGATAAGAAAGCATGCCGTTCGATTCGTTAAGCATCGGGAGTATCTGAAACCCCTGTCCCTGTACCTTTGCATAATGTACAGCAAACAAGAGGCTTCTTTGATACGCAAAGAGTTCTGGACAAGCCTGGGCTTATATATGCGTCCGTTACCGGGTGCGGATGGTGAACCGGTCAACTGGTTAAATTATAAGACAGGTATCAGGCATGTTTATTTCAGAATGGATGCTGAGAATAAAACTGCCTCGATCGGGATTGAATTAAGGCAGCCGGATGATGATACGAGAAAGGATTTTTTTGAGCGGCTGCTTCCATTAAAAATGATGCTGGAAGAAGAGACCGGTGAGGAATGGATATGGGCAAAGGATGCGCGGGATGAAGATGGACGTTTGTTCAGTCGCATCAGCACTGGCATCAGCGGGGTGAATATTTTTAATAAGGCTGACTGGCCGGCAATAATCTCATTCCTGAAACCAAGAATGCTGGCGCTGGACAGGTTCTGGTTCCAGGTGAAAGATATATTGACATGATTACCGGCTGTCGTTTATGGCCGGTGGCCCGGAGTTATAACCAGCAAGTTAAGTTAGCGAACTGCTGCTCTTGTTCGTTCTTACCGTCTTCCCGCCTTACCGGTAAAAATTAAACCGGTAAGATTCTGTGTTAATGACCAAGTATTTCACTAGTAAAAAGATTATTTTTGTTCCTCAAGGCAGCTTAAGCTA
>QFQQ01000236.1 GCA_003243445.1 Citrobacter freundii
CTGATCATGGCGGTGGTTTTCTCGGTTTTCGTCATCGGCTGGGCGATGACCTCGCTTGATTCGCTGCAGTACTGGCAGTCACCGCAAACCTGGAGTCATCTGATCAACAACATGACAGGGCAGGCCACGGTTCAGATACTCCCGGGCGTATTCGAATCCAATCCCTTTGCCTATACGGTCAACGGGTCCCTGTGGACTTTGCGGTACGAGCTGGCAATGTATCTTGTGCTGGCCACATTGGCATGGCTTGCAAGAGGCAGGCGCTGGATCCATCCCCTCATGGCAGGCCTGTTGGCGATCCTGTGGCAGATGGCCAGGGTCAAGGGGTGGGACCAGGGCCTGGATGCCATCCACACCCCGTTGGCCGATATGTTCCGCTGGCGAGACTTCTGCGGATTTGGTGTCCCCTTCTTTCTGGGAAGCACGATGGCTGCGTATGGCATACGCCATCGCGCATGGATGGCTGCAGTCGCGCTGGTGCTGGCTTTATGCGCATTGCTCACCGCCAGCACATGGATGCGCCAGGTGGCAGTGTGGGGATTGGTGGCCTGCGCAAGTTTTTATCTTGCCCATGCAGGCCATGTGGCCGCAAGCCACCGTTGGCGCACCGATCTGTCTTATGGCGTCTACATCTACGCGTTCCCAGTGCAGCAGGCCATGACGGCCATTTGCCTGCGTGAGGGCTGGTCATTGGGCATTTGCATGCTGCTGTCACTGGCCCTGACATTGGGCCTGGCCCTGATGTCATGGTATGGCGTGGAGCGGCCCTGTATCCGGATGGCGCAGCGATGGCTGGCGTTGCCCGGGCGGCGCCTAGGCCTGCAGCCAATTCTTGACCCGTCGCTGCCAGTGCGCGGGAATGCGCCTGGCCACGCCGCGCAGGAGGGGTAGCGAGCGCAGATGGGCCAGCAGGATCAATGCCCCCGATCTTGCTGCATGGTCCTGGCGTTGAAGGCGATGTGTGGCCAAGAAGGCCGCATCCAGCGGCTGGAGCAGGGCCTGATCGCGCGGCTGCAGCCCCTGGAGATAATCGTCGCCATAGAAACTGGCTCCCGGCTGGGCGGCCCCAGTCCCTGTTGCGGTGGGTCGCTGCGGTGGCTGCCCTTCAATGAAGTGGCGTTCGCGTATTTGCGCGAAGAAGTCCAGCCATTGGGCGGCGCTGGCGTCCCAGGGCATGACCCAGGACCAGTCGCGGCCCGCCAGCCTTTCGGGGAAGGCCCCTATGTCGGGCGCGACGATCGGCAGCCCGGCGGCCAGGCAGGCGCTCAGGGTGTAGCTGTAGGTCTCCGGCCATTGGGCGGGGAACCAGGCCAGGTCGGGCTGCAGCCACTGCAGCAAAGCCGGCAGCTCTTCTTCCTTGTAGCCGCCGTGCACGGTCAGGCGTGCGCGCGGCTGGGTCTGCAGGCTGCGGTAGCCATAGCCGAGCAGATGGAACTCCACCGGAACGCCCCGCTTGGCTGCCTCGATCGCCACGGCTTCCAGCACGTCGGCGCCCTTGATGGCGCTCATGGCTCCCAGTACGGCGATCTTGAGCGGGGCCGTGGCGGCCAGCGGGTGTGCCGCCGGGGCCGGCAGCTGTGCCGGCAGGTCGGTGTGGGCAACTGCCTGGACGCGGGCACCGGGCACGAAACCGGCGATCCGGATGGCCGTGTCCTGGCTGGGGGCCAGCACATGGCGCGCGTTGTTCAGCAGCAGCGCATTGCGGTGGCGCCACTGGGCCACGGTGC
>QFQQ01000026.1 GCA_003243445.1 Citrobacter freundii
AGGGTTCGGCTGTTCGCCGATTAAAGTGGCACGTGAACTGGGTTCAGAACGTCGCAAGACAGTTCGGTCCCTATCTGTGGTGGGCGCAAGTAAATTGAGAGGACATGACCTTAGTACGAGAGGACCGGGTCGTACGTACCGCTGGTGTATCAGTTGTGCCGCCAGGTGCAATGCTGAGTAGCTATGTACGGACAGGATAAACGCTGAAAGCATCTAAGCGTGAAACCTTCCTCAAGATGAGTTTACTTTTAAGGGCCGTCAGAGACTATGACGTTGATAGGCTACAGATGTAAAGCTGGTAACAGCAAAGTCGAGTAGTACTAATTGCCCGTACGCTTTAATTTTTTTATTCATTTTCTAAAAATGAATGGTAATAGAGACGACTTCATAACTTTCCCAATATGATCTTATTATAAGTCAAAAATCAAAAGTAAAAAGTAAAAAACGGGTTCGTTTTTACAGGTAGTCACTTTTGGAAGTTGATTTTAACGACTTATGGTGGTTTTGCCGAGGGTGTTCACCTCTTCCCATCCCGAACAGAGAAGTTAAGCCCCTCATGGCCGATGGTACTGCACCACAATGCGGGAGAGTAGGTAGCTGCCATATTTATTGAAAAAGCCTTATCCCCGTTCGGTATGGCGTAGGAGCCCGCAGATCACGCAGATTTATTACTCTGATCATCGCTATATTCTTATTTAAAATAGGCTGTTTTAATCAGCGTGCGCAGATCACGCAGATTAACCTCCGATTGAAGAAGTTAATCTGCGGAATCTGCGGCAACGATCATCAACCGATGCCTTTAAGGAAGATGCTCCTGCCCGCAGATAGACAAGATCTGCGAAATCTGCGGGAATACTCACGCCGAACGAAGCGGAGGAGGAATCTAACCCCAATCATCTTAGATCAGTTTGCCGCTCCGCCACCCCATTCTTCATAATACAGGTCACAATAGTTCCGTCCCTCATTACATCCACCACCCGGCTGCCATGTTCCTTCAATCCCCAATTCCCTCCTATATGACCGTCAAATAAGAACTTCACACCTTCTTTGTCCAGCACCGCATCCACATCATGGTCATGACCATTGAACACACCGATCAGATTCCTGCTCGATTTCAATACCTCCAGGATCTCAGGGCAGTCAATACTTGCATTCTTTAACTTACTGGTATTGATATGCAGGAATACAAACACACCCTTCTTCGATGCGTATTTCTTTAACGAGTCAGCAATGAATTTCAGATCAGGACATACATAATCACCCCTTTCATTTGATGTGGTGGCCGTAATAAAACCATAGTCATGCAACTCATAGGTGAAATTGAACGGAAGGTTCCAGGCTTTCTTCCATTGCGCTTCATTCGCATGATCGTGATTGCCCTGGCTTACATAATACTTCATCTTCAGCTTATTCAATCCCCTTTTCACCACAGGAAAATGACCAATATCATCATGCACCAGATCTCCATTCACAAAACAGAATGAAAGCGGCTTCATCAAATGGATCTTGTTGATGGCAGTCGTAAACTCATCAAGATTCTCCTCATACGTAGTTCCCGGCTGACCATAATGGAGATCCGAACCGATCGCAAAGCTGAACAACACTTCTGAAGCATTACGATCGTTGTTGACCAGCCAGTCAGCAGGCAACAGCAACATCAACCCACCTTTGAATATCTTATCGAGGAATTCTTTACGGCGCATCATGATAAATTTTTATAAATGTAAATGATCAGATCAATGAATACGCAGTTTATTATAAGATAACATTTGCATAACCCGAAAGACATTTAATATTCCGGATTGAATAAATACTATTAAGCTTTTCGGAATAGTACGGGCAGAACACAGCCATCAATCTCTATCCGGTATAAAAAATAACTGTTTTTATTTTCACACAATAATCATCACAGTCGATCCTGAAAATAGAAAGATCATTGCTGCTTCGTCTCACTCATTTGCGTGAATGAATAACCACTTAGTTGTATTCAATCGGAATACACGGGTTAACAAACTTCCGTGCGCCGGCACATTATACCCCATTTGTAGAACATAACAATAAAACCTCCATCTACTCAATTCCATCACACATCAGCTAATTTGCTTTTTGCCATAAATCTCTATGGTACTACCTTCCTTTCGCAAGCCACCTGTAACACCTTATCATCATTAAACCTTCTACATGAAGCAGGATAACTTGCATGCCCTATTGGCGTCCGTGATCGGACACCTGCATACTCCAACCGCACAGGATGAACAGGAATTCAGCAAACTAACCGATCTGCTTGGATCTACTTTGCTGGATGAAGATCCTGAAACGGTCAGTAACCAGGAATTCTCCTTTCAGTCCTCCGACATTTTCTTCAGTCAGAACATTTCCCCGAAACGGTTGATCAATATTAAAGACACCGTTGAAAAGATCCGCTCAAAACAGGAAGACGGCAAAGAGCTGAAAGTGTTTGTGCGTGATACACCGGTCAGAACAACACAACTTCCCGGTAGTAAACCCGCCTGGGCAGCCGGCGCAAAAGTGATCGATACCGTTGGCCCCATCATCAATGCAGATGGCAGACAGATCTGGTTTGATTTTTACCGTATCGAAAAACTCATCGCGCTTTATATTCAAGGTCAAGCAAAACCTGCAATTTTATTTAAAGCCTCCTTTTCCTCCCGCATCATCAAACCCACCAATCCCGAACTCACAAAGCAATACACCATCGTGCCGGGCAGCGTTTGGATCCAGGCGAAACTTCTTACCAGCGGTGCACCTGCAGATCGTTATTGCGGCCTTAGGGTAAAATCAGGATCGATCACCCTCGATACTGCTCCGCAGATGATCAACAACCAACTGACCATTGCTGCAAACAACAATATACAATGCAAGCTCGAACTGGAAACGATAACGCCGCCCACTGTTACCGCCTCTTCCGATCACGGCGCTGATGCACGTAATGCCACCATTGAATTGCCTGGTAAATTTTATTTCACAGCCAATGGCACTTCAAGGACCATCAATGAGCTCGACCCCATCAACTGGAAATTTTATGGACAGGATGGCGTGAGCAAATGGGACGGAAAGCAAAACTCCACCTATGACACTTCACTCAGCCGTGTGCTGATCCCTGTCAAAGCTGATACCGCTTCATTTGAAATAAAAGAATGTCTTTCTCCCTTACAAACATTAAGCGGACAAGCTGCCATCTCCAACTCATGGTGGGGTTTATCTGCCGCGCAATTAGATATCGCCAATCCGCTGGAAGCCGACGGACAGGGTGCGTTGGTATTTCAGACAGCAAAAGGATTAAGTTGTACGCACAACGGTCAGGATGGAAGTGAATCAGCATTGATTGCACCACTGTTTCTTATTGAACCCGGCCGCGTAAGTTTTACTGATCAAACGAGTAACACGCTTGGTGCTACACAGGAACTGACGATGTGGAAAGATGAGTACAACCCTCATGGCACAAGCATTCAACTGACTTATTTAAAGAGTGCCAGCATTGTTTATAATACGCTTGCACAAGGCGATGAGATCTACGTAACACAGGTTGATGCGGATGTACGAACCGACCGGCCCGTAAAAGTAAATGGTGAGGCCGTTGAAGTAAGAACAAAAAGCAGCATGCTGATGCTGGCTGCAAATGCAACCAAAAATATTTTTGGGCTATATGATGATAACATTCTTTGGGATCATACATTGCCTGGTACAAAGGCACCGGTGATCAAGCCAATTGCACTCGCATTAGAAAACGCTTTATTCACCGTCTCTCCCGTGAACGGTTGCTTACTGGTAGGCGAAGCCGATGCTGAATGGAAAAAGCTCAGCAAGATAAAGATGCTGCTTACCTTCGGAATGTTCAGTTATCTGCCGACATTACCCGATCCTTATGCGGCCAATCTCGGATTACTTCGTTCACAATTCGAAGGCGTAAGAGGCACCCGGGCCGCTGCTGCTGCCGGTGCTGTACAACGCCGCATGTGGCTCTGGCTGATCTGCCAGGTAGATGCACAAAAGATCGATGATACAACTGATGAAGTGAAAGTCTCTTTCCATTTTGGAAATATGCCGGGTGATACAAGTCTGCAGGTGATAACGGAAACAAAAGCAGACGAAAAACCTGCTACAGGCGCCACCACGAAAAACGTTTCCAAAGCAGCTTTAAAAGCCAATGTAAAAGCGGCCATAACAGCGGAAGCAAAGATCGTTGCGGATGATCCCGGCATTATCAAAACTTCAGTCGCATCTAAAATGCTTCATCCCGACGCGATCCTTGCCATGAAGAAAGCCGCGGTGAAAAGCGGTGAAGAAGTGGAAGGTGTAACGATGCAAAAGATGATGGCCGTCAATAAACGTGTTCCTGATTACACAAAAGAATGGACAGATAAATTCGGCCAGTTCGAGAATGATGCATTCGCGTTACTGGATGTGAGCAGCAATGCCAACCAGATGGGCATCAGTTTTCAATACTTCCCTATTGGCAGAATGGCGATGGCCACTACTGCTGTTGTTGATTCAAATGCACAGGCTGCCAATACCTCTTTCCCGTTCCAGGTGAAAGATATGTCGGTCTGGTCACCCGGTTACTTTGTACGTGCATTCACTGTTCCGCAAATTGCATGGGAACCTGTGTTCAATCTTACTCCACCGGTGCAAGCAATGGATCCGAATGCGTTCTTCAATTATTATCCGAATGATGGCGGCCCTACCAGGATCTTCAACACCAATAACCAACCTGTTCCGCTGGCGCCGATCCCTGTCGTCGATCACCTGATCGAATCGTTCAAGAATCCCAAGACACAAACATTTTCCTTTTTCACCCTTCCCTTTGGCCTTAAAGCGGTCGCCATCATAACCAAAGGCGGAAACGAAACGCAGAAGCCCGAACTGGAAAAGAATGCGCCGAAGTTCAACAACAATCTCATCGGTGGCATTCAGATCAAAGCAACGGCAGGAAATTTCGGCAAGAACTTTCCTGCAGAGCCGAGCCAGAACGATAGTCCGATGTTTGGCGGCTACACCTTGCAACTGAACAATATTCTTGACATGAATGGCACGCCGAACGGAACATCCACACTCGGCGACAGCGTATCCACCATCTTCAATAAAAACTTCTGGGAAGATCCATTCGCCTTCAATATACAAAAAGGCGTTCCGGTAACGCGTGTCGACTGGAGTGGTTATGGATCAAACATGTTCAGCAATTGGCTTAGTCCCAATGCAGTGATCGCGCAGACAAGCCAGGCAAGATTTGATGTGATGATGGGAAGAACGGCACACGAAGTGATACAGGTGCGCAGCATTCTTTATCCCTGGGGCATCCGCGTGGTGAGAACGATCACATTGTTCCGAACCAGCAGCAACTATGTCTATCGTGTGGACAGCGGTTGGCAGGCAGAAAGTGAAGGGCTGTTTGATTTCCGGTATAAATTTCTGAAGATAGATAAATCAGAATCGCCGGTTCAAAAACCTTATGAGATCCATCCGGGTGTTGTACGCGGTTTGTTCAATATAAAAAATATCCGCGAGGATGCGGATGTGGCCGATTTCACATCCTTCAACCAGATCCAGTCCAACACCAATATTGTAGTGGATGGACAGGAGATCCATTACACCGGTGCTCCCTTTCAACAGCAGGTGATCTGCCGGCCGGTCTGGTTTGATGCCGATGTGGAGATAGAGAATGTAGTGCAGGGACAACACGCTGGTTTTATAAAAGATGGTATCAAGACCGGGCGCGTCGCCTGTAAAAAGATCCTTGGGTATGTGCAACTCGCGCCATCCGGCGTGCCTATTACACCTGATCAGTTTGCAGCATTGCTGAATGGACAGGGTGGTTCGATCGGTGGTGAGATCAATTGCCAGGTCTCGCTGCATGCCACCAATCAGCAGATGCGGATCAATCGTTTTGATATCAACGCATCGGTTGATAAAAACGGCAAACCCATTTTTGTGGCAGCGATCCGTGGCAATGTGTTGTTGCCAAAAGACGGATCCTGGAGCATGGTGCAGCATGCTGTTGGCAGCGGTGAGGTAACACCGCTTCCTGAGAGTGTGACAGTGCCCGTGATCCGCGTTGGTGAATGGGTGGAAGAGAAAGTGGTAAAAGCAGAGGATGCGGTGAAGTCACTGGTGCGTATTGCTAATCCCGCAGACATCATAAGAGATGTTGTTGCAGATACGATCAACTTCGGTATACTGCAAACAACAGGCACCCAAAAAGCACTCTTTCTCACACCGGCTTTTGCAAATGGTATTGATCAGTTGATGAGTAAAACTCCTCCATTGTTCGCCGATGCTTATCGCCTGATGACGGGCAATGGCATCTTCCCGAATATCGGTGATGCTGTCAGCAATTTTGGTAAAGTAGTGCCCCTGCTGAAAGGCATCGATAATGCCGGCAACGCTGTCGAAGCCTTTAAGAAAAATGTCCTGGAAGATGGCGGTAAGAAAGTATTTGAGCTGCTGGAGATCAAAGCCGAGAAGCAGGCGGAAGCAGTCGTCAAACAGGGAATGGAATTATTACAGAAAGGCGCGAATGATCTGCTGGATAAAGCGATGAAGTTTGATGTGCCCGATTTTCAAATTCCATTGGTAGATATCGATGTATTAAAGATCTATATCGATTACAAAACAAAACCGAAAAAAGCACCACCGTCCGAATACGTCAACAGCCGGCTCAATTTCGATATTGATTCCTTCGCCGGTGATATGGCAAAGAACTGGAAGAGCAGGCTGAACAACCTGGCCATGGTGGTTGATCTTGGCAGCTTTGAAGGATTGATGCGTATCAAAGGAAACTTTGATTCCAAAAAAGGGAAGGAGACCGGTTATGAAGGACAGCCTGGTGGCGCCGGTGAAGGTGGCCTGCCTTATCCGGAAATAGAATTCCATGACGATCTCAAGCCGGTGATCGATCTGTTACAGATGCTGGGTGAACTATCCGCGGGCGACTACAAGGACGTGATGCAGAAAGGTCTCAAGATCGCGATGAGCAACGCAGGTGAGATCTGGGAATATAAATTCGAGGCGACAAAAGAATTGCCGCTGGTTCGTTTCCCGCCGACAAAAGCATTATATGAAGCGCCAACCACTCCATTAAAACTGGAAGCTTC
The DNA here is from genome assembly GCA_003243445.1 of Citrobacter freundii. Taxonomy (GTDB): domain Bacteria; phylum Bacteroidota; class Bacteroidia; order Chitinophagales; family Chitinophagaceae; genus Terrimonas_A. Next base: position 7,113 of record QFQQ01000026.1, read on the forward strand.
CATGGGCCTCGGTGTATACTTCAATGCAGCCCTGAAAGTCACCACCGATCTCAACCAGTTACTGCCAACAGCCGGTGCATTTATTCAATTCCATGGCGGCTTAAGTGTGATGTGTGTATCACTCGCCGCCGCCACGGTATATGCAAAAGGAGCGGTTGATCTCCGCATAGGAGCAAACACACAGGTTGGCCCAACACTGGATATGAAGTTTGGCTTCGGCGCAGAGATCGTCGTCGGTCTTCCTGTGGTCGGTAATGTAAGCGTGTTGTACATGATCAGCGTGGAAATGCATATCGATTCAGCGGTGATCCGCGTCACTGCGGGCATGCTGTTCCGTGGTCATGCCGAATTGCTCGGTGGTCTCGTCGGCGTCACCATTACTATCGAAGCGAAAGGAACGATCGAGCGCACAGGTGGTGAGACTAACTGCTCGGCACAGGTGACATTCGCCATTGATATCAGCATATTCCTGGTGATAGATATAAGTTTTAGTAAGACCTGGGGAGAGGATAGACAGGTGGCATAGAAGTAAAAATTCAAAAGTAAAAGAGCTTGCTGTATGGAAAAGAATCGTCGATTTACAACGGGTATGCGTAGTATACGGCTATTGCTATCAGGTAAAATTTAACGCTTGACAGTGAATACAGGATCGCGCCCTCCTCACCCACAATTAAAATTGTGGGCTAAACGATCATCCTGAATGTGGGAAATTTATTCGAAGAGTGTTACGATATAATGACCCTTTATTTTGATGCGCAACTAGCCCACGATAAAAATTCAATGTCGTTTAGTTAAGGCTTCAACGCTTTGTCATCCCGGCCGGGCGACCTAATGTTTGATGCAAATTCGAAGCTGCCAGAGCCGGGGACCCCTCAATTGTGGAGATCCCGGCTCTGGCAGCCCAACAGTAGAAAGTAATCTTAGGTTGCCCGGCCGGGATGACATACTCTTTGCTTCTTAACTAAACGACATCGAATTTTAATTGTGGGTGAGGAGGTCGCGATCCGATGCTGTTCGCGAAGTATAATATTTGATGAAATAGCAACCGTTGGAAAAACCTATTAAACTTCTGAAACCTATTAAACCTCTGAAACCCCTGCCCTAACTCATAACAACAACAATCTTCCAATATGGAAAAGAATCGTCGATTTACAACCCTTGTCTTTCCCCAATACTTTGACGGCAATTCGATCAAAGTAAATATTGTGTTGATCCCAAGAAACCGTGATCCCTTTGTACCGATAGACACCTATGCAGGAGCACCTGCCGATGGCCTTACGCCGTTTGCGGACCTGGTACCCGGGTTCAAGGCCTATATAGTGAATTCACTGGAAGATTTTCCGGTAGCCAATACAACGGCACCAACACGGAAACCGCAGGAAGCTACCTTGCAGGGACTGACTTCATCTCCCAATAAAAAAGCATTGCTGACAGCTTTAAGAGATGAATCCGGGTTAAAGATCACGAAGAGCAATACGGAAGATAACGCCGGCGCGGCCGTGCCGATGGAAAGATCCGTGAGAAAGTATTTACCTGAATCCTATCGGGGAGCATTTAATTTCACCAGTCCAAAGCATCCGAACGCAAAAACGGATGACAGCTATCATTGCGCGATGCGTAAACCGGCCCCAAAGAAGCCACTTACCATTTCTTCAGATGATATCAGCTGGGGCCAGGTATACGGCTATGTATTGCGTCAGCCATTGCTGGCGAGAGCAGCAGGGCTGGTGTATGAAGCAACGATCCCGTTGACGGATGCAGCATGGTTTACCAAAGGCGGTTATGTTTTTGTGAGTTTGGATAATGCAGATTATGCAACGGTGCAAACGCATTCACTCGGTGAAGCGGATGGTGCATTCATCAAACAATATGCAGCACGTATTCCGAAACTTAAACAAGGCGAGGCCAGGAGTTTGTTTGCACCCGTATTGTTTCCGGTGCTGGTGAAAGAAGATCCGGATGATCCGGTAGAACCCATTCCTTACGGCAACTGGGATAAGATCTTCGCTGAAAGCAATGAATACAATGATGGTTTTGCTAAGATCGTTCATGCAAATCAACCAATCAGTAAGAATATACTGGCGGAGCAATTCGATGGCACGCATCCTGTCCATGATTCCGGCATAAGAATGGGCTGGGATGATGAACAGCTGCTGATCTGGTATATCCGCCAGCTTCGTGGTGATGAGAATAATTTCAATGCACCGGCGGCAGATGGAAAAGACAGGATCGATGCGATGCTGGGCATATTCGGTTACCGGGTAGACGTTAAAGAATCAGACATTGCAGATGGTAAATGGGAAAGCCTGAATACCGTAGTGACGAATGCCGAATATAAGATCGGTGCAACTTCTATTGGTAATGCCGTTGGGCAATCAATAGAACTGCCTTACCAGGTTTATCCCACACAAATTGATGGCGATGACAACGAGGGGTTCTGGTTGCCGATGTATTTCACCAACTGGATCGGCAAGAGCCTGGTGATGAAAGACAGCGATGCAGCGGAGATCAATTATCATGATCAAAGCAAAAAGAATCCAACAAATGCGGCGCAGTTGTTCAATCCCGGACCGCTGGTCACAAAATTACTCTATGGCAAAATGTATGATTTTCGTGTTCGTCTTTGTGATATCAGCAATGGCGGACCAACCGCTGAACATGATCCGATCGTACAGGGACCTGCGCCTGCGGCATCCGTTCACTTCAAACGTTTTATCGCACCAGGCAATCTGCGTATCATCAATATAGAAAGTGCGTTTGAAAGTAATGCCAATACGACCAAACATATTGAGTTCTTCAATCAGACAATGGAGGATGGTGAAGAGGTGTTTGATGCGAATCCGCAGCTGGAGATCAAACGGCCGGTGCTCGGTTATCCGGCAGTCGTTTTCACCAATAAATATCAATTGGCTGGCCAGGACCCGATCCAGTTGTTGAAGAATATACCTGTTCTGAAAGATCCCGGTACGGGCGAGCTGCTCAAACAACAGGTAGAACCTGCACTGGCGGATCCCGATGTGAAGAAGCTGGAAGTGGTAGTGGAAGTTGAAACATTGCGGCTGGATAACCTGCTGAGTGCTTCAGGCCAGGAGAACTATGCTTTATTGTATAGCACCAATCGCAATTTCCCTAATGATTTTGACGGCACCTTGAACCTGCCGATCCGCTTCCGGGATTTTCCTGTATTGAATCTCAGCAATAGCGGTGATCCGCTGAACAGCAGCAGCAATCCGTTCAATGATCCGGATTATAATAAGAATGAGATCGATGCCATGCAGGACATCATTCTTCCCACCGCAAGAAAAGTAAGGATCACGCTGCGCGCGGTTTGCGAAGGAGATGATCAGTATTATAAATTCATCAATGAAGGAAATCATAACCTTGATACGCGTTATGGAAAGACCACGCAATTGTTTTTCTATAAAGAATCAGGAACAGAAAACAACCTGTTGCAGCCAAAAGCAAATGTGCCGGCAATACAGGCACTATATATGCAGGCCGATCCTCCATTCGTGCGTTCCGGAAAGATCCAGACAACACTGTTGAGAAGAGATGCGGCGGTACCCAATCAACCGGATATTGTACAGCGTCTTGCAAAACAGATCGGCATGGAAAGCAAGGGCCTGACGATCGTTGCAAAAAAAGGCGAACGGGTCGTATTTGGATGCAGCAGCCGGATCAGGCATAGCCTCGCCCCTGATAATTCATCGATCACTTTCGCCTCAAAAGCGGAACTGGATGGACACTGGCTGGGTTGTATCGTTTATAAATTAAACCGCGACTGGAGCTGGGATGCCATGGAGATCACCAGTTTTCAATTAGGCAGAACAAAGAAGTTCAAAAAAGATGCAACTGATGAAGCAGAAACACAGGAGAACATCGGCGATATAGAGATCAATCATTCCGTATCATTTGAAGCATTGCAGGCAGATGAATTCGGATTGATCAACCGTGAACACACAACGATCGTTTTCATTGATGCGATCGAACCAAAAACAGCGTTGAAGCAAACCAATGGTCTTCCCAGGTTTCCTGATGAAATGGAAGTGCAGTACAGCATCACGCCGCGTTTCAAAAAAGGTCATGGAGCCGAGACAGTTATTGCGCAACCGGAGCAACTGGATCTGCCAACAACAATAAGACCATCGCAGGTACCAAAACTGGTGAGCGCCGGCGTTGCGTTCTCTCCTTATCAGCGGAACAGCAAATACAGCGCAACAGAAGCCAGGAGGAAATTTCTCTGGCTGGAATTTGAAGAACCGGTGGAAGATCCCAATGATACCATCTTCGGACGCGTGCTTGCCTATGCGCCGGATCAGCTGATCAGCAACAATAATCCGGAACTATTCATTGCACCGGAAGAACCACCATTGCCGATCGATCCGGAATATATGCGGATCATTACGCCGGGACAGAGTGACGAGAAAGCGGGCTTGAACGCCATGCAGCCGTTGATCAAAGCAACGGATAGTGACAGGCATTATATCCTGCCGATCCCTCCGGGCTTGCATGCAGAGAGCGATGAGATGTTTGGATTCTTCACTTATGAATTCCGCATTGGTCATAATCATTGGACCGATCGCGACGATAATTTGTGGAGTACGGCCCAGGGAAGATTTGGCCGTGCATTGCGTGTCACAGGAATGCAACACCCTGCTCCAACATTGTTATGCACGCTTAATCGTGATGAAAAACGGTTGTACATAAATGCACCTTATGCAAAAGCTGTGGCGAATGGAAAGAACATGACTTCATCACCACCACGCACACAATTGTGGGCCTTGTTGTATGCACAGGTTCAACAGGCAGACGGAAAGGATTTCAGAAACATTTTACTTGGAGAAAAATATCTTGACTGGAGAAAGCGTGTATTTGATACAGATGAAAAAGTAAAACTGAATACTGTTCTTTTCAGTGAAATGAAGAGAGATCAGTCCCAGTTCTTATTCAGGAAAGATATCGTTCAGATAGAAAAAGTAAAGATCGATAAGGCAATACTGAAAGCGATCAAAAAAGACATGCCGGCTGTGGGAAGTAGTGTATGGGAGAATACTGAGATCGCGGACCTGTTGGAGATGTATGGTTTGCCGGAAGATTCATCCCTCAGTGTAGTAGTGGTGGAAGTGTTTGGTAATATCAAAAGTCTCCGGGAGCATATGACCAACCTGCAGGATGCAAAAGTGAGGGAGAATGTAGTGCGTACGGCGAGAGATTCATCTGTGCAGGATGAGAAATCCCATCAGGTATTCAACAGGATGGTGAACCAGGCGGGTGAGTATAGGGAAGATGAAGTTTTTGCAACAGTAAATATCCGGCCGTTGAGCAGTGGTTTGGGACATTACAGGATATTGAGAACATCACCGTTGACGGAGGTGCCGTTTGTTTGTTGTCCTTGTTGATCGACCGGACGGCATAGAGAGCCCGCAGATTTCGCAGATTTGACAGTCTGCATTTTGGAAAACTTTTGACACCAGAGCATTCATTTTATTGCTGACGCAGATCTCGCAGAAAAGCTTCCGCTTTCGGAAGATAATCTGCGTGATCTGCGTTTTCACCAAAGGGTATTCCCTGAAAGAAGGAATTGCTCATCGAAAAAGAGGGACAAAATCTGCGAAATCTGCGGGCACCTACGCAAGCCCACCCTAAATCAATCCGATTTGGTCAATACCCCCCATAAACCGTACATTTGAAGACATCATTGATTGCTACACATGAAAAGACGGGATTTTGTCTTGAATACCAGCGTGCTGGCTGGCGGTCTTTTATTGGGAAAAAACTGGCAAATGATGCCGGCAGCGCCGCTTGGCGTTGGTATTATCGGTTGTGGCGACCGTGGTAAAGGTATTTTGTCTGTGCTGGGGCAAAACAAAGATCAGTTCAACATTACTGCTATTTGCGATCTGCTTGATTTCCGCATCACCAATACGCAAAAAGAACCAGCCGCAGCTTCTGCAAAAGTTTATAAAGATTACCGCAAATTACTGGAAGATCCTTCCGTGCAGGCAGTCGTGATCGCGACTTCGCTTGATATGCATTTCCCCATCACCAAAGATGCGCTGAATGCAGGTAAACATATTTACCTGGAAAAAACGATGACCTATTCCATAGAGGAAGCAATGGAGTTGGTAAAGATCGTCGCTAATCATCCTAAGCAAATATTGATGGTCGGTCATCAGTACCGGTATACACCGCTTTACTTCAAGGTAAAGGACATGATCGAGCGCGGATATCTTGGCACTGTAACACAGATCGATTGCAGATGGGACAGGAATGGTAACTGGCGCAGGCCTGTACCAGCAGGTTATTCGGATGAACAGATCAACTGGCGTATGTACAAACGTCATTCGGGTGGATTGACTGCAGAGTTGTTATCGCACCAGATCGATTTTATCAACTGGGCTTTTGATACACATCCTGATGAGATCATGGGTGCAGGCGGGATCGATTATTATAAAGATGGACGCGAGACATTTGATAATGTACAGGCGATCCTTCGCTATAATAAAAAAGGAATGATCGGCAACTTTGGCGCTACCTGTGGCAATGCCAAAGAGGGATATATCTTCAAGATCAAAGGAACGCGTGGCATGGTTTCACTGCTGCCGCAGGATGGAATATTTTATCCGGAGAAAGAAACAAGAAAGGAGCTCGAAACCGTAGACGGCGTATCCGGTGCGTCACGCATTGAATGGAATACAGACGGCGGCATGCAGATCATAAAAGAAAAAATGAAAGACGGCACATGGTACGCATTGCAGGAATTTTATGAATGCATCCAGCAAGGGAAAACGCCGGTGTCAAATGTGAAGACCGGTGCAACGACAGCCATCTGTGTTCATCTTGCCAACAAAGCCATGTATACCCATAGTATTCAAAACTGGAAAACAGCATACAATCTGATATAAGATGAAGAAAATTATTTTAACAACGGCACTTATTACAACGATGATCTGCTCTCAGGCTCAGAAAGACAGCAAGGGCTGGATCAACCTGTTTGATGGAAGAACATTGAACGGCTGGAAAAAAGTTGCCGGCGAGGCTGAGTATAAAATTGAAGATGGCGCAATTGCCGGGATCACCGTTCCTAATACACCCAATACCTTCCTGATCACGGACAAGGAATATGGTGATTTTGTACTGGAACTTGAAGTAAAGATCATGGATACAACATCCAACTCCGGTATCCAATTCCGCAGCCAATATGATCCTGCGGGTAACAAGGGAAAAGGTAAAGTATTCGGTTATCAATATGAACTGGATCCTTCATCCCGTAAATGGACGGCGGGTTTGTATGATGAAGGAAGGCGTGACTGGTTATATCCCTTGATGTTAAACCCTTCCGCACAGGACCTGCTGAAGACCGGCGTATATAATAAAGTACGTATTGAATGTATCGGCAATAATATTAAAACCTGGATCAATGGTAAGCCTGCGGCAAATGTGGTGGACAATGCAGACAGCAAAGGCATCATTGCCCTGCAGGTGCATAGCATTGGAAAACCGGAAATGGCGGGAAAGAAGATCTACTGGAAAAATATCCGTATCAGGACGACAGACCTGAAACCTTTATCATTCCCTTCATCCATATATGTTATGAGCACGATCCCGAATACATTAACAGAAGAAGAAAAGAAAGCCGGGTGGAAATTATTATTTGACGGCGTGAGTACCAAAGGCTGGAAAGGCGCCTATAAAAAAGGCTTTCCTGAAAAAGGCTGGGTGGTAAAAGACGGTGAATTGAATGTATTGGCATCAAGCGGTGCAGAATCTGAGAATGGCGGTGATATTGTTACCGAAGAACAATTCAGTGCATTCGATCTTTCTTTTGATTTTAAACTGACGCCAGGAGCAAACAGCGGCGTGAAATATTTTGTGACGTTATCCGAGAATAACCAGGGTTCGGCCATTGGGCTGGAATATCAATTGCTTGATGACTCGCTTCATCCGGATGCAAAGCTTGGTCGTGACGGCAATCGTACAATGGCCTCATTGTATGACCTGATCAAAGCGGATAAGCAGAAGCGTTTTATCAAACAACCCGGCGAATGGAATACGGGAAGGGTAGTGGTGTACCCGGATAATCATGTGGAGCATTACCTGAATGGCATCAAAGTACTGGAATATCAGAGAGGTTCCCAGGCATATCGCGATCTTGTTGCGATCAGCAAATACAAAGTATGGCCTTCATTTGGCGAAGCAAAACAGGGGCATATCTTACTGCAGGATCATGGCAATGCAGTTAGTTTCAGAAGTATAAAAATCAAACGTCTGGAATAATGTCAAAAGAGATATGGATATATGTTTGCGGAGTGCATAGCCTGCTGTTTGCAATATTTCATATCGCTTTCTGGAAAATATTCAAATGGAAGACGGAACTCCCTAAACTCAGTCGCGCCAACAGCGGGATCATGCAGATCCTGAATAGCAGGTTGACGTTTGTGTTCCTGCTGTTTGCTTTTCTTTGTTTCTTCTACCCGAGAGATCTGTATACAACACGTTTGGGGCAGGCTTTACTGGCTGGAATATCATTGTTCTGGCTGGGACGATTGATCGAACAGTTTATTTTCTTTCCGATGGGAAATGTATATACACATTTGCTGACGGTGTTGTTTTTCCTGGGGTTTGTGTTGTTCTTATTGCCGGTGGTGGCGTAAGGTTCCCGCAGATTTACGCAGATATAAAACACGCAGATGCGCAGATGGTCTGTTAAACAAGGAAGCCATCTGCGTATCTGCGCAAGCAAATAGAGAAATATTCAATTCCTTCAGGACGCTTCAACGGAAGTAAGCGTAAAATCTGCGCAATCTGCGGGAACCTTACGCAAGCCCGAAAATTTGGGTAACGATTAGCCTGAAGGGGAGATTTAGAGGGGGCCTATATCACCGGCGCCCATCCCTTCTCATACTCCCGCTTCCACAATGCATTCGCTTCCCTGTCATTCAGAATATGCCCGTCAGCCGGATTACATTTTAATGTTTTGCCAGTGCGTTGTGCAATATTCGCAAGATGACAAAGCAGGTTTGTTTTATGTCCTTCATCGATCGGGGACGTGAGCTTCGCCTCACCTCGGATGCTGTTCACAAAATTATTGAAGTGATAGAAGTCCAGATTTCCACTTGCACTCACCGCATTCGTTGCATCATTCTTTGTATTGTTCTTTACTTCTTTTACCAGCTTATTGTTATAATCGAAAATCTTGTAATCATCATTACCGCTATTGACCAGCGTTCCCTTATCTCCATAGATCGCAAAGCCGCGGCCAGCGCCTTCTACAGGAAAGATATTGCAACTACGTCCTTCCCAGGTGATGGACTTTTTATCACCAAATTCAAATGTTGCTACTTGTGTATCTGGAGTCTGCCAATCATCATCAAATGCATACCGGCCACCGGCAGACGTTACCTTGGTTGGATAATCCACACCAAGGAACCAGCGGCAGCAATCAATCTCGTGTGTACCATTATTGCAGGTTTCGGAAGTGCCCCAATGCCAGAACCAGTGCCAGTTGTAGTGCACAAGATTATCCATATAATCGCGGCGTGGTGCAGGCCCCTGCCAAAGATCAAAATCGAGCGTGGAAGGAACAGGGATCTTTTTTCCTTTGCCAATTGATTTACGGTTATTGGCATACCAGCCTTTACCAAAGTATGCATTGCCGATAATGCCTTCCTGCCTTACCAGGCGCACTGCTTCAGTCAGGTTGGGAAACGAACGGCGCTGATTGCCCATTTGTATCAGTTGCTTTGGATATTTCTTCATTGCCTGTATGAGCAATTCTCCTTCATAAGGATTATGACTGCAGGGTTTTTCGACATATACATGTTTGCCATGCGTTACGCCCAGAATGGCAGCAGGTGCATGCCAGTGATCAGGTGCGGCAACAACAAGTGCATCAAAATCTTTTTGCGCAACAAGTTTGCGGATATCTTTCACAACTGCCGGCTTCCTGTCCTTACCGGCAAAGGGTTTCAACCCATTCGCAATAGCTGATTCTTCCACATCACAGAGATAAGCGATCTCTACATTGGGAAGACTGGAAAAACATTCAGCCAGGTAAGCACCCCGGCTGTTCACACCCATTACAGCTAATACAACTTTGTTGGATGGTGCATTCTTTCCAAAAACAGGAAAATTAAGGATCGTTACTCCGGCGGTGGCGAGAGAGGTGTTGCGGATGAAGTCTCTGCGGCGCATAATCGTTGGGTTTTGATTTTAAGGTTTCAGAAGTTCCATAGGTTCCAGAGGTTCCATAGGTTGCTACCGCGGAATGAACGTAATCACATTTTTGAACACAATGTTTCAGAAGCTCCGGAGAAGCTCGTCTGATTGTAGTTGGTTCTCCAGATATTGTTCTCTGCATTCCGCGGTAGCAACCTATGGAACCTCTGAAACCTTTGAAACCTGTTAAACTTGTGAACTCCCATTAAAGATAACTATATTGCGCAGATACATGACCCGGAAAGAACTAATTATATTATTATTACTCGCAGGCCTCAACTTTACCCATTTTCTGGATTTCATGGTGATGATGCCGCTGAATAATTACCTCACGCCTTATTTTAATATTTCCCCAAAGCAATTCAGCTTTATGGTTAGCGCGTATTCGATCAGCGCGGCGATATCGGGTTTTATTACAGCTTTCATTGTGGACAGCTTTGACCGGAAGAAGATCCTGCTGGTTTCTTATGCGGGCTTTCTTGCAGGCACGATCGCCTGTGGCCTGGCAAATTCTTACCTGTTATTGCTGAGCGCAAGGATAGTGGCGGGACTGTTTGGCGGCATCATCGGTGCGCAGGTGCTGGCCATCATTGCAGATATTTTTCCGTATGAAAGAAGAGGGAAAGCGATGGCTTCTGTATCTGTATCGTTCGCAATTGCATCGATCCTGGGCGTACCATTTTCCTTATACCTCGCCAATCTTTTTCATGAAGACTGGCATGTACCGTTTTTGTTTGTAGCAGGGTTTGGCGTGATACTGATCCCCTTCATCGTCCGTTATGTGCCGGCTATTACCGGCCACTTGAATGACCGCGGGAATAAAACACCACCGCTGGTTTTGCTGGGAAATATCATCCGCACTAACCAGCAGATCTCGGCATTGATCTTTTCCTGTTTGCTGATGATCGGTCACTTCCTCATCATTCCATTCATTACGCCATACCTCGAATTCAATAAGGGCTATTCAAAAAATCTTATACCTGCCATCTATCTCACGGGAGGAATGGCTTCATTGATAGCGGCACTTTTGCTGGGAAGACTGTCTGACAAAAAAGGAAAACTGCCGATCTTTTCGTGGTCGGTTTTCCTGTCTTTATTCATGGTATTGCTGATCACAAAGATGCCGCCGATGGCATTTTCGATCACGCTTGCAGTGTTCGCCTTGTGGTTTGTATTTGCCACTGGCCGCGCGTTGACCGCACAGGCAATGATCAGTGAAGTAGTGAAGCCGGAGCAACGCGGTAGCTTTATGAGCTTTAACGGATGTGTGCAACAGGTCGGAACGGGCCTGGCTTCCCTGCTTGCAGGATTTATCGTGTATGATGATGCTTCAGGAAAGATATACCGGTACGAGTGGCTTGGCTATATCAGCATTTTCGTGCTGGTGATTACGATCGTGATGGCGCAATTGATCTTCCGGAAGTTGGACCTGCGTGTCAAAGTCAAAAGTAAAAAGTAAAAATTCAAAAGATCACCACAGTGAAATTGTTACTTCGCAGATGGTGTTTTTGAATTTTTACTTTAAGACGGCAATCAATTATTTAACTCTATAAACAGGATACCTCAAATAAGCCGGTTCAAACCACGGGGAGTTCTGAAATACAAAATCCAGCTGAGCCCGTCCGCTTTTCGCCATCGTTGAATCAGTAGTGCGTTGTTGTTCCAGCTTTGTTTTTAACGCAGGATTATTCTTCAGGTAATCAGCCGCAATATCTTCAAACTCGTAGGCAGAGTATCCTTCTTTCTGTCCCAGTATGCCGTCAAAATAATTCCAGGTAAAATAAGAATCCTCGGCTTGGGGTTCCAGCACTTCCATGATAAAACGGTTGCCTTCCTGGTTGAGGGGAACATACCAGTCGCCCTTACGGAAACTTACTTTTTCCATAGTGGAGGAAGTCTTTACATCTGAGTTCGTATGGTGCATTTCGTAAGGACGTGGCGATGTTTTATAAGATGCGATCTTGTATACTTCCACTTCTATCACTGTGTCTTTTTTCAGTTGCTGCATGTTCACTTTATTTAGTTGTAGCAGATCAACCACCCGCCACCAGCCTTGCGGGATCACATAAGCGGCAGGTTTCTTTATTGATTCCTTCGGATTATAATGCGTCATCACCTTGATCGTCTTTTCAAAAGGTTTTGAGCGGTCATAGTAAAGCCTTGGCAATCCCGATATATCACTCGGTTTACGCGCCGCAGTATATCCTTTGAAAATATAATCCTGTGTAACAGATCTGTCGAGCGACCAGCTTACTGCCAGATCAGACATCGTTTTTACTTTTTGTTTTGCTTCATCGCGAAGTTTTTTGATCGCATCGCTATGTTCGGAAGTGAAGCCGATGAAAGATTGCATCAGTGCATACGATGCTTTCACGCGCTGATCATAAGGTTTCAGCATATGGCTTTCCGGCATAAAAGAAAATGTATGCCATAGTGCCGCATAACCAGTGCCATAGCGTGGGCTATCCCAGAATTCAGGCCAGCCATTCTCCGGTGTATCGCCGAATGCATTTACATAGGGGATGAGATCGATCCCTTTTTGTTTCATAGCAGCAAACAAACCGGGCTCAAATGTATTTTTCATAAAATCGCCCATGGCGCCGCCCAGCTTATCATGTTGAGATGTAAGCAGGGTCATTACATGCTGATAATCGGCGCCATTACTCACGTGATTATCTACAAACACATCCGGATCCAGCAGACGGAAGATGGAAGTAAAGGCGCGTGCATCTCTTGAATCACATTTAATAAAATCGCGGTTCAGATCCAGGTTTTGTGAATTGCCTCTGAAGCCGAATTCTTCCGGGCCGTTCTGATCCACGCGGAAGTTTGCACTGCGGTTCAGGCATCCACCTATATTATATATTGGTATGATGGCGAGAACGACATTATCCGGAAGTTTATATTTATTATTTACGATATCTTTTGCCAGCAGCATACAGGCATCGATGCCATCGGGTTCACCGGGGTGAATACCGTTATTGATCAGCAAAATGCGTTTGTTATTCTTCCGGATATTGACCAGGTTATTATCACCATTATTTGATATAAAGATGAGATGGAGGGGGAGGCCGGCATCCGTTTGCCCCATCGCGATCATTTTTACTTTCGGCGAAGCCGCATCCAGCGCCTGCCACCATTCAATGGCTTCATAGTAAGTCGGCGTTTGTGTGCCATTTGATTTTTCAAAGCGGGTCTGGTGGGGTGTCTGGGCAAATGATAACAGGGAAACAAGCAGGCTTAGTGCAAGGAAGATTGGTCTCATGTCAGAAAGTTGTGTTCGGGTAAATATACGAACAGAGATTCAAGTATCTGAACATCATACGGCTCAGCAGCCGGGATCCCGCAGATAACGCAGATCTTTCATTCCTCCTATTGAAGTTGTTTCAGGGAGTCCGACAATCTCTTTATTCGCACCGCAGATAACGCAGATGACGTTCTTCTCTTGTAGACCAATTCGCGTAATCCGCGAAGAAAATTAGCGTACAAAAAAAGCACCTCCCTTATTCAAGGAGGTGCTTTCAATATCTTACCAACAGCGCGAATTACTTCGCAGCAGCTACTTTCTTAGCCAGTTTGCTCTTCAGGTTCGCAGCTTTATTCTTGTGAATAATACCACGTTTAGCCAGTTTGTCGATCATAGCGGAAACATTAGGCAATTGATCTGCTGCCTCGCCGCCTTTCGCTGCTTTCAGGTCACGGATGGCATTACGTGTAGTTTTGCCATAGTATTTATTTCTCTCGCGGCGTTTTGCTGCCTGGCGCACATCTTTTTTCGTTGCCTTATGATTAGCCATTTCGTATCGATTTTAAGGACGGCAAAGGTAAGAGTGATAGGCTTACCCTCCAAATTTTAAAGTGCCTAAGTTAAGAAAAAGCCCGAAAACATTGAACTTCATGGGAATTCGTTTCGATGTTGGATGTCCGATGATCGATGTTCGTAGCCCCTGCATACGGATAATGAGCAATTTAAGCGGACATTAGGCGGTTTTTCGACCATCGGCCATCGAGCATCCAACATCGGGAAACGTTTCCTGCCGCACGATTTTACCCCCCGGAAGCCGTCTCCCGGAAAGGTTTCTGCTATTTAACCGCTTGTTTACTGAAAAACAGGCCATTTTTCGGAGTTTTTAGGCGATATTTGTGTCCCAAAATTGCCGTCTAAAATATCCACATTTCATGAAAGATTTTTCCTATATCACAAACTCCCACCCCGAATTCATCGAAAACCTATACCGCGACTTTTCAAACGACCCAAATAGTGTTGATCCGGAACTGAAAAAGTTCTTTGAGGGCTTTGATTTTGCGATCGGGCAGACCAATGGTCACACAAACGGAACAGCAGTTTCATCCGTTCCGGCATCTTCCGGAACCGCAAGCGACTGGAGAAAGGAGCTGGGCGCATACAGAATGATCCTTGGTTACCGCAACAAAGGTCATCTCATCGCCAAAACAAACCCGATCCGTGAGAGAAAAGACCGTAACGCGAATCTTACACTGGCTTTCTTTGGTTTGAGCGAGGAGGATATGGATAAAACTTTCCAGGTGGGCGAGCGTATCGGACTTGGCGCAACCAGCCTGAAAAATATCCTCGGGCATCTGCAAAAAACATATGCAGGTCATCTTGGTATTGAGTTCAAATATATCAGTGACCAGGAGAGGGTGAACTGGCTGGCCAATGAAATGGAAAAGAATTTTGCCAACCCATTAACTCTTGAAAAGAAAAAACGTATCCTGGAAAAATTGAACCAGGGCGTAATGTTTGAAGAATTCCTTCACAAAAAATATGTTGGGCAGAAAAGGTTTTCACTCGAAGGTGGTGAAACTACTATTCCCGCACTTGATGCGATCATCAACATGGCTGCAGATCATGATGTGCAGGAAGTGACGATCGGCATGGCTCACCGTGGCCGTCTGAACATTCTTGCCAACATCATGGGTAAAACCTACGAGCAGATCTTCAGTGAATTTGAAGGCACTGCAAAAGTAGATCAGACCATGGGCAGCGGTGACGTGAAATATCACATGGGCTTCGGCAGCGAATTGAAAACGCCAAGCGGTAAAGGTGTTTACCTGAAACTGATGCCAAACCCTTCTCACCTTGAGGCCGTAGATCCTGTGGTGGTTGGCTTTGCCCGTGCAAAAGCTGATGTTCTGTATGGTTCTGACTTTGATAAAATATTACCGATCCTGATCCATGGTGATGCATCCATTGCCGGTCAGGGTATCGTATACGAGGTGACACAGATGAGCAACCTTGAAGGTTACTACACCGGTGGCACCATCCACTTCGTGATCAACAACCAGATCGGTTTTACGACCAACTTTGATGATGCACGCAGTTCTGATTATTGTACTTCACTCGCAGCTGCGATCCAGGCGCCGGTATTCCATGTGAATGGTGACGATCCTGAAGCAGTGGTGAAATGCGCAGAGATCGCTACACGCTATCGCCAGCAGTTCAATTCGGATGTGTTCATTGATATGGTATGTTATCGCCGTCATGGACACAATGAAGGAGACGATCCGAAATTCACCCAACCTCAGATGTATGCGCTGATCGACAAACATCCCAATCCACGTGAAGTATATGTGAAATACCTCCTGGAAAATGGTGAAGCTGATGCACAGGAACTCGCAACACAAATGGAGAAAAAATTCTGGGCTGATCTGCAGGAACGCCTGGATGAGGTAAAACAAAATCCATTGCCATATAACCTGCAGAATACAGATAAATGGTGGGTTAGCCTGCGCCAGTCCACTGAAGCAGACTTTGATCAATCTCCTGTAACAGCGATCAGCCCCGAGAATTTCAAAAAAGTCTTTGATGGCCTGATGAAATGGCCTGCTGAATTCAAACCGCTTCGTAAAGTAGAAAAGATCCTGCAGGATAAAGTGAAGTTGTTTGAAACTGAAAATAAAACCGACTGGGCGACCGCAGAGCTGATGGCTTACAGCAGTTTGCTGCTGGAAGGAAAAGACGTGCGTATGAGCGGTCAGGATGTGAAGAGAGGAACCTTCTCACACCGTCATGCTGTACTGATGGATGAAGTGACTGACAAACCATATAACCGTGTGAATGGTGTGCCGGATGTGACCGGTAAATTCCGCATTTATAACTCGTTGCTGAGTGAATATGGGGTTCTTGGTTTTGAATATGGATATGCGCTGGCGAATCCGAATGCGCTAGTGCTTTGGGAAGCACAGTTTGGTGATTTTGTGAATGGCGCGCAAACAATGATCGATCAGTTCATTTCTTCCGGCGAGCAGAAATGGAACCGTATGAACGGTATTACGATGCTGCTGCCACACGGCTACGAAGGCCAGGGACCTGAGCACTCCAGTGCAAGACTCGAAAGATTCCTGCAATCATGCGCTGAGTTGAATATGGTGGTAACAAACATCACCACTTCGGCGAACTTCTTCCACGCATTGCGCCGCCAGCTGGCATGGCCATTCAGAAAGCCGCTGATCAATTTTGCACCAAAGGCGAATCTTCGTCACCCCGGAACGTATTCTTCCGTTGATGAATTCACCAACGGCGGTTTCCGTGAAGTGATCGATGATACGTTTGCAGATACATCCAAAGTGAAGAAAGTATTGTTCTGCACAGGTAAAGTTTATTTTGACCTGGCTGATCGTCAGCAGAAAGAAGACCGCAAGGATATTGCGATCATCCGGCTGGAACAATTGTATCCGCTTCCGCTGAAACAGCTTGAAGCGTTATACGCGAAATACAGCAAGGCCACCTGGTTCTGGGTTCAGGAAGAACCATTGAACATGGGTGCGGCAGCGTTCCTGAAAATGAACCTGACAAGCATCAACTATGGCGTGATCAGCAGACAACCATCTGCATCCACCGCTACAGGTTATGCGAAAGTGCACAAACAGGAACAGGAGGAGATTGTAGAAACGGCGTTCACTATTTAAGTAAAAATTAAAAAGTAAAAAATATCACCAAGTCAAAATTCAAAAGTCAAAAGTCAAAAAATCAAACAGGCAAGGCCGGTGCTGATCACGAACGGGAATTTTTACTTTTTACATTTTGCTTTTGATTTAATAAGCGTTTTATGATAGAAATTAAAGTACCGACTGTAGGAGAATCAATCAGCGAGGTAACCTTATTGAAATGGAATAAGAAAGATGGTGAGTATGTGGAAAGAGATGAAGTGATCGCTGAGCTGGAAAGCGAGAAAGCCACTTTTGAGGTGAATGCAGAACAGGCTGGCGTATTGAAAACCGGCGCACAGGAAGGCGATACGTTAAAGATCGGCGATGTGCTCGCAAGCATTGATGAAACTGCTCCGAAACCGGAAGGTAAAGCTGCACCTGCTGCAAAACCTGAAGCAAAGAAAGAAGAACCTAAAGCTGAACCTGCAAAAGCAGCATCTACAGCGCCTGTGACCGCGGTTCCAAACGATATTAAAGCAACACCGGTAGCATCGGCTATCATTGCTGATAAAAAGGTCGACCCAAAAACTGTTACACCAAGCGGTTACTCCGGTAAGATCACAAAAGATGATGTGCTGGCCGCATTATCAAACCCTGGCAAGAAGGCATTTGCGGGTACTGAACTGGGCAGCCGTAATGTGCGTGCTGAAAAAATGAGCAATCTCCGCAAAACGATCAGCCGTCGTCTTGTTGAAGCGAAGAATACAACAGCGATGTTGACTACCTTCAACGAAGTGGACATGACTGCGATCATGGAGATCCGCACGAAATACAAAGACAAGTTCAAAGAAGCACACGGTGTTGGCCTTGGCTTCATGAGCTTCTTTGCAAAAGCATGTTCGATCGCATTGGCAGAATGGCCTTCTGTAAATGCTTATATCGACGGCGATCAGTTATTGTATCATGATTATGCCGATATCAGCATTGCGGTAAGCACACCGAGAGGTCTGACCGTTCCGGTGATCCGTAACGTGGAGAGCCTGAGCATGGCCGATATCGAGAAGAAAGTGATCGAGCTGGCTGGCAAAGCACGTGACAGCAAACTGACCACTGAAGAACTGACTGGTGGAACATTCACCATTACCAATGGCGGTGTATTCGGTTCGCTGATGAGCACACCTATCATCAATATCCCGCAAAGCGCGATCCTTGGTATGCACAAAATACAGGAACGTCCAATGGTGATCAATGGTCAGGTTGTAGTAAGACCAATGATGTACCTCGCACTAAGCTATGATCACCGTATCATCGACGGCCGTGAATCTGTGAGCTTCCTGGTAAGAGTGAAAGAATTGCTGGAGAACCCAGAACAACTGCTGATCGGTAAAGATCCGGTGAAGAGTTTGCTGGAACTTTAAAAGTAAAAAGTCAAAATTAAAAAGTAAAAAATCACCCGGCTGTGTGTCATCCCGGCCGGGCTGATTAGGTCACTAGCATCTTTGAACTGCCAGAGCCGGGATCTCCACGACTTGAGGAGATCCCGGCTCTGGCTTTCTTTATGATTGTGTCAGACGATAGGCCGCCCGGCCGGGATGACAAAGTGCATTGACCCGTCTCAAATTATTATCATACGATCCGTTCACTCAACGCTTTCGCAATAGCCTCCTTCCCGCAATTCACATGCAGCTTCGGATAGATATTTTTCAGGTGGGACCTTACTGTTTCAAAAGAAATATTCAATTCTCCTGCGATCACTTTTGCACTGAAGCCTTTGCTGAGCAATGTCAGCACTTCCAGTTCGCGGACTGACAGCTGGTATTTGTTTTCTGTTTTGGATTGCTGAAAGCTGTTAAGTACACGTCTTGCAATGGAAGGACTCATTGGCGCGCCGCCTTCCACTACTTCCCTGATCGCTTCAAATAATTTATCCGGGGGTGTTTTCTTCAGCAGGTAGCCGTTTGCTCCCGCGCAAAGGCATTGAAATAACTTTTCATCATCTTCAAAAACGGTGTACATGATCACGGCGGTTTCGGGCCTGGCTTCTTTCACCATACCTACACCTTTGATGCCGTTCTCACCGGGCATATCAATATCCATCAGCACTACATCCGGTTGGAGTTCGTTTGTAATGGCCGTTGCTCCCTGGCAATTACTGTAATCGCCCGCCACTTCATATTCCGGCATACTGCGGAGCAGATAGGAGAGTGACGTGCGGAGACGTTCATTATCTTCGAAAATAATTATCCGTATGGCCATGATAGCGAAGTTAATTGCAGAATGCTTGTCTAAAAATCCCCCAATTGAGGTATTATGGCTTGATCAGCATCGTAGCTACGATGATCGCACCCATTCCCGGCGCCGATCTGACCTGTATCGAGCCATTCCAGCGCGCCACCCGCGCATGCAGGTTTTTCAAACCGTTGCGGTGTGTTTCCGCAAGCGGATCAAAACCTTTACCATCATCCCGCACGGATAGTACCAGGTTATTCTTCTCTACATGCACATTGATCCAAACATTTTTGGCTTCAGCATGCTTGAAAATATTATTAAGCGATTCTTTGAAAACAAGATAGAAATCGCGCCTTTGCTCCATGCTTAGTTTTCTCTGCGCAAGATCACGGTCCAGTTCGAATTCATAATGCACGTTACCTGCATCAAATAATTCTGCCGCGTAGCGCCGCATCCGTGCTGCCGTTTCATCCAGCCCGTCATTACTTGTATTCACACTCCAGATGATATCATCGAGTGCCTGTGATGAACTGTTCACTTCCTCGGTGATGCGGTCAAGGAATTCACGCGCCTGCACAGGTGCATGGAGGTTCCTTCTTCCAAGTGAAGAGAGGATGTTGATATTGGTCAGCGTTGAACCAATATCATCATGCAGGTCGCTGGCGATCCGGTTTCTTACCTGTTGCAAACGGATCACCTGGCGCAATCTGTACAGGTAAACAAGATAGGTCAGCGAAAACAAGGTCAGTACACACAATGAAATAAACCACCAGCTGCGATACCAGGGCGACAGGATCCGGAAAGAAACCGATCCCAGTTCTCCGGTTCCATTTCCCGCAGGGAAAATCGCTTTTACTTCAAATGTAAATGAACCCGGCGGAAGATCTTTCAGCGCAAGTGATGTATTGGTAAACGGCTGGCTCCAGGTTGTATCACCCTGCCTGAGCAGACGATAAACATACTTCACCAGTGACTCATTTTTCATATACGGACTTGCAAATTCAAACGTAATATCATTCTGATGCGGTGCAAGCACGAGCTGTTTGCCGCCATCTATATCAACTGTACTGATGGTGCTGTCATTCAGCTGCATTTTTGTGATGAATGTTTTGGCATTGCTCACAGAAAGCAGGTTTGCATCTGCCGGCAGCATCAGCAATCCGTTCAATCCCCCGCCCCATATATTGCCATGTGTATCTTCAGTAAGCGAATAGATCTCATTGTTGTAGCCAAGTTGCGCTGCAAGGTTATTTACTACGTAACGATTGTTGACACGCTGGATCACATCAAGACTTGATGTATTTCCTGCAAACAGCTTTCCCTCTTTGTTCTCCCGCACAGAAGTACAGAGATCAGACGACAGTCCTTCCTGTCTTCCTATATGCTGTAAAATTTTCAGCGTATTATTTTCCAGCGAAACCTGGAACAAACCTTTATCACGCGTAGATAACCAGATCAAGCCATTATTTCCGGCGTTGATCGATGAGATATTTTTAGAAGCGCTGCTGTCCATCAATACAAGCTGCATTGAGTTGCCAAGATTGTAGATCCGTAAGCCGCCATTTAACTGGGATACCCATAGCTGTTTTCGGCTTCTGTCATAATAGATGTCTTCAATAATATAATCTATGCCGGACAGACGGATGAAACTTTTACGGTCAAAGGAGTACAATCCTCCTTTGACCGCCGGAATAAAAAAAGAATTATCATCTACAGCCACAGCACCCCGTTTGAACAGCACATTGGCAGGCCGTTGCAGTTTTATTTTTTTGATAGAGTATGTTGAATTGATCTTTTGCAGATCGAGGAACAGGCTATCTGAGTAAGCATAAGTATGTGAAGCGGTTGAAAAAAGATCAGTGGCGTCAGGCAATGTATCGATACGGCTGATCGTATTATTCGCGTGTTCATTTACCCGGAAAAGATTGTCTGTGGTAATGCCCAACACCTCTCCATCAAAAAGCAGTAGCCGGTGAATCGTGCTTGCCTGCAACCCATCATTTGATATATACTTTGTGATACGTGGATCAGGAATTTTGACCAGGCCGTTTTCTGTACCAAGCCAGAGATTGTCTTCGGCATCTTCGTATAAACAATTCACCCGATCAAAACTGAAGCCATTTGCAAAATGAAATTGTGTGATGTTGTATAAAGTATCCATCCTGAACAGACCGCCAAACGCCGTACCTATCCAGAGATTGGAATGTTTATCGGAATAAAGATTCACTATAACTTTACTGTCTATACCAGCTTTAGCAAGAGGCGCGGGTACCGGTTCAAATTTTAATTCGCCGCCCAATAGCTTTTGTTCGGATGCTCTTCGCAGGCCTTCCGGTGTGGCCATCCAGAGGTTTCCTTTCTTGTCCGGCTGTACATCATAAATAACTTGTCTCAAACGAAATTTACTGACTATTCGTCCCGATGAATCGAATGTGATAAAAGGTGAGCCGGGCCCGTTTGAAGCAAGCAGCAGGTTATCATTGAGGTATTCAAGATCATAGAAGACACTTCCATCCTGATCACCTGATACATTTGTTTTTGAAAAATGATCTTGTTTGAATTTGTATATCCCATTTGTACCTGACACGAGTAGTTTATTCCCCGGGGTACGCAGGAAATTAAAAAATCTTGGAGCGGGTGTTTGGGGTATGGTCGGCACCTGCCGGAGGATATTCTTATCCAGTGCCAGTATGCCAAGCGGATTGGAAAGGATCAGCAATGTTCCATCTTCCAGTTCAAAAAAATCATTGATTGCACCAATATACTTTCCGCCGAGGCGTGTATAGTTCCTGAACTTGTTACCATCATATATGCAGAACCCGAATTTTGTACCAATAGCCAGCAGTTTATTGCGGGTCTGGTAAATGACTTTGATATAACCCGACACAAGTTCGCTGTTAGGTTCATACAGGTTTTGATTCAAGCGATACGTTGTATAGATCAGCCGTTGCGACAGTGCACGTGAAGGCAGGCCATTCAAAAAAGCCAGTAAAAGGAGAAGGGGTAATATATTTCGCCGGGTCGGGACGGGTAGGGGCATTACGGTGATCGGAAAGAGTCAATTTACTGAAATGAGGGGAATTGGGGAAGAAAAAACGGGGAAAGGTTCCGGAAGTTCCAGATGTTTCAGCGGTTCCATAGGTTTCAAAGGTCGCTGCCGCGGATCGGGCGGTGTAATGGTTCGTGCAGCTGCGTCCAGTGGAAGAACAGCTGAAACCGCTGGAACTGCTGGAACATCTGGAACCTTGCAACGCACAACAGCCTTCACGAAACGATACGTTCACTGAGCGCCTTCGCAATCGCCTCCTTTCCGCAGTTTACATGCAATTTCTGATAAATGTTTTTCAGATGTGAGCGGATCGTATCAAAGGCCAGTTGCATTTCTGATGCAATGAGTTTGATGCTGTATCCTTTGATGAGGTATTGAAGTACTTCTATTTCGCGGGGAGATAATTTGTATTTTGCGTGATCTTGTTTTACCTGGAAAGTGCTGAGGACCTTTTTCGCAATGGTTGGAGACATTGGTGCGCCGCCTTCCACTACATCATGAATGGCTTCAAATAATTTTGCCGGTGGTGTTTTCTTGAGTAAATAACCGTTGGCACCGGCGCAAAGACATTTGAATAATTTTTCTTCTTCTTCAAAAACGGTATACATGATCACTGCTGTTTCGGGTCTTGCTTCTTTGATCATGGTTACTCCGTCAATACCTGTTTTGCCAGGCATATCAATATCCATCAATACAACATCGGGTTGATAAACCCTTGCGATGTTGGCAGCTTCTTCGCAATTACTGAAGTCACCGGCAACATCATATCCATTCATCTTAAGCAGATAAGCCAGCGATTCCCGGAGGCGGTCATTATCTTCAAAGAGAACGATTTTGGGTGACATATTCAGGTCAGGATTTAGGTTAAGAGAGGCTTGTATGGTGATAATAAAAGTAGTTGTTTTTTGTTGGAGAATGATCACTCATTTGTGTGGTTTATGAGGACCACGGACCACAGACCGCGGACCGCAGACGGTCGTTTATAGTTTGTCATTCGTTCGTGTTAGTGAAGATGACCGCAGACCACAGACCGCGGCCGCAGACGGTCGTCTATAGTTTGTCATTCGTTCGTGTTAATGAAGATGACCGCAGACCACAGACCGCGGACCGCAGACGGTCGTTTACGGTTTGTCATTCGTTCATTCATGGTGGTAAAAAATAAGTGGTAATCATTAACAAAATGTTCAGCGATCGCTAGAAATATACTGTTACAATCTCCGCCGGCCGCGGTCTGCATTTTCATTCCGAACAAGTAAACGGCATTCATTACTCAGCGTAGTACCGCGGTCTGCGGTCCGCGGTCCGTGGTCTGTATTTCATTTGCGAAAGAATAAGCAGCATTAATTACCCGGAGTAGTACCGCGGTCTGCGGTCTGCGGTCCGTGGTCTGCCGTCTGCCGTCTGCGGTCCGTCGCCCGCGGTCTCTCTTCCCCCTCACACCAACTGCATCGCAATCTTAATAACCGTTCCCGCTTCCGGCGCCGATCTTATCTCTATCTTCCCACCCCATTTCTCTGTGCGCGCATGCATGTTCTTCACGCCGTTCCGTTCGGTAGATTTTGTTTGGTCGAAACCAATGCCGTTATCTGACACACGAAGATGCAGCGTGTTGCGTTCGAGCCACACGCGTATATCTACCTGGGACGCTCTTGAATGCTTGTAAATGTTATTGATCAGTTCTTTGAATAATAAAAAGAAATCGCGCCGTTGTTCCATGTTCAGTTTACGGTTGGCAAAACGGTCATCGAAGTCGACCGTATATTTTTCCACTCTTGTTTCCAGCACTTCAGCCACATAACGGCGCATGCGGGCCACCATTTGTTCCATGGTATCGTTGTTGGAATTGATGCTCCATACAATGTCATCGAGCGACTGGCCACAATTCGTCACCTCTTCTGTGATCCGGTCAAGAAAACCTGCGGTTTCTGCCTTCGGATCAACCCCTGCTTTACTTAATTCTGAAAGGATATTGATATGGGTCAATGCGGATCCGATATCATCATGCAGATCGGAAGCAATGCGGTTACGCACTTTTTGCAAACGGATCAACTGGCTGATGCGATAACGATAGATACCATATAATGATGCGGCAAGTAATAGCACACAAAGAATGATAAACCACGGCGTCCGCCAGAATGGTGGTTCGATAACGATCACCAGCGAAGTGACCGGCGCATTCTCTGTGGAGAAGTTGCGGGTCGCTTTTACATAGAATGTATATTTCCCGGAAGGAAGATGTGTATAGGCTGCATAGTTGCGGGTGCCGGCATCAAACCAATCTTTGTCGAGGCCACTGAGTTTGTATGAATAATTCAGTCTTCCCGCAGACAGTACATCAAATGCAGCGAAGGTGAAGGAAATGGAATTCTGGCTGTACGGCAATTCAAGGATCTTTTTATAGGTGATCAGCGTATCTGTCTGCAAAGGTTTGTCATCCGCCTGCACAGCCGTGATGATCACAGAGCCTGGTTGTTCAATGCTGATCAAACTTGCGGGGTCAAAAAAGGAAAGACCATTTATTCCTCCGAAATAAAGATGACCATCGGGTGAACGATAATGCGCGCCGGTGTTGAATTCATTACTCTGCAATCCGTCTTCGACGGTGAAAAAGAACATATCCGCCCGGCGTATCGTTGTTACATCCGTCGGGATGCGGAGGCGGCATAATCCTTTGTTTGTGCTAAGCCAGATCGATCCCCGTTGGTCAGGTTGAATACCATAGATCGTATTATTGCGAAGCCCCTGTTTTTCCGTGATAGCCGTTGCTTTTCCTGATGGCAATTCAAATGCCAGCAGCCCATTACCAAATGTACCAACCCACAGGATATCGGGCGTATAGTACATACTTCTGATCAGTACGGAACCATTAAAAGTTGAATCAACCGGCTTTGGCAATGAAAGGATTTTCCGTTGCCTGGTATCGAGCAGTTGTATCCCGGCTTTTTCAAAACCGATGAATAACAAACTGTCTTTTGTAAAAGCAAGTGTCCTTACATTATTCTCGGCCAGCATGGGCGAATGCTGATCATCAAAATGAAGGAGCTCTCCGTTTTTCTTATTCAGCAGATACAATCCCTGCTGTCTCGTAGCAGCCCATACATTTCCGGAAGCATCTTCCAGCATTGTCCAGATGGTTTCACCGGGAAGAAATTTACGGATGATCTTTTTAGAACGGGCATTCATGATATCAAGGCCATTCTCCTGTGTGCCGATCCAGATATCACCATCCTTATCCGTGAGCAATGATCCGATCTTTTTATAAGCACCAACGGTCGCGGGTTGATCCCCTAATATCGACAACCCGTTCACCGATGTACCGGCCCAGATATTGTTATCATGATCTGTAGTGATCGCACGAACCTGTTCAACCGATACATGTTCCGGAAGATTATTCCGGGAGAACGTCTCAAAATTGTCCAGCCGCTTATCATAATAACTGACACCACCACCATCAGTACCTATCCAAACACCGCCGCGATCATCCTTTACAATACAAAGCACATCGATATAAGCAAGAGAGAAAGGATCTTTCTTATCCGGCGATAAATGATGAATGGTTTGTTGTTGCTGATCGATAATATATAACCCATTGCTGAATGTACCGATCCAGATCATGCCCTGACGATCGGCGAGTATGGTTTCCGTGACCAGGCTGTCTTTCAACTCTATTCCACTGAGGCTGGTGAATTCCTGGAATACAGAGGCATTCTTCTTCTTAAAAAATATTCCCTGCCCGAAGGTTGCAATCCAGATAGTGCCATGCTGATCTTCTGAGATTGCGCTGGTCCGCAACGGATGCCGGGCATTTTGAAGAAAACTGTTCTTTACCTGTAATGAACCGTTCAATACAACCACACCGTTGGCGGTCAGAACCCAGTAATCACCCCGGCTGTCTTTGAATACATTTTTTATTTCATTACTGATGATCGAAGGGTCTGTCTTTGTAGTTAGCTTGTTCAGTTGATTGCCCCGCCGCTGATAGATCCACAATCCTTCACTTCTTGTACCGATAAAGAGATTGACGGAGTCCTGGAATACGCAGCCGGCAGCGGGGATCGTTTCTCCTTTGATCTTTGGAAAGGGCGTAACCAGCTGCGTCAGCAGATCCATTTTCTGAAGTTTTCCGCCACGGCTGATCAGCCAGAGCTGATGACCTTCACCGCGGCTGATCTTTCCAAGCTGATTGCCGGTGGGAGTGGTGATATCATCAAAGTTCACAGGAAACGGAATGAACTCATTTCCATCAAAGCGGTTCAATCCATCCTGTGTGGCCATCCATACAAAACCTGTTTGATCAATGGCGATATCTACCACGCTGCTTTGGGATAAACCCTGGTTGATCCCGATGTTACGGAATGAGAACGGCTTGGCCTGGGCCGTTGAAATGAACGGCACCAGCAGGAAAAGCAGTATCAGGGGATTGCGTAGCATGACGGAAATGGAAGTTAATCATTTCGATCGTATCAGATGTTGAAGACGTTTTCGTTATAGCCCGGATGGTAGGCCTCCTATAAGTCCCTTTCAGGTTAATTGTTACCCAAATCTATTGAAGGGCGTAAGGTTCCCGCGGATTTCGCAGATTATATCCGCTCTATAGTAGAAAAGACCTCTGTGATTATACAGACTTTGATCAGGAATCGCAGATTACGCAGATTAGTTGCTGATAACAGAGGCTAATCTGCGTGATCCGCGCATTCCTCATAGAAACTTTTCCCTTTTTCAGCAAGTATTTCGATTACAGGAATGAAAAAATCTGCGGTATCTGCGGGAGTTTACGCCGGCTGATCAAAGCATGCACCGGGCCCCAGCGCAAAGAGATACTTTCAAATTCCGTGAAATCCGAAGTTGTTGCGAACACGAGGCATATCCGTCAAGCGCTATCGAATTGTATCTTGCACCCCGGATGAAATACTATTCGCACTTAAATACCGCAGAAACGATCTTAACGCAATACAAAGGAACCCAGCCTTTCGTACTCTTCATTAAAGACTTTTTCAAAGCGGATAAAAAGTATGGGTCCAAAGACCGGAGAAGGATCACCACCTTGTGTTACGCGTATTTCCGTTTGGGAAAGATCAACAGCCATGTGGAAACGAAAGAACGGATCCTGCTTGGCCTGTTTCTTACTTCCAACAGTCCGGATGATCTGTTGCAGGCAACAAAACCTGAATGGAATGCCGGTATCGGATTATCTGTAGAAGAAAAATTAAAACTCGCCGGATGCGCTTATGCTTCCGGTGATCATTTTCCGGCGGTTGAGCAATTGGAAAAAGAGATCGATGAAAGAGCTTTTACATTATCGCATTTTACACAGCCTGATCTTTTTTTGCGCATAAGGCCGGGGCAAAGTGAAAATGTAAAACGCTCGCTTGAGCAGGCAGATATTCCATTTCGACAGGTCACAGAAACATGTATGGCATTGCCGAATGCTTCACGTCTGGATGATGTGATCGATATAAACCGTGAAGCAGTGATACAGGATCTTAGTTCGCAACGTGTATTGGAATTGTTGAATGGAGAGGATGGTTTTATCCCAAAACAGGTTTGGGATTGTTGCGCGGCGAGTGGCGGAAAATCTTTGCTGGTATATGATCGCTATTCGGGAATACAATTGACCGTTTCCGATGTCCGGGAGAATATTTTGCAGAATTTATCAAAGCGTTTCAGAGAAGCGGGAATTACCTGTTATAAAGGTTTTGTTGCCGATCTGAGTAAACCGGTCGATCCTGGTCAGCGGTTTGACCTGATCATGGCGGATGTGCCCTGCACAGGAAGCGGCACCTGGGGAAGAACGCCGGAGCAATTGGTGTTTTTTGAAAAAACGAAGATCGATGAATACGCTATGCGTCAGCGGCAGATCTTATTGAATACCTGGAAACATCTTAAACCGGGTGGTTATTTTCTGTATATCACGTGTTCAGTATATGAGCAGGAAAATCAGGCGGCTGTTGCGTATGCATTGGAGCATACAAAGCTTCAGTTGGTCAGATCCGCCCTGTTCCAGGGATTTGAAAAAAGAGCGGACACCTTATTTGCGGCCTTGTTCAGCATGCCGGCATAGAGGGATCACATCAGTTGTGATCGATCATCCACATTGTGATACCAAAACCGTTGTAAGCAGGTCTGGCCAGGTTTACTTCATATTCCCAAAGGATGAGCTGACGGTATACAAGGCCAACGTTCTTTGCATATTTTTCTACAAATCTTGTCCTGTTTGCGTATACATCCGGATATTGAACAGGATCTCCCTGGGTTTCATCCACCTGTTCAACGGTCCATACGTCGTTATAAGTTTGTCCGTTGATCTCGGTTGTTGGCTCAAATACATCATACGTGCAATCCCATGATCCCATTGAGTTGTCTACCGTGATGTTATACCCGAGTGCCTGGAATGGATTTTCCGGCAAATAGGCATTTCCTTTCCAGCTGAATCCCTCACGCATTGGTTCTCTCAGTTTAATAAAGCGGAGATTGGTCTCTACCACTTCCACCTGGTGCTCCAGCGGCGTGATAAAGTAAGTACCGGCTGCCGACCATGGTCCGGTGCCGTCTGCATTTCTTTTGAAACGAAAAATACGATAGGATGGGCGGCCGAGATTGTCCGTCACCTGTGCATCCACCTGGTGTTTGATCTGGTAGCTATGTGTTTCGAGCGAAGAATTGAACGAAGGGTTTGGCACCAGCGAATCAACGCGATAGGTAATGTACTTACCCACTTCAAGCGGAAGATAATCCGACACCGGCTCCGTAATCATCTGGTCATCTTTTTCTTCCGAACAGGAGGCAAGCCCCAGTACCAGAGCCGATAATAAGATCAAAAAACGGGTAGAATTAATTCTCATAAGAATGCCGGGATATGATTAAAGCTTAAAGCACAGTCAGTTAAGTGCAAAATAATTAACGTTTGACGACGGAAATTATTGTTGATTTTAGCTGGCTTTTATTCGTTTCGATGTTCGGAAATCATTTGCTCGTTCGAATGAGGCCGTTACCGAACATCGGGCATCGAACATCCAACATCGAAACAAACTGTTTACATCCCGGTTAAAGCAGAGCTCCTCTCTGGATAATCCCGCCTCCGATCACATCATCTCCTTCGTAAAACACCGCGCTTTGTCCGGGAGCAATGCCTTTCGCATTTTCGTAAAAACGGATCTTCATTGTGCCGTTTTCGGGGTAGAGGTTGGAGAGGCTGCCTTTGTCTTTATAGCGGATCTTGGTGGTCGCTTCCATGCCGGGCGTAACGATATCGTACTTCATCATGTTGAGCTTACCAACGATCATTTCGTTTTGTTCCAGGTCGGCTTCGTCACCAAGCACTACGGTGTTGGTGTCAGGATTGATGCTGGTCACAAACACTGGCTTGCCCAGTGCAATGTCCAGTCCCTTACGCTGGCCGATAGTATAGAATGGATAACCTTTATGCTTGCCCAGGATGCGGCCGGTCTTGTCAACGAAGTTGCCGCCAGTCACTCTTTCTTCCAGCCCGTCTACTTTTCTTTTCAGGAAACCGCGGTAGTCATTATCAGGAACGAAACAGATCTCATAGCTCTCGCTTTTCTTCGCCAGTTCAGGGTAGCCATAGTTCAGGGCCATTTCGCGGATCTCCGTTTTACGGTAAGGCGCGAGCGGCAGGAGGGTGCGGCTCAGCAGGTCCTGTTGCAGTCCCCACAGCACATAGCTTTGATCTTTTGTATCATCAATGGCTTTGCTGATGAAATAACGGCCATTATCATGCTGTTTGATCTTTGCATAGTGGCCGGTGGCGATAAAATCGCAACCCAGTGCATCGGCTCTTTTCAGGAGCGCCCGCCACTTGATATGTGTATTGCAAAGCACGCAGGGATTCGGCGTACGGCCGGCAAGGTATTCATCCACAAAATTGTCGATCACAAAACCGCCAAACTCTTCACGGATATCCAGGATATAATGGGCAAAGCCATGCTCCACGGCGGCCTGCCGCGCGTCATTAAAGCTGTCCACATTACAACAGCCGGTCTCCTTCTTGCTTCCACCGCTGGCGGCATAGTCCCAGGTCTTCATGGTGATACCCACCACTTCATACCCTTCGTCATTCAACATCAATGCGGCTACGGTACTATCGATACCGCCGCTCATGGCTACCAGCACTTTTCCTTTACGGCTCATATTACAAAAATTGGAAGTTACAAAGGTACGGATCGATGGCCGATGTTGGATGTTCGATGGTCGGTCCACGGGCCTTCGTTCCTACTCTTATTTTTTTATCGTTGATTATGAAAATGTTAGTTACCCACAAACCCGGTCAGACCAATAAAACAAATACATTACGGCTTGGTTCGATCATCGAACATCTATCATCGAACATCGAAATTGCTTATCTTCCCAATTCATACCTTAACTAACTGTATATGAAGAAACTTGCACTGTTTTTCTGCATGATGGCCCTGGCGTTTTCCGGGATGGCCCAGGACCTGAAATATTTTTTACCGGACAGTATTACCTATAATCCGGCGATACCAAAGCCGAAGGACGTGATCTATCACGAAGTGGGCGAATACCATGTTACACATGACCGGCTCGTCAATTATATGAAGGCGGTAGCGGCGGCCGCGCCGGACAGGATCAAGCTGGAACTCATGGGACTTACTTATGAAAAAAGGCCACAGGTACTGCTGATCATCACTTCTCCCAAAAATCATCAGCGGCTGGAAGAGATCCGGCAGCAACATGTACAATTGACCGATCCCGGGCGCTCGGGCTCGCTGAATATTGAGAACATGCCGATCGTTGTATGGATCGGTCATTCGATCCATGGGAATGAACAAAGCGGCACCAATGCTTCGTTGGTGACGGCCTATTATCTGGCCGCGGCGCACGGCAAACAAATAGACGAACTCCTGGAAAATACCGTGATCCTTTTTGACCCATCGTTCAATCCGGATGGCATGCAACGCTTCTCCGGATGGGTGAACCAGCATAAGAGCAAGAACCTGGTGAGCGATCCGAATGACCGCGAGTTCAATGAAGTGTGGCCGGGCGGCAGGTTCAATCATTACTGGTTTGATCTGAACCGTGACTGGCTGCCAGCCATTCACGTGGAAAGCCAGAACAGGCTGGAATGGTTCCATAAATGGAAACCTAATATCCTGACGGATCACCATGAGCAGGGAAGTAATGCAACGTTCTTTTTTCAACCGGGAGTTCCTTCAAGGGTAAATCCGTTGACGCCGGATAAGAACCAGGAGCTGACCAATAAACTTGGTAAATATCATGCGGCATTTCTTGACAGGATCGGTTCGCTCTATTTCACCAAAGAGAATTATGATGATTTCTATTATGGAAAAGGGTCCACTTATCCTGATGTAAATGGCGCCATCGGGATCCTGTTTGAACAGGCATCATCAAGAGGGCACTTGCAACAAACATCAAACGGTTTGTTGAGTTTTCCTTTTACCATACGTAATCAGTTTGTTACCGCATTGTCTACACTTGAAGGAGCAAAAGCTTTGCGTAAAGAATTCCTGCAATGGCAGCGCGATTTTTATAAGACAGCGATGACTGAATCCGCAGCGGCTGCGGTAAAAGGATATGTTTTTGGCGATGAAAATGATAAGGCTAAAACATATCATTTTGCAGAGATGCTGAAAAGGCATCAGATAGAGATCCTGTCGGTAAAAAATAAATTCACAGCGGAAGGAAATGATTTCAAACCGGGCACTTCTTATGTCGTGCCATCTAATCAGCCACAATACAGGTTGATTAGGGCAATATTTGAAAAGACGCTGAATTATAAAGACAGTTTGTTTTATGATATCACGTCATGGACAATGCCGCTGGCATTCGGATTGCCTTCTGCGGAACTGAATGCAGCGCAATATGGTCCAGCCGCAGGTGATAAGATCGCGGACCTGCCAAAGCAAACTGGTGAAGTGACAGGCAAAAGTGAGTATGCATATCTGTTTGCATGGGATGATCTGTATGCGCCAAGGGCGTTGTATGAATTGCAGCAGGCGGGCGTAACGGCAAAAGTAGCGACCAACAAATTCGAAATGCCGGTCGGCAACAGCGATGTATCGTTTGACTATGGAACGATCATGATACCGGTGAAAGCGCAGAAGATGACAAGTGCGCAACTGTCGGATCTGATCAAGGGGGTGGCCGACAGAAATTTTATAAAAATATGGGCGGTACCAAGCGGGAATGTAAACAGTGGAAGTGATCTTGGAAGCAGCAAGTTCGTGCCGGTGGCGGAGCCAAAGATCGCAATGCTTACCGGCCAGGGTGTGAATGCCACAGATGCCGGTGAAGTATGGCATCTGCTTGATCAGCGGATGAATATACCGGCAACGCATCTCGAACCATCAGCATTTAACCGTGCTGATCTTGACAAGTACAATACACTCATCATGGTCGGTGGATCTTATAATGAGCTGAATAAAGACAAACTGAAAAGCTGGGTGCAATCTGGCGGAGTGCTGGTGTTGACGGAAGAAGCGGTGACCTGGGCTGCGCAAAACGGGATCAGTAATGTATCATTCAAGAAAACGAAATCTCCGGTTGACAGTTTGCAGAAAGCGGTCTATATCGATCGTGAGCAGGTAGATGGTGCACAAAGAATGAGTGGTGCCATCTTTGGTGCAGAGGCAGATCTCACGCATCCGCTGGCGTATGGTTATAACCAGAAAGTCATCAGTCTTTTCAAAGCGAATCGCGTATTCATGGAGAGAAGCAAGAATCCTTATGCCACGCCATTCTATTATGGTTCGAAGCCTATGCAGAGCGGTTGGGTCAGCCGCGAGAACCAGGATGCGGTAAAAAACTCTGCAGCCGTGATCGTCAACACCGTTGGCGGCGGCCGCGTGATCAGCATTGCCGACAATCCGAATTTCCGCGCATTCTGGCTGGGTGGCAGCAAGCTGTTTATGAATGCGATTTTTTTTGGAAGGGTGATTGATGGGGCGAGTGGGAGGACGGAATAGGGATGTTCGATGATCGATTTTCGATGGTCGAATTACAGAGAGCTGGAAGTATCAATCTCGGTTCGAGGGCAGGTGAAAGCAATCTGATATGGCAATAATAACGGAAGGAGCCTTCTGATTTCAGAAGGCTCCTTCCGTTATTATTGCCATATACTCAGGCGCGGCCATCTCTCATCGGTCATGGAATGAAAGGAATGCTGCGGTCCTGCGTTCGGCCATCGACCATCCAATCGTCCAAAGGAAAAAAACAAATAAATAACGTTTTTTCCCCCTTGCACACCCCCTCCTTCGTTGCATCTTGCATGAGTAGCGGCGAGTTAGTCAGAACTTATGCACAGTCTGTTTTGTACGGGTAAATCAGTTAGTGCGGCACACGGCGGGCTAGGATAATAATGCTAACTTGCCGCTATATATTTACGAACTTTAAAACAGAGTACTATGATTAAAATGCAAGTTATCGGTAACCTCGGCAAGGATTGCGTGGTTAACACAGTGAGTGGTAAGAATGTTATCAATTTTACAGTCGCACATACAGAAAAATATAAAGACAGTCAGGGCAATAACCAGGAAAAAACAATCTGGGTAGATTGTGCTTACTGGACAGACCGTACGGCGCTCGCGCCTTATCTCACCAAAGGCAAACAGGTTTTTGTGGAAGGCCAGCCTGAGGTAAGATCATTTACCCGCCAGGATGGAACCGGTGGTGCTTCATTGTCGCTTCGTGTCCGCGATATCCAGTTATTGGGTGGCCGCAGTGAAAATTCTGTGGGTGGCGGTAACTCTTATGGAGCCAGTTCTTCAAATGGTTCATCGGTGAACGTGAACTCATCCAGTGAAGTGGCTGAACAGATAGATGATCTGCCGTTTTAAGAGAAAGGCTATTCGATGATCAATGGTCGATGCGCGAATGTCAGGCCGCGCAATTGTAAAAAAATGATAGTAAAGAAGCTTTCTAAACAAGAAGGCTTCTTTTTTTATGGCATATTGAACCATAAAAGATCATCTGTCGGCATCGCCCGTTCGCAATCGACCATCGATCATCGAACATCAACTATCGATCATCCCAATCGCCGGATTTATTCGTTTCTTTGCGGCATGTCAACAACTGTTTTTTCCTATCAGCAACTGGCTGATTTTACAGGTAAAGTTTTTCAGGCAATCGGCTGTTCTCCTGAGCATGCTGCCGTTGCAACCAGCTCACTTCTCTCTGCGGATATCAGGGGGATTGACTCGCATGGTGTTGCCAGGCTCAGTGGTTATGTAAGACTTTGGGATGTAAAACGGGTGAATGCGACTCCTGATATCAGGATCGTACATGAAACGCCATCCACCGCCGTGGTCGACGGAGATAGCGGGCTTGGCCTGGTGGTTGCTCCATATGCTATGCAGATAGCGATCGATAAAGCAAAGAACGTGGGTACGGGTTGGGTAAGTGTGCGGAATAGCAATCACTTCGGGATCGCGGCCAGTCACGCAATGATGGCACTCGAACATGATATGATCGGCTGGGCGATGACGAATGCCAGTCCGCTGGTAGCCCCAACTTTTTCCATTGATAAGATGCTCGGCACAAACCCGATCTGCGTAGCGGCACCGGCCGGGAAGCAACCCGCGTTTGTGGCCGATCTTGCCACCACGACTGCAGCAAACGGCAAGCTGGAAATCCTGCAACGCAAAAATCAGCCAACCCCAACCGGCTGGGTGCAGGATGCGAATGGCAATCCATCAAATGATCCGCATATTCTGAAGCAGGGCGGGGCATTACTGCCATTGGGCGGAGACCGCGAGCACGGAAGTCATAAAGGTTATGCGCTTGGGGCAATAGTTGATCTTTTTTCTGCGTTATTAAGCGGCGCAAACTATGCGCCGTGGGTCCCGCCGTTCCCGGCTTACGTCCCGATGCCGGCTCAGCAACCCGGAAAAGGTATCGGCCATTTCCTTGGAGCCATGCGGATAGATGCTTTCCGGCCGGCAGAAGAATTCAAGCAAAGCATGGATCACTGGATTGAAGGATTCCGTGCAGCGAAACCAATGCCGGGCGAAGAAAAAGTGCTGATACCGGGCGATCCCGAGCGGGAAATGGAAGCGGAAAGAAGAAAAGACGGTATTCCCCTGCTTGAATCTGTGGTAAATGACCTGAAAGAAACCGGGATGAAATTCGGGATCAGTTTGTGATCATCATGATCACTATTTATTGTAATAAGCGTGTGCTGTTAAAGCAACCGTTAACCATAACCAGTCTTCGTCACAGGTGAAAACGAAAATTACGTTCCCGATCCTGATGGTATACAGTGTAATAGTTCCTGCAAGCCAAACTATCTTTATTGATAAAACCGTAAAAAAAGCGAAAATTTCCCCTTTCCCTCTTTCTTCCATTTAACTCTTAGTTATCTTTGCCCCCACCATTTTTAATCCTTTAAAAACTCGGGGAGGGGGAACAAATCATGAAAGTAATGAAGTTTGGCGGCACCAGTGTGGGTAAGCCGGAACGTATGCATCATATCGCTTCACTGGTCACCAAGGAAGAAGAACCTACACTTGTAGTGCTTTCTGCCTTGTCCGGTACCACGAATGCATTGGTGGAAATCGGCGATAATATCGCCAAGGGAGATCGTGTTGCGGCCAAACAGACGATCGATAAGCTGGAAGCGCATTATCAACAATTCATTGCTGAACTGGTAAAGAAACCTGCCGCTGTTGAAAAGACACGCCAGATCGTGGCGGAGCATTTCGAATTCCTGAATATCATTCTCAAAATATCATTCAGCGAAGCGCTGAATAAAGACATTCTCGCACAAGGGGAGTTGTTGTCGACAAAACTCTTTGCAGCTTACCTGGAAGAGCAAGGCATCGATCATGCCTTGCTGCCGGCGCTTGAGTTCATGACCATCGATGGTTATGATGAACCACAGATCGGAAGCATCAAAGTAAAGCTGACGCAATTGCTGCAGCAGCATAAAGAAAAGAAACTGTTCATCACACAGGGCTATATCTGCCGCAACGCGCGCGGTGAGGTGGACAATCTGAAAAGAGGTGGAAGTGACTACTCTGCGTCGTTGATCGCTGCTGCTATCAATGCAAGCGCTTGTGAGATCTGGACGGATATCGACGGCATGCACAATAATGATCCAAGAGTTGTAAAAAAGACTGTGCCTATCGAACAACTGAGTTTTGAAGAGGCAGCTGAGCTTGCCTACTTTGGGGCAAAGATCCTGCACCCTGCATCTATCTGGCCTGCGCAGACATATAAGATCCCGGTGAAACTGCTGAACACCATGCAGCCTGAAGCAAAGGGCACGCTGATCACCGAACAGGCTGCAAGCGTCGGGGTAAAAGCAGTGGCAGCAAAAGATAATATCATTGCGATCCGCATCAAGAGCAGCCGTATGTTGCTGGCTTATGGTTTCCTTAGAAAGATTTTCGAAGTATTCGAGAAATACCGTACACCGATCGATATGATCACAACATCTGAAGTGGCGGTATCGCTTACCATCGATAGCCCGGTATTCCTGAAAGAGATCCTGAAGGAGCTGGAGCCATTCGGAACAACGGAGGTTGATCATAACCAAACGATCATTTCAGTAGTGGGTAACGAGATCTCTCAAACAACAGATATCGTGAAAAAACTGTTTGGTTCTATCATGAACATCCCGGTAAGGATGGTATCTTACGGAGGCAGCCCGCATAATATTTCATTGCTGATCGACGCGAAATTCAAGATGCAGATCCTGCAACAATTAAATAAAGGAATGTTTGGCCTCGAGTAGCAGCAGAAAAATGTGTTAACTAATTTTTTAGTTATTCATCATTAAGCACTAAATTGCCGGTATGTTAAGAATACCGGCATTTTTTTGTCTGTTCATTTTTATAACAGCTGCGGCAATAGCGCAGCCGACCATTTCCGGAAAAGTGGTGAATGCTGCTACGAATCAACCGATTGCCGGGACAAGTGTTTTTATCTCCAATACTTCTTTTGGAACGGTGTCTTCGAGAGATGGGAGTTTTGAGTTGAAGGACATTCCTCCGGGGAAATATGACCTGATCATTTCCTCGATAGGTTTTGAAACCAATGTTTACAGTTTTAGCACGGATAAGCTGCCGTTACGTTTACGGATTGAAATGAATGAGAAGGTAAAGGAACTGGAGAATGTGACTATTGAGCCATCGTTGGAAGAAGGTTGGGATAAATGGGGCAGAGTATTCATGGAGAATTTTGTAGGCGAGTCAGCCAATGCAAAGCAATGCAAGATCAAAAATGAAAAGTCGATCCGGTTCAGGTTTTATAAGAAAAGCAACCGGCTTGTAGCTTTTTGTGATGAGCCGATCGTGCTGGAGAATAAGGCATTGGGTTATATCATCCGGTACCAGCTGGAAGATTTTGAGATCAACTATAAAAAGAATTCAACTCTGTTTGCTGGTTATCCGTTGTTTGAAGAGATCGATAAAGGCAGGAAAGGCGTTCAGCGTCGCTGGCAACGGAATCGTGATAAGGCGTTTTATGGATCAATGATGCACTTTATGCGGGCTGTTTACACCAAATCATTAGCGGCAGAAGGCTATGAAGTAAGAAGAATGGTGCGTACGCCAAATTATGAAAAGCAGCGGGTAAAACAGATCTACCGGGCGATGCCGAAGCTAAGCAGCGGAGCAAAGATCTCGATCAGTTCTTCATCAGGTATTAACCGCATCCCGGTTCCTCAAAACGACAGCTCTTTCGCCGCTGATTCCATAGAATATTATGAGCGCATCCTTCGTCAGAAAGACGATATCGATACATATGGCCGAGATCTTCTTACGGCGGACAGCCTGATCGTTGAGCAGGACGATGCATTAAAAGTGATGTTCTTCGAGAATTATCTGTATATCACCTATAAAAAAGAATTGGAAGAAGAAGGTTACCTTCTTTACCATCATGAGCAAAGACAACCAACGTTTCAGCGCTCGTATATCTGGTTGCAGAACCAGCAGGCGATTGCGATAGACGCGAATGGAAGTTACTACCCGCCACAGGAAGTTTTTTCGATGGCGTATTGGGGATGGGGAGAGAAAATAGCCAATTTATTGCCGCTGGATTATAAACCCTATTCAATACCGGAGTCAAAATTCGAAGTAAAATGAGCGGCCGATGTAAAACTGATCAATGAGGAAAATGAAGTAGTGAGACATTGGATCAGGTAAGAACACATTTCAATCAGGCGCAATAAAATCTCATTCCGGTTTATTGAGTTCCGGCTTGGGGTTGCTTGTTTTCTTATTGCTGGTCTTTTTTATTCTGTCCATTCATTCTTTTTGCTTCTGATTTAAAATATAGTTTGGTCTCTCCCAGTGAAAGCCGAAAGAGAAATGCATCGCCTCCATCGGAAGGTTTGCTTGCATGCTCCTCCCGTGGAGGCGAATGCACAACACCTGGTGGTGTTTAAATCATGATCAGAGGTCAAAGATCCTGTAACCACGATTGAAGGCCATGGGTAAAAAACAAAATGTTTAGGGAAAATAACAAGGGAGGGCTGTTGATTTCAACAGCCCTCCCTTGTTATTTTTTGATATAAAAGTGTTGTTCTGAGTTTGTCATTGCTGATACACACGCACATAGTCCACTTCCATTTTCTGAGGCCAGATATCTTCAGCCACACCTCTTGAACCACCCCAGTTTCCGCCCACAGCAATATTCAGGATCAGGAACATTTTATTATCGAATGGCCATGCTTCATAGCCCGTATGATCATTCAGGAATGTAAAGAATGGTTTTCCGTCAACACCAATTTTCATGGTGTCTTTATTCCATTCCACGCTATAGACATGGAATTTTTCTGAAAGATCTTTCAGGTAAATAGAATCAGACTTTTGCGTGTGAATGACGTGATTGTATTTTTTGCAATGGATCGTTCCAAAGACCATTCCCTGGTTATAGCCAACATGTTCCATGATGTCTATCTCTCCGTCATCCGGCCATTTGAGTTTTGGCACAGAACCCAGCATCCAGATCGCCGGCCAGGTGCCGAGACCTTTCGGGAGTTTTGCCCTTACTTCCACTTTACCATACTGCCAATCGCCTTTATTCTTCGTCACCAGCCTGGCGGACGTGTACTTCTTTCCCTGCCAGTCTTCTTTACGCGCTTCTATGGTAAGAATACCCTTGTTTACCCTCGCATTCTCTATTCTTCCGGACGTATAATACTGCAGTTCGTTATTACCCCATCCATGACCGCCAACCTCGCCGGTCCATTTAGTGCTATCGGGCAGACCGCTGTAGTTGAATTCATCTGCCCAAACCAATTTCCATTTCTTCTCCTGGGAAAATGCAGCTGGAGTAATAAGCAGCAACATTGCGGCAAGTGTTAATCGCATGATCGTTGTATTAAAGTTAGAAGTTAATAAGGTTAAGATTTTATGGTTCCAGAAGTTCAAGGGGTTCCAGAGGTTCCAGGGGTTGCTCCCCGAATTGCGGGGTGTATTAGTTTAGGAGGAATCTGTGAAACCTCTGGAACTTTTGGAACATCTGGAACTCCTGAAACCTTCTTCAGGCGAGAAATGCTTTCTTAAACGCAGGTACCTGTCTGTGTTTTGTAGCCTGTTCGTACGCATACGCTATCGAGATCAATACCGGCTCCTGAAATGCTTCCGCGAAAAATGAAAACCCTACCGGCAGATCATATACCATTCCGCAAGGAACAGAGATATGAGGATAGCCCGAGGCAGCTGCGGGTTGTGTCAGGAACACATTGCCCCAGCGATCCCCATAGATCATGTCTATACTGCAGGCTGGCCCCATAGTTAGTCCGCAGATCGCATCGAGCTTATTTTCTTTCATCACGCTATCAATGATCTTCTTTGCCCCCTCGTGACTTTTTTGCAATGCCTGTTTGTATTTAGCATTATCCAATCCTTCCTTTTTTTGCGAACGTTCCAGCGTTTCCTGTTTGAAAAAAGGCATTGCTTTGGATTCGTTGCTTTTATTAAAAGCGATGACTTCTTCCAGCGATTTAACCTTTGCATTTGCCGACGCCAGGTAACGGTTCAGTCCATCTTTGAATTCGTATTGCATTACCTCAAATTCGGCTTCTCCAAGATCATTGATCTTGTCAAGATATTCTATCTCCACAATTGCAGCACCTTGTTGCTTCAATATATCCAGCGCTTTTTCCTGTAGTGCATGCAGCAACGGATTATTGCCCTGCGGTTTCTTCTCAACGCCGATCCGTTTGCCGTTTAATCCGTCTTTTAAAAGGAATGATGTGTAATCAGGAATACTGTAATTCGCCTTTTGTATACCATCTGTTGCTTTGTCTGCACTATCTGCACCTGCAATAACGTTCAGTAGTATGGCTGCATCTTTTACCGTTCTTGTCATCGGTCCCGCAGTATCCTGTGTGGCTGAAATCGGAATGATGCCTGTACGGCTGACAAGACCGACAGTTGGTTTTATACCAACGATACCATTTACAGAAGAAGG
The DNA here is from genome assembly GCA_003243445.1 of Citrobacter freundii. Classification (GTDB taxonomy): domain Bacteria; phylum Bacteroidota; class Bacteroidia; order Chitinophagales; family Chitinophagaceae; genus Terrimonas_A. Next base: position 47,914 of record QFQQ01000026.1, read on the forward strand.
ACAGGTAATAGAACCATCCGTTTCTGTCCCAATTGCTACCGCACAAAGATTAGCAGATACCGCAACGCCTGACCCTGCGCTGGAGCCGCAGGGATTATGATCGATGATATAAGGGTTCTTTGTTTGTCCGCCGCGGCTGCTCCATCCCGAACATGACTGGCTGGAACGGAAATTAGCCCATTCGCTGAGATTGGTTTTACCAAGTATGACCGCACCTGCATCGCGTAATTTTTTTACAAGGAATGCATCATTTGCAGCGATATGGCCTTCCATGGCAAGTGAACCGGCAGTCGTTTGCATTTTACCGGCTGTGTCGATATTATCTTTCAACAGTACAGGGATACCATGCAATGGTCCCCGTAGCTTTCCTTTTTTGCGTTCTTCATCCAATGCGCGCGCCTCAAGAATGGCATCAGGATTCGTCTCGATCACTGAACGGAGATTTAAGCCTGACTGATCAATATCACCGATGCGCGCGAGATACAGGTCAGTCAACCTCTCAGCCGTGTATTGTCCTGAGGCCATTTTCTCCTGTAAAAAGGTAATGTCCGCTTCCTCCAGCTCAAAGGCTTTTGCGGCTGTATCAGCCGCGGCTTCTTTACCGGTTGCTGCTTGATCAAGTTTGCTCCGGCAGCCGGCCACAAGAGCCGTCATGCCCGCAGTTGCTAGGGTAGAAGTGGTCAGGAAATCACGCCGTTTCATAATAAGGATTTGATCTGTGAAAGAATATGCTGAAAAATATCATGCAGGATCAGGTGAATCGATCGGTTGCCATAGCTCGATCTTATTGCCTTCCGGATCATACACCCAGGCAAAACGCCCATACGGTTCATCCTGGCGTTTTTCATCGATGCGAACTCCATCCGCTTTCAGTTCATTTAACAGTTCATCCAGGTCTGTCACCCGCAGGTTAAGCATGAATTGCTGATCCTTGTTGCCAAAATATTCTGTATCCTTTTTAAAAGGTGCAAACACCGTTGGTCCCTCTTTCTGATTCCAGGGAACATAGCTTTGTACAGAGTTGATACTAAAATGTTTTTCATACCACACAGCCAGTGTGTCTGGATCCTTTGCGCGGAAGAACAAACCGCCGATACCGGTAACGTTAGCCATAATACAGAGTTGTTTTAATTAGACAGCAAAAAAAATATGCCTGTACTAAGCTAAGAGAATAAAAGAGAAAAAGAGATAAAAAGAGGAAGGAAATGACGGGTATATAAACGAACCATTCTCCCAAAAACAAAAAGAGTGATCAGTTCTGAAAGCTGACCACTCTTTTCTCTCTTTCCCTCCTTTAACTCTTAGTTATGGGAAGATGCCGAGTTCCGCGTAACTGGTAGCTACCTTGTTGATAGCAACAACGTAAGCCGCTGTACGCATATTTGGAATATCAGGATTATTTTTCCATTCGTTCATGATCTCGTGGGTTGCGGTGATCATGGTTTCTTCCAGGCCGCTGTATACGAGGTCAACTTCGTCAGCTCCGTGAACGATGTATTCTTTTTCTTTCGGGCTCATTTTTTTGCCGGAAAGATTTTCCATTTGTCCAACGATGTGCGCATTCATGTTTTCGTTGAAGCGTTTTTCCATACGTCCGTAACGAACGTGGCTAAGATTCTTCAACCATTCGAAATAAGAAACCGTCACACCACCGGCGTTCAGGTACATATCCGGAACAACGATGATCCCTTTTTTGGTGAACACTTCATCTGCTTCAGGCGTCAAAGGTCCGTTGGCAGCTTCGCCGATGATCTTTGCTTTTACGCGTGGAGCATTTTCGCCGTTGATCACGTTCTCGAGGGCGGCTGGGATCAGGATATCGCATTCGAGTTCGAGTGCGTCTGTGTTCTTTGCAAGATTTTTAGCACCAGGGAAATCAAGAATAGAACCTGTTTTCTTTCTGTGGTTGAATACCTCATCCACATCCAGTCCTTTATCACTGTAGATCGCACCTTCATATTCTGCAAGAGCGACGATGACAGCGCCTGCGTTCTGGAAGAATTTGGCAGAGTGATAACCTACGTTACCAAGGCCTTGTACCACGATACGTTTGCCTTCCACACCAACGGACATTTTCAGTCTTTCCATGATATCCGGCATATTGCAGACTTCACGCAGGCCGAAGAAAACGCCCAGGCCGGTTGCTTCGCGACGGCCACGAACGCCACCCTGAGATACAGGCTTACCGGTTACGCAGCCAGCTGCATCGATCTCACCCGGATGCATGGTAGTGTATGTGTCGAGGATCCAGGCCATTTCACGTTCACCGGTTCCGTAGTCAGGAGCAGGTACATCGGTGCCTGGCCCGATGAATTTCTTTTTGATCAGTTCTGAGGTGTAACGGCGGGTGATCTTTTCCAGTTCGAACGGAGTGTATTCTCGCGGATTGATCTTGATACCGCCTTTACCTCCACCAAAAGGTACGTTTACGATCGCGCATTTGTAGGTCATCAATGCAGCGAGCGCCATCACTTCATCCTGGTTTACTTCCGCGGCAAAACGGATACCTCCTTTACATGGCGTTTTATGATGCGAGTGTTGAACGCGGTAGGCTTCGATCACTTCGATCGCACCGGAATCTCTTTTAACCGGGAATTTCATACTGTAGATCGCGTTGCAAGCCTTGATCTGCTCAAGAATACCCGGATCCCACTTCGTGAACTTTGCTGCCTTGTCGAAACTTTTCTCAACAGCGTTAAAAAAACTGTAATGCTTTTCTGACATGATTCAAATTTTAATTTTCGAATAGCAATCGGCGCAAAACAAACTTTAGTTTGTTTTGCGTATTAAGTAAAAAGTCAAAATTAAAAAGTAAAAAAAGCAGCACGATAAGATGAAACTGCTCTGATCTAACGAAAGATATTTTTACTTTTTACTTTTTAATTTTGACTTCACTTCTGACTTAATCTTTTTCAAGTCGTGCGATCTTCCTGTCCAATCTTATCAGGTACAGGAACAACCCCACCAGTATCGTCGTCATCACCGCGATCACTACATAAATACGGCCATTGCTGCGCATGGTTTCGCCGAAAGCTGATTCGGGTTTGCCCTGGGCATTGAGAGCCGTGGTGAATGCGAGCACTATAAACAGGGAAAGCAGTGATTTTATTTTTCTCATGCGGTCATTCTTTTTTCTTTCCATAAACTCAGGCGTATTTTAAGGGTGGCGATCCATACACCGAGCAATGCCCAGCCGATGAATGCGGGTAACTCTACTACGCGCATTTCCGGTATCACATCATTAAAGTTCATTGCAGGATTACCTTCCTGTCCCGGATGCAGGCTTGGCAGCAAGCGGGGGATGATCCATATTGATGGAAATAACATCGCGTACGCAAAGATGTTGTATACGCCGCTTATTCTTGCGCGTTTGTCCATATCTGAAATGGAATCACGCAACACGAGATAAGCGAAATAGATCAGTATGGCAATTGCAGCACCGATCAGTTTGGGTTCGCGGGCAAGTGCGCCGAACGACTGGAATAATGGGTTATTCGGGTCTGCCCAGGTATAACTCATCCAGATCGCGCCGGTGGAGTATCCCAATAAAGCGAATACGATCCCCACCACAGCATACTGCCTGGCGTAAATATCATATTTCAGGTCGAAAGTGCGGAGATAACGAATAGAGTTCACCACTGAAACCGTGAACAGCGTCATCATGGACATCCACATACCCACGTGAAAGAACAGGTTGCGGCTGGTTTCTTCCAGGGCAGGCAGGTCAGGGATCTTTACAGTAAGGCCTTTGATGAAAGTAAACAACAGTAACACGATACAAAGTATCTTCCACCACCACTTAGCAAGAGTATTTTTCTGACGGTTCATTGGTTTGTCTTTCAATTAGAAAGGAGGCCGAAAAGTGCACAAAATTAAGGCGGCCCGTTGAATCCCATATAAAATTTCCGTTTTGGGAAAGTTCTGCCGGAAAAAAGTCAAAAGTAAAAAGTAAAAATTCAAAAAGGGAGACTGTTTTTTTGAATTTTTACTTTTTACTTTTGAATTATACTCAGTCTTTCCAAAGAAAGGGGAAAAGAATTACAGAAAGAATGATCACCATTACATCAAGCGCCACCAAAAGCAATACATTGCTGGCATGAATGGTCAGGATCGGGTTGAAGGCGGCATTGGAAATCTTCATCAGTAACAGCAACTGGGGAATGATCAGTGGAAAACCGAGCACCGCCATAATGGCCGCATTCTGCTGCGCCCGGGCAGCGATCGCTGCCAGGAAGGTAAAGATCAGGCTGAGGCTCCAGCCCCCCAGCAAAACCAGCCCGATAAAAGCCCACACTTTCACCATCGGATTGCCAAAAAACATGGTAAATAAAAGCAGGCTCAGCAAGCTCATCAGCAGCATCAGCCCCGAATTGAAGAGCAGCTTGGCCAGCACAAAATTGCCCGGCGATGACACCGAATAAAAATAAAGCATCCGGCCCTTGCTCTCCTGTAAAAAGCTTTTAGCCACCGCATTGATGCAGATAAACAGCTGTATTACCCAGAAAAGCCCATTCCAGACACGGCTTTCCGGCTCATCAATGGCCATGAACAGCACGAATACCGTCGCCCCGATATATAATAAAATCCCGTAGAAGCTGTATTGCTGGCGGATCTCGAGGAGGAGATCTTTCTTGAAAAGTGTATATATCTGGCGGATGGTGTTCATTTACAGCGGGCAAAGGTAAAAAAGTCAAAAGTAAAAAGTCAAAAGTAAAAAATAGAGCCTGCTTGCCTGTAAATGTCGCCCTGTCTGGCGGAGTCTATTTTTTACTTTTTACTTTTGAATTTTTACTTCTTCTGATGGTAGCAGATCCTGCACCTCGGTTCATACACATCCTTTGCGCCCAGCATCACCTGGTCATCATTTGGGATCTTCCTGTATGAGTAATTTGCAATATGGCCGCACACCACGCAGATCGCATGCAGCTTGGTCACATAGTCGGCTTTTGCCATAATGAAGGGCATCTGTCCGAAGGGTTTACCGGTGAAATCCATATCAAGGCCGGCCACGATCACCCTCATTCCGCGATAGGCAAGTTCATCGCAAACATTGGGCAGTTCGTTATCGAAGAACTGCGCTTCATCGATCCCTATCACATCCACGTCCTGTGCAAGCAGTAGTATTTTTTGTGAATTGTCGATTGGTGTAGAAAGGATCGCATTGGTATCATGCGATACGATATTCATTTCATCATACCGGGTATCCACCGCCGGTTTGAAGATCTCCACTTTCAGATTGGCGATCTTCACGCGTTTCAACCTTCTGATCAGTTCTTCTGTTTTTCCGCTGAACATTGATCCGCAGATCACTTCTATCCATCCGCGGCGCTCACCCGTGACGTTGGGTTCGATAAACATTGTTAAGATTTTAAATTCCGGAACGCGTAATTAGTTAATTGGCAAAGTGTTTGTAATTTCATTCGCGCGGAGAATTACCTTTGATTTGCAATTAACAATTACCTAAAGTCAAAAATCAAAATTAAAAATTAAAAAATGGCATCAGTAAGACATAAATCTTAGTGAGCTTTTTTACTTTTTACTTTTGAATTTTTACTTTGCCAAAAGTAGCGTAATGGAACGAATACAGGCACTGATAGACAGATTAAATCAACAGGCTGAGCAGGGCGCCGATACTAACCAGTTACTGGCAACTGTGCAACTTCTCCAGAGCGAATTATTGAATCAGCAACAGCAGTCCAGACGGTTGGGCACTTCCAAGGTAGCGGTAGTAATGCCGGCTGCAATGCAGGTTGATGCCGGTCAGTTTGAACGCTATGCACCGCGTCCACAGGAAAACCATGCACCCGTTCAGCAGGTGGTAACTGAAGTGAAAGAGGCCGCGCCGGAGCCTGAAATGGAAACGGTGATCGTGGAGGAGAAGACAGTGATCGCGTATAAACAACCTGTGTATCAGCCTCAGCCCGTCTCACAGCACGAGATCGTTCCGGATCCATTGAATGAGATCCCCACTCTTTCTCATCAGGCAAAGAGTAGCGAGGGGCAGTCGCTCAACGATAAACTCAAACAGGTAAAGACCGAACTCGGCGAACTGCTGAAAGATTCTCCAGTAAAAGATCTGCGCAAAGCAATCGGCATCAACGATCGATTTGTATTTATCAATGATCTGTTCCGTGGTGATGAAGCGATGTATGAACGCAGTATCAAGACCATTAACGGCTTCAATATCTTCCCGGAAGCAGATTACTGGATCAGCCGCGAATTAAAAGTAAAGCTGGGATGGGATGCTGAACATCCGCTTGTTCTGCAGTTTGATCAGCTGGTCAAAAGACGTTTTTCCTGAATATAGTTCATCACCTTGGCAGTAGCTCCTTTGGATTGATAAACAAAGTTTTTGGAAGCGATACAGGTCTCTTCATAGAACTTATTGTCATTGACCAGGCGTAGCAGGATACCTGTAAACGCTTTTTCATCCTCGATACTGAATGCACCCCCTGCCTCGATCAATCCCCCGGCTTCCATAAATTTTCTGTGTTCCGGTCCGAAAAAAACCGGTTTGCCATAAACTGCCGCTTCAAGTATGTTATGCAGACCTTCTTTAAATGCGCCACCTATATATGTGGTATGTGCGTAGCGATAAACACGCGACAATAAGCCGATATTATTAATGACAAGCACATCACTTTCACTGCTCTTTCTTTCTCCCGACAGCAATTGAGAGTATAAAAGACAGCCGGGAAAAAGTGATTGAATCTGCGAAACATGATCATTGCTGATATCATGCGGCGCGATGATCAGCTTCATCTTCCCATTCATTGCGCTGAATGTTTTTTGCAGCACATTTTCATCCGCCGGCCAGCTGCTGCCTGCAATGATGGTTTTTGTATCACCGGTGAACTCTTCGATCAATGGAATAGGTTCGCCTTTTTCCGCAATATCTATTACGCGGTCAAATCGTGTATCTCCGGCGATCGTGTATTTGTCTTCGGACAAAACACGCGAAAGCAGTCCGGCCGATTCTTTATTCTGTATGAACAAATGTGTGATACAACGGAGCATCGTTCTGTATAAGCGTCCGTACCACTTGAAAAAGGCTGAGTTCTCTCTGAAAATAGCTGAAACCATTAACAGTGGAATGCCGCGTTTGCGGATGCTGGAGAAATAATAATACCAGTACTCATATTTCACAAACACAACAAGCACCGGATCTACAATATCCAGAAAGCGTTTGGCATTCGAAGCGCTGTCAACAGGCAGGTAAAACACCCAGTCTGCTCCTTTATAGTTCTTCATGATCTCATAACCGGAAGGAGAGAAGAAGGTGACAAGCAGTTTATGATCCGGATGATCTTTCCGTAATTGCTCCAGCACCGGTCTTCCCTGTTCAAATTCCCCCAGGGAAGCACAGTGCATCCAAATGATCTTACTATTCCCTTTCAACGCAGATTCCAGCCGCCTGAACAGCTCTTTCCGCCCGGAAAGGAACAATCCGGCTTTCCTATTGAACAAGGCGGCGATCCGTACACCGATGCGGAAGAAAAAAAGGAAAATATTGTAGAAAATGAGTTCCAACAGGTAAATTTTTAACTGATTATGGGTCGCTGTCCGCTGACCGTTTCCGGTTGTCCGGAAAACAGCTTTATACGGTGTTTGCCACAGATTTTATCGATTATCTGTCGCTTTAAGTCATTATCGGTCAACGGAAAACGGTCAACGGGCAACAGTTTACTCAGCCGTTTCCGACAAATGTAAAGTCAAACCCGGAAACTACCCGTATTTTACTATTTTTGCCCCACTTTGTGAAAAGGGGCTGCGTTGAGTGGTTGCAAATGGCAAAGTGATCTCGTATTTTGTACCCCGCCAAAGATTGTTCTATGCGACCTATTCAAATGGTTGATACCCAAACCCAGTATCAGAAAATTAAGGCTGAAGTTGATAAAGCGGTTTTGCAGGTGATGGAAAGTTCTGCTTTCATCAATGGCAAACCTGTGCAGGATTTTGCGAATAATCTCTCTGCTTATCTCGGCGTAAAGCATACGATCCCTTGTGCAAACGGAACTGATGCTTTACAGATCGCGCTGATGGCGCTGGATCTTCAGCCAGGTGATGAAGTGATCACACCTTCCTTTACCTTTATTGCCACAACTGAAGTGATCGCATTGCTGCAGTTAAAGCCGGTCTTTGTGGATGTGGATCCGAAGACGTTCTGTATTGATCCGGCTTTGATTGAAAAAGCCATTACTCCAAAAACAAAAGCGATCGTTCCCGTTCATCTCTATGGCCATGTGGCGCCGATGGAGGAGATCATGAAGATCGCGGAAAAGCATAAGCTTTGGGTGATAGAGGATAACGCGCAGGCGATCGGCAGTACTTATACGTTCGCTGACGGAACGAAGAAAAAAGCCGGTGCGATCGGCCATATTGGCTGTACATCTTTCTATCCTTCAAAGAATTTAGGTGCTTTCGGTGATGCCGGGGCAATATTTACCAATGATAATGCGTTGGCAGATCGGATGAAAATGATTGCCAACCACGGCCAGAGCAGAAGATATTATCATGATGTGGTAGGTTGCAACAGCCGTTTGGATACGATACAGGCGGCCATCCTGGATATCAAGCTGAAGCACCTGGACGAGTATATCTCAGCCAGGGAAGCAGCGGCAGATTTCTACGATAATGCACTGTCGGGCCATACGGCTATCACAACCCCCTTCAGGGCTTCCTACTCCCGGCATGTATTTCACCAGTACACCATATTGCTTGACAATGGAAAAGATGCGGCGGCTCTCCGGAACGGGCTCAACAGTTTCCTGGCTGAACACAAGGTGCCTTCCATGATCTATTACCCTGTGCCTGGCCACAAACAGAAAATGTTTGAGCAGTTCAATGTAGCATCGCAATCGTTGCCAATTACAGATTGGCTCACTGAGCGGGTCATTTCTTTACCAATGCACACCGAATTGGATAAAGACCAGCTGGGCTTTATCGCAGATAAGGTGCTAGGATATTTGAATAATTAACAACCTTAACCATAATCAACACGCATTCATGAAAATCGCTGTAGTAGGAACCGGATACGTAGGACTTGTAACCGGAACCTGTTTTGCCGAAACCGGCAATACCGTAACCTGTGTAGACATCGACATCACCAAGGTGACCAAACTGAGCAATGGAGAGATCACCATCTACGAACCGGGTCTGGAGAAATTATTTCTCAGGAACCTGAAAGAAGAACGTCTTCATTTCACCACCAGCCTGGAAGAAGGGATCAAAGATGCATCCATCATCTTCCTGGCGCTTCCGACGCCTCCGGGAGAAGATGGTTCCGCTGACCTGAAATATATCCTTGGTGTGGCTGATCAACTTGGAACATTGCTGAATAACGATGATTACAAAGTGATCGTTGACAAAAGCACTGTACCTGTTGGCACTGCCGAAAAAGTTAAAGCCGCAATACTTGCAAGCGCTGCCAAAGCGGGCAGAAATATTGACGAAGCATTTGACGTTGTATCCAACCCTGAGTTCCTCAGAGAAGGTGTGGCCGTTGATGACTTCATGAAACCTGATCGCGTAGTGATCGGTACAAGCAATGAGAAAGCGAAAAAAGTAATGGGCGATCTTTATGCACCATTCGTTCGCCAGGGTAACCCGATCATCTTTATGGATGAGCGTTCTGCAGAGCTCACCAAATATGCAGCCAACTCATTTCTCGCAACAAAGATCTCTTTCATGAATGAGATCGCGCGTCTTTGCGAGTTGCTGGGCGCAGACGTTGACATGGTACGCCGCGGTGTCGGCAGCGATGACCGTATCGGCAAACGCTTCCTGTTCCCGGGTATCGGTTATGGCGGTAGCTGTTTCCCTAAAGATGTGCAGGCTCTCGTGAAATCATCAGTAGAAGTGAAATATGATTTCAAGATCCTGAACGCGGTAATGGAAGTGAACGAAACTCAGAAACTTCACCTCTTCCCCAAGATCCAGAAGTATTTCAACAATAACCTGAAAGGAAAGCATTTCGCACTATGGGGGCTTGCTTTCAAACCAAATACAGATGATATCCGCGAAGCACCGGCTTTGTATATGATCGATGCGCTGACTGCTGCCGGCGCAACAGTATCTGCATTCGACCCTGAAGCAATGAACAATGTGAAAAAGACGATCGGCGACAAGATCACTTATGCAGAAAGCCAGTATGCCGCATTGCAGGGCGCAGATGCACTGATCATCGCAACAGAATGGAACGAGTTCAGAACACCTGACTTCCTCAAGATCGTTTCTTCATTGAAAAACAAAACAATTTTCGACGGACGTAATCTTTTTGATGTAGCTGCAATCCGTGAACTCGGATTCCACTATGAAAGTATCGGAAGAGCTCCATCAGTAGCTAAATAAAACTAACCGCTTATTATGTCAAGAAAACGAGTACTCGTTACAGGTGCCGCAGGCTTTCTGGGTTCACATCTCTGCGACCGTTTTATCAAGGAAGGATTTCATGTGATTGCAATGGATAACCTGATCACAGGTGACCTGCGCAATATCGAACATCTGTTCAAGCTCGAACAATTTGAGTTCTATCATCACGACGTAACAAAATTCATTCATATTCCCGGGCAACTGGACTACATCATGCACTTTGCATCTCCGGCCAGCCCGATCGATTACCTGAAGATCCCAATTCAGACGCTGAAAGTGGGAGCGATGGGTACGCATAACTGTCTTGGTCTTGCAAAAGCGAAGGGCGCCCGCATACTCGTTGCTTCAACCAGTGAAGTATATGGAGATCCGCTGGTGCATCCGCAAACGGAAGAATACTGGGGCAATGTAAACCCGGTTGGTCCGCGCGGTGTATATGACGAGGCAAAACGTTATATGGAATCCATTACCATGGCATATCATACATTCCATGGAGTGGAAACGCGTATCGTCCGCATCTTTAATACCTATGGTCCAAGAATGCGGCTGAATGACGGCCGTGCTCTTCCGGCATTCATCGGTCAGGCGCTGAGAGGTGAGGACATGACGGTGTTTGGAGACGGCTCTCAGACACGCAGCTTCTGCTATGTGGATGATCTGATCGAAGGTATCTACCGTTTGCTTATGAGCGATTATCACCAGCCGGTGAACGTGGGAAATCCCAATGAAATTTCATTAAAGGATTTCGCTGAAGAAGTACTGAAACTGACCGGCGGAAAAGTGAAGATCGCTTATAAACCGCTGCCGGTCGATGATCCGAAACAACGGAAGCCGGATATCACCAAAGCAAAAAGCATTCTTAACTGGGAACCCAAAGTAGGCAGAAGCGAAGGTTTGAAAATAACCTATGACTACTTCAAGTCATTACCGGAAGAAGAATGGAGAAAACAACCAAAAGAATTTGTAAGTAACAAGTAACCGGCGCGGATCTTAACGCCGTATCGATAACCGCAGAAACATGAACGCAATAACCATCGGTTTGCGGGAGCCGTTTCTGCGGTTTAACTTATATTGACTACTTAAAACTTGATCACTTTAGCAGTATCAAACATTTTTCATGTTTCAGGAACTAACAGATAAAAAGAAAAAGCTTGCCGTAATCGGACTTGGATACGTTGGTTTGCCAATCGCACTCGAATTTGCACGCAAACTTTCTGTGATCGGATTTGATATCAATGCAAAGAGGATCGATATGATGAAGAATGGTATCGATCCCAGTAATGAGCTGGAGGCTGAAGCTTTTGAAGGTTGTGATATCACCTTCACTAACTCTCTCGATGTGTTAAAAGAAGCATCATTTTATATCGTTGCAGTTCCAACGCCAGTGGATGAACATAAAGTTCCGGATCTTGTGCCTGTACAACGTGCTTCTGAAACCATTGGTAAAGTAGTGAAGAAAGGAGATTATGTTGTGTTTGAATCGACCGTATATCCCGGTTGCACGGAAGAAGATTGTCTTCCGGTAATCGAGAAGTTGTCAGGGTTGAAAAATATAACTGATTTCAAACTTGGTTATTCTCCTGAAAGGATCAATCCGGGTGATAAGAATCATACCTTATCATCTATTGTGAAAGTTGTTTCAGGTTGTGACCAGGAATCGCTCGAACAGATCGCGAAAGTTTATTCCCTTGTGGTGAAAGCTGGTGTTCACCAGGCTTCTTCCATCAAAGTTGCCGAAGCTGCAAAGATCATTGAGAATACACAACGCGATCTGAATATCGCGTTGATGAACGAACTCTCCATAATCTTCAATAAGATGGGCATTAATACTTTTGAAGTACTGGAAGCCGCCGGAACCAAGTGGAACTTTCTGAAATTTCAACCAGGTCTTGTGGGCGGACATTGCATTGGCGTTGATCCGTATTATCTCACACATAAAGCAAATGAACTTGGCTATAAATCCCAGGTGATCCTTGCAGGCCGCACCATCAATGATGATATGGCAAATTATGTGGCAAAGAATATCGTCCAGCATCTGATCAAAACCGTCGGCAATGTAAAAGACGCAAGAGTGCTGATCAAAGGCGCAACATTCAAAGAGAACGTGAGCGATATCCGTAATTCAAAAGTTGCTGATGTGGTCAAGGCTCTGCAGGCTTTCTATGTGAACGTTGACGTTGAGGATCCACATGCGGACACTGACGAACTTGATCATGAATACGGTTTCAGATTGGCTGACACGGTCGGAAATGATTACGATGCAGTGATCGTCACCGTTCCTCATGCCGATTATGCCAAACTGGATGACGCTTACTTTGCAGGCATCACAAAACCGCATGGACTCATCGCTGATCTGAAAGGGATTTTTAGAAACAAGATTATTAACAGAGCTTATTGGAGTTTATAATTTATGCCTTTTATTGAAACTGGTATTGAAGGCTTGCTTATTTTCGAACCAAAAGTGTTTGAAGATAGCCGCGGGTATTTTTTCGAAGCATATAATGCAGATACGTTTGCTGCAAACGGAATCAATTACAGGTTTATCCAGGATAATCAATCATCTTCTTCCTACGGTGTGATACGTGGATTGCATTTCCAGAAAGAACCGCACGCGCAAACCAAACTGGTCAGAGCACTGACAGGAACAATACTCGATGTTGCAGTGGATATCAGAACAGGTTCTCCAACTTATGGAAGATCATTTTCGATCGAACTTTCTGCTGAAAACAAAAAGCAATTGCTGATTCCAAAAGGGTTTGCACATGGATTTTCCGTATTGAGCGAGCGTGCCGAGGTTTTTTATAAATGCGATTCATTTTATAATAAAGAAAGCGACGGAGGTATCCATTTTGCCGATCCTGCACTTGAAATAGATTGGAAGATCGATATCACTAAAGCCGTTATTTCTGAAAAGGATCAACAGTTGCCATTGCTTGGCGAATGCCAGCATAATTTTACATTCAAACAATAATGGTCGTAAAACAAAAAATACTGGTAACAGGCGCAAACGGGCAGCTTGGAAAAGAGTTGCAGACACTCGCTGAACAGTTTGTGATCTTCGATTTCATCTTTCTTACAAGGGAAGATCTTTCCATTCATGATAAGGTAGCCGTTGATGCTGTTTTTGATCAATACGTTCCGCAGTATTGTATAAACTGTGCTGCCTACACTGCGGTGGACAAAGCGGAGACAGACAGGGAAAACGCGTTTCTCGTAAATGCGGAAGGCGCAGCAAACCTTGCTGCCGCCAGTAAGAAATGCAATACTCGGTTTATTCATATCTCCACGGATTATGTGTTTGATGGGAAGGGGACTTCACCGTACACTGTTGATGCACCAACAGGTCCTCAAAGCGTTTACGGAGAATCCAAACTCGAAGGTGAAAGAAAGGCGCAGGCCGGCAATGATCAATCAATGATCATCCGCACATCATGGGTATATTCTGAGTTTGGAAAGAATTTCGTGAAGACGATGCTGAGACTGATGAGTGAGAAACCCGAGATCAATGTTGTAAGTGACCAGGTTGGTTCTCCTACTTATGCCGCTGATCTTGCAAAGGCAATCATGCAGATCATCTCTTCGGGCGAATGGCATGCGGGCATTTATCATTACAGCAATACAGGCATCACCAATTGGTTTGAATTTGCATCCGCGATCAAAGAAATTTCCAACAGCAGCTGTGTTGTAAAGCCCATACCAGGCAGCGCTTATCCGACTCCTGCAAAAAGACCTTCCTATTCTGCAATGGATCTTTCAAAGATCGGAGAAGTATATGGTATCAGGCCGCCTGAGTGGAAAGAGAGTTTGCGTGTTTGTATCAGCGTGCTAAACGCAATAAAGTAAAAATTAAAAAGTAAAAAGTGAAAGCGTCTTAATCGAAAGAGAATCCCTTCCGGGGATTTTTACTTTTTACTTTTGAATTTTTACTTCACAACGCTCTTTTTGTATTCTCCCGGGCTCATCCCTGTAAATTTTCTGAAGACCGTCGCAAAATATTGTTGATTCTGAAACCCTGTTTCGAACGCAATGTCAGCAATGGAATTATTGCTTTTCTCCAGTAATTGCGAGGCGGTCTTGATCTTTAACTTCAGCACATAATCAAGTGGTGTAGTGCCGGTTTCTTCTTTGAACCAGGCTTTAAACCTCGAGAGCGATAATCCCACAAGATCAGCAAGTTCCTGTAATACGATCGGTTCATCCATCTTCTCTTTGATAAAGACATCGATCTTTTCCATACGACCGGTATGTCTTGACAATACCGGCATCTGCGCCGCGTGTATTACTTCCAGCAGAAAAGATGCAATGGAGTGCTGCAATTCGATCTGTTTCAGATCGGATCGCTTCAACCCATGAACATGAAAGATCTCTTCCAGTTTCAGCTTGATCTTATTGTTGCCACGGAAATGCCTCGGAAGACGAAGCAATTGATCATACCATTCAGCAGCCAACTTATCATTATATTGAAGAAAGCTTTTCTTTTTTGTTGATGGGATCCGGATGATCATCCAGTACAGTTCACCTTTTTCTTCCGGATAGTCTCCCGTACTATGCAGCTCTCCCGGGTATGTAACAAACAGATCACCACCTTTGATTTTATATAAAATACCATTCACTTCATATACCTGCTCTCCTTTACTGCAAAAACAGATCTCCAGCATTTGCTTATGCGAATGCGGAGGAAGCTGCTCGTGCGCGTGTTTATAATTGTATTTGCCAAGGACAATAATGTCCTTCCATCCGCTTCTGCGGAAATCAATGATGTTTCGTTCCTGGGGCATAAGACTGTTTCAGGTTTGAGAGGCTCTTGGAGTTCCAGAGGTTCCATAGGTTTCAAAGGTTCCATAGGTTTCAAAGGTTCCATAGGTTTCAGAGGTTGCTACCGCGATCTCAAACCTGCTATCATTTACGGACTGGGGATTTATAACAGGCCTATAAATGATAAATCTGATAGTCTGTTACAAAGTATTTCCGAAGTGCAGGAGCAACCTCTTGAACTTCTGAAACCCCTGGAACTTCTGGAACCTCGCAAACCACTGCCGCTAACAACGCTTGTATAAAATAGTACTGCCATATAATATTGAAATATTTCCTGAAGATACAATACTAGTTTTGGAATAATCAAAAACATTCGTCATGAACATTACACAGGATCAGGTAGATTTTTTTAATAAGAATGGTTATGTGGTGATCGAAAACATTCTTTCCGCTGATGAAGTGGGGCACTACCGTTCAGTATATGAGCAGTTCCTGGATAATAAGATCGATGCATCCAGGTTCCGTTCGGACCTCGGTGGATTTGCAGAAGGTGATAAACCTGCGCAGGCGAAGGAGCGGATCACGCAGATCATGTTGCCGTCAAGGTTGATGCCTGAGCTGCTGGATGAAGCTCTTCACCAAAAAACGAAAACGATTGCGCAACAGTTGCTTGGTGGCGATATGGAGCTGGATTTTGATATGCTGATTGATAAGGCACCGCATTCCAATACGCCAACTCCCTGGCACCAGGACTGTGCCTATTGGATCAGTATGCCTGATATCAGGGCTGCAAGTTGTTGGGTAGCACTGGATGATGCGGAGAAAGATAATGGTTGTATGTGGTACGTACCCGGTTCTCATCTGTTACCGGTCAGGGCGCATCATCCAGCGGGTAAAGGTGGAGGCGCACTGGAATGTGAAGCGCAGGAATCGGAAGGTCTGGCCATTGAGATCAAAGCAGGCTCATGCGTATGGCACCATGGCGGCACGCTGCATTACAGCAGGGGAAACAGCACCGGTAAAAGACGCCGCGCGTTCATCAACAACTTCCGTCCGGAAGCGATGATCCGGTTTGAAAGGGAACGCGGCTTTGATCATACCGGCGAGCGCGACGTAAGGAATAATGAGGCAAAAAATTAATGGTAAATATTTATCGGCACAACATTGTTGCAATCTTCAAGAAGGTTTACGCACAATAATCTATAAAAGTGCTATATTATTTTTATAGATTTGTTTAATACCATTAAGACCTTTATGAAGAAAAGTACTGACAAATCGGCTGCGGGTGTAAAAGAAATAGCACGGCTGGCCAAAGTATCTATAGCAACGGTGGACAGGGTGATACACAATAGAGAAGGTGTTTCTGAAAAGACAAAAAACAAGATCCAGGCAATCATTCAGAAGTTGAATTACCAGCCGAATGTACTGGCGAGAAGACTGGCGCTGGCATCACGCGGAACCATCAGGTTAGCTGTGTTGCTTCCCAATATTTCAAGTGAAACCGAATTCTGGCAGGCACCGCTCGACGGTGTGAACCAGGCGGAAGCAGAGATCAGGCAATACGGCATAGAGATCGAAAGATATTTCTTTGATCAGAATGATGAGTCTTCCTTTGATAAACAGGTGAAAAAGATCATCCGTCAAAAGCCAGATGGAATACTCTTTACACCGATCTTCCCTGAAGAATCAATTGTGCTCACGGAAGATTGCAAGAAGAAGAAGATACCATACGTGATGATCAACTCTGATATACCGGGATATGATTCGCTCTGTTATATAGGTGCAGAGATCTTTCATAGCGGATATCTAGCCGCGCAACTGGTAAATTATTGCGTGGCAGAAAATGAAAAGGTTCTGGTAGTGAAGATCGCCCGTGAGATCGATAATAACTATGCGATCCTCAGAAAGGAAGATGGATTCAGAGCCTATTTCACTGATAACAAGATCCCGAATAAGATACTGACCCTTGATACAAAGCAAACCGATTATTCAGCTGTTGCTCGCAAGCTCGATCAGCTGATCAAAAAGGAAAATGATATCGGCGCCATATTCGTGACCAACTCCCGTGTATCAGTTGTTGCAAAATATCTGGAGAAAGCAGGCTTGCACAATATCCTGTTGCTTGGATATGATTTTACCAAGGACAATGTCGATTTCCTGAAAACAGGTTCTATCGACTTCCTGATCTGCGAAAAACCACAGGAGCAGGGATACCGTGGTGTAATGACACTGTTCCAGCACCTGGTTTATTCCAACGTTATTGAGAAGAACTACCTTATGCCTATTGATATTATCACAAAAGAGAATTACCAGTTTTACCGTAACTAACAGTATAAGCTTGCTTGACTGTATTGCGGATGAACAGTATCACGAAAAGTCTGATCCATGACCCGTTTGCAATACAGGCAACCATATCACAAAGCGGTTATTTTATTTACATACATTTTTGGTGCTTTCTTGCTAAAGCCCGCTTCTTCATCTTTTGCCCAAACCATTCCGCTAAAAAAGGAATACGGAGAAACCATGATCCGTTTATCTGATGCATTGATCAAACGTCAGAAAACAGATACGGCGGACAAGAATTCGGGCGGCATCTGGTGTGAACATTGCCAGGTATGGCATACACGTGCCGCTGAAGCTGTTTATCCTTTCACCGTTTCATATCTCATTACGAAAAATAAAACCTATCGTGAGGCAGCGTTGAACGCTGCATCCTGGTTATTCAAACAGCAACAACCAAACGGAAGCTGGAAAGAAACACCGGAGGAATGGACCGGCACAACCACAGATCAATTGCTGATGCTGTTGCTATCCTTCGAACAACTTTCCAAAGAACTATCAACTACTGATAAGCAGCAGTGGCTGCGATCTATGCACGCAGCAGCAAACTACCTGGACAGTGTGATGAGGCCGGAGTTTGCCAGTATCAATTACGTGGCAACAACTACTGCAACACTGGCAAAAGCCTCTTTCGTATTGAACGAACCTGCCTATCGGGAAAAAGCATTTATGCTTGCCAGGAGAACCGTGAGCAAAATGGATGAAGACGGTTTCCTGAACGGTGAAGGTGGAAAAAGTCATGGCAATAAAATGGGTGTTGATCTTGGATACAATATGGAGATGTCATTATGGGGATTAACATTGTATGCAAAGCTCAATAAAGACAATTATGTTCTCGATAAAGTAAAATATGGTTTGAAAAATCATTTGTACTTTATCTACCCTGATGGATCGCTAGATGCTTCATGGGGGATCCGTTCAAATAAATGGACGGGATATGGAAGTGCTACTTCAGATGGTTGCCAGGTCTTATTCAGTCTGCTTGCAGATGAAGATCCCAGGTATGCAACGGCATCGTTCAGAAATCTGCAATTCTTACGCAAGAATTTCGCGGGAGACCTTCTTGGGTACGGATTACAATATGCGGAATTATTCAATAAGCCTCCCTGCATTTATCCAACTTTTGCCAAAGCAAAAAACCTTGCAATGGCGTATATGTTTGAGAGCAAGGAAAGCAGGACATTACGCCCTATGCCATCGGATCATGAGCGGTGGGTGAAATATTTTCCAACGCTTGACGTGGTGGAAGTCAGAACAAAAAACTTTATGGCTACGATCACCGGTTATCGCTATACAGACCAGGCAGCAGGACCGAAAGGTAAATATATGTTCAGACCTGACGGCGGTACGATCAGCCATCTATGGGCAAAAGATCATGGTTTCATGCAGGCTTCGAGTCCGACGATCTATACAAGGCCGGAACCCATGAGTTTTCCTGAAGCGCCGGGAGTATTGCCATTAACACCAAGAATAGAATACACAGACACGGCAGGTTATTTTACAAACCTGTTCGAGTTTGATAGCAGGATCGCAGTCGATTCGGTCAGGCAACAGAAATATATAGTGAATACAGCAGGTGAATTGAAAGATAAGAATTGGCTCACGGGCGGAGTGGGGTATCGGATGCAATATGAATTCACCGATTCTTCCATGCAAAAAAATATCGAACTGATCTATCATGATGCATGGCCGGTAGTAAGGATCATTGAGCCTGTTGTTCTCGCAAACGGGATGAAAGTTCAAAGGCAAGATGATAAAACAGCCCTGCTTACCGCCGGAAACAAAAGGTGGGAATTTCAGTTAATGTCAGGCTCCGCCAAATTGATCGTTGGTGATCGGCCGGAGAATTACTGGACGCCCTATCCCGCATTAAAAGCCTGTGCATTAGTGCTTGAGCTGCCTGCCGGCAAAGTAGATCAGCCGACAAAGCTTAGTTATCGCCTTCGCGTGCTTAACTAAAAAAATGTGAAAGGTTGCTGGATAAATAAAAATCGTGTACGTACCCGGAAAATGTCTTATTTTCGGCTGCATCAATTGTTTAACGAAAAGCTGTATGAATATGGAGCCGCTGTCCCGGCGTATTACCTGCGCATATTTATATCCGATCACCCTGTACGGTTATCCTCCAGATATCCGTCAAACCGTCGACCATATCCGTGAAATGGCAGAGATGGGCTTCTCTTCTATCGAACTGGAAGGCATTGGCGCCGGCAATATCGCTTACCTGTATCATCACCAGGATGAAATAGGAGAGGCCCTGCACAAATATGATCTTGCTCTGCCCGTACTTTGTCTTGTATTACCTCAGCTTGGATCGACAGACGCTTCTCTACGAAGAAAAAGTCTTGAGCTGTTTGAGATGGGATGCAAGGTGGCGCAAAAACTCGGCGCTGCCGGTGTATTGGACAATGGCCCTCTGCAGCCATTTGAATATCCTGTAGATGCGCCGATCCAGCGGCATTATACAGATGAATTATTGAATCAGTTGCAATTGCCCGCAGGATTTGAATGGAAGGCATTTCAGCAGGACATTTGTCAGACTTTTAAAAAAGCATGTGATATCGCGGCTGCTCACCACCTGGTGTATCACCTGCATCCCTGTGAAGGAAGCCTGATCACCACGGCTGATTCATTTATCAATTTCGCCAATGATGTAAATAAGCCTAACCTGTTCTTCAACATGGATACGGCAAATCAGTTTTTCTTCCGGGATAACCTGCCCTTGAGTCTGCTTCGCCTTGCGGATAAGATCAGTTATATTCATATATCAGACAACCGTGGCAGCAAAGTGGAGCACCTTGCGGCCGGTGACGGATCGATCCACTGGGACAGCTTCTTTGCGGCACTGAAGGCAGTGAATTACCAGGGAGATTTTGGGATCGATGTGGGCGGCGCTGAATCGGGCATTGAGGATCTCAGAGAAGCATACCTGCGTTCCGCATCATGGCTGCAGGACCAACTCAATAAATATTCTTTAAATAAGTAAATAAAAGAGATGAACCGTTTACAGGCTTTTTTCTTTTCCGGCGTTTTCTTCCTGATCGTTGCTAATGCAAAGGCCCAGCAATATGATGTCACTGCATATGGTGCAATCGGCGATGGTGTGACCGACAATACCATTGCCATTCAAAAAGCAATTGATGAATGTGCAAAGACCGGTGGCAAAGTTTATTTTCCCGGCGGGAGATTTTTAACGGCCACCGTTGTATTGAAATCAAATGTCACACTGCATGTTTCTTCCAACGCAACCGTACTTGGCCACACAGATACAAAGCGATATCCATACCAGGACGCGGGCATTCATTTCTATGGTGAAGAATGGGCAAAGCAGGCACTGATCTTTTGCAAAGGACAACAGAATGTCGGCATTGAAGGAACTGGTACGATAGACGGACAGGGCGGAAGTTTTGTGGTGAATACGATTAAGAAACCGGATCGTTATCGTGATCGTCCTTACCTGCTTTGGTTTGCCGGTTGTAAGAATGTAAAAGTAAAAGAAGTGAGCCTTCGCAACTCTGCTTTCTGGATGCAGCATTATCTTGGTTGTGAATTTGTAACTATCGACGGAGTGAAGATCTGGAATCACTCCAATAAGAATAATGATATGATGGATATCGATGGTTGTAAGAATGTGACCATCTCCAACGTGATCGGTGATTCAGATGATGACGGGATCACTATCAAAAGTACTTCGCCGTTGATCTCTGAAAATATTACTATTACTAATTGTGTGGTGAGTAGTCATTGTAATGGCATCAAATTCGGCACCGAATCTACCGGTGGTTTCCGCAATGTAACAGTCAGCAACTGCGTGATCAAACCTTCCGGCCAAACCGCTACGATCTACGGAAAGCCTGCCGGCATGGGTGGTCTTGCACTGGAGATCGTGGATGGTGGCATCATGGAAAATATCACGATCGACAATATCGTCATCGACGGGCCGATGGTGCCGATCTTTATGCGCCTTGGGAACCGCGCGAGGAAATATATGACCACGGCTTCCGCACCCGGCAAAGGCAGGGTCAGGAATATCAGCCTTTCAAATATCATCGCTACAGGCGCTGATGAGATCGGTTGCTCTATTACTGGTATTGCCAGCGCTCCTTTGGAAAACGTCACGCTGAGCAATATCCGTTTGGAAACAAAAGGCGGCGATTCACTGGTTGATGTATTTAAACCGGTAATTGAAAAAGAAGAAGAATACCCGGAAGGAACGATGTTCGGTAAGCTTCCTTCGTATGGATTTTTTATCCGTCATGTGCGGGAGATAAAAATGTCTGGTATCACGATCCGTACGACAGGTAAAGAAAGCCGTCCGGGTATTGTTATCAACAATGTTCAGCGTTTTTCATTTGACGGATTGGATGTGCAGACGAATGAGGCTGCAAAAGCAACCGTTTATGTTAGCGAAAGCAAAGACGGCTCGTTTACAAACAGCCTGCAGTATTATCCTTACCGGCAATTCCTGGTGAAGGACAAATCTTCTGTCAATATCAATGTTGATAAGCCAAAGAAATAAATAATGATGCGATCGTGCCGCCATATTAAGCCATTTATTTTTGTCATGCTGTTAATGCACTCAGTATTTGTATTGAATGCGCAGCAGCAGGAAGCCTTGAGTCTTTCAAAAAAGATTGCTGACAAGGTGATGGCTGATACACGCTTTGAATGGAAATGGGTAGTGCAGAAAGAAGAGCTTGGTATGCAGGTGCTGGACTTCCGTTTTCTTCACCTTCCGGCCCGCGCAAGATCGCTGGCTTTACGTAGCGCGGAAGTGAAGAATGATACAGTCGTCCGTTTCGGAATCTCATTTGCCGGAAAAATAAAAGTCTGGTTGAATCAAAAACTCTGCTGGGAATATCAGCAGCAGCAATCGGTTAATCCAAAGGAGATCGCTTACAACCGGTTTACATTCGATCAGTACTTCACGGCAAGATTGACTAAAGGAAAGAACGAATTCCTTATTGAATTTGAACCATCGTCGTCTGCGGCTACCGTGTTTCTCCGGCCTGTAACAACAGCTGGCGATCTTGATCTGTCAGCAAATTTTACCACAACTGATTTTCCCCAGTGGTTGTATGCAGGTCCGGTTTCAAAAGATCTTCCTGTTTTTCCTCTTCAGCCATACTATCAACATCAAAACGATATGATCAACTGGCAGGCAGCTCCGCAACGGGTATTACCCGAATTGCGGGTTGACAGCAACGCAGCTTACCAGCGTGATCCTTATGCGGACTGGCAATATTCACACGGTACATTGATGTGGAGCATACTTGGTCTGCAGCAGGAAACAAAATCGTCTTCTTATCTCGATTTTATAAAAAAGTATACAAACTTCATTCTTGATCATTTCAATTACCTGCAATGGCAATATGATTCTTTGTATGCATGGCGCGGAAGCTATCATCGCATCTTCCGTAAAAGCATGCTGGACGATGCTGGAGCTCCTGCTCTTTCTTTTGCCGGATTATACTTGCTGGAAAAGAATGAAGCCGTAGGAAAATTCCTGCAGCCATTCACCGATTACATTTCTACCAGGCAGGTAAGGCTTGCCGACAGTACATTTTGCAGACCCGAGCCGGAAGAATTTACGATCTGGGCAGATGATCTTTTTATGAGTGTGCCTTACCTGATCCGTATGTCGAAGGCAACCGGTGAACAACGATATATGGAAGATGCTGTCAGACAGGTATTGCAATTCAGAAAGTATCTATTGAACAATCAAACCGGTTTATACAAACATGGCTGGTTCAGCAAGACCGGCGAACAATCCGTAGCATATTGGGGACGGGCAAATGGCTGGGTGGTTTGGGCAACTGCAGAATTGCTTGACTGGCTGCCGGTTTCTCATCCATCATACAGGAAAATACTGGAAGCGTTCAAAGCTCATCTGGCGAGCATTGCAAAATACCAGGACACTGACGGATCATGGCACCAGGTATTGACAAGGCCAGATTCATATAAAGAGACGTCCTGTACATCAATGTTTGCTTTGGCTATGGCGCGTGGCGTAAGAAAGGGCTGGTTGAATAAATCATTCAAACAGGTCGCATTGAAAGCCTGGTCCTATGTTGCTTCAAGGATTGATGACAATGGTATTGTTCATGGGATCTGCCGTGGCACAGAGATCGGTTTTGATGAGCAGTTTTATCTTGACCGGAAGACGATCGACAATGACCCGCGTGGCCTTGGTGCGGTGATCACTGCTGGTGTTGAAATAGCTAAACTTCAATAAAGAAAATTTTGCTGAGACGTATCCTTTTTATATCGACCGTATTTGTTCTTTTTTGTTCTTGTAATAAAAAGAATGAGGCAAAGAATCTCCTGTTTGATATGGGGCCTGATGATTTTCCGGTTGAACGGGGATTTATACATATTGGTATTTCTCAACAGTACGATACTGCAAAAGGTTATGGATGGCTGCACGCGCCTGTTGCGGCTTTTGATACGAACAATATAAAATTGCATAGCCAGTCACTTCGTTCCGGTGTTTGGGGTAAGGATAGTCTTGCTTTCAAAGTGAACGTCCCCAATGGAAATTATCATCTTATTCTCAGTGTTGGTAATAAGGATAGTGTGAACATGAAAATGCAGATCTATGTGAATGGTCAGCTGATCGGCCGGGAGGTTATAGCGCCGTGGTACCGGCTGGCATACAGAACGGTTCGTTATAAATGTGAGATTGCGGACGGGCAGATCGGGATAAAGATCAAAGGGGATGGAACGGATGTTGGTTTGTATGGTATTGAGTTAAGACCTGTTTCGTATGTGAAGGGCATCAAAGCCGGGCTGGAACAGGACACGTCGTTGGTGAAAGACATCCGTGCCGGTTTGCTGGCTGAATTGGGAAGTGATTCCACTAATACTGATCTGTTAAACCAATTGGACATCGTTAATAAATATCTGCTTGCGTGTTATTACTACAATGGCGGAGGTTGGTCATGGGCTTCAAAGGAAACAGGCTTTAGTCTTATTTACAGGATGTTTGCCGCCGCGGATTTGCTGGAGCAGATCGCTTCAGATCCGCAGGATCCTTTATATGAAAGATCGATGTATTTGCTTGGACGCATCTTTTACTGGTTGGATAAAGAAGATAATAATCCTGCGCTTGAAGGATATGCAAAGAAGATATTCAGGACGCTGAATGAACGACATCCGGACAACCAGATCATTCGTATGTACATGGATGAGAAGATCGTCAACGATGAGTACCGGCCGGCAGCCGTAAATAATGCTGCACCAGCCTGGGCTTTGTATCAGCAGGAGGCGATGGGGCGTTTGCTTGAACTCATCCATTGGTGGGTGATCAACAGGCAGGCGCCAAATGGTGAAATGGGGGGGAAGTATGGAGATGATGTGGAATTACTTCGCTGGTGGCTGCCTGCTGTACTGGGAACAAATGACAGCATCGCGCAGGTTGGTTATACAAGATTGGCCGATGGTGTATGGAATAGTGGGATTCTCGAACGCGGTTTTGCAAAACGGGTGGATGATGTAGAACATTCCGCCGAATTATTTCGCGATACACATCCCGGCATGTTCCTCGTAAAATATGGCGATCCGGAATATGTTGAACGCTGCATGACCAGCATGAAAAATTTCCGTGATGTCTGGACAGGTATCACTTCTCTCGGTCACAGACATTTTAAATCATATTACCTGTCGGCAACCGAAGTAGTGGCTCAGTATCCGTATGATGTAGATGTGGCATTAAATGCGCGCGCCTTGCTGCCCGGTCTCTGGGCCGCCTGGTACAGCGGCAATCCGACCATCATGCGGTTGTTCAATGAATGGTGCAAGGCATGGATAGAAGATGCCGCACGTGCTGCAAATGGAAAGCCTGCGGGTGTGCTTCCTTCCGCCGTTGCATTTGATGGAGATAAGATCGGCGGTCACAGCAAAAAATGGTATGATGCGGGCCTGACTTATAACTACTACAATTGGGATCATGTGGGGCATGTAAATGAATTACAGTATCACCTGATCGGAATGTATAAGCTTACCGGGAATGAAATTTTTCTGAATACGATCAATTTTTATAACGGGCTTTTGCTTACACAAAAAGGGGATTCTTCAAACCTCCATACTGTTCCGGGTTCGCTGGATTGGGTAAAAATGCAATTAATGCAGGGCGGTGATGATGGCGACGCAGTATATCATCCGATGGGAAAACTGCTTGGCATGGCAAAACAACTGACAATGCAGCATCGATATGATTCATTGCTGCTGCGGTATGGACATCCATATAACAAATTCCTTTTGATCCATGATACCGCAACGATCGTATCGGGACTTAAAAACATAATCGAAGCCCTCCGCTATAACTGGCCGCTGTTGACAAGTGAAGTGAAATTTACTGACCGTGTATACGTACCGGGAAGCAACCTGCTGATGGGAATGTATACCGGACATTTCGGTGCCGGTTATGAATACCCTGCACTGGCAGTTTCCTGGAAGAATACAGGCAATGACGTTGCAGTATTTGTACAGGACAACAGCAGCAAAAGTTTCAAAACACTGCTCTATAATTTTGGCAAAGAAAAAGAACTTGGTGTGCGGACCTGGCAACTCGAGCCGGGAGAATACCGTCTGCAAATGGGAACGGATCTGAATGGTGACGGTAATATTGATGAGCTTCTGCAAAGTACCACTGTTGATTTAAACGAAAGAGTAAATGATCTTTCGATCCAGATCCCATCGGGCAAAACACTATTGCTGAAACTGGATCAGCTCAAGCAATTTCCCGGAACGATTGGCGCAAAAACAGATCTGGCGGTGAATGCAAGGGATATCACGCTGAAAAAAACAGGTGATCAGTTGCAATTGTCTGTACTTGTGCACAATATTGGCAACCGGTCTGCACAGAACATCAGTGTTTCCTTAGCAATAGAAGGAGAACAGGTTCAAACATCTGTGATACCGCGAATAGACGCACCGGACAACCTTGATCAACAGACAAGCCCCGTAATTTTTACGATCAAGACTTTTTCGGGCAGCAAAAAACTGGTATTGGCTGTCCATACAAATCAACCAGAGATTACTTCGTTGAATAACAAGGTGGAAGCGATATTAGAGAGTCGTGACGACGAAATAAGAGTTTCTTTGTAAAAATTTTAAGATTTTCCGGGTACGTTACCGGAAAATAACCTTATATTAGTGTTACATAACGATTGATGCGGTTTTTAAAGGCTTTGAAATTAAATGAAGACTATTAACAGAAACTTCTTGCTGTTGATCCTTACACTGTTTATCAGTGTATACGGCTGGTCCAAAGACCTGCCCGTATTGCCTTATCCCCAGCAGGTCATAATGTCTTCTGCTACCGTTGATTTTCCTACCCGGCTGCGTATAAAATTTGAAGGAACTGATCAGGGAACTGCCGCGAGGCTTCAGTCTGTATGGAGTTCATTTGCATCGCAAACTGTCAACAGGCAGAGCGAAGTAGCCATCACGATTGGCCTGACCAGTAATAAAAATATCCAATTACTCCTGTCAGCAGAAGCTGTTGAGGATTTGAAATCGATCGGAAACGAGGGCTATGTACTGGTGGTGAATGGTAAAAACCGTTTCGTTGCCGCCAATACCGAAGCCGGCCTTTTTTATGGATTACAAACCCTGAAGCAACTGACCCGTGCAGGATGGAACAGCTCATTGAAAATTGTGGACTGGCCTTCTTATGAGCATCGCGTGATATATGATGATATCAGCCGTGGACCTATTCCTACCGTTGCGTATTTCAAGCAACAGATCGAACGGATGGCTGAGCTGAAGATCAATTATCTTTCGTTCTATATCGAGCATGTGGTGCAGCCATTATCCCATCCTGATTTTGCGCCGGCGAATGGCAAGCTGACGATCGCACAGATCAAAGAGCTTTCTGCTTACGCAGAGAAATTTCATATGAAACTGATCGGCAGTTTTCAATCCTTTGGCCATTTTGAAAAGATCCTTGCCTTGCCGCAATACAAATCGATGGGGGAGACGTCTACGCTGATCTCTCCGCTCGATCCGGGTGCAAAGAAGTTTCTGGCCGATGTGATCGGAGAATTGTGCGACGCTTTCAACGCACCTTATTTTAACGTAAACTGCGATGAAACCTTTGATCTGGGTAAAGGCCGCTCAAAATCGTATGTAGATAGCGTTGGTGCTGCAAAATTTTACGCAGACCACCTGAAGTTCTTATATGATGTGGTAAAAAGTCATGGCAAAAGAATGATGATGTGGGGGGATGTGGCCTTGCAGCATGAAGAAGTGCTTGATATGCTTCCTAAAGATGTGATCTATCTTACCTGGGAATATGGTGACAAAAAGGACTTTGATCCGTGGATACAGCCTTTCGTAAAAAGAGGATTGGAATTTATGGTTTGCCCCGGTATATTGAATTCATACCGGATGTTCCCTGATATGGCAATGGCAAAGGCAAATATCAACGGATTCCTGGAAGAAGGAAAAAAGAACGGCTCTACCGGTGCTTTCACTACGATCTGGGATGATGGTGGTACTTATCTTTTTTCGGGTGACTGGTATGGCGTTTATGTAGCGGCAGATAAAAGCTGGAACGTTACGGATAAATATGAAAATAGTTTCAATGATCGTTTTTCTATAACAGCCTATAATACCCCGGATAATAATTATGTGAAAGCGTTATTCAAGCTGATGGAATTGCGCGCGGTTGATATGACATACAATCTGAACGATCAACTCTGGTATCAGAAAATATTACCTGACAGTGGTAAGGCGCTGATCATGAACAATGCTTCTGTACCACAGGCCGCAGGGATATTGAAACAGGCTGCGGGTTTTGCAGATGCGGCAAAGGCAACCATGAACCGATCCGATATTGACGCACTGAAATATGCGATCGGTCAGTATCAGCTGATCGTGGATACAAGAAGCATTCTTGAAAATGTGGTGAAGAAATACAATGAAGCTGCCGGCATCGCGGTGACAGATACAAAAAAAGCACAGGTGCTATTGAATGAGTCGGCCAAAGCCGTTGAAGCATTGCAAAAAAGATACGTGACGCATAGCGATTGGTTCCGCAAGGCGTGGCTTCGTGAAAATCAGCCTTACTGGCTCGACAAAGCGATGGAACCTTACGAAAAGAAAAAGACTGATCTGGCGTTTTTGACCCTGAGATTGAGAGAGGCTTCAGCTGCCGCCGTAATGCATGCTATCCCTCCGCCGTCTGCATTGCGTCTTGGTATTATGGTGAGTGATCGTTTTTATTTTAAGAACTGGATGCTGGGTGGACCATTTCCGCTTGCAGATAAAAAAGCGCTACCCGGGTTTTTATATTCATCCAATAAAGAATATGATAAACCGCCCTCACCGGGCGATTTTACTCACTATCTTGGGAAAACATACCGCTGGCAAAAATTCTCTTCCACCGATGGAGGGATCATAGATCTGGATGATAACTATAAAAGCCCTGAATCCGTTTCAGGCTACGCATATTGCCTGGTAAATGCGCCGAAAGCAATCAATATAAAAGCGTTCTTGGCGGCAAACGATGAAGTAGAAGTATTCTGCAATGGTGAAAGGGTTTTCTCCGGAAAAGGTGGAACGACGCAGCAGGAAACGCCGGTCAGCCTGCCATTGAAAGAAGGTGCAAACCATATATTGTTAAAACTGAGAAAGGACAATAATCGTCCCTGGACATTTACGTTCAGGTTACAGGATGATCTATCGGTTACAAATCATAAACACAAGTATACACTGAATGCAACAAACAAAGTATATGAAGCGGATTAAACAAAGTGTGTATGGTCTTGCTTTAATGGGAGCATCCCTGGTGAGTTCCCATGCGATTGCGCAGCCAAAAAAAGAAGAGATCACAAAGGCGATCAATGAAACGGCAAAGTACGTTGCTGACGTGATCCTTGACAAACAGGGAAAATCACGTTGCGATTATAATCTTACTGAAGGTAAATGGTATGAATATGAGGTCCCCTGGCATACCGGGCAGGCGGTGAATTCCCTTCTTGCAGCGTATAAAGCAACCGGGAATAAATCTTATCTCGATGCTGCCAGGCGTGGTGGAAATTACTGGATCAGTATGGAGATAAAAGATCATCCCAAACTGAAAGGCATGGTGGATGCAAAACATGGGGATGTATTGGGTGAAGACTTTATTGTATTTGCAACTGTCTCCGATGGAACACCGGGCATTTATGAATTATCAAGAGTGACCAAAGATCCGAAATATGCAAAGGTGGCTACCAGTGCAGCCGACTGGATGCTAAAGAACATGTATTATCCGGAGAAAGGTGTTTGCTATGATAATATCGATGCAAAGACAGGTGAAGTGCTGAAAGAATACAGCCCGTTCTGGAAACAGAAAGATCAGAAGGACCAGGAATTATTTGATGTATCTCGCCCGAACACAGAAGGCTCTCTGTTCAAAGACGCCTATGAATTTTCCGGTGACACAAAATTCAAAGATGCGTTCATCCTTCTCTGTAACAGCCTGATCGAAAAGCAGGGACCTGAAGGTGTATGGATGCGTTTTATGCCGAATTCAGAAGCAGCCCACACATTCCACCCGCGTTTTTCACTGTGGTATGCAGAATCACTGGTGGAAGCATTCAAGCTGACGAAGGACAGAAAATATCTTGAAGCCGCAGCCAGTACCTGCCGCACCTTTGCCAAGGCACAACAGAAGGACGGAACCATTTTTTATGATAATTACACCGACGGACAAAAACCGGATAAAGGTTCTGCAACAGGTTCTGCCGTTGCGCTCGCTGGCATTGTATGGATCGAACTGGCAAAAGAAGGATACAAAGAGTTCGATCAGAATATAGAAAAGTCAGCAGTCTGGTTGTTGAAGAACCGTTATGCCACAGATCATCCTGACCCGAACCTGCGTGGCGCTGTGGTGGAAACGAGGACGCGTTTCCAGAAAGGGAAGATCTGGCTGACCAACCGGGACATTGGTACCAGTTTCGCTCTTCGGTTCCTGGTTGACTATAGGAATTTTAAATTCAACTAAAACAATAAACGATTGCTTAAAAATGAAAAGTCTTTTTTTACCAAAAAATATCTGCAAAATGAAACAAAGTATCCACCGACTGCTCATGCCGGTACTTTTACTGGCACTCCTGTTTCCCTTTTCGGATGTTTCGGCTCAATCGAGTGGAAATATCAAAGGGCAGGTAACGGACAATGATGGCGGCGCACTGCCCGGTGCATCCGTCATGATCAAAGGAACGACCCGGGGAACCACCACCAACCTCACCGGTACGTTCGAAATGATTGGAGTGAAAGAAGGCAAATACACTCTTTTAATAAACTACATGGGCTTCAAATCAGCCGAGCAGGAAGTGGAAGTAAGGGCTGACCGCACCTCAAATGTGAGTGTGAAAATGGCCTCCAATACAGTCGCTCTTTCCGGTGTGACTGTTTCAAGTGTCCGCGAGGGACAGCAGAAAGCGCTGAACCAGCAACGAAATGCAGATAACATCAAACAGGTGATCTCAGCCGACCTGATGGGCCGCTATCCCGATCTGAACGTGGCGGAGTCAATGCAGCGTCTTCCAGGTGTTACCATCGGAAGGAACAGCAGCGGTGAAGGTGCAACCGTACAACTTCGCGGTACACCAGGCAACTTTACCAACATCAACGTGAACGGCGAACAGATCATGGGCTCTTCTGAAGAAGGTTTCCGTAATGCACAACTCGATCTGATCCCAACCAATGTACTCGCGTCCATGGAGGTGATCAAAACACTGACACCAGATCTCGATGGTGATGCCATTGCAGGACAGGTGAACATGAAATCGCCAACAGCTACCTCTCTCAAACCAAGACTCACTGTTGATGCTGGTCTTGGATACAACGATCTCCGCAGTAAAGCGAACGGCATCGGAAATATCTCTCTCGGCAAACGTTTCTTTGCTACAAAAGCAAATCCAAATGGTGCGCTTGGGCTGATGGCTACAGGCAGCTATTATAAAACAACAAACGGATATGATGATATCCGTGCGCAGGTTTGGGAGAAAAAAGATTATGGTAAAGGACCAATCTGGTTCCCGACTGATATCCGCTACCTGTATGTAGAGAATCAGCGTGTACGTCAGGGTCTTTCTGCAACAGCAGACTTCTCTTTCAGCCCTGTTACCAGTATCGTGGTGAACTATATGTACAGCGATCATGACAATGATCTTACCCGTTATCGCAAACGTACACGTATGCAGTCTTCCAGAACAACGCAGAATGCACAAGGCACTTATGTTACCACACGTGGCCGCTCTTACAACGAGATCCGCTCTGCATCGGAAGATAACAAGAACTCAAACATCAACGTTCAGTTTGAGACAAGGATCGGACGAGTTAGACTTGACGCAGGTGGTTTCTACAGCAGCTCAAAAGCACAAACCGTCGCAGGTACTTACAACTTCATCACTGGCGATATTCCATTGAACATTACCGATATCTACACGGACGACCTGATGGCTATCGGTACAGACTGGAAAAATAACGCTTCACTTTTTACTTATAACACCGTTGAAAGAGACAACTGGAATACAAAAGGCAGAAACGTTGTTGGAAAACTGAATGCTTCTTATGATTATAAGATCGGCAACAATTCAGCTACTTTCAAAATGGGTGGTAAGGTAAAAAGAATGCACAATAACAGATGGCGTCCCAACACAGCACTGGTGGCAAACTATACCGGCAACAAAGCAGCTGGTAACCTCACCAATTTCTCGGGCAACCCTGAAGTATCCGCTGATCTGCTGGATGGTGCTACTAACTTCGGTCTTGGTGTTGATAAAGACAAAACCATTTCGTTCTTTAATCAATACATGAACGATCCTGCCTATTTCACGATCGATCCTGCAGCAACAAGAGGTACGATCGATGGTTATTACTATGATGCGATCGAGACTGTATCTTCCGGTTATGTCATGAACCGTATCCAGTTCAACCGCTGGATGCTGATCGCCGGCCTGCGTGTTGAACATACAAATGTTGATTATGCAGGTAATATCATCCTGCAGGACGCGAATGGTGTATGGCAATCAACAACTCCAACATCAAAAACAACAAGCTATACCAAGATCCTGCCTAACCTCCAGGCAAAGTATGATATCAACAAATCGACATTGATCCGTGGCGGTGTTACATTTGGTTATTCAAGACCAAACTTTGTTGATCTTGTTCCTGGCCGTGTGATCAGTGTACTGAGCGAAACAGTTACAGACGGTAACCCTGAATTGAAGCCTGCATTCGCTACCAATTTTGACCTGATGGCTGAGAAATATCTTTCCAACCTCGGTATTCTTTCTGCAGGCGTGTTCTATAAGAAGATCGACAAATTCCAGTACACCAGCGTTTCAACTCTTACAGGAAATGAATTTGACGGTGCGGCAACTTATGCAAACTGGAGATGGTTCCGCGTGTTGAATGGTGATGCGGCAAATGTATTCGGTGTTGAATTGAATGCACAGGCTAACCTCACTTTCCTCCCCGGTTTCCTGAAAGGTTTCTCTGTACTGGCTAACTATACTTATTCTCATTCAAGCGCGGATGCACAGTTCCGGAAAGATCTTCGTCTGCCGGGTCAGGCAACGCACTCTGCGAACGCATCGCTTTCTTATACATTGAAAGGCCTGACGCTGCAGGGCAACCTGAACTACAACGGTGATTACACGGTGAGCCTTGGTGCGGATGCAGCGCAGGATGTGATCCAGGCTGCCCGCGTGCAGGTTGATGCAAACGCATCTTACCGTATCAACAAAAGATTCACGGTATACGCAGAAGCACAAAATCTGACGAATGCTCCTCAGCGGATCTATTTCGGTCAGGAGAATCAACTGTACCAAAAACAATTCTATTCATTCTGGGGACGTGCCGGTGTAAAATTCAGGCTCTAACCAATTGAGACCGGGAGAGGCGGTGAAACTCTCCCGGTTCTTTATTTCCATTTCTGAACACTATTTTCATGGCGGCTTACACCACATCAGCAAATCAACCGAGACTGTTATCCCTTGATTTTTTCAGGGGTGTAACGATCATCGCCATGATCATGGTCAACAACCCGGGCAATGGGTTTCACGTATACAAATGGCTGGAACACTCGCAATGGAATGGTTGTACTCCTGCTGATCTGATCTTTCCTTTCTTTCTTTTTATTATGGGCGTAAGCATCCCATATGCAATAGATAAGAAGAAAGGAATTATTTCAGATAAGAAAATATTATTGCAATCAGGAAGACGTACGCTGGTACTGATCGCACTTGGTTTATTCCTATCGCTCTTTCCTTCTTTCGATTTTGCAAACGCCCGTATTCCGGGTATCCTTTCAAAAATAGGCGTCGTCTATTTTTGCTGCGTTTGGATATACCTGCGCAATACGATCGGGTGGCAAGCCTGGATCTTCGTATTCCTGCTGCTTGCTTATTATTTCCTGATGATAATGGTACCCGTGCCCGGCGTGGGTTACCCGAATCTTGCTCCGGGAACAAACCTGGCCACATGGCTTGACAGAAAAGTTTTTACAGACGCACATTTATACAAACCGTTTTCTCCATATAACCCGGCAGAACTGCTGACCACGATCACTGCTGTTGCCACCGGAATTTCCGGTGTAATCACGGGTATATGGATCAGGTCAGCCAACAGATCAGTACAGGAAAAAATGACCTGGATGTTTGTAGCTGGCGCCGCTCTTATTGGTGCTGGCCTTGCATGGAGTTTATTCTTTCCGTTGAACAAATCTCTTTGGACAAGCTCTTTTGTGTTGTACACAAGTGGATGGGCTGTAACAGGATTCGCTGTTTCCTGGTGGTTAATAGACGTGATGGGGTATAAACGGTTCACCAAGCCGTTTGTAGTGTTTGGGGCAAACGCGGTCACCGTGTATTTTCTGTCTGTATTTATCAAACGCATTGCGCGGATGATACAGGTGCCTTATCGCGATGGCCGCAGCAATAGCTGGGATTTTGTGTATCAAACCGTATTTGAACCTTTTTTCAATCCCTATTCAGCATCATTGCTATTCTCGCTTGTACTTCTGGTGGGATGGATGACGCTGCTTTGGTGGATGTATAATAAACGTATTATAGTGAAGATCTGACCGACTTCTTATTCATGAAAAAATTCAGTTAAAAAATAATCAAATGACAGATTTTGTAGCCGATCAGTTGAAAGTTCGTATTTATGAAGACAGACCGTCTTTAGGCGTGGACGCAGCAAGAATGGCGGCCGAAAGCATCCGCTTATTGTTGAAACAAAAAACCGTGGTGAATATCATTTTTGCAGCTGCTGCTTCACAAAATGAATTTCTTGAAGCATTGATCAAAGAAGATATCGACTGGCAATCTGTGCAGGCATTCCATATGGATGAATATATCGGGCTTCCTGAGAATGATCCGCAATTATTCGGTGAATTTTTAAGAAAGAAAATATTTGACAGGGTTCCGTTTAAAAAGATTTTTTATCTGAATGGACAGGCAAAGGATCTTGAGGCAGAATGCAAGCGTTACGCCAATCTGCTGGTTGAAAATCCTGTGGACATTACCTGCATGGGCATCGGGGAGAACACACACCTCGCATTCAATGATCCGCATGTGGCGGAGTTCAATGATCCGAAACTCGTGAAAGTGGTTGATCTTGACGAAGCCTGCAAACAACAACAGGTGAATGAAGGCTGCTTTGCCGATGTCAGCAAGGTGCCCGTATATGCATTTACATTAACGATCCCTGCCTTACTGAAGGCCGGAACGATCTTCTGCATGGTACCGGGTACAACAAAAGCACAGGCCGTTTATCACACATTGAAAGATGAAGTAACAGAGACCTATCCTTCAACGATCTTAAGAAAACATGCAGGTACATGGCTTTTTCTTGAAAAAGAAAGTGCTGCAAAAATTAGCGCTGAAACGAAAACGCTTGTCAGTGCCTGATCAATATAAAAACGGATGTTATGCAGACAATAACTGTAAACGAT
Source organism: Citrobacter freundii (assembly GCA_003243445.1). GTDB lineage: Bacteria > Bacteroidota > Bacteroidia > Chitinophagales > Chitinophagaceae > Terrimonas_A. The sequence continues at coordinate 83,336 of QFQQ01000026.1, forward strand.
CTTTCAAAGTATCACGAGCTGATCTCCGATCTTTTCCGCTGGCCGGTATCGCCCGCAGAGTGGGAGCAATATAAGCTTAGCAAAGAGCAGGTGGAGTTTTTTAATGAATATGGCTATGTGGCCAATATCAAATTGCTGGATGACCGGCAGATCGATAAGCTGAACGAAGAACTTGCGGAGATCGTTGATCCTGCACATCCCGGTAATGGATTGTTTTATCAGTTCGCATCCAATGAGTCTGGGGATCCCGATACAGTGTTGTTTCATGCACTTGGTGCATGGCGTATTACAGAAGGCTTTCACGATATACTTTGGAACCCGGCTTTTGTGATGGCTGCAAGTCAATTGCTCGGCAACAAGGCTGTACGATTCTGGCATGATCAACTGTTCTGCAAGCCGGCCCTGCATGGGGGTGTAGTGGCCTGGCACCAGGACTATTCATACTGGACACGTACAGCCCCGCTGCAGCATCTGACCTGTTGGGTTGGTCTGGATGATGCCACCACAGAAAATGGCTGCCTGTATTATGTGCCCTACAGCCAGCACTGGGGTTTGCTGGACAAGCCCGAACTTGCCGGTGATATGCAAGGTCTCATGGACTATCTCACAGACAAGCAAAAAGAGGAATTTAAGCCAATACCAATAGAATTGAAAAAAGGTCATGCGAGCTTTCATCATCCATTGATGGTGCATGGATCCTATGCCAACAGATCTGAAAAGGCGCGCCGCGCATTTGTGCTGAACGTATTCGCAGACGGAACGCTATCCAATTCAGACAGCGAACTGCTGCCAACCACGCCGGGCATTCAGAAAGGAAAGAAGATAGAAGGACAGTTTTATCCGCTGTTGTTTGATCCGGAGAATGAAGTAAAAAGTAAAAAGTAAAAAGTAAAAAGTAAAAAGTAAAAAGTAATTTATTTTAAAAATTTTCTTGTTCTCCCTTT
>QFQQ01000237.1 GCA_003243445.1 Citrobacter freundii
CAGGCGCCCGCCCCCGCCCGGCCGGCCCCAGCCACCCCGGTGGTGCCGCAGGCGACCACGCAGCCCATTGCGCCGGCCAACAACCTGGTCCCGCTGCCCTACAACGCGGCCGTGGCTGCGCGCTTTCCCGATCCAGCCACCCGCTACGACACACCGGGCCTGGCGCCGCAGCGCAACCAGTTCACCACGGCCAGCGAACTGTCTTCCTGGCTGAACAGCCAGGCCAGCAAATCCCTGGGCCGCGACACGCGCCTGGGTATCGTGCAGCCCGGCAGCTCGCAGCGCGGCAGCCCCATCCAGGCCCTGGTGGCCACGCGCGCACCCGGCATTCAGCCGTCGGCGCTCTATGACAGCCGCCGTCCCACGGTCATGCTCGTGGCCGGCCAGCACGGCGACGAACCTGCGGGCACGGAGGCCTTGCTCATCATCGCCCGCGAGCTCGCGCCCGGCGGCCTGCTGGAGCCGCTGCTGCAGCAGATCAACGTGATCCTCGTGCCGCGCGCCAACCCCGACGCCGTGGAAGCCGGGACGCGCAATGCAGCCGATGGCACCGACATCGCCCATGACCACCTGCTCCTGAACACGCCCGAGGCCAAGGCCCTGGCCACCCTGGCGCGCGACTACCGCCCCGTCGCCGTGGTGGACCTGCAGGAATTCCCCGCCGCCAGCATCTTCCTGCAGAAGTACCAGGCCATACAGCGCTACGACGCCCTGCTGCAGTACTCGGCCACGGCCAACCAGAATGAATTCGTGACCAAGGCTGCGCGCGAGTGGTACACGGCGCCGCTGCGCACCGCGCTGTCGCAGGCCGGGCTGAGCAGCGACTGGTACTACACCACCAGCCAGGATCTGCAGGACAAGTCCATCTCCATGGGCAGCCTCGCGCCCGATTCGCTGCGCAACGTCAGCGGGCTCAAGAACTCGGTGGGCTACCTGGTCAGCAGCCGTGGCTCGGACCTGGGCCGCGCCCACATCCAGCGGCGCGTGCACACCCTGGTCACCGCGTCCACACGCATGCTGCATTCCAGCGCCGAGCGCGCCAAGGATCTCACCCAGGTGCAGGCCTTCGTGGCCCGCGAGACCGCCTCCCTTGCCTGCCACCAGCAACTGGCCGTACTGGCCGAGCAGACCCCCGAGCAGCGCACCCTCACCATGATCCAGCCCGACACGGGCGCCGACCAGCAGGTGCGCGTGGACTGGAACGCTTCGCTGCAGCCGCGCACCACGCTGTCGCGCCCGCGCTCCTGCGGCTACTGGCTGTCCGCCAGCGCCCAGCCCGCCGTGGACAGGCTGCGCCTGTTGGGCCTGCAGGTGCTCAAGGTGGCCGAGCCCGGCCAGCTGCTGGCCGACTCGTACAACGAAGCCCGCTCGGCCACGCCCGCCAGCGGCGCCTATGCGCTCACGCGCGGCGCCGTCGAAGCGCCCGTGGGCAGCTACTACCTGACGATGAACCAGCCCATGGCCAATCTTGCCGCTGCGGCACTGGAGCCGGACACGCCCTACAGCTACCTTGCACGCGGCCTGGTGCCCACGATGACCGACATGGCGCGCGTGATGGCGCCTCCTTCGGTGGTTTTCGAGGAAGAAGACGACGCCGAATGAGGGCCAGGGCGCCAGGGCACGCGGCCAAGCCCTGAGCGCCCGCCCATTGCGGGTATGATCCGCGCTGGCCCGTCAGCGGCCATACCTGCCCGTAGCTCAACCGGATAGAGCAATTGCCTTC
>QFQQ01000238.1 GCA_003243445.1 Citrobacter freundii
TTCGTGGAACTCGTTTATGACAAAAGGAATTTTGATGGTCTGCCCGGTGCAAAAGATATCATTCTGGGCGAATTGACCAGGAGGGTTCACCGGATCTTCCCCGATGCTGATGTTCGGGTAAAACCGATGATGACACTGCCAGCAATCAACACTGACGCCAGCAAGCATGAGAAGGAACAGATAAGCCGTACTGTTCAGGAAATGTTTGAAGAGTCTGATATGTGGCTGGTTACCGATTAAAGATTTTTCAGTATCAGAATAAATTCATTATGGCTATCCCGCCAGCCTGCAAGTAAGATCAAAAGGCGGGATAACATAATGATTTAAACGCATTGTAGATATCAGTATCATTTGACAATTAGTACGATATTGTACCGACGGCACTTATCTTTCCAGCGCCTTTATCCTTCTGCTTAAAGCCTGGATGGCAGCAAGAGCATCAACCAGAAGTACATTACCGTCCAGCGTTTTGAATTCCGGAGAGTCCCCGACAGAACGGGTATGTACATACTCAGGATCTATTAACTCTAAATCCTGTGCTATTAAGCCATGTCGCATTACATCAGGCTTCATAGTATTATAGGTAAACTCATGGAATTCCATTTCATCAATATTTTCTAACGATTTTTCAATATCATACTTGCCGTGTATAGTCTTTACCCTTGCATCAGACGTCGCATTTTTAGAATAATTAAATGAACCTCCGCTACTGGTTAAAGGGGATGCCCACACCCCGTTTATATCTCCAAGAATATTGGTATGCATCCTCATATAATTACCATTATCGGCAGTGATACCAACAACATTCTCTCCAAAGCCAATAGTCCCTAATGCCGGGACAAATTGAGCGAGATACGTGGTGGTGGGGTAACCATCTGGCCTGCTATTATTTATCTCATATCCTATAAGCACAGTATCATATCTATTTACTTTAGGGGCGCAGGTATAGGCAGATGGCGGATTTGGATTCTGTGTTTCGCCCCAGCTCAACGCGGTAGTTGTGGCGTTTATATTTGCAAAAACAACACCATCATCTTTGCCTAATCCAATTCCTTTTCTGGCATCAGGTGCTGTCTTACCTCCTGTCCCCCCCTGGTCCACGCTGAGTGCGGTGGTTAAGCCAGTCAGACTGGTGATATCACTGTTAGCGCCTGCACCAGCTTTCCCGTTAAGTGTTGTTGCTATTCCACCCCAGGCGGGCCCAGTGTAAGAAGTTCCATCCGGCAGTTTTACCGTGATGTTTCCCGTGCCACTGAATACCTGCTGCCAGTTCTGTTTGTCGTAGTTCAGTCCGCGCAGGGCTTCAGCGCTTTGTGCCACCAGCGCCGCGGTGACCATATTCAGCGCCACACGGGGAACAGCTGACCAGGCAGCGCCTGACTGTGTTGGCCCGGTGTAATTGCTGACCAGCGTCAACGCTGTACCACTTTCCACGGACTTAACCGGAAGCGTATAGGGAACACCACCGACCGTAACAACAATAAAATCACCTGCCGCCACCTCAGTGGAAAACGCGGTCCCGCTGCCAGCGACCGCAGCAGAGTTATTCGTCAGGGTTAAAGTTCCTGCTGACATGGATATCTCCTGAATTCAGATAATAAAAAACCCGCCGGAGCGGGTTATTTTTGGTATTTCATTGAAGGCAATTCGAACGGGTGAAGTTATTTTTATTCACCCATCGCCAGTTAAATGGATAACCGGCTCTGTACTCAGTCTGATT
>QFQQ01000107.1 GCA_003243445.1 Citrobacter freundii
GGATTTCGGTGTCGCTATTTAACATTTATAAAGAATAACTACAGGGAGAGAGTTTTGGAGCGGGCGAAGGGAATCGAAAAGGCTTGCTCTAAGCACCGGAAAAGATAAACCAAACAGACGCTTACGTAAATCCACGGTAACTAGTAGCGGTAGCTTACTAGGTTAAGACCATGACGATCAAGGGCAAAGGAACAAATTATCTTTACGTAAACTGTGACGGGATTTATATCATTCAGCTTCATATTCCCGTTTATATGCGCCACCTCTGGAACGGTCGCAAGATGCTTAAAAAATCAACAGGCACTCGCGATCTTGTGTTGGCTCGTAGATTTCGTGATCAGTACCTGATGGAGTTCAGAAGGCTACAGGCGCAATTCAACCCAAATGCTTATCTTCTCAAGATTCAGTCAGCCATTACCGATCTACGTTTCGTTGGTGCTGCATCTACTAATCTCGTTCCAGATTTTCAGACAGCCACCAAAGGGAAACCTTCAACGCCAAAGTTAAAAGACCTTTGCGACGAATACATGAAGGTGTACTCAGACAGGCGGAGCTATTCCACATTGCAAAAGTCTGCCCGTGCTGTCGATGCGTTTACGAAATCCATCAAAAGACCAGCGATCACAATTGGCGGTATTGGTCGCCGTATGGTGACGGAGTTCCTAGAGGCTAACCAAGGCAAGTTTTCACCTCAAACGTTGCAGAACTGGCTAACCTCTTTGGGGAGTCTGTACGAGTTTGCAAAACGTCGGTATGACGCAATCCCAGACAGCAACCCATTTCATGGTCACAATCTCGAAGCACGGCGCACGATAGAAAGCTATCAGCCGTTTGAGCCTGACCAGATGCAAAAGCTACTGGATGCAGCAGAACCTGAGATCAGGAACATTATCACTATGGGACTGTTTTCAGGATGCCGCCTTGATGAACTGGCAAGCCTCAAGAAGTTAGATATCCAAACGGTGGAAGGTGTGCGCTGTTTCTACATTTCGAAGTCAAAGACGAAAGCGGGGATCAGGCATGTCCCGATTCACTCCCGGTTATCTGCGATAGTCGATGAGTATTTGAACCACACTTACGGCGAATACCTGTTTCCACAAGCTAACAGGATTAACCGGAAGGATGGTAAGAAAGGCCCCTTCTACTCTCAAGCGTTCACCAGACTACGCCACCGAGTTTTGCCTACAGCTACAGATCGCCAATGCTTCCACAGCTTGCGGGGGATGTTCATAACGTGCCTTGACCGTGCCGGAGTACCAGAACAACGGATCGGAGCCATAACGGGACACACTGACCAGAAATCGAAAACGGAAGCCTTCCGCACCTATTCCCAGGGCGCGAGCATGGAGGAGTTAGCGGGGTATGTCGGGTTGGTCAGCTACGATATTGTGGTCAAACGTTAATAAAGACAATGCAGCACACGTCACTGTACGCCGTAGAAAGTGCAAATTATCAACAAGAAACAATGAGGTTTCAGAGTGAATATATTCAACTTTGATAAATTTGATCTCCGCGTCCTTCTTGGACCACATAAATTTTATGTTCTACAAGCCAAGCAGCGGCTGTTATCTCAATTTAATGATATATCGAGAGAAGCTGACGAAGTAGAAAAGCAGCACTACGAGAAACTGGGACAATTCTTCGACCCGGATAGAGATGACCCAGCAGATTCATATGAAGCAGCGTATCAAGAAGGCATCTCACATTACATCGCGCTTGATGAAATGCGGAACACTGTCACATTGGCTCTTACTGCCGGTATGTTCCACCAATTTGATAAAGCACTGCGTGAGAAAATGGTCATGGAATTTCGGCGCTGGCAGCCCGCAGCAGTTGATCCACTTATCTGGAATATTGATTTCCCTGAATTAGTTGAATTACTTGAATGGACAGGCATCGACATAAAATCGAAGACATTCTATGAAAAAATTGAAGCATGTCAGCTGCTTGTAAATGTTTACAAGCATGGTAAAGGGCGGTCTCACACAGAACTTGCTGGTAAATACCCGCAATACTACCCCAACTACACACCAGGAACAGTTAGAAGAAAAACACTTCCACGACCTGAACAACTTAAGGTGAGTGAAGCACAGTTCACCGATATTGCTGATGCTATAAGAGATTTTTGGCTCAACATTCCTGAATTTCGCAATGAGTCACACTTGCGCGATCAGCCTGAATGGTTTGATAAAGAAATGAAGCGCTTTGATCGTTATCTGAAGAAGAATGCTGTGAAGAAACCATAAAAAAACCGGGCGGTTTCCCGTCCGGTTAGTTAATCATCTTTTTTCGTTTCTCGTTGAGATAGTGTCTCACGGCGCTATCAAATCCGTGGTTTTGAATGCGGTCAAGTAGGCTGGAACGACTACACTCAAGCCTGCGTGCTAATGCAGACATGTTGATGATCGAATCATCGCCTTTACCGTCCAGAATCCACTGCATCAGCGGCATGTTGCCAGTACCGATCAAAGCTAATTTCATATGTATCTCCTTTCCTTTGCCTCGCCAGCAGCGGGGACAATGCGTCCCTAATAACTGCTTACTGATCGTTAAGCTGCGTCGTTCGTCAGTTTGGTCACAAAGTCTGGACGGTACACCACAGGCAAAATTGAACTTTCCGCGAATAGCTCAACGTTCTTAAACTTGTCCTGCACACTCCAGATACGGAAATCAACCGGATCAGCAAAGGCCAGATCAAGATTTCGGCTGGTTGCTGTTGCTACATAACCGAAAGGTAATGCGATTTCAGAAGATAGCGGCTTGCTGAAGCGCGGAACCAGGAAGGATTCATCCGGGCCAATTCCATAAAGTGCCTGATCAGTGACTTCCACTACGCGAACATTCTCGATGATGAATGTTGAGAATGCCGGAAGCACTTCTTTGTTAAACAGCACATCGCGATCAAGCACACCAAACTGGACATTCTGACGGATATCAGGGTGATATTTGATGCCCCGATAGACGTTGCTACCAGTAAACAGGATAAAGCCGTCAAGCTGACCAGCCAGACCACCCATACGCACTTTAGCAGCAGTCACAGCGTCATCCAGGCTGCGAAGCGGGTCACCAGAGCTAACATTGGTTTTGATCGTTCCGGTCGCCTGTTGGTAACCAAATTCATCTTCCCACGAAATAATCGGTTGCTGGGTGTAAGTTGCTTCAACAGTATTTCGGAAAAGTGCGTCAGCGAAAATCTTTTCCTTGGTACGCATGTACTTATCATGCATTGCGAGAGCAGAAGCTGTCACAGCGTCCATCACAGACATTTGCAGGTCTGAACCTGGTTTGCGGTAAGGTTGCACATCTGCCGCTGTAATACGGTCCTGATAAGCGTAAAGCGGCGCTTCAATCAGGTGATTGCTGGCACTACGCTTGGGAATAGCTGACCACTCGGAACCATAACGATTGACAGAGCTTGCCACCTTCTGGGCAACTTCATCAATGATATCAAGGCTCACCTTTGGACTCATGGAAGTCTGGCGGTCACTGAAAACGTTAAGCGTTGAGAGCAGTGTGTTTTTTGCTTCCACGTTTACAAAAGTGTTGGTGTAATCAGCAAAGCTGAAATTGGTTGATAATCCCATTTGTTTTCTCCTTATTATTCTGCGTCCGGTGCGCTGGTACGGATTGCGCCCGTTTTAGTTAGTGCAGCAACAGCATTAGCGCCAGCGGTCGCGCCCATAACAGCAATGATGGTGTCCTGTTTGATGTACACACCGCGATCAGCAACGATGACATGAGCATCATCTGCCGCCCTGTGGTGGCTCAGAACCAGCAGGCAATCATCCCCAGAAACATATGTAGTCCCGGCACTAGTAATGCAGCTACCCGGCTGCACTTCTACTGCCAAATCGACAGTAATTGTCTTGCGGTCAAAGTTTGGATCGACTGCATACGCGATCACCGAATTGTAAGAACGTTCTGTTGTTCCCATTTTCATATAATTAACTCCCGTTAAATTTCACATAGCTATGTAAACAAAAGGCCAGCGCCTGCTTGAGCCATAAACGGCGACAGGGCCAGCCTTTCGAATAGGGTTTTAGCACCCGCTAATTGCGGGCAGGAATGAGGAGGTGGCAACGCTCCAAAGAATGGGCAAGGAGACCCAAAAACGCTGCCACCTGATGTTGTTTAGTGTCCAACGTGACAGCCCGACGAGGAGGACGGGACTTTGGCAAACCCCGATCCAGGACCGGAGAATTTTGGTGCAGATTAATCCTGCTTTTCTGAATACAACAAGCGGCTATGGCTTAACCTTCCCGTGAGAGGCGGCGTATTGGTTGTATTTAGAAAAGGGCCGCGTGGTGAACACCAAGGCCCGTTAGGGTGAACGTTGCCGTTCATCTTGATTCCTGTTCCGGCATTTGAAACCGGAGAATCAAGACCAGACCACACAGCCGCTTTGATATAATAAGGAGAAGGAAAAACAATTGGCAGTAGTAATTCCCTATGTAACTATTTTATCATGAATAATTAACTTTCACAACAAAGACTTGACGATATTGACGGAAAATCAGATGGTTACCGTTAAATCTGACAACGTTATTGGGGAACCCCAAGAATGAGGTTTGTGTTATAAACATTATTCTCTCGGATTTTTGCATCAATAAGACCTTTCACAGCCCCGTCATTGATATTGATGTCAACATCCTGATGCAGGCTGAGGTCTGCTGTCCCTGTAACACTGACAGGGATCGGTCCTCGTGTTGCAGTATCCGCAATTGTGGGGATTGAGAATGTCGGTTTTAGTAATGGTTGCGGTTGCTGGCCCTGATAGTTCAGGCCTGGAACATTCAACGCTAACCCGTCCCAGGCAGTGCCTGTGCCAATACTGTTAGGCGAAGAGCTGTCAAGCCACGGATAAATCTGCTTAAGGGTCTGGCCTACAGTGCGAGGGTCGAAGCCTATATTCTCTTTTACCCACTCGGCGGCGGCATTGCCTCCCTCGTCTACTGTGGTGTTGTAAACGGCATCCGGTAACGTTGACCCCTTCCTTAGCTCTTCACCAATGCTGCTGGCCCAGGCTAAGATGTTGGTGGTCAACTCACCTAACGACTGTCCAAGATTGTCAGCGATAGGGATCAGCCCCGTCATGCTCTGTCGTAGAGTGTCCGTGTTGGTAGCATATTGTCCCAGCCCCTCAACGAATGAGGCGCTGAAGTGGTCAGCGAGGCTGGTTTGTACTCGGTTGTACTCAGCACCTAATGCTGCCAGTTTGTCGAGATTGGCCTGCTGTGCATCGGACAGGGACCAGCCCTCAGAGGCCAGTTGCTGCATGCGGTCAATAATCCCCCGCCCTTCATCATCAAACACCCCGAGGAAGACGGAACCATCATTCACGGCTTCGGCCAGGTGACGAACCGCGTTATCAGTCCATTTGAAAGTCTTCTGCAACTGTTTCAGGTACAGTATGAATTCAGGAAAATTCATGGTCTGAATCTCGCCAATCACTTTCTGGGCGACCTTCTGGTTCCCGTTAGTGGATTTCAGCACGTTATTAATGATATCGGCAAACTCACCACCGCCAGAGAAAGTTACTTCACCTGTTTTTTTGTTGCGTTTGAAAGAGCCAGTATTCAGCAATTCTCCAGCTTTTTCTGTCGTATCCTTGTTCAGGTCAGCCAGTTTATCAGCGCTGAGCGAATAACCCGCCCTGCTCATAGATAAATCCTGGATAGCTGCGAACTCTAATTGCCCCAGACCATATTGCTCTAGTTTTTTAATATCACGAGAGCGCTCAAGGCTTCCCTGAAGCGTCTGACCAACACGAGCAACTCCCATGCTGCCAATCAATGTTGCTCCGCCGACTGCACCTCCGGCAACAATCCCGCCACCAATACCACGTCGCCCTGTCAGCCCTTCTGCACGCACACGACCAGCACGAATGCCAGCTGCTTTCTGTTCTTCGGTGATACGCTGTTGCAGTCGAGCCTGCTTGCGTAATTCTGAGGTTATACGGGCCATTTCGAAGCGGGTTTCTTCTACCGTGTAGCGCTCTTCTTTCTGGGCTTTAAGTGCCTCTTTTGCTGCACTGATGGCTTTATAACGGGTTGCAACGTCAGCGCCGTTCACGTTTGCCAGAGTCAGAGCGCTACGGCGCAAACTGTTGTAATAAGTCACCTCACGTTTGAGCGCTGCTTCTTTCTTTTCTTCAAGGGCAATACGGCGTTTCGCCGCTACAATATCATCGGAGATACGTTTATGGCCCCGATTCATAGCTGCTGTCTGTGCTGTTGCTAATCCCGGCTCTGGTACTGTGCCCCCCATATTGGGGTTATACATTACCGCACGACTGGCTGCCGCTGCCCGAATCCTCTCACTGATACGACTCAGACGAAGGTCCTGACGTGCACGGGCCTCATCCTGAGTTAGCGCCTGGGCTGCATTCTTCGCAGACAATGCCGCCATTTTTTTATTGTGGGTCAGTTCCTGATTGGCAATTTTTGCCTGCACTTGTGCCTGTTTTTGTTGCTCCGCAACCAGACGTTGTTGCTGCTTTATTCTGGTTGTATGGGCCTTTGCCGCTGCTAAAGCAGCCTTGCCTTCACTCTGGGCAGTGCGTTTCTTCGCCGCCTCCAGCGCTTTGGCGGGCTTCTCCTGGGCTGCTTTCAGGCTCTTAATGGCCTTGAGTGCCTTGCCGTAGGCAGTTTGGTCAACTTTAAACGTAATCTCGTTGACCGTTTTTGTCACTATAATGTTAGCCATTCTTGCCTCCTTTGGAGGTTTGACGCTTGGTCAAAACACTTTGTGCCATTAAACCCCCTGCGGTTTGATAATATGCCCATAGCGTTCTGGATCATCAGCGACCAGTTTTCGACAAGCGACCTTTGCTCTTTCGAGAGCATCAGGGTCGATATCATGAGGTTTAAAAACTCCAGCATCATCACCCAACATATTGATAATTTTTGTCTTTATGATTTTTTTATCAGTTATTTTATTAACTGGTGAGTCGGTAGGAGCTTTGAGGTATTCCAACCCGTTAACGGGTTTGCCTTCGGCAAATCTCCCTCGGAGATATTCGGGATTTTTCCTCAGAAATCCAGAGGTGACGCTTACGAGGTTTTCCCGCGCCTTCTGTAGGGTGTACTCTTCCGGTGTCATACCGTGCATCGCTGCAAACAGAGCATTTTTAATACTGTCCAGTGTCATTGGTGGTGTCTCCAAAGCAAATTATGAAACAAGCCAATCCCGGACAACAGACAATGGGCGATGGGCGATGGGCGACCATAGCCAACACGGGGATCAGCGGTAGGTATTCGAGATAGGGTATTGCGTGTTAATAATCCGATCACAAAGTGATGAATCCATGATTCACCGCTAAGTGTCATGGTGCGAAGCACTCTCGCAAATGCAGACACCTTCGGTGCTATAGCAGCCTAATGCATCGCAGGGCGATTAAGGTGTCAGTGCAGGCGGGGAGCTTTCTGCTTGCGGTGTGCGTGACGGCTGAGCGTTTTTCTGTACTCCAGAACCAGCGGGGCAGTTTCCTCCGGAAAACGGGCCAAAATCTCAGCGTGTGGGATACCTTCATCAGACAGGTAGCGCACAACTGTAAACAGCGGCAATTGCAGATCAGCGCAGATTTTTTCGAGCATCGCGCCGGATTCGAAATACTGACGTATAGTGACCCCGGTTGCGCGCTGGCTGGTATGTTTCACTCTTCGGAAACGTGGATTCCAGGTCTTAGCTAATTCAGCAACAAATTCAGGATCGAGTCTGAGGATTAGGGCAACTCTGCCAGAAGTCATGCCGTGCACAAGAAGAGTCTTTGCGGTTTTAAGGATCGATTCATCCCTGCATCGATTTTTGAAAAGACGCTTTAGTTTATCGCTTTTCACGGTTTGAAAGCCGTGATCTGTCTGGCTGTCACCAGCTACTTGCTCACACAATTCAATCCTCCATCATCAAAAAGGAATTGATTCCATTGAGAAATCTTCCTCTGAATAATCAGACACAGGTTCAGATTTTGAAAATCCAGATCGCTGTTCAGCTACAGGTGCGGCAGGTTTCACCACGCCAGACTCCAACACATCAGGCTTTTGTTCATTCTTACCGCTTTTAACTTTCTGATTTTTTGCGATGGTAACAACAGCCTCACCTTGCTGTGATTTTCCCGCATTAAGTTCAGTCAAAATGATGTCAGGATCTTTTACGGTATAGTCAGTGTAAGAAATTTCTTTGCTTCCAGGTTTGCGGAATAAGGTTGCAGTAATCCACCCCATTTTCACCAAAAGTTTGACCTTCTTCTGAACGGTTGAAAGGCCCATGCAACAGCAATCCGCAATGTACTGTTGGGAAGGACGGATCTCCCCTGTCGTCTTCTTCCACCCAAGCAGATGACTGTAGACAGCCATGATCTCAGGGCTGTTTTGTACACCATTAAAGCGCTTGATACGGGCGACAGGTATCGACCAGTAAGAAAAAGTGTCGATGGTAATCGGTTTGTCTTCATTCGGCTGCGGTAAAGATTCGTAGAGCTTATTTTCTGTTGTCTCGGCTATCATTAAATCCTCGCTGGTTTTCTGTTTTTTTATTCTTTTCAATGATTTTTGCCGCTATTTGCAGCAATTCACTACATAGCTTAGCCATGGGCATATCGCGGTGGTTAGCCTCTTTCAGCAACGCACGATAGGTGTCATCCGGGAATGAAATATTCATGCGCTTTTTCTCCCTGTTGGGTTGTGTGGTTACTCGTTGTTTAATTGCCCGTGTACTTTCCGAATGTGTTTCGCCAGGTTCTGGCACATATTCCGGATCATCTTTGGCACGGGAATCCCCTGGCGGTCTGATTCTTCACGTAAAATTGCATATGTTTCATCGTCTAGTGAAAGTTTCATCTCAAAATTCCCTCCGAATGCATAAAAGTCATCGCTCCTGCTATCGCGGATGGCGATCAGGAGTAAGAAGCCGTGTTTGCGGCGATTTCGTTTGGTGGCTTGCGCCAGCGGGTGATGCTAATAGCACCTGAGGTGTTTACCTCTGGTAAAGTGCTTCGCACCGTAATGCTAAGGTGGGATTAAGCTGATGTTGTTAAGTCTGGAATGGCTTTTCCGGTGATGGCTTCAAGTTCACCGCCAACCTCAATCATCTTGAGGATCAAGACTTGAGGATCGGATATGCCAATTCCTTTCGTGAAATAGAACTCTTTCCATGCACCAATAACGGGTTGGATGATCTCCATAACATCCCTTCCCTTTGCTAACTCTGCTGAGTAGGGCTTGAGGATATCCCGGATGATTTTTGCATTCTTAGCCTGCTGGCGCAGACCTTTGATAATGTTCATTGCTTCGCGGGTTTGGGGATACATCTTGTCGGCTTTTTTGGAGCCACCAGGGCAACGGTTGCGAAAGCTGCGAAGATTGACTAAAGAAGTGATTTTGTTGTCGATTGCAGAAACAATCTCTGAGGCGGTAGCGTTCGAAAAGTCGAACAGGACGGGTTTTGTCATCTAATCTCCTGTGTTGTTTTAATATTTCCTTTTCTCAAGGTATGAATATATTATGTCATAAATCACACTTTTTGTCAAGTTTTTTGTTGCATCACAAATAAAAGCATGCTATGAACCATTTGAGATGGGCCGCATAATTCCACAAAGCAACATACAATGTCATTAGCAATTTGTGCTGAACGTGAGAATTTGTATTGCATTCTTATTTTAGGTGGTAAATAATTCACGGTTGCATAAAGCCATACAATGCGTTCTAAGCGATTCTGGTCCGTAGGCAGTGCCTATGGGTTACCTCTACCGCTTAAACGTCGTGTAGCGTGTCTGATGCGCTCTGTGAGCCTCCTGTTATCTAGTCTTGATTGTCCGTTGTCAATCAACGGTCACAACAATCAAGATGAATCGGGGATTCACCGCATAGCGGCTTTGTGAAGTCTGAGGGGGAGCGCCGCCCACCAAGGGGAGTTACGTCGCGTTTCTAGCTCCTCTGCGCTGTGCTCGATCCACATAGGCGAACAGGTTCGCATTTCCCACACAGAGTGTGAACAGTCGAAGCTGTTCACGATGCCGTAGCCTTTGGGTTACCCGAATCCATGATTGGGATGACCACACACAGAAACAGGCTGTAAGCCTGTTGATGAGTTGGTTATCACAGAATGGTAATGAGGGTTAGGAGGTCACAAGATGCCGTGTCTGTTTACGTCATCGAAGTTGAGCTTCTTACCACACAGATATGTGTAAACAGGCGAAGCCAGTGAGCGGAGCGATACAAGGCCCGTATGGGTGAACCGTCGGTTCATGGCATCGCCACCAGATTACTGATATCACTCAATAAACACCACAACCAAGAATGACCAAGTCATTCCCTGCCCTTGACCTTAAATCTTTTAAAGATCTTATAGGTGTTTTTATTATTGATTTTATAATGCTCTTATACCACGTCTAATAGAAGACACCCTCCCCTCTAATAGAAGACACGTATCTTCCAGTAGAAGACACCCTCTCCTCTGACAGAAGACACCTTGCCATGTTCAACCACTCGGCTACGCACTAAGCAAAACAGAAAGCAAGTGTTTTTATATAGATCTTTTGATCTTAGATCTTTCAAGGATCTTTATTATTTAGGTCTTTATTATATCGTAGGTCAAATTTGTCACCCCTCCCCCTTCAAATTTGTCAGGGGCAGGCTACTTCTTGACCGGTTCATCTTTTGGGATGTGCGCCTCGCCAAGCTGTAAATAAATGCCGGAAAATTCAACTTTAATCGCTAGTATTTCGCCGTAAATGCAGCCTTGCGTCACTTGCTAGCCTGTGGGATGTGGTGAGCGATATGGTGTAAGGTATACAACGAAGCCAGTAGTGGCAGGGCCTCGGCAGTTCTGCCATTGATGGTGTGGCTAAACACAATCACCGATCCGCACTTTCCAAACCGAAAGATTAAATTTTCTTCGCAAAAATAACGGAAAACAGTCCATTTCTGGGCCTGTAAGAGCCTCTCAGCAGGGTGCTGGTCTGTCGTTGGGACAGTATTACATTGTGGGGAAATAACGCCGTAGAGCGGCGCTGTGAACGTATGCGGGGCTATTGGTGGGGCTGTTCACAACTGTGTGGCAAAAGGTACGGATCAATGACGCTTAGGCCAAGAGAACACCGCCAGGCGCAGGCTGATTGTGCTCACTGTTGCCCTTCATCCGATGGGTGTAAATCAGCCCATAACTTACACAATGTGAAAGTGTAACATAGCAACCCATTGATTCTTATAGATTGCATTGTGGATGAACGTCAAAGAAGTGTCTAAACGCTGTCTTATGCATCCTTTATGCACGTCCTATGCATCTGTGTTGTGTGTGCAAAGAGTTACCTTGCGATATTTTGAAATAATGGTTCATTTTTATTGACACACTCTCAGCCACGCCTAACACATCAGCCTATGCGCTGAGATATTTTCCGACACTGGAACCTGAAGAGTAACCCCAACTTTTGTTTCAATACGGGCAGGAGTGGGTTAAATCACATATAAAAACCCCTTTACAATGATCATATTATGATCAAAACTCACCTTGTAACTTACATAACGAGATAACAGCGAGGGACGAAATGAAGAGAGTCGAGCCAGTCAGAGACAAAGAGAAGATCGCCGAGATTGAGTCTCTGCTACGTAAACACAATACAAGCCCGATTTACGGTGATTTGTGGGTATTCCTGAACCAGACAGCAGCGCGAGTTGGTGATGCCCTCAGGTTACGTTATGCCGATTTTAACCACATAGAAGGGAATGTGTTAAATCTGAAGGAGCAGAAAACTGGTAAGACGCGCTCTATCATGCTAACAGCGAAAGCGCTCGAACTTGTAGCACAGCGCCGTGCTGATAATCCTAGTCATGAATACTTATTTGAAGTGGACAGCAACCGAGCCAAGGGCAAACCGATCAGCCGTGTGACGGTCTCTGCCAAGTTTAAAGAGGCCGGGGATATGCTAAATCTTCGCATAGCAGCACACAGCCCACGCAAGAACCTAGGTTACCATGCTCTGAAACGTGGTGTAAGTCTGCCAACACTCACTAAGCTGTACGGGCATTCATCGCAGGCGGTCACGCTGGCATACTGCGGGATTATGGAAAAAGATATCGAAGACGTATTCCAGACTATCGACTACTGATGACTGTTTACGATTTTGCTATGCAAATCGCAACGCGACTATTGAGACTACTACTTTGAAGAAAATTTTACTTTTTGTGCTGGTCCTGCTGCCGCTGGCGGCTCATGCAGGAAGAATAACCATGAGCAACCCAGACGAACAGGAATTACAGGGAGGGAAACGGCTTTGCACTTATGAAAACAGTACTTATTTGTTTACTTTGGTAACGCGCTCGCAGACCTGCCCATTTTCTCGCACGTTCGACACCTCGCACAATGAAAGGTAGGCCAAGGAGAAATTATTCGAACAACTGCCACTTATTGCTAATTCTTTCTTTGCTCTTATGCACTCTCTCGGTAAAATATTATTTTTGTTAACATTTCTGGGATTCCAAATGAAAAAAATACTCATCATCGCGCTTTCGTTATGCTCCTTACCTGCACTCGCAGAAGAAGACCAAGGACCTGGAAAATACATTTGTGACATTCGTATTTCTAGCATAGACACTGCAACCAAAATTCTATCGAAAGCCTCAACAGTTCTTGATAATGGAAGTGACTTTATCGTTCAAATGCCCAATGGTGATCAGTTGTATTCCCCAAAGCTGGAAAACATTGATAATGGATTGAAACAAAAAGCCGAAAAAGGAGGCATGACCTTCATACGCCGTCCGACCTTCGGTGATAGGTTCATTGTGGAAGATTCAAATACTGGATTCTTCTATAAGATGCGCAACTGCGAGAAGAAATGAGGTAAGTCAGATAATGAAAAATATAGCATTGGCTGTACTGTGCCTTCTCCCTGGTCTCGCTTTTGCTGACGGATATAAAGTAGTAACGAAAGATGGTGATAGGTCTTTGACATACTATGCAGGTCAAGTGACTTATTCACGGCTCGACAAGCAAATAGAATGTACTTTTAAAAGCTCATCCAAAGGCATTGATCATGAAGGGAATGCCTACAATGCAGACGGTTTTAGTTGCACGAAAGATTTATATGTTGTGACTAAGCTCTGGATTGATACAGGAATGAGGGCAATCATTGAGGTTGATCCAAAGACCGAAGAAAGAGATGTCTTTCAAGTTGATAGTTATAAGCCGTATTAAGGTCCTTATTGCTAATTTCAGACAATAGAAGTCATAAAGCGCCGTGTTGGGCATACCAACATTAAGCGCCGAAGGCGTATCATTAGCTTGTCAGTTAACCGCTCTCTTATCGAGTACCGATCATTTATGGCTCGGTGAACACCACGGCAGAGCCAGCCCCTTTCCCGGACTGGTTAGGCTTCCCAACATTTGCTCGTTTATCCGTGGCGTGTCATCACGACAGGCTGTAACGGGACACCGCGCTAAGTGTGGAACGGTTAAAAGTTTCAGGAATGGTTTACAGCCGTAGTGAAAGGCTTTGTTTTCTTGTTGGACTATCGCGGTAAGACACTGGAACGACCGCCAGCGTTTTGATAAGCTTCCTGATCACTACTCACCAAATCGCGGTAGTTATCATGGTAGAACGTCGAGAGGGTTCTCAACAGCGCTTACTGAGCGCCTCCCTCTAAGCACCGGAAACGTAACGATTTTTTAGCTGAACTTGAGCGTAAAAAATCGGTGGAGCGGGCGAAGGGAATCGAACCCTCGTATAGAGCTTGGGAAGCTCTCGTTCTACCATTGAACTACGCCCGCATTGA
>QFQQ01000239.1 GCA_003243445.1 Citrobacter freundii
TTCCGTTTTCTGTGAGCAGGAAAACCCTGTCTAATTGCTTTGCTATTAACATGACCTTTCGTTTTACAGATTAATAATTCAGTTAATTGTCGCCTTCGGATATTTCAGGTACTTCTTCGTGGTCTGTTTCCTCCTTCGTATCTACATCTTCCCTTTGTGGTTCTTCATTCGCACCTGCCGTTGAAGTACCGCCGAATAAATCAGGTGCAAACTTTCCCGATAAAGCTGATTTCTTTTTGCGAATGGTTTCCGTCTGTTCGGGATAATCAGCCGGGTCAGGCACTTTCATCCATGCGTCCCTGTATTTTCCTTCTTTTTCCAGTTCATCTACTTTTTGCATCGCCTCTTTATACTTCTTTTCCTTAGCTTCCTTTTCCTTACGCTCCCCGTCTGCTTTTTCCTTTTCCATAGCAGATTGTTTCTTTGCTTCTTCCACCTGTTTCATAAAACCTTCCATATCCACCATTAAACCTGAAGCAATCTGCATAGGTGTTGTAATTCGCTCAAAGAAACCATTATCCAGTTCATCGGTAGTACCTCGCAGATTAAGTGGCGGTATTAATTTCCTTGCATTATCACCACATTTTTCGTTATTGAGCATGACCGATACTATCCAGTTATTTTCCGCTCCTTTACGTATAGTCAGTTGCAAGTCGCCTGTTATGTTCAATGCAGCCACATTGCTGAAAAAATTTGTTGTTTCCATTGTTCAATTTTTTTGATTAAATAGTTTCTGTACGTCCTGTACAATTTCATTTAAAGAGCCATCCCGACAGTCCCCACAGCATCAGGGCAAAAGCTGCCCACTTCAATATCCATTCAATGAAAAGGGTAATCAATCCCACGAAGTAGTTATCGAAATGCTGTAAGCCACCTAAGCCCCTGCGGTTGAATTGTCGCATACCGACAAATAGCTTTATTGCCAAACCGACAAAAAACATGGTTGGGAAAGGCATAGCCTGCAATAATTTTATTAATGCTTCCATAGCCTTGTATTTATGGGTTAAAAAGTAAGTCAATGGCTAATGAAAACTTATGATTAGGATGCTTCCGTATAGTGGTGTACAAGGTCATGCAATGCACCATGTATATAGCGACATGCCCATCAAACAGCTGGTCGGCAAATAATCTGCTCTGCTTGTGCATTCGCTTTCCGTACCTCTCTATCTTATTCCTGACTTCTTCGACAAAGGATAACCATGCGTCTACGGTTAGCAAGCCGTTTTCCCATTGATTTCGTGTTAACTGTTCATCCTCCTGAATGGTAAGGCACATACCGTTAACATATTCCAATAAAGCGGGAATTTCCTGTGGAAACAGTTCATGCAGTAACCTTGCTTTCTCTACATTTATCAAATTCTCTAAAGGTTTCATAATACCTGAGTTTAAAGTGAGTAATAAGGACAGGCAGACATTGCCGCCTGTCCTTTGGTTGTTAATTCAGCATAAGCACGTCTGCACCATCCTTTGCAAACTGATTACATAGTTCAAATGCCCTTTGTGCTTTAGCCTGTGCTGTACCACCCATTACAATGGATTGCAGTTTGCTTTCATCATCCTTGTAATTGCGTACATTCTGATAATAGCCTGTTACCGCATTGTATGCTCCGAACACAGTTCCTTTGGTAGTATTCAACTGTTGTGTATCTGACATCATTGCGTAGGCAAAAGCATCTTCAACGGTGTTTTTGAATACGGTTGACAGTTCATC
>QFQQ01000240.1 GCA_003243445.1 Citrobacter freundii
GCCACGCTGATCTCGCGCCTGGCGCCCTGGCTGGAAGAAGCCGGCTTCGATGCCATCGACGACGAGCAACCCGCCCTGCTGCTGCGCCGTGTGGTCGATGCGCAAGGCAAGAGCCGCGCATGGATCAACGGCAGCACCGCCACCGTGGCCCAACTGCGCGAGCTGGGTGAGCACCTGGTCGACATCCACGGCCAGCACGCCTGGCAGAGCCTGACCCGTGCCGACTCGGTGCGCGCGCTGGTGGATGCGCAGGCCGGCGTGGACACCACTGCGCTGCAAGCCGCCTGGGCCACCCGCCGCGACGCCCAGCGCCGGCTGGACGAAGCCAAGGCCCGCCAAGCCAGCCTGGACAGCGAACGCGAGCGCCTGCAGTGGCAGATCACCGAGCTGGACAAGCTCAACCCCGGCGCCGCCGAGTGGCCCGAGCTGAACGCCGAGCACCAGCGACTGGCGCATGGCCAGGCCATCCTGGACGCGGCGCAACTGGCCTTGAACGCCGTGTCCGATGCCGATGACAGCGCCGACAGCCTCACGTCCCGCGCCATCCACGCATTGGAAGACGTGGCCGACGTGGAGCCCAACCTGGGCAACGCCTTGGAAGTGCTGCGCAGCGCCCAGGCCCAACTGCAGGATGCCGCCCACAGCCTGAACGCCGCGCTGCGTCACACCGAGCTGGACCCGGATCGCCTGGGCGAGCTGGACGCGCGCCTCTCGACCTGGATGGGCCTGGCCCGGCGCTACCGCAAGACGGCCGACGAACTGCCCGCCACCCTGCAGGCCTGGAAGGACGAACTGGCCGAGCTGGACGCCGCCGCCGACCTGGAAGGCCTGGCCCGTGAGGCCGAGAAGGCGCATGCCGCCTGGCTGAAGGTGGCGCAGGCCGTATCGCGCCAACGTGCCAAGGCCGCGCCCCAGCTGGCCGCCAGCGTCACCCAGGCCATGCAGTCGCTGGGCATGGCCGGCGGCCGCTTTGAAGTCGCGTTGACCGCGCAGCCCGAACCGCAGGCCTATGGCCTGGAATCGGCCGAGTTCCTGGTGGCCGGCCACGCGGGCAGCACGCCGCGCCCGCTGGGCAAGGTCGCATCCGGTGGTGAGTTGTCGCGCCTGGCACTGGCCATTGCCGTGACCACTTCGCAGCAGGCAGGCAGGGACGAACAGGTCGACACGCTGATCTTCGACGAGATCGATTCCGGCGTGGGCGGCCAGGTGGCCGACACCGTGGGCCGACTGATGCAGCAACTGGGCGAAGGCCGCCAGGTGCTGGCCGTGACCCACCTGGCGCAAGTGGCCGCCAGCGCGCATCACCACCTGGTGGTGAGCAAGGCGCTGCAAGGCGGCACCACCACCAGCAACATCCGCCCCGTGGACGGCGATGCCCGTGTGCACGAAGTAGCCCGCATGCTGGGCGGCAGCATCACCGACACCAGCCGAGCGCACGCGCAGGCCATGCTGACGCAAGCGCATGAAGCGGCTGTGACCGATCAGGCCGCTGCCGGTGCGTCTTCGCGTACCGGCAAGGCCGGCGGCAAACGCCGGGAAGCGGCATGAGCGCCGCGCTTGACATCGTCCTGCTGACCGGCATGTCCGGTTCGGGCAAGTCCATCGCCTTGAACGCGCTGGAAGACGCCGGCTACTACTGCGTGGACAACCTGCCGCCCGAACTGCTCACCCAACTGCTCACGCTGGAGCGCCAGCGCGCCAGCGAAGAT
>QFQQ01000241.1 GCA_003243445.1 Citrobacter freundii
TTTATTGCGTTTTCAATAATGTTGTTGACTATACGGTTAATCGCATTGGGATCAGCTTTTATCAGCAGCCCATCTTCTATGTCAACAAAGCAGGTAATCTGTTGCATATAACAATAATGCTGGAACAAAGAAAGGCTGTTGCTTAAGATAGCACTGAAGTCAGATATACGAGTGTGTTTGTAAGTATCTATACCCTTTGTAAACCGCTCAATGTCGAACAGGTTTATCACGTCGGCTGTTAGTTTATCAACGCCGCCTTTTATTACATCCAGTTCCTGGACAGAACCATATTTGGATATGTATTCATCGAGATAATTTTTGATCAGCGTAAGTGGTGTCTTTGTTTCATGAACGAGGTTAATAAAGTTGTTAGTCTTCTGTTCATTGATCTTTTCCAGTTCTTTGGTGCGTTTATTCACTTCATCCTGCAAATCGGCATTCCAGCTTCTTAGCCGTTGCTCCGATTCAATCAGCTTTCCATGTTCTATCCGAAGCTGCGTTACGTTTCTATGCACCTGCAAGCCGAACAGTAGCAGGAAGCCGATATTAGTAATTGATGCTTCGATTGCCTGTCCGAATTTAAAATAGTCAATGATCGGTAACCCAATCCACGGTGTCAGACTGAACAGTAATACGACCATCTCCTGCCTTGCTTCAAGGCTGCTAAAATTATTATTATACTTGTAGCGAATAGCTTTAAACAAAGAGATAATGACCCAAATTGCATAGAGAACTGGAATGACCAGAAGATTTTGAGCATTCCGTAGGTCGTTTGAAATCCAAAAAATAAATACGAAAATCAGATAAGGTATAACCAGGAAAAAGTACACGCCACGGTAAGCGTGAAATTTCAATTTTGTAAGACCGAATCCCTTATATACATAATATGGAAAATAACAGGGTGTAATAAATCCGGTAGCGTATGCAATTACCTCCTGTGTGAAAAATGAGCCTGGCAAATTAGGATCAGGAAGCAAACCACCGGTCACGTTATACGTGATCAGTAAAAGCAAAAGAATGATGTTCAGGAATGTTGTCTTATCACCTGGTCGGGATAATTTAAAAATGACCAGATAGAAAAAGAAAACAATTTCTATGCTCACAAAAGCGAATGTGACAATGTGCATCTGTGTCCCGAACACTAACATTCCCTACTGATTTTTGACTGCCCTGCTGAAGAAATAAAGATGATAGGTTAGATACTCCTCATGGTAGGATTGAAAGCCGAACTTATCGTACCACGGCAAGTTCCTGACTGTTGATGTTTCAAGATAAACGGGGCGATTCTGCTGATCGCTGTAGTCAAGCACTGATTGGAGCAACTTGCTTCCTGCGCCCTTATTCTGATCTTCCGGTGCAACACCGATAAACCACAAATAACTAAATGGTGCTTTAGGATGAAGGCTATTTATCAGTTTTTCCCTTTTAAGCGTTTTCATAATATTGCCAATGCCCACGCATTGGAAGATCAATTTGAGGTCTAATGAGATTGATTTCAGGGTAGTTTTCTTCTTGTCGGGATATACAATAAGAGCGCAAGCCTTGTTATCGTTGGAGAGAAAAATTTCACCGAACAGGTAGCATACCTCAAAAGAATAGTCCATCAGTGCACGTATTCGTTTCTCTCTATGTTTATCCTGTTTAATAATGTAGTTAACACTTGCGTTGGTGTCAAATGACGATGTTGGTGTCAAATGACGATGCAAGAATTTCAATAACTAAATTCTTGTGGGTGTAATTTGCTTTTTTCATAAATATTGGTTATACAGTTTTATATTATTTTACAAGGATCTAATCGCTTCGGTGAGAAGATTACGCATCAGACCAGTAAATATCGTCGTTATGTTTATCCATCTTAATAGGTCAATGATAATCCGACACCCCATCCCATATCACTGTCGTAGTGAGTGCGGATGCCGATGTTTTTGTTGATGATGTAACTAAGTTCCCCCATGTATTCAAAGTCCGTATTCACCATAA
>QFQQ01000242.1 GCA_003243445.1 Citrobacter freundii
AATGACGTAATACGTACTCACCCGGTACTTGAGCCGGGAATCCGATTTCGCTTGCCGGATAGCGCATATTATCTCGTGAAGAAATGAGTTTTCCGATTTCTTCATCTACTGACGTATCGATTTCGTCACCGAATAGATCAGTGGTAGCCTTTTTGTTATCAGGCGAAAAGATATTCAGAACATTTTTAATGAGTCTCAGCATTAAAATATTTCTCCGGTTAAGTACCTTGTAAGTTAACTGATTGAGAGAAAATTCGTGCTGAAAAATGACGACGTTTTGTCTTCATAAAACATAACGTCAAGGGCAGGAAATTAAGATAATGACGTTGCTATCCAATTGGAGACTAAGCGATGAAATTGGCTAATAAAATTGTTTATCCCCTGCTGGTGGTTATTACCGGCGTAATCACCAGCGGTTGCAGTGGGTCAGGTAAACCTCAACGTACTTACCTCGACGAAACGCGCAATCTTCCGGCCAGGGCCGAGTACCCTTACCAGTATCAGTACTCAGAATCCTGGCGTAGTACTGAACGCGGTGGCGCGGCGATACGTTACCCAGGGTATGAGCACACGCTCGTGAGTCCGTATGCAATCAATGACCCATCAGGGAAGCGATATGTGGCTCATGACAATTACACCCAGGTCTTGCTCACTTCAGTGGCTAATACAAAGTATGCCAATGGGCCGCGTGGCACGTTCACCCAGACCCCAGCATTTTGCGGGGAAAATACCTTTCTCCTTCCTAATAACACACAGAACGCCAGCAGGGCCGAATACCTCCGCATCAAAGATAAATACTGCTCAACACCTGGTTATCGGTTAAGTGCCCACGAATTAAGTGTGCTTTCCAGTGGAGAACCGGAAGAGCTGCGGAAATATCGAATTCAGATGCAGATCGATAACCAACAACCTAAGTCCTAATCCATCTAAAACGCGAGGGTACAATGGATAAGCAGAGAAACGAAAAGTGCAGTTCTGGAAATAAATCGGTTTTTGCCTGGGCCGGGGGAATCGTTGTTGTAATCGGAATGATCTGGTTGATGGTAATTAGTTTTATCACGTACAAGACCCAGGTGATGACCAATCAACTGCTGGATAAAATGAGCACATCGCTGGCCACGAATCCCGTGGCTCAATCGGGAGCAAAGGGAAATCTTCAGGATGAAGTAAAAGATGCTCTCAAGTCTATCGCCGACCAAAAGCTCGCTGAAGAACGAAAGGCACTCTATAAAGGCTGGGACAAAGCAAATAAAAATACTGATGGCCGTTATATCTATGGCGAGCCGGGCGCTCGGTTTTCGCTGATCAACTATGAAGATCTGGAGTGTCCATTCTGTAAGCGCTTCAAAGAAACACCGAAGTATATCGTTGATACCGCGACAGCCGGGGCCGTAAACTGGGAGTGGCGTCACTACCCAATGTCATTCCATGAGCCGGTTGCATCGAAGGCCGCAGCTGTTGCTGAGTGTATTGCGGAGCAGAAAGGGCCGAGTGCTTTCTGGGCCGTTACTGATTACTGGTTTAACCATACTGAAACGAACGGTAAAGGTTTTAAGGATGCGGACAGTATCCCAGCACTGTTTGAGGTAGACCAGGCGAAGTATGATACCTGTATGGGCAGTACTGAAGTGATTAAGCGCATTAAGCAGGATATGGAGGCCGGTTCAGCTGCCGGTGTTGAT
>QFQQ01000243.1 GCA_003243445.1 Citrobacter freundii
GGTGGTAATGTTATACCCGAGATCCTTTACTGCCTTCACCGCTTCGGGTATTGCCTCATGGTCATTTACCGTTATGGCGGCCCTGCGGTTGTTCAGCTCTACTTTATGGGTGGTGATCCCCTTGACTTGTGCCAGCCCCCTGTCAACGATGGATGCGCAATGGTCACTCTCTACGTTTTCCAAAGGCAGATAGATGATTTCTTTATTATTATCTGTCGCCATATTTTGCTGCTTTATTGAATAATGCAAATTTGACCATAATGCCAGTGGCTACTATTACGAAATTTTGGAATTGATTTATAAAATTTCATGGAACAGGGTTAACCTTGCCAGGGATACTGTTCGCTGCTATTCCGTTTCATGTTGCCAAAGCAAAAACAGGCTGATCCGCACGGGAAACAGCCTGTTTGTTTTAACTTCTTCACTGGTTACCAGTTAAAGTTCAGTGGCACGTTTATTTTGAAACCAAAATTCCTGCCCATAGCAAATACACCCTGCCTGATAATAACCCGCACAGGCGCACCATCGCCATTAATGGTCATGCATCTTGCTTGCTCCCTTTTTGAGGATAAACTCACTGCTCAGCAGGTAGGCACCATCTGTAACCACTACTTCTCCGGGTTGCACTCCTGATGTAATCTCGATCCATAGTGCGTTTTCGGCACCTGTTTCCACCATCCTCGGTTCAAACTTTCCGGCACCTGTTTCTACCCAGATGTGAGCGCCTTTACCGTCATGAATGACCGCATCTACCGGTACGGTGACGGCTCGGGATGTATTGGCCACAGGTAGTTCCACCACGGCCTGCATGCCTGCTCTTAGCTGGTTGTGCAGGTTGGGTATATTGCCCCTGATCGTGAGCAACTGGCTGCCTTCCTGTAAGGCCGGTGCGATAAATTCAACCCGCATTTTTTGCGGTTCGTTCTCAAAGCCGGCTACGGTCACATTTACCAGGTCACCCGTTTTTACCAGGCTTGCTTCGGCAGGATACAGATCTGCTTCTACCCAGATGTTATGGTAGCCTTCCAGGCTCATAATGGGGGAACCTTCTGCTACATATTGCCCTTCGGTAACCAACACTTCAGCAACAATACCATCTACCGGAGCCATATAGGTAATATAAGGGCTGGTTTTTTTGCTGGTTTTTAACTGGTGTACCTGCGCTTCACTTTGATCATAGAGCAACAATTTCTGCCGGGAAGCATCCAGGAGTTGCTGAAATTTTTTGTCTTCCGGAAACTGTGATGCCTGCGCAACGGCAACCAGGTATTCCTGTTGCAATGCTGCGAGTTGTTCTGAATATATTTTATACAAGGGCTGCCCTTTACGCACCGGAACGCCTGTCTCTTTCACATACAGGGCTTCTATTCTGCCCGCTGTCCGGCTGGATATCATATCCGTTTGTGAAGGGTTTACGGCAAGCCTGCCGTTTAGTTGTTTAAAGGAGGAAAAGGAACCCGTTCTCACCGTGTCTGTATTGATGTTTCCCAGCATCTGTTGTGGGACGCTAAGCGTTAAGAAATCACCGGCATTGGTTTTATCAAACGGAACCAGATCCATTCCGCAAATCGGACAGCTACCAGGCTTGTCGCTTACGATCTGCGGGTGCATGGGGCAGGTATAGGTTTGTTTTTTGGTGGTTTCCGTTTGTGTTTTCGTGTCCTTGTTTTTACACGAACCCA
>QFQQ01000244.1 GCA_003243445.1 Citrobacter freundii
AATGACGTAATACGTACTCACCCGGTACTTGAGCCGGGAATCCGATTTCGCTTGCCGGATAGCGCATATTATCTCGTGATGAAATGAGTTTCCCGATTTCTTCATCTACTGACATATCGATTTCGTCACCGAATAGATCAGTGGTAGCCTTTTTGTTATCAGGCAAAAAAGTATTCAGAATATTTTTAATGTGTCTCAGCATTAAAAGATTTCTCCGGTTAAGTACCTTGTAAGTTAACCGATTGAGAAAAAAATCGTGCTGGAAAATGACGACGTTTTGTCTTCATAAAACATAACGTCAAGGGTGAGAAATTAAGATAATGACGTTGCTATCCAATTGGAGACTAAGCAATGAAATTGGCGAATAAAATTGTTTTGCCCCTGCTGGTGGTTATTACCGGCGTAATCACCAGCGGTTGCAGTGGGACAGGTAAGCCACAACGTACTTACCTCGACGAAACGCGCAATCTCCCCGCCAGGGCCGAGTACCCCTACCAGTATCAGTACTCCGAATCCTGGCGTGGTACAGAACGCGGTGGCGCGGCTATACGTTACCCTGGGTATGAGCATACGCTCGTGAGTCCGTATGCCATCAATGATCCATCCGGGAAGCGATATGTGGCACATGACAATTACACCCAGGTCTTGCTCACTTCAGTGGCAAACACAAAGTATGCCAATGGGCCGCGTGGCACGTTCACACAGACCCCAGCATTTTGCGGGGAAAATACCTTTCTCCTTCCTAATAACACACAGAACGCCAGTAGGGCTGAATACCTCCGTATCAAAGATAAATACTGCTCAACACCTGGCTATCGGTTAAGTGCCCACGAATTAAATGTGCTTTCCAGTGGTGAACCGGAAGAGCTGCGGAAATATCGAATTCAGATGCAGATCGATAACCAACAACCTAAGTCCTAATCCATCAAAATGCGAGGGTACAATGGATAAGCAAAGAAATGAAAAGTGCAGTTCTGGAAATAAAACAATTTTTGCCTGGGCCGGGGGAATCGTTGTTGTAATCGGAATGGTTTGGTTGATGGTAATTAGTTTTATCTCGTACAAAACCCAGGTGATGACCAATCAACTGCTGGATAAAATTAGTACATCGCTGGCCAAGAACCCCGCAGTTCAACAGGGAGTGAACGGAAATATTCAGGACGAAGTAAAGGGTGCTCTTAAGTCTATCGCCGACCAAAAGCTCGCGGAAGAACGAAAGGCACTCTATAAAGGCTGGGACAAAGCAAATAAAAATACTGATGGCCGTTATATCTATGGCGAGCCTGGCGCTCGGTTTTCGTTGATCAACTATGAAGATCTGGAGTGTCCATTCTGCAAACGCTTCAAAGAAACGCCGAAGTATATCGTTGATACCGCGACAGCCGGGGCTGTTAACTGGGAATGGCGTCATTACCCTATGTCATTCCATGAGCCGGTCGCATCGAAGGGCGCAGCTGTTGCTGAGTGTATTGCGGAGCAGAAAGGGCCGAGTGCTTTCTGGGCCGTTACTGATTATTGGTTTAACCATACTGAAACAAACGGTAAAGGTTTTAAGGATGCGGACAGCATCCCAGCACTGTTTGAGGTAGACCAGGCGAAATTTGATACCTGTATGGGCAGTACTGAAGTGATTAAGCGCATTAAGCAGGATATGGAGGCCGGTTCAGCTGCCGGTGTTGAT
>QFQQ01000245.1 GCA_003243445.1 Citrobacter freundii
CCGGTCCTGCCGCTGGGCATCATGATCGAGGTGCCCGCCGCCGCCGTGCAGGCCGACGCACTGGCCCGCCATGCCGATTTCTTCTCCATAGGCACCAACGACCTGACCCAGTACGTGCTGGCCATGGACCGCCAGAACCCGCAACTGGCGGCCGAGGCGGACAGCCTGCATCCGGCCGTGCTGCGGATGGTGCGCGCCACCGTGCAGGGTGCTGCCACCCGCGCACGCCCCGTGGGCGTCTGTGGCGGACTGGCCGGCGACCCGTTCGGTGCGCTGCTGCTGGCCGGGCTGGGGGTGGGCGAGCTGTCCATGACGCCCAACGACATCGCCGGTGTCAAGGCCGGCTTGCGTGCGGCCAGCCTGCGGCAGTTGCAGGCGCTCGCAGACAGGGCGCTCGGCTGCGAGGATGCCGCGCAGGTGCGGGCACTGGCCAAGGAGGTGACGGCATGAACGCCCCGCAAGCCATTACCGTGACCCTGAACCCGGCCATAGACCAGCTCGTGACCCTGGATGCGCTGCTGCCCGGCCAGGTGCAGCGCGCATTGGACAGCATGCAGGCGCCGGGCGGCAAGGGCATCAATGTTGCCGCCGCCTTGGCGGGCCTGGGCGTTTCCACGGCTGCGCTGGGCGTGCTGGGCAGCGACAACGCCGGCATGTTCGAGGCCTTGTTCGCCCAGCGCGGCATTGCCGACGCCTGCCTGCGCGTGCCCGGCCAGACGCGCACCAACATCAAGCTGGTGGCCGATGGCGGACGCCAGACCACGGACATCAACCTGCCGGGCCTGGCCTTGGCCGAAGCGCATCTGCACGCCGTCATGTCCACGCTGGCCCGGTATCTGCGGCCCGGCCTGGCCGTGGTGCTGTCGGGCAGCCTGCCGACCGGCCTGCCTGCGGACAGCTGGGCCCGGCTCCAGGCCCAGGCCGTGGCCGCCGGTGCCGACGTGCTGCTGGACACCAGCGAGGCCCCCCTGGCCGCCGCCCTGGCCACGGCCCCCCATGCGGCCATGCCCTGGGCCATCAAGCCCAACCGGGAGGAGTTGCAGGCCGCCACAGGCCAGCGCCTGGATGGCCGCGACGCGCTTCTGGCCGCCGCGCGCCGCCTGCTGGACAGGGGGCTGGGGCTGGCCGTGGTGTCCATGGGCGAGGAGGGCGCGCTGTTCGCCAGCGCGCAAGGCGCGGTGATTGCGCGGCCGCCGCAGCGCGCGCGCGGCAGCTCCGTGGGCGCGGGCGATGCCATGGTCGCGGGCATGGTGGCCGCGCGGCTGCGCGGACTGGATCTGGCGGACACCGCACGCCTGTCCACGGCCAGCGCGCTGGCCTGGCTGCAGGCCGCGCCCGCACGCGAAGTCGATGCCAACCGCGTCCAGGCCCTGGCCGCCAGCGTGCTGCTGGAGCCATGCCAGTGGCCGTGATCCCCCATTCTTCAGGAGCTTTCATGAACCCTCTTTTTGTGGTGATCGCAGCCGCCGGGCGCGACGCCGAAGCGCTGCTGGCTGCCGAAGCCCTGCGCCATGCGGCCGGACAGCGTCCCTTGGCCGTGGAAGTACGCGCCAGCGGCGGTGTGATCGGGCTGCATGCGGCCGATGCCGCCGTGCAGGCCGGGCAATTGCTGATCGTGGGGGATGCCGGCACCGATGACGATGCTGACACCGACGCCGATGCCTCCCGCTTCGTGCAGGCC
>QFQQ01000108.1 GCA_003243445.1 Citrobacter freundii
AGATCACTGTATATCGATACGTAAAGAAAACGCTTACCTAATGCATCGTCTGCGGTCGGCGGTCGGCCGTCGGCGGTCATCCCCCATCAACGCTTCTGACCTGCTAAGACTCCGCCCCAGCCTGTTGCCCGTGTGCCGTTCTCTTATGATGAATTCCCACACGCATGCCTTTCAGTCCGGACACGCCCTGCAGATCTTCTATGTCAAACTGCTCAACATCATCCTGCAATAATCCCTGGGATTGCAAAAGGGTAATGTAACCCAGATATTCTTCTGCTTCCTCATCGCTCGAATAAACAATGGTCAGCTTTCCTTCTTTTGTGATGCGTTCGTTTGTATTTCTGATATAAGCTTTATCGATTCTTTTTTTAACGATCTCAAATCTTGCATTGTAACTGCCGTCCACATCGAACCGTTTTTCATCCATCCGGAAACGTATGGCAATGGCTGATTGATAAACCAGGATCAGCGTGGTCACGTCCAGCGGGTAAGGCAATTTGGGTTTAAGTTCATAGTGCGCCATCTCCATTTCGCAGAGCGCCTGCAGTTGCCAAAGCCTGAGCTCATAAAGCCTTTTCATACTGAATGGCTGCGAGGGAGCGATCGATGGCCCTACATATAGATTATGCTCCACACCATCCGTCTTGAAGCGTTCGTAATAATGCGGATACAAAGTTTGCGCTACCAATTGACGTCCGTCCAGGATCCCAGCCACCTTATCATTGATCAGTTGGATCGTCTTTTCATACTTACGCCTGTAGATATGAAAAGCACCTGTCTCTTTTTCTGTGTCCTGGAAATAAACATTGATCGCAGGCTTCAGTGAAACATCTTTTATATGCCGGAGTTTGTAATGAACGCGGCTTTCGAGATAATTATTGATGAACTGTTCGGTGCCGGCTTTGATGCTTACGGCCAGTTCTTCGAGATGTGCTGTTATAAAATCCATTTCTGCTTCAAAGGGCTGATATGGATTTATTTTGCGAAGCAATAACAGCAATTCTTCCAGTTGTCGCTGCAGATCTTTTTGTACACTTAAATTCCGTGCTTCGGAAGAACCTTTGATGTCTATCTGGCCGTACAGCGGATATACGCCGGGAAATACGATCTCGCCCGGATGATATTCTTTTCCCTGCTGTTCGCTGTAAATAAGTTTCTGGGCTTCACTTTTAAATTTCCAGTAAACGCTTTCATGGATCGTCGTGTAGCGTTCCTGGATCACAGCCTGTACCTGGTTCTGGAGCTCGGCGATCATTCTTTCCACCGTGTCTGTAAGAAATGGCATAACCACTTCAAGTTTATTGGCATTGATGCTGTTGAGATCTCGTACCCTGGGTGAAACCAGCTCGAGTATGCCCAGCAGCTTTTCATTCTTTACCACCGGCGCAAGGATAAAACTTTTTATATCCTGCTCCATAAAGCGTTTGCCAAGCGGGCTGACGGGATGATGTTTAAAAAACAAATTGAGATCGGCTACCGCAAAATATTTTTCATCTCTTATAAGACAACGGTAAGACTCCGTGCAAAGCAGGTCACGCGCCCGGCCTTGTTCCTCGTCTTCCAGGATAAAACTTTGCATCTGGTGACCAAACGCATCCCTTACAAATTTCTCCTCTTCTTCATTAAAAAGAATAAAACCCACTTTCATATCCGGAACGCGGAAGATGGATCGGAAGATCGAGAAGATGCTTGCCTGGAAATCCGCGGAGTTTGTAGTCAGCAGTTTTTCTTTAAAAATGGAAACTGCATTTTCTACGGTGGAGTCGATCAGGGTCATAATGGAAAAGCCACGCAGGATCCAGGTCTCCGGGGGAAATTTTTGTTTCCACAGATCAAGGTTTTCGTAGCTGTTCATCAGCAGTTCTATATCCTCAGGTGTTACCGGTAATGCTTTATCAGTCGGCAGGATATCAAGGTTATCCGCGTTGTATAATATCTTATAATGACGGATGATGCCATCCGCGGTGGGGATATCATAAAACAATGGGCGGGAGAAATCCAGGGTAGTTCCATAAAATTCATTCAGGATAAGACAGCAGCTTAGCACATAAAACTGGTGTTCATCAAAATCCCTGATCGCGATATCAAAGCCCGGTCCGGCGGCTTTAAGGATATTCTGAAAGCGCTGGGTATGATTAAAGATGATATTATTATAAGGAAGATTGACCGCCTTGATTTCATTCAGCGTAAGTAAGGGCGGAAAATAATCCACCAGCAGCCGCCTGATCAGATCAGCATGCTCCACTACCTGAGATTCATCTGTAATGCCTTCGGCAAATTGCGGAAATGAGCTTAACTCTTCCAGCAGGCCGATAGCACGCGCATGACCTTCAGCCGCGGGATCAGCCGCAAGTTGCTCAAGCCGCTCCACTACTGCACGGAAACTCAATTGTATCTTAAAAGGACTATCAGGCATAACACGAATAAAGTGCGAATGAGCGCGGATGTTCACGACTGCACCAGGATTGATTGTGAAAACAAATTTAGGAATAGATCAGGCTTGGTACGTTAACGTAGGCGAAAGGTTTTAGAGGTTCCAGAAGTTTCAGAGGTTTCAGAGGTTCCAGGGGTTTGATAGGTTTGAGAAGTTTGATAAGTTTGATAGGTTCCAGATAGGTTCAAAAGTTAACCCGTGTGATAAACCTCCATTTGTTGGGATAACCTTTGGAACTTCTGGAACCTCTCAAACTTATCAAACTTCTCAAACCTATTAAACCCCTGAAACCCCTGGAACCTCCCTACCCCACCAACTGCCCCTCCAACCTCTCCAGCATCTCCCCCGCATCCCTGCACAATCCCGGGTGTACTTTCGATGCCTGTACGACCGTGCTCCTCGTGGCGGTCAGCCAGCGGAAGCGGCCGGCGAGATCCAGCCTGGCGATCGGGCCTGCATCTTTGTTGCCGAGTGCGATCTGCTCGAATGCGTAAAGATGTTCTTTCAGTTCTTCTATGTCAAGCAATGGACAAAATGCCATAAGACGGTGTTCATCAAAAGAGATTTTGACTCCCAGGAAACGCTGGTCGCGGCAATACAGGATGATCCCTGCATTGATAAATTCCTCCCTTTCCACCCTTGGCACAACGCGGACGACGGCGTATTCAAACAAGTGCTTCTCTTGCATACTGGGCTTCTTTTACAAAAATTTCTGATGATGATATACGGGTGATTAAAAACTGTTCATACACTTCACGGATCTCTGTGGCGGAGCTGTCAGGGTGTTCAGCAGTCAGCCATTCGTCCGGAACGATGGCCACGATCGACCGGATCTTTTCCGGGGTAAGAATCGCTTTCATTTGTTCATCTGCTTCTTTCAGTTGCGTGGCACGCGGCAGCAGCACATGATCTTTCACCTGGGCAAACGGGCGCACAGCCTGCTCTTTACAGTTGCTCCATGAATGATGAAAATAAAGCGATGCGCCATGATCGATGAGCCAGAGTTCTTTTCGCCAGATGAGCATGTTCGTATTTCGGGCTGTGCGGTCAACATTGGTCAGCAGACAATCCAGCCACACGATCTTGGAAGACAGCAATTCATCCGGTTTGTTCACCGCCGGATCGAATGTGATCGCGCCTGACAAATAATGCAACCCCAGATTCTGGCCTTCGCTTTTGCGAAGCAGCTCCTGTATTTCCTCATCCGGCTCGGTGCGGCCAAATGCTTCGTCAAGATTGGCAAAAACGATCTCGGGGATCTTCAGTCCGGCAGCACGGGCCAGCTCGCCTCCGATCAGATCAGCGATCAGAGCCTTTACACCCTGACCGGCCCCGCGGAATTTCAAGACATATAAAAAACCATCGTCAGCCTCAGCTATCGCCGGCAACGATCCTCCTTCGCGAAGGGGTGTTACATAGCGGGTGACATTGACGGTTCTGATTTCGGGAGAATTCATGGCGGCAAATTAGTCTATTGAACGGGTTCTGCAATTGATCAGCGGAAGTTCTCCCGTAACTTGTCTGCCGCACCGGATCAAAGAGTGAAACTTACACGCGCATAAGCCGCCCCAACCCCATGTAAGTTCCTAATTTTAAACTACGTTTGCACTTAGAAAAACATTCGCATGGATTCCTATTTCAAAGACAAGGTGGTAGTGGTAACAGGTGGCACCGATGGCATCGGGAAAGCGCTGGTAGATGACCTGTTGATGGCCGGGGCAAAAGTGGCAACCTGTGGCCGTAACCACGACAAACTGTATCGCTTACAATCATCCTATCCGTCTTCTCCGCTGCATACGATGGTGGCGGATGTGAGCAGTGAAAATGACTGCCGCCGTTTTATGGAAACAACGATCAAGATCTTTGGCGGTATCGATGTACTGATCAACAATGCGGGGATCTCGATGCGTGCATTGCTGAAAGATTCCACCACGGACGTGACAAGAAAGGTGATGGACATTAACTTCTTTGGCGCCGTTTATTGCACCAAATATGCCTTGAACTCGCTGGTCGAACGGAAAGGAACGATCGTCGGCGTATCTTCCATTGCAGGTTATCGCGGACTGCCCGGCCGCAATGCCTATTCGGCAAGTAAGTTCGCATTGCAGGGCTGGCTGGAAGCAATTAAGACGGAACTGATGCACGATAATGTGCATGTAATGTGGGTTTGTCCCGGATTCACTGCTTCCAATATCCGTCATGCTGCATTGAATAAAGATGGACAATCGCACGGCGAAACACCCATGGACGAAAGCAAAATGATGACAGCAGAAGAATGTGCCCGACACATCCTTCGCGCCATCGAAAAAAAGAAACGCACACTCGTGCTTACATTCCAGGGAAAACAAACCATTTTTCTCAACAGGTTTTTTCCGAAGCTGGCAGATAAGCTGACTTATAGGTTCTTCTTCAAAAATGGAGAACTCGTTAAATAAAGTTCCAGACGTTCCAGAGGTTTCAAAGGTTTACGCCTAACCTCTGGAACCTCTGGAACTTTTGAAACCTCTGAAACCTTAAACCTTTTAAACTTTAAACTGCAGCACCCGCCCCTATGCCTCTCCTCACCCTCACATCAGACATTGGCAGCCCGGATTACCTGGTTGGGGTGGTGAAAGCGCAATTGCTACAGATCAACCCGGAATTTCAGATCGTCGATATCTCGCATAATATTCCGCCATTCAATTATCCTCAGGCCGCGTATGTGTGCCGGAGCGCGATCAGGAATTCGCCGGAGTTTACGTATCACCTGATACTGGTCAACCTGTTTGAAAAAAAGCCCGAACAACTGCTGCTCGCTTTTCACAACAATCAATACCTGCTTTGCGCGGACAATGGCCTGCTCACCATGATCCTTGAAGAAACACCCGAAATGGTGATCGGTATTCCGCTGGACAAATCAAAACCCCGCAATACGATCTACCTGACTGAAGTGATGGCGCGCACCGTCAATAAACTCGTTCAGGGCGAAGGCATCCGCGATATCGGCATACCTGATCCGGCTTATATAGAGAAACGGCATCTCCGCCCGGCATTGGATGAGACCTTTATAGAAGGGCAGATCATTTTTATCGACAATTTCGAGAACGTGATCGTTAACATCACGCATGAGCAGTTCGAGGAACAACGCCGCGGCCGTGCTTTCCGGATCGTGTTCAAGCGCGATGAAGTGATCGACCGCATCAGCGAATCCTATGCTGACGTGCCCGAAGGCGAAAAGCTCGCCCTCTTCAACAGCGCCGGCTACCTCGAGATCGCCATCAACAAAGGCAACGCCGCCGGTCTGTTTGGCCTGAAAGGATTTTCGGAAAAAAGTACTCCGGCATTCAACAGGATGCAGGGGCAGTTGTCGTATCAGACAGTGCGGGTGCACTTCGGCTAGATGGTCGATGTTCGATGGCTGATATTCGATATGCAGATTGCAGATGTTTTTTTCAATCCGGGCCAAATCAAACTGCTTTTTTTAACAGAACATTATTCCTTGTGGATTGCCAAACAGGCTTACGAAAAGTTTCTTATAAATGATTTCAGGATAATCAGTTCGGGAATTTAAAACCAGTTGCCAGACAATCCCTCCGGCCATCGGCCATCGATCATCGAACCTCCCTCCCTCCTCCCCACTACACCCCTTGTAAACGACTTACGAAACCTGTAATTTTCAGCCCCGTATCCCCTATTTTTGCTTTCTTTCAAAATAAACCCCTTTATGAACTTCAGAAAAGTCAATAATCTTACCGGATGGGCGGTGTTCCTGGTTTCGCTCGCTACGTATATGTTAACCCGTGAGGCCAGAGGCAGCTTGTGGGATTGCGGCGAATTTGTCGCCAGCGCCTACAAAGTACAGCTTCCGCACCCTCCCGGCGCCCCGGTATTTGTATTGCTCGGCCGCTTCTTCATCATCCTGTTCGGCAGTGACCCGATGACTGCAGCCAATGCCGTGAACTTCATGAGCGCACTCGCCAGTGCCGCAACCATCCTGTTCCTTTTCTGGAGTATCACCCACTTTGCACGTAAAATGTTTGTGACAGCAGGCGAACAACTGAGCGGTCAGCAAATATTTACGGTAATGACCGCGGGCATTGTCGGCGCACTTGCTTATAATTTCAGTGATTCATTCTGGTACAGTGCTGTTGAAGGTGAGGTATACGCATTGTCTTCTTTCTTCACCGCGCTCGTATTCTGGGCGATGCTGAAATGGGAACATGCTGATGAACACGCCGGAAACGACGTTACATCGCGTATGCACGCCGACCGCTGGATCGTATTCCTCTTCTTCATGGTGGGTCTGTCCATCGGTGTTCACCTGCTGAACCTCCTGACGATCCCCGCTATCGTAATGATCTATTACTACCGCCGCTATAAACCCACTGTAAAAGGCTCGATCATCGCATTCCTGGTGGGCTGTCTTGTTACCGGTATCGTTCAGGTGGTGATCATCCAGTATTCGATGAAGGCGGCTGGTATGTTCGACGTGTTCTTTGTTAACTCCGCCGGCATGCCTTTCTTCTCCGGTTTTGCGATTTACTTCCTTGTCCTGGCGGCATTGATCGCATGGGCATTAGCGTTCAAAGAAAAAACATTGAACAAAACCAAACTGGTCATCTGGTTTGCTTTGTTCTTCTTCGTATCCGCGCTGCCTTTTGTGGTGGTCATGGGCGGCTCCGGTGGTGGTACATTCCTGAAGCTGATCCTGGTAATTGGTCTTTCGGCAGCGGCAGGTTACTTCCTGAAACCCGTTGCACTCCGGTTGCTGAAACTCAGCTTGTGGTGCTATGCATTCATGCTGCTCGGTTATTTTATCTATTTCACTGCATTGATCCGCTCCAACGCAAACCCTGCGATCGACATGAACAATGTAGATAACCCGATCAATCTTGTTTATTACCTCAGCCGTGAACAATACGGCAGCGCGCCCTTACTCTATGGTCCACACTTCGCTGCAGAGATCGATCGTTCCGATCCTTATATCTACGGTGAAGAAAAATATGTAAAAGGAAAAGACAAATACGAAGCGATCGGCAGATCACTCGAATATCGTTATGAAAGCAGCGATATGCGTTTGTTCCCCCGGATCTGGGATTCCAGCAATGATCAGTACCACGCCACTTTCTATGCACAGTGGCTTGGTCTTGCACAGGATCCTCAAACCGGGAAATATGAAGCGCCTTCGTTCGTGGATAATATGACCTGGTTCTTTACCTACCAGATGAGCGTGATGTACTGGCGGTATTTCATGTGGAATTTCGCCGGAAAACAAAATGACGTTCAGGGAATGGGCAATGCCCGTGATGGCAACTGGATCAGCGGCATCTCCTTTATCGATAATGCAAGGCTCGGCGATCAGAGCGCATTGCCTGACAGCCTGAAAAACAATAAAGCGCACAATACACTTTACCTGTTGCCATTTGCATTTGGTATCATTGGTTGCGTTTATCAGTTCCTTAAAAACAGAAAAGACTGGATCGTAACATTCATCCTGTTCTTCCTTACAGGTATCGGAATCGTGCTTTACCTGAACCAGCCGGGTAATCAGCCAAGGGAACGTGATTATGCTTATGTGGGATCGTTCTATGCATTTGCGATCTGGATCGGCCTGGCTGTTGTTGCATTTGTAAGAATGGCGAAGGAAAAAGCAGACCAGATCACCTTCAAAAATGTACTGGCTTATGGCTCCGCCCTTACCTTCCTGATCACCATCATGAGTTCATTACGTGGTCCTTCACTGGGTTCAGTTGTGCTGATCGCACTGGAAGTAACTGCGGTATTTGCGGCTGTAACAGCAGTGATCACATTGCTTGCAAGGGCGGCCTCTTCCGCTGGTCAGAACTGGAGAGTATTGAACATTGTTACAGCATTGATCTGCATCCTTGCCGTGCCTGCACTGATGGCGCAACAGGAGTGGAATGACCACGACCGCAGCAGCAAAACACTCGCTCCCGATCTTGCAAAAGATTACCTGGAAAGCTGCGCACCAAACGCGATCATCTTCACCTTTGGTGATAATGATACCTATCCGCTGTGGTATGCACAGGAAGTGGAAGGCGTTCGTAAAGACATCCGCATTATCAACAACAGCTTATTGGGTATCGACTGGTATATCAACCAGCTCCGCACAAAAGTGAACGATGCTGAAGCTGTGGATGTGATCTGGACGCCTGAACAGATCGAAGGTCACAACCGCGAATACATGCGCTTCGAACAGGATCCAAGAGCAAATAAGAACCAGGCTTATCCGCTGATGTATATCATGAAAGACGTATTGGGTAAACCAGTACTTGACCCGGATACAAGAAGAGATGTAGGTCCAAGATCATTCCCTGTTTCCAGGCTGATGGTTCCGGTAGATGTGAACGCAGTCAGGGCAAACAAAACGGTGAATGCAAACGACAGCGTTGTTTCTCCGATGATCTTCGAAATACCACCGGCAAAACAAAGCGAAGCATTCCTGCGCAGTGACCTGATGATCCTCAACATCATTGCGGCGAATAACTGGAAGAGACCGATCTATTTCACTTCGCCTTATGGTGAACTCGGCTTCTATCCTTACCTGCGTAAAGATGGTATGGCCTATCGCCTTGTGCCGGTGGTGAATAAATATCCGCAGGCAAACTGGACAACAGATACACTGATGCGCAAGATCGGTCTCGGCGGCAGCCCTGTCCGTGATAATAACACTGATTTCATGTACAACAACCTCATGACCAAATTCGAGTTTGGTGGTGCGGGCAAAAGCGGTGTTTATTATGATGAAGAAAACCGCCGTCACTTGCTGAACATCCGTTCTGTATACGCTGAAGCTGCCGGTAATATGGCCGACGTTGGCAGAAAGAAAGAAGCAAACGAGCTGCTGGATAAAGTGGAAGCAGGCATTCTTCCTGAAAACCTGCCTTATGCAATGACAGGTCGTTTCGGCAGTCATAACCAGACCGGTCTTCTCTATCTTGAAGCCGCTTACAAGGCTGGCAAAACGGATCTCGCAGATAAGATCAGAAAAGACCTCCGCAAGGATATGGAGCAGCAGAAACGCTACTATGATAACCTGCGCGATAACCGCCCTGATCTCTATGGATCTGATCTTGCAGGAACAGAAGCGCCGATCAACGATGCGTTACTGCGTATCCTGGATGCGATCGAAGAGCGTTATGGCAAAGCAAAACAATCGAATCCTTCTGTAACTGAAGGTGCAGGATCGATTATCAGCAATCCGCCTGCCGATACAATGAAAAAATAATACAGGATTATACATGTTCCCAAAGGCTGTCTCAGATGAGAGACAGCCTTTTTTTGTTGGTCAATACCCCAAAATCAACGCAGGCGGATCAACCAACGAACCAAATCCGGTTTCTGCTGTTTTACATTGGTGTATTTAAGACCCTGTACCTCAAACATTCGCAGGGCCGTTGCATTTTTACACTTGATTTTTGAAACCGTTTTTACGTAAATTGCCTTAAACCCGATTTTGTGAGAGGATTCCATTTTACCCGTTTTGACCCCAATGAAAACGGCAAAAGCCGTTTCGATCAGTTGCTCGACCTGTTCATGCAACTGCTTACCTATACCAGCGGAGACGTCGGCGAAGCACTTCAATGGCTGAATGAATTAAACAATCAATATGAACTCACCAATAACGAATACGGTATGGGTGATTTTATTGATGAGATGAAGGAGAAAGGTTATATCACCGATGATAACCAGCCTGGAGAAATAAAGATCACTCCGAAAACTGAACAAGGTATCCGCAAGAGAAGTCTTGAAGAGATCTTTGGTAAGTTAAAGAAGACAAAGAAGGGGGATCACCATAGCTTCAAACCCGGACAGGGTGACGAACTAAATCCTGAGACGCGTCAGTTCCGTTTTGGCGACATGCTGGAGCAGATCGATTTTACCGAATCTATCCGCAATGCACAGATCAATCACGGCATTGATAGTTTCAGTATGCAGGAAGATGACCTGAGCATACGCGAAACCGATTTCAAGGCGCAGACATCAACGGTGCTGATGATCGATATTTCACACTCGATGATCCTTTACGGCGAAGACCGCATCACACCTGCCAAGAAAGTGGCTATGGCACTGAGCGAAATGATCCAGACAAAGTATCCAAAGGACACGCTGGACATTGTTGTATTTGGTAATGATGCATGGCCGATCGAAGTCAAAGATCTTCCCTATCTGCAGGTTGGTCCTTATCATACCAATACAGTTGCCGGCCTGGAACTGGCCATGGATATCCTGCGCCGCAGGAAGAATCCCAACAAGCAGATCTTTATGATCACTGACGGAAAACCCACCTGTTTGAAAGTGGGCAAGCGTTATTACAAGAACAGCTTTGGACTGGATCGTAAGGTCGTCAATCGCTGTATGAACCTGGCTGCGCAATGTAAAAAGCTCAAGATCCCGATCACCACTTTTATGATCGCGACAGATCCTTACCTGCAACGTTTTGTACAGGAATTTACAGAAACGAATAACGGTAAGGCATTCTTTGCATCGCTTGACAGGTTGGGTGCATTTATCTTCCGTGATTTTGAGAATGGGAAGAGAAAGACGGTATACTAAAAAGAAAAGTTCTTTCGGATCGCGTACACTCTTACCGTCTTTCCGTCTTACCGGTAAAATTTGACCGGTAAGACGGAAAGACGGTAAGAAAACTTTAGAGCAGGTACAATTCCTCGTTCTTGAAGGAGAAAAAAAACGTATCCTCTGTTGTAAAACCCTTTGTTACTCATTCTTTATGATGGTACTTGCCATAAAATGAAAGCAATGAATAATAAAAGATACACAGCAAGCGAGTATGAGGAGTTTCTTTGCCAGGAAATAGTTGATTGTTCCTTTCAGGTTCATCAGGAGTTGGGGCCTGGCCTTCTGGAGAAGATCTACGAAGTTTGTTTTTGTCACGAATTGAGCAAAAGGAATATACCTTTTTGCAGACAGGTGAAACTGCCCATTTTGTATGATGGGCTTGTTTTCGACGAAGGCCTGATTCTTGACGTGCTCGTGGATGATCTTTTAATTGTAGAAATAAAGGCAAAAAAAGACATAAACCCCGTATATGAAGCCCAATTGCTTAGTCACGTGAGATTGGCAGGTCTTCATATAGGATTTCTTATCAATTTTCATGTTGCGTTGATCAAGGATGGTATTCGCAGATTTTCTACGGCATAACATCCGGATAATTCAAATACTATTATGCAAAAAGCAAAAACCTTAGGTGAATTAAAGAAAAGTGGATATAAAACGAAATCCATTAAAGAAGAGATCAGGCAAAACCTCATTGGAAATCTCCAGAAAAATGAGACCTCCTTTCCCGGGATCGTTGGTTATGAAGACACGGTGATCCCTGACGTGGAAAGAGCATTGCTTAGCAAACACAACATTCTTTTTCTTGGTCTGCGTGGTCAGGCTAAAACGAGAATGGCGCGTCAAATGATCAACCTGCTGGATGAATACATACCCGTTATTCCCGGTAGCGATATCAATGATGATCCGCTCAATCCGATCACACAGTATGCACGTGACCTGATCGCCGAGAAAGGCGATGCCACTCCAATAGAATGGCTCCATCGCACACAACGATACGGAGAAAAGCTGGCTACGCCGGATGTGAGCGTGGCAGATCTGATCGGCGATGTTGACCCGATCAAAGCGGCAAATCTCAAACTGAGTTTTGCGGATGATCGCGTGATTCATTATGGCATCATTCCAAGAAGTAACCGTTGCATTTTTGTGATCAACGAGCTTCCCGATCTGCAGGCAAGGATCCAGGTGGCTTTGTTTAATATCCTGGAAGAAGGAGATATCCAGATCCGTGGGTTTAAACTCCGGTTGCCACTGGATATATTGTTCGTGTTCACCGCAAATCCTGAGGATTATACAAATCGCGGATCTATCGTCACACCATTGAAAGACCGTATTCAAAGCCAGATCCTTACCCACTATCCAAAATCACTCGAGCATGCGCTGGAGATCACCGAACAGGAAGCAGATATCAGCGAGGAACAACAGGGACGTGTGAAGATCAGCGATCTGATCAAACGCCTGATCGAACAGATCGCATTTGAAGCAAGAGCGAGTGAGTTCGTAGATAAGAAGAGTGGCGTAAGCGCCCGTCTGACGATCTCGGCTTTTGAGAACGCGATCAGTTCTGCCGAAAGAAGAGCACTGATCAACGGAGAAAAAGAAACGCAGGTTTGGGTAGGTGATCTTGCCGGCATCATCCCTTCTATCACCGGTAAAGTTGAGCTGGTATATGAAGGCGAGCAGGAAGGGCCATACCAGGTTGCAACAAACCTGGTGGATAAGGCGATCCGCACACAGTTCACGCAGTATTTTCCTAACCCGGACACATTGAAGAAGAGAAGATCTTCCGGCAAACCATCTCAACAGGAACGTGAAGCCGATAATCCTTACCGCTCCATCACCAGTTGGTTTGATAAAGGCAATCACCTGAATCTTTCCTTCAATACAAGTGATAAAGACAAACTGATCGCACTTTACCAGGTTGACGGTCTCCATGCGCTCGTGAAAAAATACTTCGTACATGTAAACGATACCCAAGCAGCTTTGCTGATGGAGTTCGTATTACACGGCCTCGCTTCTTACTCACTCATCAGCAAAAAAGTGTTCGAAAGCAAGATCGAATTCAAGGATCTTATTGGAAGTATGATGAATCTTGGAGGCGGGAAGGAGTTTGATGAAGAGTTTGATGAAGAGGCGTGACACTGATTTGATTACGCGAATTTCGCGAATTAGTGTTCCTGCAACTGAGACGGTCGTATACAGTCGCAATTGACCTGTCAAAAAAAATCTAATACAACAAAATGTGAATTACGCGAATTATCCTCCTTCTCCGGAGTCTGATTCGCGTAATTCGCGTTTCAACATCAGC